>JAESQF010000111.1 GCA_016765295.1 Oleispira sp.
GCGCAGTTTTGCCTGATGCTGCTTCACTGCGCCTTTATCAGCGGCAGAAGATTTACTCGCTACTTTCACCATCGCCAGTGCCGGTGCTAGCATCTGTGCCATCATCGCTTTTTGCGCTGCTGGAATATCTGGATTAGCTTTCATTGCCTCATACTGAGCTTTGGCGGCATCAACCTGAGCTTTATTATCATCCATTTCTAGCGCCATCCAAGCAAACGTCACTTGTTGCGTTATTTGGCTCCACTGTTCTACATCGCTATAACCTAACTTTTGAACCTTGCCATTTAATTCGTCGTAAAGACCCAGCTTCTTTAGGGCAGCAGGAGACTCTTTAAAGACAACTTCTGGATTATTGGGCTCACTGATGTTGTCGGTTAATGCACTTTGGTGCTGCTCTAACCAGGGCTTCAGAACCGGCATTGAGGTTATCCATTGAGAAACATCTTGGCTTTTTAAATCGGCCGCCATCACTTGAAAAGACATTAAGCTAGCCATGGCTAAGGTAATAAGGGTTTTCATAAGCTTTCCGTATTTCTAACGTAGTTGAATGAGAAGGTAAGTTTGGAATACTTTATAGGGGTTTTTTCGCTGAAACAAGAGCTAAAAAAGCCGTATGGGTAACTGGCTGCCATCAAACTCGGGCAATAGCCAAATCTGCTCAAATGGACTTTCGGGGATATTAAAATGCTGCATGCACTGCTGAAAATCTTGGGCTTGCCAAAGTGGGCTCGCATTGCGGATTACCAGCCAGACATGGGGAGAGTCGTAAGACTTTTGGCTTTTACTATTTAATATTCGAGTGAGTGCGGTAATTAGCCGCTGCTGGCTGCTCATTTCAAAGAGATCGGATAGGTAGTTAAGCAGTTCTCGTTCTTTATCACTGGGCTTTAATGTATCGCTGGGTTCTAAGGTATCGCTATTCTCAGGAGGTATTTTATGACCTTGTACTTGCTCAATGATTTCACGGCTTAAGATTTTAGCTTCGCTGGCGTTGGCGTATAAATGGGCGATTTCTAGATCCAGTGGCTTGCGGTCTAAATGACAGGAAATATCAGGCCTAGAAGGTTCGTTATGCGAGATGTTGCGCATAGGGGTTTGATACATCTGTTCATACAGGCGTAAGAAGTGTTTTGCTGCATCTCGCTCTAGTTGTCGCTTAGTAGACTCTGAGAGGTTGAGCGGCTTGCCGTTATCGTAGTGGTGTATGTCTGAGGTCATGATCCCCCGCTTTAAGTAAGAAGCTTTTAGTAAGAGCTTATAAGGTATCAGAATTAAACCAGCCATCAAATTCTTTAATTAACGTTTCTAAGCGAATGGGTTTTGCCAGTAATCCAGACATACCGGCGGCGTTATATTTTAATTGCTCTTGCTGGGATGCCGAAGCGGTTAAAGCAATGATAGGCGCTTGATTAAAATTAGGCAGTATTGATAGCATTTCGGTTGCTTGAATACCATCCATAATAGGCATTTGAATATCCATTAAAATAATATCAAATACTTCTTTATTGCATAAGGCTAAGGCATCTTGGCCATTATTGGCAACGACAACCTGCAAACCTAATTTTTGTAATAATTTCAACGTCACTTTTTGATTAACAATATTATCTTCAACCAATAAAATTCTTTTATCATATTGGCGTTGTACGTTAGCTCTCGCGAGTGTATTTTTATTCTTTAGTTGCAACGGCAGTTCAATGGTAAATGTTGAGCCTTTTCCAGGGTGACTCTCAACGTTAATACTTCCAGACATTAGCTGGCAAAGCTTCTGGCAAATAGATAATCCTAAGCCAGATCCTTTTTTTCGTTTCGAAATGTCCATATCTAATTGTGTAAAAGAGCGGAATATTTCTTGTTGTTGAGAGACTGGAATCCCTAAGCCAGTATCAATAATTTCTGCGATGAAGACAAAAGAATTGGCGCTTATGGGCTTTGTTTTAAGGTTAATTATTACGCGGCCTTGGTCGGTGAATTTTATGGCGTTGCCAATAACGTTTTGCAATACCTGAGTGACTCGAAGGCCATCAATGTAAGCCGATGTGGGTAATAGATCGAGACCATTGATTTCATAGCTTAGTGATTTCTGTCGTGTTTCAATACGAAACATATTGAATATGTTTTTCATTAATGTGGGTAGATCGACTTCTTTTAACATCAATCGATTTTTGCCGACCTCTAAGCTGGAAATGTCGAGTAGGTCGTTAATTAACTGGAGTAAAATATCACTAGAAGAATGAATAATATCAACAAACTCTGCTTGGTCAGCGGTTAGCTTCTCGTACGCTAAAATTTGTGACGCCCCAAGAATACCATTAATGGGCGTTCTTAATTCGTGGCTAATATTTGCCATGAATTTACTTTTTGCTAGGTTTTCATGTTCGGCGACTTCTATGGCTTTTATAAGGTGGCTTTCTGATTGCTGTTCCAGGGTAATGTCACGGGTGACCCCCATTAATTTTGATATATTTCCTTGGGGGTCAGGCATGGGAATAAAGTTGGATTCAAACGTTTTATCCCCTGCAGGTGTATTGACGGTGAATTGAAAGCGAGAGGCTTGATGTCCCTTCAGCGCTGCTTGCATTAAACCTTGAATACGGCCTAAGTTGGCATCCCCGACAAAGTCTAAATAAGGGGTATTAACCACTTCAGACTCTAGGGTGAGACCTAGCATCTCAAGCCCCGCAGGGTTCATTTTAACTAATTTACCTTGCTGGTCGATTTCGTGTATGCAAACGGGGGCATGCTCAACGAGTTCTTGATAGCGTCTACTTTGCAGTTGATTAGACTGTTGATTATCTAAGGCTAGCTGCTGTTCTTTAACCTGCTCTTCAAGTTCGGCGATACGGCGGTGTAGTTGATCTTCAGGGCAATTTTTCATATAGATATCTTGATATTCGCCATTTAGATTTAATGCATGAATTCTTTAAATTATAGCGCTATTTAAGCGATGCTGGGAAAATACAGTCTTAATAGGCTGTTGAAGTCGTCAGCTTCAAAGGGTTTGGTGAGGTAGTGATTCATACCCGCGGCGAAACATTTATCACTATCGCCCTTCATCGCATTGGCTGTCATGGCGATAATGGGTATTTGTTGATGATGAGCTCCGGCCTTGCCATTACGAATGTTTTGAGTGGTTAAATAGCCATCCATCTTAGGCATCTGGCAGTCCATTAAGATTAAATCATAGCTATTTTCAGCGGAAGCTTGGTTTAAAATTTCTAGTGCTTCTTCGCCATCATTAGCAACATCAGCCGTTAAGCCAATTGATTCTAGTATGCACAAGGCTACCTCTTGGTTAATGTAGTTATCTTCAACCAGAAGTAAGCGGGGAGCATTAGGGCCGCTCTGTTTTACAATATTGTTACTATGATCTAACGACTGCAGATAATGATGGGTTAATAGTGGTTGAGCTTGCTCTAACGCTTTTCCATCTTCGACAATAATAGCGAGGGCATCGTATAAATCAGAGGAAATTATAGGTTTAGAAAAATAAGCGCTGAAACCTTTTTTAGCAAAATACTGAGCATCTCCATTGTCAGACACCGAGGTCAACATAATTAGCTTTAGATCTTTATTGTTTTCATCTTGATGAATGAGTTCAGCCAGTTGTGTACCGTCCATACCTGGCATTTGCATATCGATAATTGCAAGATCAAAAGGCTTCACATTTTTATTGATTTGGTGACTGTGTAAGTGCATTAACGCTTGCTCGCCGCCATCCGCTTCGACGACGTCTATTTCCCAGCGCTGTAACTGACCCCTAAGTACTTCTCGGTTAGTGGCATTATCATCGACGATTAAAAGTTTTAATGAATTCAAATTTATCTTCGGTACTAGGGGTCTTGATTACTGACCCGCGGCTAATACAACAACGAATTCAAAGCAGCTGCCTTGGTCCACTACACTGTGAACACTGATGTTGCCACCCATTTGTATACATAGATTTTTGCAGATAGATAAGCCTAAACCGGTACCGCCATAATGGCGGGTTGTGGATGCGTCGACCTGGGTAAACATATCAAATAGCGTCGACTGTTTTTCTTTCGGTATGCCAATACCGGTATCTGAAATGCTACAGGTAAATACGACTTCATTATTGACAGAGGGTTGTAAACTCGTGCGAATAATAATCTCACCTTGAGCGGTGAACTTAATCGCATTGCTAACCAGATTAGTTAATATTTGTCTTAGTCGACCCGGATCACCTTTGACGATGAGTTGCTGAATGTTGGACATGTCTAGAATTAGCTCTATGCCTTTTTCCTCAGTTTTAAGGGCGGTTATTTGAGTGAATTCAGCCAGTAAAGTAATAACATTAAAATCTATTGATTCTAATTCTAACTTGCCTGCTTCGATTTTTGAGTAATCTAAAATATCGTTAATAATGGCCAGAAGGGAGGATGCACTGGTTTTAGCAAGTTGAGCTTTACGTTCTTGTTGATGATTTAATTGCGTCATTAGCAGCAGGTCTAACATGCCTAATACGCCGTTCATCGGAGTGCGAATTTCATGACTCATACAAGCAAGAAACTCTGACTTAGCAATGTTAGCGCGCTCTAATTCAGCACTGTGCTGCTCTAACTGGGTACTGCGTTGCTTGAGCAAGAAATTCACTTCTTCGAGACTGTGTTTCTGTTGTTCAATTTCATTTTTTTGTGATTCTAATTCATTATTGCTGGCCAGCATGCGGGCGCGGTCACGCTGCAGTCGATTAAAAAAAGTCCATAGCGTAATCGCTAATAACAGGGTCATAAAACCTAAAATGGTAAAGGTTCCTTTGAGCTGATTCTGACTCTTTAACTGTGCCCCTGTCATGGGCAATATAACTTCTAATACACCTCGAACATCGCCAATTTTCCAATCATTTTTAGGGGTTTGTGGGTGGTTATTATGGCAACTAATACAGGCTTCACGCATTTTATCGGCGATGGCAAAGCGAATGGCAGGTTGCCCGTTATAATCTTCAAAGCTGTAATAGGGCTGATCGGGCCTTTCGTTGAGAGCCTGCCAAGCATCGTCTGCAAAGGTATCATCAAATATGGCTTGGCTTTCTTTATCGCGCCAAGGAAAGGGAAAGGGGCTGTAGAGATAGGTTTTCGCCCCAGATTGATGCTGGCCTATCCTCTCTCCTAAAGCCATGCTTAAAGTGGCAGGCAGGGGGATTGCATTCGGTATATTTTTATAATCATGGGTTATCGTTAGGCCATGTTTTTTGGCTGTTTGCACTACCTCAGAGGTATACAGGGTACGAAATTCTGATAAAGCTTCTAAGTAACGCTGGGCATTGGCGATAGAGGTTTCTTGGCTTATTTGTTGAGATGTTTTTGACAGGTAAATAAACGCTGCGATAACGCTGGCAATAACGATTAGAGAAAGAATATAAACGATTTTTTGGCTTAGCATCCCTTGGATTTGGCCAAGCTGTTGACGGAAAACTCTCGTTATATTCAAGTGTGAATCCTTTCAAGGCCTAACATCTATGGGGNNTTATCTAATTCTAGTCAATAAAACCGTAACGGCTATGAATCAGTTAAAACGAAGTGCCTTCAAGCATGGGAAAGCGAATAATCAGTTCAAAGCCGTCTTTGACATCACTAATATGAATATCTCCCTTTAGTCGCTGGGTTACAATGTTGTATACCTGAAACATACCAAGCCCTATGTTTTCACTTGATCCTCTGCGGGTGGTATAAAAGGGGTCAAATATTTCTTTATGCTTATCTAAGGAAATGCCGACACCATTATCTCTATAAATGATNACAATATCGTTATCTTCCTNTACTGCTGTAATATTAATTTCACCNGCTATCTTATTTAGAAANCCGTGGCNAANGCTGTTCTCTAAAAATTGTTTTAACATATCNGATATCGCTTGTGGATAACCTTTAATAACGANTGTCTCTGGGCAGATTATGGTAATGGTATGATTCTTTAAACTCTCTTTTAGCAAGGTGACCTGCTCATTGATGGTCGAGCAAAGATTAAACTCAGTGAATTCGTAGTTGCTTTGTAAGATAGAAATATTTTTAAATCGNTTTAGTAGNACNTTTATTCTATTCAAATTTTCGTTAATCAATANNATGGCTTCATTACCNNNCTGAAGGAAATTTTCAAACTTGTATTTTGTGAGTTNTCCTGATNTNANAATCTCANNTAATTCTTCATTCCCTTTAATAAAGTAACTAAGTCCNGTGGTTGCTACGCCTANTGGAGTATTCATTTCATGGCAAATACCGATCACTAAATTNTCCATNGCCACCATTTTATCTTTTATNGCGGTTATTTCTATCTGTTCGTTTTCTTTCAATTCATTTATGCAAATCATTGAACCTTCAAAATATTTCATTTCACCCGATTCGTTNTCTACTCCCACCATATTGATTGAGTACCATTTTTTTTCATTATNCCTATCCGTTATCTTAGCTTCGAAACTAGCCATTCCTTTATTGTGTTTGATNTTNTTTAAAAAGGTGTGGAATTTTTCTTTATCAATGCTNTGGCGCTCATTAATAGCTTCAGTTGATAGTGATAGCANCTCGTNATCGGATGAATACCCCAGCATTTTATAAAAAGCCGGATTAACATTTAACAGNGTGCCATNCANNGCTAATTGAAATTGCCCTGAAAGAGAGCCGCTATATAGNCTCTGATATTGCTCTAGATGTTTAATGCTTTCTTTTTGGGCTTTGTTCTTTTCTTTATTTGNGGCATCAATTCGGTAGGCCAANGCTATAGATAATAAGGTGACTTCAACAAATGAGCCGAATTGAAANGCATAGGTAGTAATCCAGTTACTGGGAATCAAACCAAAACTTTTGAGATTAGTACAAATCAAGCCAACCATGAAGATACTCCAAGCTAAAGTAAATAATCTGGCTAATGGTTCACCCTTATAGGATAAATACACACCGATTAATAGCCCAGAAATATTCATTGTAAGTGCACCAAANACTTCAATTAAGACAATGGTTTGATAGGGGATGATTAGGCTTAGAACAGGTAGAGCAAACAAANCGATCAGTAAATACTTAAAATATATTCTGTACCAAGCTTTGCGAGTCGATATTTGTAGGAATTCGGTGATAAATAACAAGGTTATAAAATACATAGCGCCGTTAAGGAATGAAAATATAGGATGATTTATACCGGGGGAGTCTGGCCATATGACTTGAAACCAGACACCATTATAAACACCCAAGAAGAGNAGNTTTGTGAAAACACACATCACGTAATAGAGATAGACCTTTTCACGAACAACAAAGTAGATAAANAAATTATACAGCAGCATGACGACAAAAATNCCGTTCATCCAGCCGGATATAAATTCNCTAACNCCGTTATCATCAATGAATTTCTGCTGGCTGATGAANTTNAANGGNANTTCNGCNGCACCGAGTGTATTTACTTTTAAATACACTTCTAATACATCTGACTTTGATAACTTATAAGGAAATGCGAAGCCAGGGTTATTAATCGGACGGTTTGAAAATTTAACCTGATCTCCTGTGGATATAGTTTCACCAATATTGCCATTAATGATACTTGTGCTTTCAAGATAATCTAATAGTGGATAGGGAATATACAATACCCATTCACCGTCCTCTTTAGCGATCAGCTTAAATCTTAGCCATAGAGTATTTTTAATAAAACCAAAATTAATATTACGCCGATCAACTGCCCGCCAATTTGGATTGGATTGTATGTTATGCATTTCTAAGGCATTCGTTTCATCCATTAGAAAGTCAANACCTNCGATNAGCTGATAATTTTCNTCTGGGTAAACCGGAATAGCCGTTGCAGCACNAGCGATGTGAGATAACAGGAATAAAAGAATAACGATCGAAACTTTCATTTATAGCAACCTAAATTAGATGAGNTCTCATCCAGCTGTCTTTATCAAAGAATGGTTATCAAAGAATGGTTATCAAAAAATAGTNATCNCTTAACTGTAGTTCAGTTTTATCTTTGTAAATGGNCATAAGAACGAGNANTATTATTCTAATTAGGTATATAGAAAATTAATTGAAAGGTATGTTGTTTGATTTAGGCTGTNTCACATANTTTAGACAAAAAAGAGGCCAGACCTGGTTATCTAAACGCTTTAAAATACAAAGCACTTAGATAACCAGCTGGCCGAAATAACCGTGATTAGCTTGATGAGAGAGATCTCTTACACAATACCGTGAAGAATTGCTCNGAGAAGTTAATCCAATCACCACTCCCATAGTAATTGAATCAACATCTTTCAGGTTTTAATCAATACCTCGCTAAAGAAATGACTGCTTCCNGTTGGAATAAGNTAATAGTAATCGTTCTCATTTNAAATGCAANACTTAAATGCGAATTATTCTTAATTAANNTTNCNAAAGTATAACTTGGCCGTAAGACGCCTTTAAAAAGTTAATTTAATNTATAAAAAATACCGCTTTAACCTCGTCCCATTTGCTCATGCTANGTCGATTTGTTATCAGTGCATAAATAAAGCATAGATCGAGTGATCAGCATCATTTAGTCTATTCTTACAATCTACTATTCAAGAAAATGGNGACGCGTTATAAATGCTGCGATTCATGGTNTCTGGTCTAATTNTTGTTTTATTAACAGGATCAGTATTTGCTCAAGAAAAAGAGACCATTCGTTGGCTGGGCTGGGANCNAGTGCCTAATTTCATNCCTTACGGAGATTATAAAGGTCAGGGGCTCGGTGACTCTTTTACGAACGCGTTACAGCGGATGTTACCTCAGTACAACCATGAGATGGTTATCACCAATACCCGTAGGTACAACCACTTAATTCGTGAAGAGAATGTCTGTGTTGCTTGGTCCTGGATTGTCCCAGGAAGTGAAGATTATAGAATTCATAGTCGAGCGATTTCGCTGGCTCCGAGAACGGGCATTCAAATATTAAAATCAAAGCAGCATTTATTTGGCAACCCAGGCGAGACTCTTTCTTTAGCAAAACTGCTGTCGAACCCAAATATTATACTCGGTTATCTGGAGGAGATGAGTTACACCCAAAAAGTGCATCAATTAATGGAAAAATACAGAGGTGAGAATAACATCCATTTTTCTTCTCGCAGTGAGGTCGAATTTAACTTATCGATGTTGGATAGTAATCGCTTGGACTACTTCTTTGGATTTTCCGCGCAGACTATTTTTGATGCTGAAGTCAGGGGGATTCCGAANAANTATCANTTTTATAATATNGANGAGATTGATATGTTCACNAGTATGCATACTCATTGCTCGAATACGGCTTTTGGTAACAAAGTTATGACGGCNATAAATNAAATTATCACAGCGGATTTATTGATGGAGCATCTTGCTCTCGTAGAGCGCTGGTATGGTAAGAATAATAATTACAGAGAAGTATTTATAGATTATGTTATTAATCAGAACTCTAGCAAGTTAGTNACTCACCCAGAATATTGATTTAGACAAAAAAGAGGCCAGNTCTGGTTATCTAANCNCTTTNAAATACAANGNNNTTAGATAACCAGCTGGCCGAAATAACCGTGATTAGCTTGATGAGAGAGATCTCTTACACAATACCGTGAAGAATTGCTCCGAGAAGTTAATCCAATCACCACTCCCATAGTAATTGAATCAACATCTTTCAGGTCTTAGTCAGAATAGAGCTGACTGCGTCCCGTTGGAATAACTTAATAATAACGATTCCTATTCGCATTGCAACAACTAAATGCGAATTATTCTTAAATGCTTTCATTTTTCTTATATACCAATATATCACCAGGCTGGCATTCTAGAACTTCACACAACTTATCAAGAGTAGAAAAGCGAATCGCCTTGGCTTTATTGTTTTTTAAAATTGATAAGTTCTGTTCTGTAATCCCAACTTCTTGCGCTAAGGTCTTTAGCCGAATTTTTCTTTTGGCCATGACGATATCTAGATTGATTTCAATGTTCATACANATTCTTTCTTATCGCTGGTTTAGGTCGTTTGGTTTAGATCNGTTGGCTTAAATNGTTTGGCTNTGTTCATCNNCGATTNTTTGTCCTTCGGACATGATCTGAGAAATNACAATAATNATNGCCGCGAGTATGAGTGGCAGNAAGTCTGGGCTAGTCAGTGTCAGCGTTAATACCCGATTATCTTGCGTGCCGTTGGAAGATAANATAACAGACAATAATGCGCCATAGAGCACATTGCCAAAAACCCAAAAAAGCAGGCAGTAGCCCAGTCGCTGATATCTTTTGCTATTTACCAAGGTGAAAATATCACCGTGTTCGTAGCTTTTAAAAAGACCAATAAGTAAGTGAAGACCAAGCATGACGATGCCTATTGGGATCAGGCTAGCAGCAAAGGCCAAAGTCCTAGTTGTTGTGGTGATGGNCTCTAACAGTAAAGAGAGATGGTCTAGTGGGGTAATAAGCCCAACAAGGTTATAAATGTCATAAGAGGTATCCAGTACCAACCAGTAATGAGCGAGCATTAATGGCAGCACATAAAATAAGACTTGAAGGATCACTCTTATTCTTTTGCTATTTNTTTTGATCTTTTGCATGGAAACCTCGTTGATTACATTTNAAAGNATGNGAGGCTTAGATTAGCGTAATATCACGAATAATAATAATTATTTATCGTTTATCGATAAGTATTTTAGAGGNATATGAATTTTAGACAAAAAAGAGGCCAGATCTGATTATCTAAACGCCTTATTTTTAAAGCGCTTAGATAATCAGCTGGCCGAAATAACCGTGATTAGCTTGATGAGAGAGATCTCTTACGCAACGCCGTGAAGAATTGCTCCGAGAAGTTAATCCAATCACCACTCCCATAGTGGTTGAATCAACATCTTTCGGGTCGCTTATTAGTTCAGAACTAACAGNTGCATCCCGTTGGAATAAGTTAATANTAACGATTCTTATTTGCATTGCAATAGCTAAATGAGAATAATTCTTAAATTAATTGAAAAGTATGATTTATATTCCCNCNNACTAACTANCGGTTATTTATTGATCACTTCCTGACTGATTATTAATCAAAATCGCAAATTGAATACACAGGAAAGCCAGCGTCACGAATCTTGGTAGAACCGCCCAAAATCGGTAAATCGATGATTGCGGCACATTCAACCACTTCAGCCCCTAGTTGTTCTATTAACTTGCAGGCTGCCAACATAGTGCCGCCTGTGGCGATTAGGTCATCGATCACTAANACTTTGTCGCCGGCTTTAAAGGCATCGGTATGCAGCTCTATGGTGGCGCTGCCGTATTCTAGGTCGTAGCTTTCACTGATGGTTTCATAGGGTAATTTTCCCTGTTTACGCACCGGTACTAAGGTTAATCCGAGCTCATACGCGAGNGGGGCACCNAGTAAAAAACCACGGGCATCTAATGCTGCAATNCCTTGTATATNTTGGCCTTGATAGCGGTGGACAAAACTATCGATCAACATACGGAAAATTTTTGGATCGTGCATTAGCGGGGTGATATCGCTNAATTGAATGCCGGGTTTTGGCCAGTCTGAAATCGTACGTACGGCTTGGCGAATTTGTTCGCTATAAACGCTCATGGGAATCCTGAAACTATCAAAAGGGGAATAGCAGCCTAACGGGGTTAGGCTGCTGGCTAAAGCACTGTTTAGAAGTGTACTTTAACCAAAGCGCTTACTACGTTTTCGTTTGTAGTAAAGCCTGGAGTATCTTTAATGCCGAACTTGTTGTCCCAGATAGCGTGNTCAATACCTACGTAGATTTTGTTAGATGCGCCGAATACTGGAGCTGCATCCCACTTTAGCTGGTAAGTGAAGTTGCTAGAAGCTGCTGTACCATTAGAAGTACCCGTCGCCCAATCCCAGAAACCATCAAACATAAAGTTTTGGCCAGCGATTGNAAAAGGAACGCCCCATACTGCCGTTGTCTGGTAGTTGTTATCGCCATTATCATTCANNCGCTGGTACGCATTGATGCTTAGGTTCTGAAAACCTGGAATGTTGAAATCGGTACCCAAACCTACGAGTAGGTTGTCGGCATTCTCAGCCATTTCCCAAGTAGTTGCTACGTATAAATTTTTGATCACACCGGCATCAAAACCTGANACTTTAAAGCGTGGCGAAACTTCGATGTAAGTTTCAACGCCATCTCCAGGAGCCTGTTCATTGCCTTTATCTTGATCCATTAAACGATCGCCAAATACAAAAATATCNCCCCAGCTGTGTGCGCTGAANTGTTCGAAGGTTACAACAACTTTCTCNGATGCACCTACTTCATAATCCTCGCCATATAAGACAGTTAGGCTATTATCAGTAAAGAAGGTTTCTGCGCTTGCGATACCNGCNGTAGCCGTCATAGCNGTTGCTAAAGCAATGTGCGTAAGTTTCATGGTCATTCCNATTTATAATAGTTTTTTNTANANCATCAGTTAGATAGATCGCAGTATTGATTATAGTCAATATCAGCNNNTCTGGCGCATTATAGTCATGGCTTTAAATAATTGTCNANCTGGTCAAGCTTGTTGAGAGTNTGTAAANATTACCAAACTTGACGATNCGCTAAGGCGAATTGGTCGGATAACNATAACTAAATNATTAAGTGNCAGTACTCTATGCTNGAGAAACTCTTTCAATTGTCTCGNTTTGGGACNAANCCTAAAACAGANATCGTGGCAGGTATTACNACCTTCCTNACNATGGCNTATATCATTTTTGTNAACCCAGCNATGCTNGCTGANGCAGGTATGGATCAAGGAGCCGTCTTTGTCGCGACCTGTGTTGCNGCNGCTATCGGTTGTTTCATTATGGGNTTTTGGGCNAACCTTCCTGTCGCTTTAGCNCCGGGTATGGGGCTAAACGCTTTNTTCACCTATGGTGTGGTNNTNGGCATGGGNCATACTTGGCAGACNGCTTTGGGGGCNGTGTGTTTATCGGGNGTTATTTTCTTTGNCTTATCGTTATTTAAAGTNCGTGAGTGGATCATTAATGCCATTCCGGANACNTTGAAGAAAGCGATNGCTGCGGGTATTGGTAGCTTCTTAGCNTTAATTGCTTTGAAAAGCTCAGGNATTATTGTNGCTCANCCNGCAACGTTAGTGAGCCTAGGTGACCTTACAAGTTTTGGTCCTGCGATGGCGCTATTGGGCTTCTTCCTGGTCATTGGCCTNGTGCAGCGTAATATCACCGGCGGNGTGATGATCTCTATTTTAGTGATCACGGNCATTGCGGTATTAACCGGTCATATTGAATATTCAGGTATTGTTTCTGCTCCACCTTCNATGGCNCCTACGTTCATGCAAATGGATATCGCTGCNGCNTTTGATGTGGCTTTATTAAGTGTTATTTTTGCTTTCTTGTTTGTTGATTTATTTGATACTTCAGGCACCTTAATTGCAGTTGCCCAGCGTGCAGNTCTAGAGACTTCNGAGGGTAAAGTNCCACGTCTTAANCAAGCATTAATGGCGGATAGTACNGCGTCTGTCACCGGTGCNATGNTGGGTACNTCNTCNACTACCAGTTNTATTGAAAGTGCTGCNGGTGTNGCTGCGGGTGGTCGTACGGGTATGACGGCAGTNGTTGTGGGNATCNTGTTCTTGNTGGCTATCTTCTTTGCACCGTTGGCTGCAATGATNCCTCCTTATGCCACAGCAGGGGCGATTTTATACGTGTCTGTATTGATGATGCATTCTTTGAAGGATGTTAATTGGGATGATCTGACAGAAGCGGCCCCTGTGGTTGTGGTCTTATTATTAACCCCTCTNACTTTTTCTATTGCTCATGGTATTACTTTGGGTTTCATCACTTACGCAGCTGCTAAGCTGGTCGGTGGTAAGCGTAAAGAAGTACCGCTAAGCGTATGGGTTGTTGCTAGCTTGTTATTGCTTAAAGTTATGTTTGTTTGATCAANTGNTTAANTATTGATNAGCAAAAAAAAGGCCTGCAATTGCAGGCCTTTTTTATATCTAGCTTTTATATCTAAAGAAGGGTTAATCCGACATNCGCATGTCGATATTATTAATCGGNTAACCGCGCTCTTTGTAATAGCGGTAGTGGCTNCGAGTNGCGGCTAGTACNTCATCTTGCTGNATAACAATTTCTAGTACCCGCTTATAGCGCGCAATNGTGGTAGACATTTCAGTNGCCAAATTCACCATGACATCNAAATGNGGTGGCTGTAAGTCACCNTAACCNAGNTGAACNGGGCAGTTNTCTTCTANGTCNTCNCTGCCAACGANACCGTGAGGAATAAAGCTGCTATCACGATAACTCCATAACAACTCGTCAAANNTTTTNGCTTGCGCTGCATCATCAAAGTGAACATANACNTTGCAGCGGCTACGGTAAGCTTTTTCAATCAGTCGACAAGCAAANTCCAGACGTTGCTCGGCTTGTTGGGCAGATAAAATATAGAAGTCGATATCGGTCATGAGATGCTTTTATGTATAAACGTTAAGTAATGAATATGTCAAAAAAGCATTATAACAGGGTTAGATGATTTTATACTTGCGGTANGTCGGTGGTATTTTTAATTTTNTCTTGCTCNAGCTGNTCAGCTTTACGACGTTCTTCCCATTGCAGNTCACCCACAAGNCGATCGAGAAAGCGNTGGCCCATGCCNGANATCATATTAAAGGCGAAACCTACTTGGGTATCCCCCGATTTAGTATTGATGATATGACGGGCATAGAGGCTGCAATCCATATTGTTATCGTCATTGAACTTAATGCGTGCGATAGGGATGTCTGCATTGGCTTTTAAGCGCTCAACAATATCCCCTTTAAAGATTGATTTAAAACCACTGGATGATATATCNGACAGCTGGCCAACCAGNTTTTCACCACCATCTTGCATCTTTAACTTCACCAGTATTTGGTGAGCCGGTGGGATCATTACGCGGTAAGCGGTACGGCGTTGTAAATACAATACCTGACTAGGNAATTCGACACGGTATTGCTCTTTATCAGGCTGATATTTTAAGCGCCCNCTGACATCGAACTCAATTTTAACGCCCTGGCTATCGGCAATAATGCTAAATTTCTGACCGGCGCGAATAAGTTCATTACCTTTTTGTGGTACGACTTGATCGAGAAAAAAGCTGCTGTTTTTTAAATTAGCGAGGGTGATTGCTGAGGTGAATTTTTCTTCACTGCCCTCAATNTTAATCATCACGGGTTGCTTCATTAATACTATTTTACGCAGCGCGCCGTAGACATCTTCAGGGGTGTCTAAATAATATTCGTTGTTTTCCTCGATCACNGGCGATCCTGACACGACAATTCCTTCTATGTTAATTCTTGTATGGCTCAGTCTAAGTATTGCTTAGGCTTTGGCGTAACCTAAGCCTGCAGAGCTAGGCTGCGTTTGGCCGCTTTTAGTATATAAGTTAGGGGTATTTTTCTGACCGCGCAAGATTTTCATTAAACTTTGTGTACGTTGGCGAGCGGTTAAGACAATAGTGGACAAAATTTCAGTTAAATCACGGTTTTGCAGAAACTGATCGGCAAGCTCTTGCCATACCCCGGCCAGTTGCTGGTTATCACTAAGGTTATCTGATTGTAATAGNGGTGATAAATAACAATGTTTATCGAGGGGGATATTAAGTTCTGTTAGCCAGTGACAGCGCTGATTACTCAGTTCTTTTAAGTTATTAAGCTGTCGTAGTTTTTCTTCTTGTAGATCGGTTAACGCCTTTATATTGGGCGGATCTAGCAGTTCACGTTCTTCACAAAGGAGTCTATGCAATGTGCGAGCGACTGCTAGTTCTTGNTGGAGCTGTAGAGAGAATATCTGCTGTAAATTGGCCACGAGTGACTCCAAGGATTAATTAAGCTTTCCTTCGNAATCAAGCATTNTTCCTGCCAACTGTTGGTAATCGATTTTATATTCACCACTATCAATGGCACTGCGGATGCGATCGATGGTGGCATCATCAACGTCGGGCATCTTGCTGACTTCAGCTTCGACTTGCTGAATGTTCAAGCTACTGCTGCTCAGCTTTACTTGATCNTTATGATTNCCACTGCTGGGCGCCTTAATGTTTTCTTCAGTNTTAGGTTTTTGAGGGCTGGCAGCATCGGCTTTCGCTCTGCCTCCAACATCAAGACCTGTGGTTAACTTATTGATATTCATGGATATTTCTCCAAGCCATTGCATTTTAATAGACTCCTACGGTTATTGTATCGGCTAAAGCCATGAGAACTTTAACTTTTTCTCACTAAAAATAATTAATCGACTAAAATCAAATCTGNCGAAATAATAGTGCCGTAAAGCACCTTGCCACTGCTGCTATTTTTCACTTTAATCTTGTCACCNCGGCGGCCTTTTTTTAGNGCCTGACCTTTCATATCAACCGAAAAGCCAACTCTACTGACTCGTAAGGTGATTGCTTGTCCGCGCTTAACCAAAATAGGCAGNTTTATCATAGTGGGGTTGAGGGCTGCCCCCGCTCTAAGTGAGCGCTTACTAATATTATTGATCACTTGTCCAAATGAGGTGAAATAGCCTCTTTGCAAATTGGCGATATCTCTTTGTTGTAAAACCAAGCTTGAATCGCTGATTCGTTCTCCTCGGCCAATATGGTCACGNAAAACCACCACATCTCGCCATACCTCTATATCGGCATTGAGCATTAAGGACCAGCTGCGACGCAGAGTGCAGTTTACTTTAATGCTGTTATTGCCCGGTCGTAATTGCTTTGCTGCTATAACTTCAAGCGCTGCTAAGCATTTTCCTGGTGCTTGNTAACCGCTGGGTATTCCTTTAATAAGTACCTTTGAAGTACTGCCTTCTCGCTGCCCTAGGGCATGCCATTGTTCGAGTATCAGGGTTGATATTTTACTTTCGAGNCTTCCTTCAGCGGGCTCTTCAAAGGGCGCTTCAGAAGGTGCTTCTAAGGCAATGCAGGCTGTTATTGGCACAAGGAATAATAGAATTCCGTGCAGAATGAATTTTTGCGTGATGAATCTAAAGCGCACACTATTCATTTAGCCAATCTCAACTATGCTCAAAAGTATAACCGTATTTGTTGTGTCAGTTTTTCGACACTTAATCTCATTTATATTTGATACAGCAAACGCCATGCCGAAGACGTAGAACAAGGAGAAATTTATGGCAGGAGTCATGGAGAAAGTAGATCAGCGAACCCAACTTGTTGGGGCAAATCGCTTGGAGCTTCTTCTATTTAGAATGGAGGGGCCGCAGATTTATGGCATTAATGTATTTAAAGTGAAAGAAGTTTTGCAGTGCCCAAAATTGACGGTTCTACCTCATAGTCATCCTGTTGTTCGCGGCGTCGCCCATTTACGTGTGGGCACTCTTCCTATTATGGATCTGAGTATGGCCACGGGTGGGACGAAAGTCGGTGATTTAGANGATGCTTTTGTGATCATCACGGAATACAACCTAAAAACTCAGGGTTTTTTAGTGGCTGGGGTCGAACGCATTGTCAATATGAACTGGAGTGATATTCATCCGCCACCCAAGNGAACCGGCCGCGATCATTATTTAACCGCGGTTACTGAAATTGANGANAAGCTGGTTGAAATTATTGATGTAGAAAAAGTATTGGCTGAAGTTTCACCGATGAATGAAAAAATGTCAGACGATGTGGTGAGCGATCAGGTTGCNGAGGAGGCGAANGCATTACATGTATTAATTGTTGATGATTCTAAAATTGCGCGTAAGCAAGTGTCGCGTTGCTTGCAAGAAATTGGTGTGGAAGTCACCGCACTTAATGATGGCTTNCAGGCTTGGAATCATTTACAGGAATTGACGGATTCTGGGGTCCGTATTCAGGATAAATACCTGATGATGATTTCGGATATCGAGATGCCAGAAATGGATGGCTACACCTTAACCACGAACATTCGTGGTGATTCACGAATAGCCGATTTCAACATTGTTTTGCATACTTCTTTAAGTGGCGTATTTAATAAAGCGATGGTGGAAAAGGTAGGAGCGGATGGCTTTATTTCTAAATTCAACCCAGATATTTTAGGGGAAGCGGTTGTTAATCGCATCGAAGAATTTAACAAAGCCAAGTAGCTAATATAAGTAACTAATATAAGTAATGTCAGCTAATTTAAAGAGTTAAATATATGAGCTTTCCTATCAGCCCTGTTGAGTATAATCAGTTTAAACAAAAGCTAGAGCAATACAGCGGTATTAAACTGGGAGAGAATAAAGAATACTTAATTGCCAGCCGTTTAAGGCGGCTATTAGAAAGTGAAAAACTGACTAACCTCTCTGAATTAGTTGTCTCGATGGATCGTAATTTAAAGCTGAAAGAGTCGGTTGTTGATGCGATGACGACTAACGAAACGTTATGGTTTCGTGATGACCACCCGTTTAAAATATTTCGTGAAAAGTTATTGCCTGAGCTGGCTAAAACTCGCAAACCCTTAAGGATTTGGTCAGCGGCCTGTAGTACTGGGCAAGAACCTTATTCTCTTAGTATTGCTATAGAAGAGTTTAAACGATCAAAACCCGGTGCTTTAGCGGCGGATGTGAAAATTATCGCAACCGACATCTCACCGTCTGCGTTAGCCATTGCTAAAGAAGGTTCTTACCCTCAATTAGCACTGAAGCGAGGTATGGGTGATGTTCACTTACGTCAGTATTTTACTAAAAAAGGTGACGATGAATGGAAAATTAATGATGAGATTAAACGCCGTATTGAATTTCGATCATTAAATCTGCAAACCAGTTACAGCATGCTAGGTAAGTTTGACCTTGTTTTTTGTCGCAACGTTTTAATCTATTTCTCTCCTGAGTTTAAGATGGATATTCTTAAGCGTATTCATGGCACGCTAAACCCTGACGGACACTTATTTGTCGGTGCATCGGAAGCGGTGAATGGCTTAGCTGACTTTTATAAGATGCAACAATTTAATCCTGGCATCTCTTATCAAATGAAAGCGGTTACCGCTGGCAAGAGATAAGAGAAGAGGCAAAAAAGAGGTAAGCCCTTGCCGCTTACCTCCTCTTAATCATTCTACTTCCCCCGTAATAGCCTTCTAATCTTTCTTGTAAATCCCTAAGTCCTTGAAAAATAAGCAATAAAAATAAACTAGAAACTTGGTATACCCTTTGCAATATCTCTTGCATGCACATTTGCGAAGAGAGTTAGGTTATGGGTTCAATCAATTTCAACAATGCTTTAGGTGTACACCCCGATGCGATGTTATTGCGTGCTAAGCGCACGGAAATATTGGCCAATAATCTAGCCAACTCTGATACCCCTGGGTTTAAGTCTCGTGATATGAATTTTCAAGCGATGTTAGCGCAAGAAACTCAAACGGGCCTAGCCATGAGTGGTACCAATAGCGCACATATCTCTGGCAGCGCTAGTCGTAATAGCGATCTACTTTTTCGTAATCCGTCTCAACCTTCTATCGATGGTAATACCGTTGATACGCAAATTGAACAAACCATCTTCACCCGTAACGCCATGGACTATAACTCCAGCTTTGAATTTTTAAGTTCAAGGTTCAAAGGCCTTAAATCTGCGATTCGAGGAGATTAATTATGTCATTAGGTAATGTATTCGATATCGCTGGTTCTGCCATGAGCGCCCAGTCGATTCGCCTTAATACCACCGCCAGTAATATCGCCAATGCTGAAAGTGCTAGCAGCAGTATCGATGAAACGTATCGCGCTCGTAAGCCATTTTTTGCCGTGATGCATAACGAATTTCTAAATGTGAATAAAAATAATGAATTCCACTCAAAAGGCAGTGAAATTGGCGCGGGGGTTCAAGTGCTCGGTATTGTGGAGAGTGATGCACCTTTGCAACCCCGTTTTCAACCAGACCATCCGTTAGCGAATGAAGAGGGTTATGTGTATTACCCAAATGTGAATGTGGTAGAAGAAATGACCGATATGATGTCTTCGTCGCGCAGTTATCAGATGAATGTTGAAATATTGAAAACGGCGAAACAAATGCTGCAACGTACTTTGATGTTNGGAGAATAACCATGTCAGCGATTGATAATACCAATGCCGCTTCTTCAGTACTGGATCAATATTCCAGTAGCCGAAATTCGGATCAGCCTAAAAGCAATGAAATGGGGCAGGATGAGTTCTTGAAACTTATGATTGCTGAGTTGAATAATCAAAATCCGTTAGACCCACAAGATAACGGTGAGTTTATTGCACAGCTAGCCCAGTTTTCTACCGTTGAAGGTTTGGATAAGTTAAATAATACCACTGAAAGCATGTCAGATGGCATGCGCTCTAGCCAAGCGTTGCAAGCTTCCTCTTTAGTCGGGCAGTCGGTGATTGTTGCAGGCAATGATTTAGGCTTATTAATGCCGCAAGGCATCATTAGTAGCCAAACGGATTTTCCCGAAACAGCGACCGATTTGAAACTGAATATTGAAGATGAAAATGGTCAGTTATTAGAACAAATATCACTAGGCAATCATGAAAAAGGTGAGATGTCAGTGCGTTGGGATGGTTTGAATCTGCTGCTCGATGGCAAAATTGTTGATCTGGATTATGACAAACTTAATCGCCAGGAATTCTATGTCGATGAAGCGGGTGATCAGGTATTGAATGAATCAGGGCAGCCGATACGAGTGCCTTATCCGCCCGGTGAATACAGCTTCAAAATTACCGGTGGGGTAGGTGGTAAAACAGAAGAGTTTACAACCTTGATGAGTGCTCGGGTCGATAGCGTTAGCTTAAGCCCAACAGGTTCTGCGACGCTGAATCTTGCCGGTGGCAAGCGTGCAGGGATAGACGAAATAAAACAGATTGTTAACGAATAATTGTAGCGTCGTGGAGAAATTATTATGAGTTTTAATATTGGTTTAAGTGGTATTCGCGCGGCTTCTACAGATTTAGAAGTAACCGGTAATAACATTGCCAACGCCAGCACCACGGGTTTTAAACAATCCCGAACGGAATTTAGTGATGTTTATACCAGTTCACTATTAGGTACTGGCAGTCAGCCTGTGGGTAGTGGGGTGATGGTAGAAAACGTTCGCCAGCAATTCAGTCAGGGTAATATCAGTGGTACTGAAAACGCCTTGGATATGGCGATTGATGGTAATGGTTTTTTCATTCTAGAAGATCGGGGTTCCATCTCTTATACCCGAGCGGGTTTATTTGGTTTGGATAAAGAGGGCTACGTTGTTGCTAACAATAATGGCCGTCTGCAAGGTTTCGCTGCCAACTCAGATGGTGTGGTGAGTGGGGTATTGGGAGATATACAAATTCAAGTGGGTAACCAGGCGCCGGCATTAACCAGCCGAGTTTCGGCTATTTTAAACTTAGATGCCGGTGAAGAAGTATTGCAGGAACAAGGCTTGCAGTTAACCTCTAATGGTTTGGCAATAGGTGTTGCAGACTCGGGAATTATTGAATCGACGTCATCGACCTTAGTGGCAGCAGGGCAGCCAACCACGGCAGGGGTTCCGTCTCTACTTAATTGGACAGCAAATACGGGCGGGGTGGGTAATACTTTACCGTTGATATTACCGACCCCTGTTACTACAGTTGCTGATGTTGCGGCTCTAGGCACCGTTGCTACTTTAGGAGCAGGTGTTCCTGTGGAAATTCAATTTGACATCGGTGATGGTAACGGATTACAGACAGTCAGCGTACCTGCGATTACAGCGGGAGCACTTACGGCTGCTGGGGTTATTGCGGAAATACAGACGGCAATTAATAATGTTTTTGGCTCGCAAGAACTGACGGCTTCTATAGCGACTACGGGTGAGTTGGTCATTTCAAGAGCGGGTTTTAACGGTACGAATGGCACCAGCTTTACCACCAATGACCTTACCTTTAATTCCATCTTCGGAGCCCCAGCAGCGGGTGTTCAGCCAGGGATTTCCGGTTCACCATTATTTGTGGGTTCAACGCCAATCACGGCGGATTTTCGATCGATACCAGGCACCTTAACCACCACTCGAACAACAGCGACTCCACCTTTAGGTATTGTTATCTCTGACCCAGGTGCTCCGCACCAATTAACAGCCGATAATGGTTATACAAATCTAGATTTGTCTACCGCGAGTACCAATGTACTCGCATTTAATATCGCCACTGAAGGGGGGGCAACTTATCCAATTAATCTCAGTGAAGCCGTATGGGCTGCCGCAATCGGTGTGTACCCTGCTATACCACCAGCAGACCCTACCTACGTCTCTATTACTGCGCAAGAGGTAGCGGATGAAATTAATCGTCAAATCACCGCAAGTGCGCCGGTAACCTTGCCGGTTACGGTCCCCCCAGCTATTTCAATGAATGCCGAAACTAGAGCTGTCGTTATCGGTGGACGGATTGAGTTCCAGGCCAATACGATTGCCCCCACATCTGCCAACGGTGACTTCATTCAAATTGCAGATAACAATGTTTCTTCGGTTAATTTCAATCTCAATAATTTAGGCTTCTTAAGCACCAATCGGTTTGATGGTGGAACCGAGCCAGTACTGGCTAATAATCAGTTTGCGTTAGAAGTAACTAGTACCAGTGGTAATGGTGCAGGGCCCTTTGATATCGTTATTCCAGCGAATAATTATGCCAGTCTTGAAGATGTCGCCGTCGCCGTACAGCAGCAGATTGATGTGTATATTGGTTCCACGGGATTAAACGGCAAAGTGACGGTGGCTGCAGTGGGTGGCCAACTGGTGTTTACGAATACTTTTGTCGGTGGTGGTGAAGGTATCGCCATTACACCAACGGTGGCAGAGCCACAAGCGGTTGTCGGGCTTGGCTTAAATAGCATATTTGCCGTGACGGGGCAGAATGAAATCGATAAAACCAATTCCTTCCGTCTTAATTTAACCGTACCGGCCCCCGATAATGATAACCGCTCAGGCTCTGTTTTAATCAGCTTGGATGAGGATTACCGCTCAGTTCAGCAGCTAGCCACGAGTATTAATCGCCAGTTAAACAGCCAAAATGCCAACGATTATATTGGTATTCGCGCCCAAGCCGTTGAAATAAGCCCTAAAGTTGTACCGCCACAATTTACCTTAGAATTATTGGCTGTGGAAGAGGGTGAAGCTTCCATTATAAGTATTTCTGACTTAACCGCTTCTGGCCCTGATATTAGTTCAGAAGAACTGTTTGCAATTTTGCAAACTAACCCAGCGGATGGCAGTTTATTAACCACAGGTATTGAAGGGGTGAATAACCAATACCCAGAACAGATAGCAACGATTGTTGACCCTGATGGTAATGAAACAGTAGTAACGATACCAGAGGGCACTGAGGCGAATGAAATTGCCAGTATTTTTAATCAGCAGCCAGGGATTACTGCGACGGCGAATACAGTGATGACGATTCCGTTATCCAGTTATAATAATCCGGGTAATATTATGAGTTTGACGGTAAATGGTCAGCGTTTAACGTCAACGACCTTACCGGAATTGGCTGATGAAATTGTTAGTTATCGTGGCACCACCTTGCCTGGTTTTACCGCAGAAGTGAATGAGTTTGGCGACTTAGTGATCACCAATGAAATCGGTCGTGATGTAAAAATAGAGATTGATAGTGCCTCTCCAACGGATAGCCTAGTGGTTATTGGGGCGGTAAATACCGGCCCCGTGGTATTGGGAGGAACGGCAACGGCAGCAACGGCAGCAGCGGTGGGTGGTCATATCACCTTTACCTTAAATGAAGGTTATGTGATGCAAAATCCTATTCCTGTAGTTTCAGGATTATTTGGTGCACTAAGCGAAGATGAATTTACCCCCATTATATTAAATTCTTTTGATCCTTTAGATCAAAATACCTATAACCATGCAACATCGTTAACGATGTACGATAGCTTGGGTAATGATCATGTGATGACTCAATTTTTTGTTAAAGAACCGTTAGATCCGACCCGCCCTAATGAGGCGAATATTTGGGCGATGTATATAACGGTTGATGGGCAAGAGGTAGGGGATCCTGATTCAACTTTAGACTTCCCCGAAAATCTTGTGCCTACTCGAGCGCGTTATGAATTGTTTTTTAATCAGGATGGCACCTTAGATACTGACGCGACCGGCGATATGTTTGTAACGAATTGGGATCCAGTTGATGGTCAGGGGGACCCGACTGGGGCAATGACTTCGTTAAATATTTTAGAAGGGGGTTTACCGTTGACGGAGCCACCAAGTAACTCAAACTTCGAAGTTATTCTTGATGGTTCGACCCAGTTTGGTAGCTCTTTCGCGGTCAGTGAGGTCAGTCAAAATGGTTATGCCACTGGGCGATTAGCAGGTTTAGAAGTAGACCAAGAGGGGGTTATCTTTGCCCGTTATACCAATGGTCAGGCGCAAGTTTTGGGACAAGTAGCGCTGGCAAACTTCCGTAATCCAGAAGGGCTAACGCCCTTAGGCGATACGGGTTGGGCGGAATCCTTTGAATCTGGTGTTGCGACCGTAGGCTCGCCACGAACCGCATCATTTGGTCAAATACGAGCGTCGGCGTTAGAAGATTCTAACGTTGATATTTCTGAAGAACTGGTAGGCTTGATTATCGCGCAACGGAACTTCCAGGCCAGTGCGAAAACCATTGAAACTATGGATCAGGTGACCCAAACCATTCTGAATATTTGATTTAAATAACGGCAGACCATCACCGCCTAATAATTTATTAGGCGGATGGTTTGCCGTTTATCTTTGCCGCTTTTTCTTCTTACGCATTTTTTCATTTCTCTAATATCCGCTAAGCCCTTAATAACTCAGTATTTTATAAATCTGGCACCACCTTTGCAACGTCTTAATTAAAGCAATATTAATGATAGATTTTAAGGAGTTGGATTATGGATCGCGTTTTATACATCGCAATGTCCGGAGCCAAACAAAACATGGTGAGCCAAACGACTCACGCAAATAATTTGGCCAATGCCAGTACCGCAGGCTTTCGTTCTGATTATACCCAATCTCGCGCTCAGCCTGTTTTTGGTGATCATTTTCCAACTCGTGCTTTTGCTATGGCAGAACGCCCAGCCAGTGACTTACGCCAAGGGCCCTTACAAGAAACCGGACGTCCTATGGATGTAACCATCGAAGGTGAAGGTTGGTTTGTTGTACAAGGGGCTGATGGTGAAGAAGCTTATACTCGCTCGGGCGACTTAACGGTTGATCCTCAAGGACGATTATTAAATGGCCGTGGATTACAAATGATGTCGGGTGGTGGCCCTGCGGTTTTGCCCCCCTTTGAAAGTATCGAAATTGCTCGTGATGGCACCATTTCTATTCAAGGCCAAGGAGAAGGCGCTGAAGCCGTTGCTGAAGTACTGCAACTGCGAATGGTTAATCCTGATCCCAAAACCTTAGAAAAAGGCACCGACGGTTTATTTCGGATTCGTGGCCGACAGCCAGGTGATCCTGGGGCTGCAATTGATCCAAACATGTCGTTAGTCAGTGGTTTTATTGAAGGCAGTAACGTCAACGCAGTGACAGAATTAACCCAAGTATTAGCGATGAATCGCCAGTATGAAATGCAAGTGAAATTAATGAAAACCGCTGATGAAAACAGCGCGGCTACAACGCAATTATTAAGTGCGCAATAACTATAAACGCAATAGATAGAAGCGCACTGCGCGGAGAACATTATGCATTCAGCTTTATGGGTTAGTAAAAGTGGTTTAGAGGCGCAAGACCTTGCGTTAACCGTGGTATCAAACAACTTAGCCAACGTAGCGACGACGGGCTTTAAAAAAGATCGCCCAGTATTTGAAGATTTATTGTATCAAATCAAGCGTCAACCGGGAGCGAACTCTTCTGCGGATACGCGCCTGCCTTCGGGACTGCAAGTGGGTACGGGGGTAAGGGCGGCGGGCACGCAAAAAATATTCACCACCGGTACTTTGCAGTTAACGGATCAGCCTTTGGATATGGCGATTAACGGTCGTGGTTTTTTCCAAATACAAATGCCCGACGGAACACTTTCTTATACCCGTGATGGTACTTTTCATATCAATGATGAAGGCACCATAGTGAATGTAAATGGTTATGCCCTAGAGCCACAAATTGATATCCCTGAGCAAACCAATCAATTAACCATCAGTACGGATGGCATCGTACAGGCGACACTTTTTGGTGATCCAGATCCGCAAGAACTCGGACAAATAGATTTAGTGGATTTCATTAACCCCGCGGGCTTGCAATCAACCGGTGGCAATTTATATAAAGAAACCGCAGCCAGTGGTGACCCTACGGTTGGGGTGGCGGCTAATGATGGCTTTGGCTCGATTGAGCAAGGGGCATTAGAAAATTCAAACGTTGAAGTCGTCGAAGAATTGGTAAAAATGATTACTGTCCAGCGTGCGTATGAAATGAACTCGAAAGTTGTTTCCGCCGCAGATCAGATGTTGCAGTTCTTAACCCAGAACACTTAATTGAATCTATTTGATTGAAAGACTATTTTTAATATTGAAAGAGCGGAGAAATATGATGAAGTTTATTAAAAATTTAATTCCCGCAAGGATGCTAATGACCGGGATATTGATTATTGCCGCGACGGGCTGTACCAGTGTGCCTTTTGAAGAAGACGTCTATCCGAATGACCCTGACTTTGCTCCAGTTCCGGCTTCTTCTTTACAAGCACCACCGAGTATTAATGGCTCTTTATATAGAAGCAATTACAGCTTGAGCCTTTTTTCAGATCAGCAAGCGACTCAAGTAGGGGACATTATTACGGTGATCTTTGATGAACGCTATAACTCGTCAAAGTCTGCGGAAACTAAATCGCAAAAAGATTCCTCCAATGAAATAGTTCCCGTAAGTATTATGGGAACAGTACCGGCTTGGCAGAATTTGGGCCTAGATATCAATGTTGAACAAAATCGTACTTTCAAAGGTAAGGGCGATGCTGATCGCAGTAATAGCTTAAGTGGCACGATATCTGTAACAGTTTCAGATATCTTACCCAGTGGTGTATTACAGATACGCGGGGAAAAATGGTTAACCTTAAGCGAAGGTGATGAATACATTCGTATTATTGGCTTAATTCGTCCGCAAGATATCACTCCGGAAAATACCGTGATGTCTAGTAAGGTAGCGGATGCACGGATTCAATTTGGTGGCCGTGGCAACCTGAGCAACGCAACCAAAGAAGGTTGGTTTGGTCGTATGACAAACAGCCCATGGTGGCCTTTCTAATAAGAGGCCTTTCTAATAAGAGGATTTATATGATGATTATTTGGCGCTTTGTAGTTTTTGTCATTTTAATGCTACCGATGATTTTTAATACCGTGCAAGCAGAGCGTATTAAAGACATCACCTCTATTGCAGGGGTACGGAGTAATCAGTTGATTGGTTACGGTCTAGTCGTCGGGTTAGATGGAAGTGGCGATAAAGCCCCTTTTACAACACAGACATTTAAAAACATGATGGCAGAGTTTGGTATTACCATTCCTAATGGCGCTGATCCAAAATTGAAAAATGTCGCAGCAGTCTCTATTACTGCTGAAATGCCCGCATTTGCTAAACCTGGGCAGCGTTTAGATATTACCGTGTCATCATTAGGTAATGCGAAAAGTTTACGCGGTGGCTCATTATTGTTCTCTCCGCTCAAGGGGGCAGACGGGCAAGTGTATGCATTAGCTCAAGGGAGTTTAGTCGTCGGCGGTTTTGGTGTAGAGGGAAGAGACGGCTCTAAAATCACAGTGAATATTCCGAGTGTGGGTCGTATTCCGAATGGCGCTATTATTGAGCGAGCAATTCCAAATACCTTTGGTCATGGTGATAGCTTAATCTTAAACTTAGATCAGGCAAATTTTACAACGGCCAGACATATCATCGATACGTTAAATGATTTATTAGGCCCAGGTACTGCGGCAGCGCTAGATGGAACGTCTATTCGTATCAGTGCCCCGCGAGACTTAAGTCAGCGAGTTTCGTTTTTATCGGTTATCGAAAATATAGAAGTAAAAATGGGACAAGCCCGAGCACGGGTGATTATTAATTCGCGCACGGGTACGATTGTTATGAGCCAGCATGTGAGAATTGATGCTGTGGCGGTTACTCACGGAAGTTTAACGGTGACGGTGCAAGAAAACTTTGACGTCGTGCAGCCCAACGCCTTTGGCGATGGCGAAACAGCAATCGTACCCAAAACGGAAATTAATGCTGAGCAAGAAAATAATAAGATGTTCAACTTCGCTCCCGGAGTGTCTTTGAGTCAAATTGTTGATGCGGTAAATGAGGTCGGGGCATCACCAGGGGATTTAATGGCTATACTAGAAGCATTGAAGCAAGCCGGTGCTCTGAAGGCTGAGCTGATTGTCATATAACTAATAGTCATTTAACTAGGAGGCATAGATGTCAAGTTTCAATCCTTTATTAGATGACATTGAAGCCTTGTCAGCAGAAATTCATTCTTTGTTAAAGCAGGGGGTGAAAGAGCTCAGTGATAAGCGTATCGATCAACGTCAGCGAAAGATTGAGCTACTTTTTATTCACCCAGATCGCATTAGTCAAAACGATCAGCAGCGATTAATTGCGATGCTAGATCAAGATGAAATCATTAAGCATCAGCTAGAGCAAGAGCAACAGGATTACCACAACCGCAATCGTAAGCGCTCTAAACTTAAGCTTTATAATCAAAATAGCTGAAGGAATGCTGGTTTATTAACCGCAGTGCATTCAGCACATCCATGTACTTCACCCTTCGGGCAGATTTTATCTGTGAAAATTGGCTTTCCTGCCAATTTGTCGCTTGTCGACCGATATCGGGTATTTCGTTCTACGGGACGTCATGGATACGCCGTTTACACCCAATACCGATCTGCGAAATGCTGACAACAATTTAAATATTAGCCGTCATATGTATTTCTTTAATCAATCAAGAATCTAAAAAAGAGTTCGTGGCTATGTATTACCTAATGCAGTGCTTGGAAAATTCTAGAGTACGGCGTTTACAGCCTTAAGATAAGCGGCAAACCCTTGCCACTTTAGTCATCACAAAATCCAACACTCCCTTCAAAACCCCATAAAACCTACAATCTGATAGTTGGCAAAGAACTTGCTCTAGTAATAAGGAGAATGAGAGATAGATCAAACGAACAGGGTAGACTTATGATTACTAGTCGAATTGCACAGCCACAAGATGTTTATACAGACCTTAACAGTCTGCAAAGCATCAATGCGATTGGCCGTGAAGATAAAGATCTAGCATTGCATAAAGTTGCTGAGCAGTTCGAATCTATGTTCGTGAAAATGATGATGAAGTCCATGCGTGATGCCAACAAAGTATTCCAAGAAGACTCCATCATGCATTCTCCTCAAGAAGATTTTTATCAGCAAATGTACGACGATCAAATGTCGGTTAATCTAACGGGCAAGCAAGGGATAGGTCTGGCAGACGTGATCTATCGTCAATTGAATCAAGACTATGGTGATGTTTCTGAGCGTGAAGAAGTACAGTGGCAGCCATTGGATGATAGACGTAAAAACTTTTCTCATAGCATCGATTTTAATCAGATTAAAAAGAAAAATACTCAGTTAAAACCCGCTATCGAGAAATCTGGTTTCGAGATTGACGCCAGCTTCGTTAATAGAAAGAAACGAGTATTAGACGCGAATGAACATGATAATAACAAAGCTGATACTAATAAAACTGACGTTAGTAAAAAGACAACTCTAAACGAATCTGCAGAGAAACTACAAAAGTTTGAAACCCCAGAACAATTTATTCAACAGCTGTATCCTGCTGCCGAAGAAATGGCCAAAGAAATGGGCATTAGTGCTAAAGCAATTATCTCACAAGCTGCCCTAGAAACAGGTTGGGGTAAATTCATGATTCATTCCGATACCAATGAAAATGGTATTAAAGAAAACAGTTTCAACTTCTTCGGCATTAAAGCGGATAGCCGCTGGGAAGGAGACAAAGTCACCATCACCACTCATGAATACCGTGATGGTAAGCGCGTAACCGAAAAAGCCGATTTTCGTTCTTATCCCAATATTGAAGCGGGATTAAAAGATTACTCTAACTTCCTAAAAGCCCAGCGCTATGAAAAAGCCATGGCCGCGGGAACCGATATTGAAAAATACGCCAAAGAATTACAAGCAGCAGGCTACGCCACCGATCCACAATACGCACAAAAGATATCTCGTATTGCTAATAGCGAACTGATGAAGAATGTCTTAAGTGCAGACCAAGAGGAGGTGCCTCGTGGCTGATTTATTAGCAATAGGTATTTCTGGCTTAAAAGCTCAGCAAACAGCATTGGCCGTTACTGGACATAATATTACCAACGCCGGCACTGAAGGTTATAGCCGCCAAACCGTCAACTTTAATGAAAACACCCCTCAATTTACCGGCGGAGTTTGGACCGGTAATGGTGTTAGTGTTGACTCGATTCAGCGCGTATACGATCAATTTCTAACAGAGCAAATGCAGCGTGATACATCGATCTTTAATGAGTTCGATACGCTTTCTCTTAATGCATCGCAAATCGATAGCTTATTAGCCGATTCGGGCACAGGCATTCAGCCAGGCATTGAAAGAATGTTTGGCGCATTACAGTCCGTCGTTGATGACCCATCTTCACTCCCCGCTAGACAAGTATTAATCAGCGAAGCCAATGGACTCGTTGATCGTTTTTCCAGTATCAGTGATCGATTAAATGATCAGAGCGAAATCATTAACGGTCAAATGGAAGTGATCGCGGGTCAAATCAGTACTATTGGCTCTGCAATTGCTGAACTGAATGAGCAAATTCAATTTGCCTTAGCCGCCTCAAACGGTAGTCCACCTAACGACATGCTCGATCAGCGTGATCGGCTCATTACGGATCTTGCGGTACTGGTTTCTGTAGAAACAGTTGAACAAGATGGTAGTGGGGTAAATGTTTTTATCGGTAATGGTCAAGCACTCGTTGTGGGTAATAACGCCAATGAAATCCTTGCTCAAGCGGGAAGCACGGATCCTTCACGTGTTGGTTTATATTTTCGTAAAGGAGATTCGATTCAAGAGATTACTGCACAAATAACAGGTGGCCAGCTAGGCGGAATACTGGAGTTTAGAGAGAAGATTTTAGAGCCCACAATTAATGCTCTAGGGCGTGTTGCGATGAGTATTACCGATACTTTCAACCAGCAGCATTACCTCGGCATAGACTTTGAAGGCTCTAAAGGTGGCGATTTTTTCAAAGATATTAACTCACCGTCCAATACCTATTTACGTGTGCAGGGTGATTCTCGTAACGAAAAACCAAACGATCGGCTGGTGTCTGTTCACATTACCGATAGCTCAAAATTAACCACCGATAATTATCGTATGGAGTTTCCAGGACCCGGAGACTTTGTCTTTAAGGTTTATAATGATAAAACCGGTGAAGAGCTTTCGTCGACCGCCTTGACGGGGTTACTGCCACAAACAATAGAAGTTGACGGCTTTGAAATACGGCTCGAAGCAGGAACATTTCAAGCGGGAGATAAGTTTTTAATAACGCCTACTCGTTCGGGCGCTGGTGATATTGATATTAGAATAACGCGGCCTGAAGAAGTTGCTATCGCATCTCCTATCTCAACCGATTCAGCGATTGGTAACCGCGGCAGCGGTGCAATCTCTCAAGGCAGTGTTTACGATGTGAATACGCCTTACTTATCCAGCGAAGGAGAAATGGACCCTCCTCTACTCGTGCGCTTTACCTCACCGACGAGTTATGATGTATTGGATAATTCTGATCCAGGTAATCCGATTCCATTATTTCCCCCCTTAATGAATCAAACCTACGTGCCCGGTATCTCTAATAATATTTTGCCACCGGATGAAGGGAAAACAGCATTTACCAGTTTTGGTGGTTATTTACCCGTTACATCGACGTATCAAGCACAAGCACCCGCGCCGACGGTAACTGCGTTAAACGGTTTTTTTCCCGAACGCATTACTATTAATCGGGAAAACCCCCTAACGGGAATAAAAACTGCACAGCCGTTATTAACCACTTCGGCGAATACATCGGCAAAAGAAATTGCCCGTTTATTATCTCAACGTGATGGGGTTGAAGCGAATGCTCGTACAACGGTAGAACTTAGTGATTTTACGGAAGATGCTAATCCATTTATTAACACCAACTTAACATTAAATGGCATCGTATTAACCGATACCTTATTACCTTCGCAAATTAAATATGACTCAAGTTATCCCGAAAATGTGCCTGAGCCTTTAGATGCTAATTTTATAGCTGATCGAATTAATGCTAATTTTGATTTTCAAGATTTAGGTATTATAGCTAAGAGTGATGGCGAAACAGTAACTATTATTGCTTTAAATGGTGAGGATCTATCTTTTGAAATAACAGGTGATTTAGGTGATGGATTTTCAATCTCTAATTCTCAGGATACGGCACTAAAGCAAACAGGAGCGTCGACTTTTACTAACTTATCAGAATTTGAGGGTTATGACTTCTCTTTGGGTGGTCCTTATACTTATGAATTTGAAGGCCCTGATAAGCAAGTTTATAGTATTGAGTTAACAGGTAATCATGCAACAGGTAATGATGTATTAACAGAAATACAAAATAAAATTGATACCAGTGGCTTTGTTCATGCAGGAAGCTTAGATGTTTCTATTGATGAAAAAGGAAATATTAGTTTTCAATCAAAGTTAGCCGTTAATGCGACGGGAGTTAATGGCAGTAGTAAAATTGCGATGGGTGGCGAAATTAAAGTTGTGCTTGATGAAAATTACAGCTTAGAAATTGAACCGCCAGGCAATAATTTATTCCCTACTAACCCGGTAGGAGAATCCATCCATTTTGGATTTAACTTAGAAATTGATGGTTTAGTAGAAGCGGGTGATAAGTTCAGCGTTAAGTTTAATCAAGATGGAACCTCCGATAGTCGCAATGGCGTTGCGCTGGGTGAACTGCAGACTAAAGATAGTATCAATGGTAACTCCAGCTACAGTGGTGCCTATGCCACCTTGGTTGAAGAGGTGGGTTCTATTACCAGTCGTGCACAAATAAATAGAGAATCTAGCCAGGTATTATTGCGCAATTCTCAAGATGCGGTCGACAGTACGTCGGGAGTCAATTTGGATGAAGAAGCCGCCGCTTTGATTCGATATGAATTGGCGTATAACGCCTCGGCAAAAGTAATTCAGATTGCCCGAGATATCTTTAATACATTAATTAATACTTTTTAGCATCAGTCTCTAGGAGGATTTAAACATGCGTATTTCTACCTTGCAGTCGTTTAACAAAGGGCTGAATGCAATATTGGACAATCAATCTCAGGTGAACCGAACTCAACAGCAGGTGTCTACTGGGCGCAGAGTATTGACTCCCGCTGATGACCCTATTGCGGCGACTAAAATTTTACAGCTGCAGCAAGATCAAGCGCTACGCGATCAATTTGGCAAAAATATGGTTGGTGCAGAGGGGCGGTTAACCCTTGAAGAAACTCAGCTTGCGGGCATTACCGAAAACCTAACGCGATTAAAAGAACTCACGATTAAAGCCGGTGATGGTAGTCAAACCATTACCGATCGCCAGGCCATTGCCGCAGAAGTTCGTGAGATTTTAGGGTCAACGGTTGATTTGATGAACTCTAAAGATGCCGGTGGTGAATACTTATTCGGCGGCTTTAAAGGAGGGACATTGCCCTTCCCAAAAAATGAAGCGGGTCGTTATGATTATGCGGGGGATGAAGGCCAGCGGTTTTTATCCATATCGTCTTCAACCAATGTCGCAACAGGAGATAATGGCAAGAATCTCTTTGTGGATATCGAAGCAGCCGATAATAGTTTCACTACTCAAACAAACCCTCTCAATATGGGGAATGCGGTCATCAACCCTGGGTTTGTTATTGATGATGAGGCGTATGCTGATTTCTACCCTGAAGATATCGTAATAACCTTTAATGCGGATTCAGCGGTTTCACCAGCGTCCCCTAATTATACGGTTCGGCGTGCGTCAGATGGGCGAGTTGTCGATGGTATGGAAGAGCAACGCTATAATAGTGGAGATGAAATTTTAGCAGCAGGCATTGGTTTTAGAATAAGTGGACAGCCAGAGCCTGGTGATCAGTTTTTAGTGAATTCATCTGAAAAACAAAGTATTACCGATACTATTTTTAGATTAATGGATGGGTTGAATAATCTGGGCGATAATCCAACGGATGCTGCCACACTTGATAACTTATTGGCCGATACCTTAAATAACCTCGCATTTGCCCAGTCGAGTATCTCGCAGGTACGCAGTGAAGTAGGTGCTCGCTTAAATGTGATTGAAAATACTACCAGCCTTGCGGCCGATGTTGATATTGTAAGTAAAACGATATTATCAAAGCTAAGTGATGTAGATTTTGCTGAAGCAGTAAGTCGTTTGTCTTTACAAACTTTTTTATTGGAAGCGGCTCAGCAGAGCTATGCCAAGATTCAGAACCTATCTTTATTCAATAAACTCTAATTATCTTTCTATTACTTCTTTTATCACTTCTTTTGTTGCTTCTCTTACTTTTTCTCTGTGAATACTCAGAGAGAAAATCTAAAGCATTTTGTGCTTTTAGTATAAATTTTCCATATTGCTAAATTCTTTCTGATTCTAAAAGCCACTTCTTATATTCTAAATACGACTAAATAAAGTTAAAACAATTTCTAAAGTAATCCCCAACTCCGTCGTTAACCTTAGTGAATAAAGAATTGTCCAGATTTTTGGGCGTTCAAGGACTAACAGAGGGTTTAACAAATGCCACAAATTATTAATACCAACATTGCCTCGTTGAACGCACAGCGCAACTTGGATAAATCACAGTCAGCTAACCAAACCGCATTGCAACGTTTATCATCAGGTTTGCGTATTAACAGCGCAAAAGATGATGCGGCAGGCTTGGCAATTTCAACGCGTTTCACCTCTCAGATCAAAGGTCTGAACGTTGCGATACGTAACGCCGGTGATGGTATTGCCCTAGCGCAAACCGCAGAGGGTGCATTAGGTTCAATGAATGACAGCCTACAGCGTATTCGTGAACTATCGGTGCAGTCTGCTAACGCTACCAACTCTGACGTTGACCGCGACGCATTACAATCAGAAGTCGATCAGCTAGTCGCTGAGATTACCCGAACTTCTGAAGAAACTGATTTCAACGGCCGTAAATTGTTAGATGGTTCCTTCTCTGCTTCATTCCAAGTAGGTGCAAACGCAGGTCAAACCATTGATATTTCTATTGGCCAGTTAACATCTGATAAATTAGGTGTAGGTACTTCCAACGGTGTGAGTGCTCAAGGAAGTGAGTTTGGTTTGCAAAATGGTGATTTAAGTATCAATGGTATTTCTATTGATCCTTCGAAGGGTGGTTCTGATACGGCTTCGACAATAAATCAAGCAGCATCAGCTATTGCGAAAGTAGACACAATTAATGCTAAGTCTGATCTAACGGGTGTTTCTGCGAAAGTGAATACCAACGTTGCATCGGGCGCTGAGATGACGGCGGGCTTAAGTACAGGTACGGTTACATTAAACGGCGTTGATATCAATGTCGCAACGGGTGGCCTAGATACTTCTGCCGATCGTGATTCAGTAATCTCTTCAATTAATGCTAAAGCAGATCAAACCGGTGTAACTGCTCGTGACGGCGGAGATGCAGGTGGTGTGATTTTAGAAGCGGCCGATGGCCGTAATATCGATGTTAGCTTTGGAGGTGGGTTTGATACCAGTGCTAACGGCACAATGGAAGCTGCTGAAATTGCAGCGGCATCAAGTGCTACTGGCTTAAGTTCTGGTACTTCTTATGGTGGTTATACACTGACTTCGAATGACGGTTCAGATATCGTGATTGCGGGTGGTGCGGGTACAGGTACTGGTGATATTGCAAATTCAGGTTTATCTGTTGGAACATTCTCAGGGCGTGAATCTGCGATTACTTCGAAAGCAACTGATACAGCTATTATGACCGCTGAAACGGCGTCAACATTCACTAGTGGTGATATGGGTATTACGGGTGCAACCACAATTAATGCAACCAATAATAGCTTTGAATTATCGATTAACGGTTCTGATTTTCAAACACTAACAATGGGAAGTTTAGAAGATGTCGGTGCGGTAGGTGGCGCAGGCGACTACGATGATGTAGAGCAATTAGCGGCACAAATGACAGCGGCTATTGCAGCGGATACAAACTTTCAAGATGCTAATCTTGATCCATTAATTACTGTAACAGGTGATAATGCGACTGGAAAGCTAACCTTTACCACAGTAGATAAAGGCTCAGATTCATCGGTTATAGCACGTACTGGTGCAGGAAGTTTAGCAATTGAAACCGGTGTTAGTGCACTAACGGACGGCGTTGATGGCAGTGTAGCGATGAAGCGCGATAGAATTGACTTCAATTTTGACGGCAATAATCAATTTGCCACTGATGGCAACTTCACAATTGCACTTACAGGTGTTGGTACTTCTGCCGCCCTTGCTGTAACTCCAGTAATCGGTGGCCCAGGAGCAGGACCAACTGCAGATGAGATGGTTACCGCTCTAAATACAGCAATTGCTGGGGATGCAACTATCGCAGGCAATGTCATTGCCGTCGCTTCAGATGATGGTAATTCTGTTTACTTAGAATCTACAAATACTGCAGTTACTGCAGTGGGTGTAACTGCAACGGGTACGAACTCTCTTATTCAAGAAACTGTCCAGCAGCTATCAAATGGTGATTCTGTAATTACTGGCGTGGCTGCTTTCCTTGCGGGTACGGGTGGTGTTACAACTGAATTCAATATAGATGTTGATGGGACAGGTACTCCTCAGCTTCTGGATTTAGCCTTAGCAACTACACCAGCAACTACTATTACGACATTAAGGGATGCCATTAATGAAGTTGCTAGTGCATCTCTTGCGGGATCTGGTATTACAGCGTCTATCGTTGGTGATCAGATAGTTATTTCATCTAACAAGGCAGGTGGTGGTACTGTTTCAATTACTGATTCTGGTACTGCGGCCTCTACTATTGGTGGCGTTCCGGCGATTATTACAAGTGCTGATGAAGCTGACTTTACACAAATTGCTGAGGGAGCAAGCGTTACCTCTGGTAGCTACAATGTTTCAGATGGTACAGATGGCTTTACTGAGGGTACTTTTTTATCGGCAGATGCTGATCCTTCAGGAAGTGTGTATGCGGCGCAAGCAAGTCCTTTAGTCATTACTGCGGGTGAGAATGATACGTTTACTATTAGTGTCGATGGTGGTGCTGATACAAACATAACTATTCCCCCTTCTAGCCCAACTCAGACTTATAATACACTTGCTGATTTAGCAACGGCGATAAGTGGTGCTACTGCTGGTGTGACGGTTACTGTTGATGCTGAAGACTCTAGTAAATTGAAGTTTACTTCCGACAATGTAACGCCTTCTACGGGCTCTATCGAACTTAAAAATGGTGCATCTGGAGTTACTGCTAATACTGATGGTGGTTTTGCTATCTCAGGTGGGCAAGTTGCAGGAGCATTGGTAACTCAAGATATAGAGCCTAATGTACTGGAAACGGGTGATTTAACCATTAACGGTGCTGCCATTTCTGGCTCAGATGCAAAAGATGATACAGCTTCAGATACAAACGCTTTAACAAGTGATGGTGCTGCTAGTGGTATCTCTGTTGCTGCTGCCATTAATAAATCAACTGGCGAAACAGGTGTGACAGCAACGGTTAATGCAACTTCTGTAACAGGCGGTGGTGATAATTCAACAGCTGCTACAGCAACATCAATATCGACTGTTGGCGATGGCTCTAAAGCAGCATCTGGTTCAACTGGTGAAATCTGGGTCAATAACGTTAAAACAGCTGCAATTACCTTAACTGGTGATGAAAGCCGAGACCGACAGTCAGCAATTGATGTGATAAATGCGGTATCAGGTCAAACGGGTGTAACGGCGGAAGATAACGGTGAATCTATCACATTGACCGCGACAGACGGCCGTAATATTTCTGTCGGGATTGATAATAAGCTAGCTGATAACGCAACAGCAGGCTCTGTTTCTACTAACTTTGGTAAAGCGATAGGTTTAGATGCTGATAAAGATGGTATCGGTGAAAGTGACTATACTGGTACAGATGCAAATTATGTCAATACAGCAGGCACCACTAACTCAACGGTAACGTTAACATCTGCAAGTGCGATTGAAGTTTCAAACGGTGCTAACGGTGCTGATGAATTAGCCGAAGCAGGATTCAGTGCAGGAACCTTCGGTGGTGGTGAAGATGGTCAGTTCTTAAAAGACATTGATATCACTACGGTTGAAGGCGCATCAGCGGCCATTACGGCAATTGATAACGCCATCGGCCAGGTAGCGAGTCAGCGAGCTGACTTAGGTGCCATCCAAAACCGTATGGAATCAACCGTAAGTAACTTGCAAGTAACGTCTGAAAACTTGAACGCTGCGAACTCGCGAATTCGAGATGCGGATTTCGCTGCCGAAACAGCAGAATTGCAACGTACTAACGTACTACAGCAAGCCGGTATCTCGGTACTAGCTCAGGCTAACGCTGCAGGTCAGCAGGTTCTTTCTCTTCTAGGATAAGTCGCAAGACTTAACTGAAACTCTCGCAAATTAATAGCGAGAGTTTCACCTCTTCTAAAAAGAAGAGCCTAAGAGCGAGTAAGAATTTAAGCGATTGAGGTGATTTATGAATGATATCAAAGCACATTTAGTAGATAGAAGTTCGTTTTCTGCTGCGGCCAGTGCTTATGGAAAAGAGCAGCAAGCTGCAAGTGGCAAAGAAATAGAGGGTACAATAAAAAGCGGCAATGGATTGCCAGCGAATGTTGAACGCATTGCCGATGTGAGTGAGAAGCAAGTGAAAGAAGCTGTCTCTAAGCTTAACGATTATGTGCAATCAACGCAGCGCACCCTCGACTTTCAGATGGATGAAGAAAGCGGTAAAACGGTGATTAAGGTTTACGATACACTTTCTGCAGAACTGATTCGCCAAATACCGAACGAATTAGCTTTGGAGTTGGCGCAAAATTTGAATGATGAAGAACCATCGTTATTATTTAGCGCTCAAGTGTGACAATAAGAACTTTTTATTAGCACTTATTGAAGTAGATAGCTAAAAATAATCCCAGTCTGGCCGATAAAGCTAGTACTGGGTTTTTTTCGTTGTGTGCTTGAATTATTTTGAGCTAGATTAGTTGAGTGAAGTGGAGGCTTATCATGGCTAGTATTGAATCATTAGGTTTAGGGTCGGGGGTTTTAACCAATGACCTGGTCGAAAAGATCATTGGTGCTGAGCGTGCTGCGTCGGATAAGCGCTTTGAACGTGATGAAACAATTCTTGATGCCCGTATAACGGCTTATGGTGAAATCAAGTCGTTAGTCTCTACCTTACAAGTGACTACCAGTGCTCTGTCTTTACCTTCTACCGCAGGTTCAACCACCGCGACATCATCTGATGAATCTATTCTAACCACTGAGGCCTCTATTTTTGCTGAGCCAGGCACATACAGTGTGGAGGTATTAAATACAGCCAAAGCACACAGTGTTGTATCTGATGCTTATAGTAGTTCGGGTGAAATTATTGGTGGCGGTAATATACTGATTACCTTTGGTGAAATTACTTATGATGGTAGTGGCAATTTTTTAAGTCAGGATATTGACCCAACGAAGGGGGGGGACCCGATTGAAATTGCTGCGGGTAGCACTCTAAATAGTATTCGAGAGGCTATTAATAGTGCCAATATTGGCGCTAAAGCTTCGATTATTAATGATGGTTCAGGCTATCGTTTGGTAATCACTTCTGAAGATACCGGTAAAACAAATTCCATGCGAATTATGACCGTCGATGAAGTGACTGGCATCCCTTTAACGTCTGGTTTATCGGCTCTATCTTATAACGAAATTCAAACGGGTGCGGGCACTCTAAGTGAAACGGCTAAAGGTGAAGATGCGCGGATTGAAGCCAATGGTTTGATCATTACCCGAGCCTCAAATACAATTGAAGAAGTCATACCAGGCGTTACGCTTAATTTACTATCGGCCGACGCGGGTAACATTTCAATTATTGTTGCTCCCGATACCGCAGGTATACAAGAAAAAATTCAAGATTTTGTTAATGCTTATAACGAATTCAAGAAATTTGCCGATGAGTTAACCTCGTATAATTCAGATACCGATCAAGCAGGCCTGTTGCTAGGCGACTCGACTATTCGGAGTATTCAGTCTCAAGTTCGCTCCATGATCAGTCAGCCAATTGCTGGATTAAGCGGAACAAAATATCGCTCGTTAACCGAGCTGGGAGTAAATACCGATAGAACGAATGATTTTCTTTTGACGTTTGACCCTGCTGTCTTTTCAAAAGCGATGAAAGAAGAACGTGAATCAATTATTAGTATCTTGGCAAAAAGTGGTGACGCCAGCGATGGTCAAATTCGCTATGTGAATGATTCGATTAATACTCAAGCGGGTACTTATGATATTGAAATTACTCAGCTGGCCACGCAAGCGATTTATGAAGGCGGTAGTGTTGCTGGCTTAGACTTTGCTGGCCCTGTGATGATTGATGATAGTAACAATAATTTCACTATCAATCTTAATGGTAAAAACGAAGGTATTACTTTAACGTTTGGCAATTATGCTACCGGGGAAGACCTCGCTAAGCAGATCGCGCTGCAAATTAATAGCAACGAAACTTATAAAAAGTTTTCTTATAATGTCACTGTTGAATATAACACGGTGGATAAAAACTTTTCTATTACATCGAATAAATATGGCGAAGATTCTACGTTATCTTTTACCAGTATCGATGCCAATACCGCTAATACCTTAGGTTTCAATATAACTGGAAAAGGAACTTATGAAGGCGTTGCGTTAACGACGTTAAACAGTGATGCATTTTTGGGAAAAGGCTCGACAACACAGCCCGGCTCTAGAATTGTTTTAGAATCAAGTGGCATTAATTTTTCATCAAATAATGCAACATTCTCTTTAGATATTGGCGGCGGTGCTATCCCCGTAACGGTTAATCTCAATGCCGCAGGTAATGACTTAAATGGCGATAGTATTATCGGAGATCGTAAAGATACCTTGCAGGCAGTGCAAACAGCAATTGATGCCACTGCATTAAGTGGTGCTGTGATAGCAGAATTTGATGATAACGGTTATTTAACGTTTACTACATCTGCTATCGGTAGTGCACAACAAATAGAAATTACAGCGGTAGGTACGACCAGTAGTGATACCGAGATGGGCTTAAGTGCTAGCCAAGGTATCCAAACCAATGGTGATGATGCGGGTTTAACTTTTGCCGCGGCTACCGAATTTAATATGGCGGTAGATGGTATTGGTACGACGACTAAGGTAAGTGTGCCAGCGGGTACTTATTTGTCAGGAGTCGATCTTGCGACTGCGCTTGAAAGCGCAATGGATACTGCGTTAGCAGCTGACCCTGTATTTGCGGGGTTAACTAAGGGTGGTGAAAGTAGTATTGGTACAAGAGATATCAGTACTGCGATTGATTTTACCACGAACAATTCTGGTTTTATGGTGAATGTCTCTGGTGTAGAGAAAGAAATTATCGTCGATGGTAATGATCCCGATAATATCGTGAATATTCAAGCAGCGCTCGATGCTGCTTTTGGCGGCGCTCCTGGCAGTGTGGTTATTGCGAGCCTTGATGGGTCGGGTTTGAAATTATCCTCTGTTACAACGGGTCATAGTGAATACCTAGAGGTGATCTCTGATGGTCGTGGCTCTAAATCAGACTCTACTTTAGTAACAACCGATATTACTGCGGGTATTGATTTTACTGGCGTCGGAAATAATGCAACTTTCACCTTGGCTGTTGATGGTATTGACATTAATGTGGATGTTAATGGTGATGGTACTGCAGGGACTAATGATGCGAGTTCAACATTGAGTATTATTCAAAACTCACTTGATACCGCATTAGTCGCCACGGGTCAGTTTACTGTGGGTGATGTGGTCGCAAAGCTTGATGGCAGTGGCAATTTATTTTTTGAAACTCTTGCTAAAAATGGTACTAGAACCGCAGCAACTTATGGTTCTGGTGCCAGCATAGAGGTTAAGAGTATTGCGGGTACAGCTGCGGTAAATTTAGGTTTAGTCGCCGATGTGCAAGCTAATGGTTTTGACTCAATGGGTTTTGATAATACTCGTCGTTTTGGTTATGACCTCGATGCCGCTGTGAATTATGTTTATGATCCAGTGACTGATCTGGGATCTTTTGAAATTAATGTGGGTGGTAACGCGACACAAGTATCGTTTGCGGATATTGATTCAGAAGGAATTGCATTTTTTGGTTTACAGGATGCTAGTGTTTATTCACCATCAGTTGCGCAAGGACAAAGTGTCGAAGGTAAGGTGAATGGAATTGATGCCAAGGGTAATGGTCAGTATTTGACGGCTACCGATGGTAATGTAAAAGCCAGTAATGGCTTTTACATCGCTAATACAGCGGCAGATTTTACCACTCCGGTGAATATCGATGCCACCAATAATAGTTTTATTATTAAAGTAGATGGGGTTGAACGTACTATTAGTTTGGCAGAGCCTGCGGTATATAACTCAGGAGAATCATTAGCGGCGGCATTACAAACAGCGATTAATTTAGATTCTGAATTTGATGCTGCAGGGATTAGCGTTAAGGTTGAATATAACGATGATCCTGCTTCGTTCTCCTATCAAAAGTTTGGCATTATTTCAGCTTCCATTGGTGAAGATTCGACCGTTGAAATGGTAGATGTTTCGGGTCCCGCTTCTGCTATTTTTGGCTTTATTAACGGTAAAGCGGATGGCGAATCTGGCAAGGCGCAAGATGGTGAGGTCGCACTTTCCAGTGGCATTCGTATGAAGGTTACTGGTGGGGCATTAGGAGCGCGGGGTAGTGTGACCTATATTTCTGGCTTTGCTGATCAATTGAATGCCAGTTTATTGGCCATGCTGGATACAACCGATGGTCTTATTCCAAATAAATTGGATTCTCTTGATAGCGATAAAGAGAAGCTCGCCGAAAAGCGTGCGGCGCTTGATGCCCGTATGTTGGCTCAAGAATCACGCTTAAAAAGCCAGTTTTTGTATAATGATTTGATTGTATCAAAATTAAATTCAACGGCTGATTTCGTGAAGCAGCAGTTTGATGCGATGAATAATTACGGTAAGTAAATCATAAATGTCAGACAAAAAAATAGGCAGTTAATACTGACTATTTTTTTTGTTTGCGATAAGGCTCTTGATTATAGGAGCTATAGGAATTTTATATTCGATTGCTTACGGCAATAGAACTGATACATTCCTTCGAAAATATCCTGTTGAGACTGTTCCACCTTATCCCAGTTTTCAAGAGTATTGTTACTAGCCAAATCTCCAATCTGTTGCTCAAAAGTTTGGCGAGCGCTGGTGGTGGGCAACATACCGATAAAGTCGAGATGGTTATTCGCCAATAAATCTGCAATTTTAGCCGGAGTGAATTGGTGCTCTTGTTCATGGAAGATAAGATCACGGCAATTACTCATGCTATAGAAATCTTGTGAGTTAACGATTTTATCCCAGTGCCCAGGAATCTGTTTCATTAATAAGGCTTGGCGTAATAAACGTTGATCTAATGCCTGTCCTGTTTGCTGACTATTATCGGCTATTAGCTTTCTAAAAGTGATTACTTGCTTACGCGCTGCTTCACTGTATAAGGCGATCTTCATTACCCCCGTCGGAGAAAGCAACGTTTGTAAGCTCTGTAATCCTTGTTCTGGGTCTTCCATATGATGCAAGACTCCAGAGCATTCGATGACATCAAATAGCATAGGAAAGTTTGAGAACTCAAGAATATCCGCTTGAATAAACTGAACATTCTTAACCTTATACTTCTTCGCTTGTTGTTTAGCATACGCCAATGAACGCCCACTTAAGTCAATCGCCACCACATTCAAATCATTGAAGTAGCTTGCCAAACGAATCGCTTGGCGGCCGGTGCCGCAACCTGCCACTAAAACATTAAGCTTGGCTTTTCCTCGCCAATGACTGAGGTTTAATTGTGGGAAGTTTTTTAATAGTGCCTGTTGATAACTGCTGGCGATATTGAAACCAATATCCTTCCAACGTGGGTAAGGATTTTCTTCGTATTGATCTTGAACTTTGGCGGAGACTGAATTTTTAGTGCCTGGGTTGTTATTAGCCGAATGGTTATGGGTCCAATAGGGTAGGTTTTTCGCTAATTGAATTTCGCTTTCACGGTTATTAATCGCGTAATCGATGATGTCAGCAAGGTAGCTATTCTTGAGAGCCTGTTTAATGGGCTTGGCAACAAGAGCGGTGGCCAGTATTGATTTTGATAAGTCTTTATATTGCGCCAAGATAAGAATAGCGGGGGCGATGTCGTCGAGCTGCCATTGGCTTTCTTCCGTTATTTTGAATAATAACTTTTCCAAGCCATCAATAATATTTTTTTCGTCTTTCGTTACCGGCCAAACATATTCATTTAATTGTGCCTGTACGGCCATGTCGTGAGCAAGTTCTAAATGAGCACTCGGGATGGTCATATCTTGCACGGTATTGAATAGCAGGGTTTGCCTAAGACTGATAAACAAACGCTCTAATAGCGCATCACAGAAGTGAAAACGTTTTAGACTGCCAAGTAATAATGGGTCGGCAGCAATTTGATCAAACTCCAGCGGCGTGCTTGCTTCATTAATTTGGAATTTATGATGCAGCAAGGTGGTAATCAGGTTTCTTAATAAAGAATAATCGACATCTTCGAATTCCAAGTAGCGTAAGACATTGCTCTCTAATTCTTGCGAATAAAAATCGGCATTTATGTGTGAGGCTGATTCCAATAACTTATTCCGAATATGCGGATCATCAGCTTGGGTCTTAACCAATTCTTGATACAGTTGAAACGCTTCAACGAACTTGCCTTGTTCTAAGTAGGTATAGGCGAGCGAAGATGCAGAGCGTGTGGCGACCTTAGATATTTTCAAGGAAGCGCTAAAATGCTGCTCAGCAGAAGCCAATTGGCCCAGTGCTAGTGCAATATGGCCTGCGCTATAGAGAGCAGTTGGGCTATCGGGCTTGGCAATCAGCGCCCGCTCAATAATAATTTGTGCTTTGTGTGGATTGCCACGGAATAGCTCAATTCGGGCAAATAAATTCAGCCCCTTCATACCAATAGGGTTGAGCTCTAGAGCCTGTTTAACCTTATACAAGGATGACGCTAATAGATCGCTGTCAACTGACTGCTTGGTATCTTCTGATTGTTCATTGGATTGCAGTTTAGCAAAATCTCGATTTGCTTCTTGTACTAGCAAAGTATAAGAGTCGAGATCTAAACGATCAGTTTTGTTCGTATTAGAGGCATGTAAAAGGTTCATGGTTAATACCAAATATTATTTCTAGTTACTATGACTAAGCAAGGCCAGTGCCAAAAAAATAATATGATATTTTTCAATGTCTTAGCCTTATGCTTAAGCTTAATTTTTGCTAATTGCCGCTATTAGCGGCAGAGATTAACCGTAATTCTTAGTAGATTTTTAAGAGTTATTAACAAGTTATTAAGAGTTCTATGGGTAAATAAGGAATAAACTATTAAAGTAATTTTAATTTTGGCCGTCATTAAGACATGAAGAACAGAATCAACTAAGAGGCTGAGCCATGTATAGCAAGGGTGCAAATCAATACCGCCAAGTTGGCGCAACATCGGAAGTTGCAGGGGCAGACCCTCATCGTCTTATTCAGATGTTAATGGAAGGTGCATTAACCCGAATGTCGCAGGCAAAAGGCATGATTGAAATTAAGAATTATGAAGGCAAAGCGAAATTGTTAGGGCGGGTAATGGATATTATCTCGACCTTACAGTCCAGCCTTGATCATGAGCAAGGGGGGGATATTTCAGCCAACCTTGATCGCTTATACGATTATATGAATCGCCGTTTATTAGAAGCATCCAGCGCTAATGATGCAACCATGGTTGACGAGGTAATGGCTTTGTTATTGGAAATAAAGTCTGGTTGGGATGGTATACGCGACGAATATTTGGCTGCTAATGGAAAAAAGCCCGCTGAACAGAAAAATGCTAATGAAGCATCATTAACCAGTTATTCTGTATAAATACTAATCGGAAATAGAGGGATTTAGTTTATTTCACTCTTATTTCCTTTTTATTTCCTTTTTATTACCTAAGCCTCTTGTCATATCCCGACTGAATCAGCTATAAAAGTCTCTTATGCAATTTTATTATAAGAATAAAAAAGTGGTGTCAGAAGTTTGACCTATTCGGAAGTAGATACTTTACTAATATTACTGAAGTCAAAATGATGGCGTGGTTGGCTGGGATGCCAACAACAAAAAAATTATAAATAAGGCAAAGATCCCATGTGGCGAGAAATTAAGGTTTTGTTGATTGATGATGATGTACAACGAAACCATGATCTAAAAGTTATTCTTGATTTCTTAGGGGAAGAAGCGATTACCGCCAACGGCAGTAATTGGCGACAGCAAGTTGATGCTGAAGTCACCGAGAGTAACGAAGTTTCTGCTGTGCTATTAGGAAACTGTAGTGGTATTAAGCTAGCGAAAATGGTTGAGGACATCATTGCTTGGGATAATGGCGCGCCGATTTTATACATCGGCAGTGAGTCAACGGAGGATGTAGCTGACAATTTACGCCGGGCTATTCTAGCGAATATAGAAATGCCACCCAGTTATAATAAATTATTAGATAGCCTGCATCGCTGTCAGGTTTATCGTGAACAATTTACCCACAATAGAAGTCGTGCAGAACGCCGAGACGTTCAGCTTTTTAGAAGCCTAGTCGGTACCAGTCGCCAAGTTCAAAGTGTGCGCGAGCTGATTATGCAAGTTGCCGACAAAGATGTGAGTGTTTTAATCACGGGTGAGTCAGGCACAGGCAAAGAAGTTGTCGCGCGTAATCTGCATTACCATTCAAACCGAAAAACGGGCCCCTTTGTACCGGTCAACTGCGGTGCTATTCCTGCCGAGTTATTAGAAAGCGAATTGTTTGGTCATGAAAAAGGTGCCTTTACGGGCGCCATTACAACTCGTCAAGGCCGTTTCGAGATGGCAGAGGGTGGAACCCTCTTTCTAGATGAAATCGGTGACATGCCGCTGAATATGCAAGTGAAAATATTACGTGTACTGCAGGAGCATACTTTTGAGCGTGTGGGTGGGAGTAAAACCCTGAAAACCAACGTTCGTATTATTGCGGCGACGCATAAGAATCTAGAAAAAATGATTGAAGATGCTACCTTCCGCGAAGATTTATATTATCGCTTGAATGTTTTCCCTATCGAAATGCCGGCCCTACGTGATCGGGTTGAAGATTTACCGCTCTTGCTCAATGAATTAATTTCTCGTATGGAATATGAGAAACGAGGCTCTATTCGTTTTAATTCAGCCGCTATCATGTCGTTATGCCGCCATGAATGGCATGGCAATGTACGTGAATTAGCGAATCTAGTAGAGCGCCTAGCGATTCTGCATCCTTATGGTGTTGTTGGCGTTAATGAATTACCGAAAAAATTCCGTCATGTTGATGAAATAGACGAAAATGGTATGCAGGCACCGGCAATACCCGATGTGACACAAATCGATAACGGTTTAGTCGGCATCGATTCGCCAGCGCTATTGCCGGTCAACGGCTTGGATTTGAAGGAGTATTTAAACGATTTAGAAAAATCTTTAATTCAGCAAGCCCTGGATGACTCTACGGGTGTGGTCGCAAGAGCCGCAGAGAAGTTGAAGATTCGTCGCACGACGCTAGTCGAAAAAATGCGTAAATATGATATTAACCGTAAGGAAAAAGAAGCGGTATAAACGCTTTTAATAATATTAATATCAGTTGAAAGCCTATAAAACCTAGTTTTATAGGCTTTTTTTATGTCTTTTCTTTATACCTTTCCTTTATGCTTTTTTCTGACGCTTTATTAAAATAAACACGACGTAAAGTCGGCATGCTAATTGCTGAATAGCTAGTAATACTTTTTTGATGTCGGAAAATCGACACCAACAGGAGATGTTATGTCTAACGTCGCGTTACTAAGTTCTGCACAAGCAAATGGCTTGAATCACGAGAAGTTAAATCGTGAGCAGCTAAAAGATGCCTTTAATTTATTCAACTCTATGTCAGCCCAACTTTCTCAAAGCTATGAGTTTTTAGAATCAAGAGTTGAAGAGCTGAGTGGTGAACTGGCAGAAGTTTCTCTGCAGAGAATGCGTGAGCTAGCAGAAAAAGAACGCATTGCTGAACGACTTGAAAGTCTGTTACACATGCTTCCTGGTGGGATTTTATTGCTTGATGGTGAAGGCCGGATTCGTGAGTGTAATCCCGCCGCGCAAGCGCTATTAATTCCTAGTGAAGAGCAGGTTGCAGGGGATTCTAATAGCGTATTTGAGGCCGATGCATTATTAGGTCAGCGCTGGCGCGATGTTATCGCTTTACGCTTTAGTCCTAAGGCGGATGATGGTCATGAAATATCCCTAGTGGATGGTCGCCGAGTCAGTTTACAAACCGCCTCTTTGGGATCGGAACCTGGGCAGATTATTTTAATTACCGATCAAACTGAAACTCGAAAACTGCAAGATAGTTTAAGCCAACACCAGCGCTTATCCTCTATGGGTAATATGGTTGCTTCCCTTGCTCATCAAATTCGCACGCCGTTAAGTGCTGCCATGATTTATGGCGAGCACTTGCAAAATAAAGACTTACCGTCAGAGCAGCGAGAAAAATTCGCCAATAAAATGATGCTGCGTCTGCATCATCTAGAGCATCAAATTCGCGACATGTTAATTTTTGCTCGTGGCGAGGCGCCCTTAAATGATGATTTGGCGCTTTCTCAGTTATTACATGATTGGCAGGAAGCCCTTGAAATTCCTTTGCAGCAACATAATGCCAGCTGTGAATTTCAAATGAATAAAGTCGATGTTCATATTCACTGTAATCGTGATGCTCTTATCGGTGCCTTAATGAACTTGGTCAACAATGCTTTGGAAGCGTGTGGTCAAGGAGCGCAGTTAAAAGTTCGGGTGACGGTTGATAAGCAATATCAGGTGAATATTGAAATAGAAGATAACGGTCCAGGTTTTGGCAGTAAGCTCAATGAGCAAATTTTACAACCTTTCTTCACCACCAAAAGCAATGGCACCGGTTTAGGTCTTGCCGTAGTGCAGGCAATCGCGCGGGCGCATTATGGTGAATTTAATATCGCTTCTGGGCCTCAAGGCGCGATTGCAAGTTTAAGGCTACCTGCACAACCCATAGTCGATGCTAAAACGGCGACTAGCCATTAATACCAATACTTAATAAATTATCCATTATTAACAGCCAATGCTTAACCATAGCGTGGAGAGAATATGAAAATTTTAGTCGTTGAAGATGATCCGAATTTAAGAGAAGCCATTGTCGATTCTTTGATGCTGAAAGGGCACCAAGTACAGGATGTCTGTAATGGTATTGAAGCGATAAAAGTTATTACTCAGTCTTCATTAGATATTATTTTGAGTGATATCAATATGCCTGAAATGGATGGCTTGCAGTTATTAGCCCATGTCAAAAAAAATCAACCTTGGCTACCGATGATTTTAATGACCGCGTATGGCGATGTTGGACAAGCGGTTAAAGCCATGCAATTAGGTGCCGATGATTATTTGATGAAGCCGTTTGAAGTGCAAGAACTGCTAACCATTCTTAATAAATACCAAACTACGACGGTAATCGTCGAAGAAAATGCACCGATAGCAGAGTCTGCTGAAAGTAAGTGGTTATTTCAAGTCGCGCAAAAAGTAGCCGTGACAGACTCGACGGTATTAATTTCTGGTGAAAGTGGTACTGGCAAAGAAGTGTTAGCGCGTTATATTCACCAACACTCGCTACGTTCTGGTCAGCCATTTGTCGCGATCAATTGCGCCGCTATTCCAGAAAACATGCTGGAAGCTATGTTGTTTGGTTATGAAAAAGGGGCTTTTACCGGGGCTTATGCCACCACCCCTGGCAAGTTTGAACAAGCGAATGGCGGCACTTTATTGCTCGATGAAATAACCGAAATGGATATTTCCTTGCAGGCTAAGTTGTTGCGGGTTTTGCAAGAGCAGCAAGTAGAGCGTTTAGGCGGGAAAAAAACCATTGATCTAGATGTGCGTATTATTGCGACTACTAACCGTGAACTGATTGACTATGTTGCTGATGGCCATTTCCGCGAAGATCTTTATTATCGCTTAAGTGTGTTTCCATTAAATTGGTTGCCCTTGCGCGAACGTACCGATGATATTAAACCCTTGATGCAATTATTATTGCAGAAGCATGCGGGCAAAATGAAAAAGCCGGTTCCTCAGTTAACCGCCGATGCCCAAAGAAAACTATTATCTCATCCTTGGCCGGGCAATGTTCGTGAGCTTGATAATACCGTGCAGCGGGCATTAATTTTACAGCAAGGCAGCCAAATTACCGCAGATGACTTGGTATTAACCCCAGTGCCTAAAAACCGCCGCTTTGACATGCCGGAAGTGTCAGAAAATGTGCCGTTGGAGCTGTCTTCTGGCAATACCCTTGCGAATGATTTGGGCAGTGCGTTAGGCAGTGCATTAGGCAGTGATTTGAAACAGCGAGAAATTGAATTAATTGTGCAAGCGCTCAATGAAGAGCCTAGTCGTAAAGAGGCCGCTGAGCGTTTGGGGATAAGCCCACGAACATTACGTTATAAGGTCGCAAAATTACGGGAAGAAGGTATCGATATAGAAGCACAGTTGGCTTAATACAGTTGGCTTAAATGCAGTGGTTAAAGTTTTGACTTTGTTTTTATTTTAAAAGTGGCCCATAAGTTGCAAAAAGGAATAGTAATAGGCAAAAGTGCCAAAAAAATATAAGTGAAACATGATCGGAAGCGTCAATTTCACTAGAAAAGGTTGAGGTGAATATTATGGTTAATCGTGCCGATATAAATTCTGTTTTATTACAGATGCGCCAAGTACGTCAGCAGGTGCAAGCTGCTGACCCCGCCTCAAACGGAATAAATAGCCAAGCAATCGGCACGCAGAATAGCAATGTCGGCGCACCCCAAAATAGCTTCGCCGCTCAGCTGCAACAACAACGCAGTCAGCTAAATCCTAGCCCATCGGTTAATCAAGTGCGTCATGAAATCACCCAGCAAGATTTAGTTAACCAGGCCGCCGCTTTTGATGTCCGTCCGGGTAATCAAATGAACCTAACCCCGTCGAGTACGACTCCCAGTATTGGTGAAATGATGGGCAATGCGATTAATCAGGTTAATGCTACCTCTATGCATGCAGGCAGCTTGAGCACTCGTTATACCCAAGGAGATCCTAATGTCGATCTACCTGAAGTAATGATCGCCATGCAAAAATCCACTGTTTCTTTTCAAGCGATGTCCCAAGTGCGCAACAAGTTATTAGAAGCGTATAAAGATATTATGAATATGCCAGTTTAGTGGAGCGCAATTAAATGGCTAATGCGGTAGCGACTCCAACCCCAGCTCAGACTGAAACAAAAGCGGCGACGAATGCACCCTCAGAGCTGGCCGATGATGATTCAATTGATGATCTCGAACAAGATATACACCCTGTTGTTTCTGGTTTTAATAAATTATCGATCGTTCGCCAAGGGGCAATACTCGGTGGCTTTGCGTTAGCGATTGCTTCGACCATCGCTATTTTTATTTGGTCGAAAGAGCCCAATTTTAAACCCCTAATAAATCGTCTACAGGATTATAACGCCCAAGAAATTATTGAAATATTGCAGCGCGAAGGATTTGAATTTGAAATTGATCCCAGTTCGCAAGTATTAATGATACGTGCAGATGAGTTGCATGACGCCCGTTTAAAATTAGCCGCGGCCAGCTTGATTGATGATAAAACTGTGGGCTTAGAATTATTAGATAATGAATCCAATTTAGGCACCAGCCACTTTATCGAAACGGCTCGCTATCGACGTGGTTTAGAGGGCGAGTTGGCGAGAACAATTGCCAGTGTGCAAGCCATTCGTAATGCCCGTGTTCATCTAGCTATTCCTAAGCAATCCGTTTTTGTTCGCGATCATAGAAAGCCGCGAGCTTCGGTCTTCTTAGAATTATACGCTGGGGCAAACCTGCATAAAGACCAAGTTGAAGCGATTGTGAATCTTGTTGCCTCGTCGATTAGCGAAATGGATAAAGACGCAGTCGCGGTGGTTGATCAAAAGGGTAATTTATTATCTAAGATCGAAAGTGATAGCGGCGAATTATTAGCGACCAAGCAGTTGCAATATACCGAACGCTTAGAAGAATCTATTCGCTCACGGGTTAATAGTATTTTAAAGCCGGTGCTCGGTATAGAAAACTATCACGCACAGGTCTCTGCTGATGTTGACTTTACGGTGGTTGAGCAATCAGAAGAAATTTATAACCCTGATCTTATCGCCATCCGCAGTGAGCAGTTAATTAACGAGCAAACGGTCAATAGTACTGAGGGTGGAATTCCCGGGGCCTTATCCAATCAGCCGCCGGGAGCCGCAGAAGCCCCAGAAGAAATTGATCCGGTAACAGGTCAACCGATAGTTCCTATGGATAAACGCAGTGAAACAACCCGAAATTATGAAGTAGATCGCACTATTAGTTATAAACAACAACAGGTTGGTAAGATTAATCGTCTAACCGTTGCGGTCGTGATCAATGATAAAGAATCGATCAGTGCTGAAACGGGTGAAATGCAATTTGTACCATGGGCAGAAGCGGACTTAGATCGTTTAGAAATATTGGTTAAAGATGCCGTTGGTTTTAATGCGGCAAGGGGTGATAGTGTAAATGTTATCAACTCACCCTTTATGGGTAGAAATGAAGTTGAGCTGGGTAGTCCAGAGTTTTGGACGCAGCCTTGGTTTTGGGAAATCATGAAGCAGGTCTTGGCTGGACTATTCTTATTGGTATTGATCTTTGGGGTTATTCGACCAACGATCAACAGTATTGCCAATAAAGGCAAGACCGATGACGATATGCTGGGCTTGGATGAGCTGGCAGATGCTGAAGATGAATTCGATGAAGATAGAGTCACCTTATCCGGTGCGGATGATTTCTTATTACCCGGCGCCTCAGAAAGCTTTGAGCGTCAATTAGATGCACTGAAAGGCTTAATTGCTGAAGATCCTGCTCGAGTGGCTCAGGTGGTGATTGCCTGGATTAATAGCGAGGAAGATCAATAGTGATCGCTGGAAATAGAATGATCAAATTGAGCAAGGTAAAAAATTTGAACAAGGTGCATAAATATCATGGCTGAAAATACCATGCCCGCTGAGGCCAGTCAGCAAGAGCTATTAGCCAATCTTTCGCGGGTAGAACGTGCCGCTATTTTATTGATGAGCTTAGGGGAAAAAGACGCCGCTGAAATATTGAAGCACATGGGACCAAAAGAAGTTCAGAAAGTCGGTACTTCCATGTCTACCCTAAAGGACGTGCGACAAGAACAAGTCGAAGGCGTTGTGCTTGAGTTCTTAGAGGCGGTTAGTGGTCAAACAGGTATGGGGCTAGGTTCGGATGATTACATTCGTAATATGCTCACCCAGGCCTTAGGAGACGATAAAGCCGGGGCCTTAATCGATCGAATCTTGTTGGGGGGCAGTACCACCGGTTTAGATTCATTAAAGTGGATGGAATCGCGCCAAGTCGCCGACCTTATTCGCCACGAACACCCACAAATTCAAGCCATTGTTATCTCTTATCTAGATGCCGATCAATCTGCTGAAATACTGTCGAACTTTGATGAAAAAGTACGTCTCGATATTATTATGCGCGTAGCGTCACTAGAAGCCGTTCAGCCTGCGGCATTACAAGAGCTTAACGATATTCTAGAGCGCCAATTCTCTGGCAAGGCCGGCACGCAAACTCAAACTATGGGTGGGGTTAAAGTGGCCGCGGGTATTGTTAACTTAGTTGATAGCACCATCGCCAATGATTTGCTCGAACAGATTAAAGAAACCGATGAAGACATGGGTACTCAGATTCAAGACTTGATGTTTGTATTTGATAATCTTATCGATGTTGATGACCGAGGTATTCAAGCCTTGATGCGTGAAGTTTCAACGGATCTATTAGTGATTGCTCTTAAAGGCGCGGATAACGCGGTCCAAGAAAAAATCTTCAAAAATATGTCGAAGCGTGCAGCAGAGCTACTACGTGATGATCTTGAGGCGAAAGGCCCAATGAAAGTCAGTGAAGTTGAAAACGCACAAAAAGAAATTCTTACCATTGCCCGTCGCTTAGCCGACGCTGGTGAAATTGTTCTGGGTGGGGGTGGTGAGGCAATGGTGTAAACCATTATGCCGCTAATTATGAATGATTCCGTAGATTCAAATGAGGAAGAAGAGTTTAAAACCGGTAGCGAAGATATCGAAATTAAACCTTGGGACTTGCCTTATTGGCGTGGTGGTCCGGCCGCAGATAAAGCCAAACTGGCGGAAAAAGAAGCCGCTGAGCGTCTTGAAGCAAATAGTGAAGAAAATATTGAAGTCGTCGAGCCGCTCACGGTTGAAGAGCTGGAGACGATTCGTAATGAAGGTTACGAAGAAGGTTTTTTGCAGGGTTTAAATGAAGGCCGTGAAAAAGGTGAATTAGAAGGCAAAGAGCAAGGCCTGATTACCGGCAAAGAAGAAGGTAATAAACAAGGCAAACAAGAAGGCCAGCGTATAGGTTTTGAAGCCGGCCAAGCAGAAGGTTTAGCCGCGGGTAAAGATGAAATTACCCAGGCTGCTGAAAAGCTGGCGGACTTGGCGCGACAGCTAGAGCAAAGCTTGACAGAAAAAGATGGCGCAGTGCCACAAGTATTAAGTCAGTTGATAAAAACGGCCTGTGAAACCATTATCGAAAGAGAGCTGGAGCAGGGCGATAATCAAATTACCCAAAAAGTAATTTCAGCCCTTGGGCAACTGCCTGATGGTGCTGAAAATATTAAAATATTTGTCAGTGCTAAAGATGCACTGCACCTAGAGCATGGTTTAAGTAGCTCGGGTCGCGAGATGCATTTTGAAATCGATGATTCACTCCCGACGGGCAGCGCCCGTATTAAGAGTAAGCAATCATTGGTTGAATTCAGTCATGAAGAGCGCATGGCACAAGTCTTTGAATTGATTAATAGCCAGTGTGAAAAACTCGACCTCAGTGATCTTGAAGGTGAGCAGGTAGATGAGCAGGTAGATGAACAGTCAGAAAATACTGAATTAGAAGCTGTTGAGCCAGAAATAGCTGAAGCAGAAACTGAAGCAGAAGTTGAAGCAGAAGTTGAAGCAGAAGTTGAAGCAGAAGTTAAAGCAGAAGTTGAAGCAGATTCAGAAGCTGTTGATAAGGTCGAAGAAGGTGATCGTGGTCTGCAAGATGACCAAACTCAAGAAGACCAAACTCAAGAAGACCCGTCGCTATGAGTTTAAGTGAACAGTTAAAAGCCATCGACTTCGATAAATTATCTCTGCAAAAGAAAGCCTGTGGAAAACTCATTCGTATGGTCGGGTTAACTTTAGAGGCAGAAGGCCTAATCGTTAAAGTTGGCGATCGCTGCATGGTCGAACGCCAAGATGCGAGCGATATAGAAGCGGAAGTGATTGGCTTTGATGGTAGCCGTATTTTTTTAATGCCCATTGAACAAGTAGATGGCCTGCAATCTGGGGCTAAAGTCAGCCCACACATGGGCTCTGATGGTGTGCCTGTCGGTTTCCAGTTATTAGGCCGAGTTGTTGATGGCATTGGCCGACCACTTGATGGTAAAGGTCCGATACATGGCGAGCAAGGCTCCTTGCAAGGTGAGCAAATTAATCCGCTGCATCGTGACCCTATTAGAACGACTTTAGATGTGGGTTTACGTTCGATCAATGCCTTGTTAACCGTCGGTCGCGGTCAACGCATAGGTTTATTTGCCGGCAGTGGTGTGGGTAAAAGTATGCTATTGGGCATGATGACGCGCTTTACTGAGGCCGATATTACGGTCGTCGGTTTGATTGGTGAGCGTGGACGAGAAGTAAAAGAATTTATTGATGAGATTTTAGGGGAAGAAGGCATGAAGCGTTCGGTGGTCATCGCCTCTCCTGCAGATGACGCGCCGTTAATGCGCTTAAGAGCCGCGATGTATTGCACCGCAGTAGCAGAGTATTATCGCAAGCAAGGCAAAAATGTATTGATGTTAATGGATTCATTAACCCGTTATGCCCAAGCACAACGAGAAATTGCGTTAGCGGTGGGTGAGCCTCCTGCGACCAAAGGCTATCCACCCTCGGTATTTACAAAAATCCCCAAGCTGGTTGAGCGAGCAGGTAATGGCGAAGCCGGTGGTGGTTCAATTACCGCTTTTTATACGGTATTAAGTGAAGGCGATGATCTACAAGACCCAGTGGCAGATGCCAGTCGGGCTATTCTCGATGGTCACATCGTATTATCTCGTAAACTCGCCGATGAAGGGCATTATCCTGCCATTGATATCGAAGCGTCTATTAGCCGAGCGATGCCGCAAATAGTGCCCCCAGAGTGGCTACGTAAGGCACAAAAGTTGCGTCAGTTGTATGCTCATTTCCAAGAAAATAAAGACCTTGTCAGTGTCGGCGCTTATCAAGCAGGATCAGATCCCACGCTAGATTTGGCACTTAACCGAATGCCTATGATTCAAAAATTTTTGCAACAAGAACTTAATGAGTGCTGCAAAATGGATGAAAGTCTTGAGCAGCTAAATGCTATTTTACCCGACGTGCCCGCAGCGGATACTAAAAACCCGCTCAGTAAATAAATGATGGATGAGCAATGAGCAAGCAAAGAGTTAAACGCTTACAGTTTGTATTAGCGATGGCGGCAGAAAAAGAACAAAAAGACCTGCAAACCTGGGGGCAATATCAACAGCGGTTAGTGCAAGAGCAAGAAAAGCTGACACAATTAGAACAATATATGACGGAATATCGAAGTAGTTTAACCACTCAACAAGCCGTTGCGATCAGTGGTGGGCAAATACAAAATACCATTGCTTTTATCGAACAAATTAAAAATGCCAGTGGCCATCAACAAAACCAAATTAACCTAGTTCAGCAGCAAGCAGACGGTGCTCAGCGGGTATATCTGCAAGCTAGGTCGAAAGCAGAAGCGTTACGTAAGTTGATCGAGAAACTTAATTTGCAACTTTCAGCCATTGCAGAAAAACAAGATCAAAAGTTGATGGATGAATTCGCTGCCCGCAGTGCTAGAAATCGACAGCTCTAGCTCAATATCAATAAGATACAAGGTGTAAGTTAGAGAAAACTCGCCAATTTTTAGTTTAAATACTTTGAAATCTCCCCTTAAGAAAATATATATCAGCCGACTCGCTTAATTTTCCAATCTGAATTCGCAGCTTTTGAATTGCCGTCTATCCTTAGAATAAATGGAAATAGGAATGGAATGACATGGCAGAAGGAAAGCAGATTGAATGTGGTGAGCGTATGACCATCGAACACGTCGAAAGCTTACATAGCCAGCTAGAGTCCGCTGTATTAGAGAACGATCATATTGAATTAATAGCCGATCGAGTTCAGCAGTGTGATACCGCGACACTTCAATTAATTGTCAATTTACTTCGCACGTCAAAACAGCAAGGCTTTACCGTTAAATGGATTAAGCCTTCCCCCGCTATTCTCAACGTGGCTAAGCTCTTAGGGCTAACCGAGTCGCTAGAATTAACACAACATATTACGCAGTAGTAACGAAGGAGTATGCCAATGGCCACCATTTTGGCGGTAGACGATTCAGCATCGATGCGACAAATGGTCACCTTCACCTTAAAAGGTGCGGGCTATGATGTGGAGGAAGCATGTGATGGCAGTGAAGCGCTTAACATTGCAAAGACCAAAAAATTTGACCTGGTATTGTCTGATGTGAATATGCCAGTGATGGATGGTATTGAATTGGTTACCGAGCTGCGCAAGCTGAGTGACTATAAATTTGTCCCGGTGCTGATGCTAACCACAGAATCCGCTGGGGATAAGAAAATGGCCGGCAAAAAGGCCGGTGCCACAGGCTGGATTGTAAAACCATTTAATCCAGAACAGTTACTAAATACCATTAAAAAAGTTTTGGGCTAACTATTATGAGCATCGATCTCTCGCAATTTCATCAGGTTTTTTTCGAAGAAAGTTTCGAAGGCTTAGATATTATGGAGTCCAATTTATTAGCATTGGATTTATCTGAGATCGACTCGGAAATTATTAATACCATTTTCCGTGCCGCGCATTCGATAAAAGGTGGGGCCGGTACTTTTGGCTTTATGCAGGTATCAGGCTTCACTCATGTACTTGAGACCTTGTTGGATGAAATACGCAGTGGCGATCGTGATATCGAGCGAGATCATGTTGATTTATTTTTACAATGTGTCGACTGCTTACGTGGCTTGATGAGCGACTTGCAAGGGGGCTCTGAGCCCGATATGGCGCAAGCAGATGATCTCAAGGCGAAGTTTGAAATTATTTTAGCCGGTGGTGACGCCAGCACGGAAAGCAGCTCTTCAAATAGCACCACTGAAAATGAAATCAGCAGCGAGTCAGACGATTCGGCTGCGAAAGGCTGGAAAATCGAGTTTGTTCCCTGTGACGATGTGTTATGTACCGGTAATGAACCTTACCGTATGTTTCGTGAACTGCAAGAATTAGCAGAAGCAGAGCAGGGTGGCAGTTTCGAGGTTATTGCCCATTTAGAAAAGCTACCCGACTTTTCTAAAATGCACCCAGAGATGTGCTACATGTCTTGGACGATCTATGTTCATGCGGCTCTTGAGCTGTCTGATATGGAAGAGATCTTTGAGTGGGTGGTTGATGATTGCGATATCCGCTATCAGCGCTTGTCTGAGGCGGTTTCTCTATCAGCTGAACCCCCAGTCGACGCTGCTGCTGTTGAAACAGCTATTGAAACGGTAGTAGTAACGAATGTCGAAGCACCGGTTGCAGCGGTCGTAACCGAAGAAACACCGGTTGCTAAAGCCGCCCCGCAAGACAAATCGACAGCCAAAGCAAAACCCAAAGCCAAAGCGGTAGAAAATACATCGATTCGTGTTTCCATCGATAAAATCGACGGCTTAATTAATATGGTCGGTGAGCTGGTGATTACTCAATCCATGCTCGGCCAACTGGGTCAAGAATTTGATATGGATCGAGTTCAGCGCCTGCAGGAAGGGCTTCAGCAACTTGAGCAAAATACCCGTGAGCTGCAAGAAAGTGTGATGAAAATTCGCATGCTGCCGATTAGCTTTGCCTTCAGCCGTTTTCCACGTTTAGTGCGTGATTTAAGTAAGCAACTGGATAAAGAAGTTGAGCTCGTCATGATCGGCGAAAATACCGAACTGGATAAAACGGTCATGGAAAAAATAGGTGATCCCCTTGTTCACCTAGTGCGTAATTCCTTAGATCACGGCCTAGAAAGTGCAGAAGAACGTATCGCTAATGGCAAGTCCAGTTTCGGTACCATTACTCTGAATGCTTTTCATCATGGCGGTAACATCGTCATCGAAGTGAAGGACGATGGCGCGGGACTGAATAAAGAAAGAATTAGACAAAAAGCAGTAGAACAAGGTTTAGTCGGTGAAGATGAAACATTATCAGATACACAAATTCACGATTTAATTTTCCGCGCGGGGTTTTCAACCGCCGATGTGGTCAGTGATGTCTCGGGTCGTGGTGTCGGCATGGACGTTGTTCGTCGTAACATTGCCGAGCTTAATGGTTCTATCGAAGTGACGTCTAAGCCAGGGGAAGGATCGACTTTTTCTATTCGCTTGCCTCTTACCCTCGCCATTCTCGATGGCCAATTGGTTAAAGTGGGGAACGAAGTGTATATCTTCCCACTGGTATCCATTGTTGAGTCAATACAGTTGGAAAAAAGCATGCTCAATAACATCACCGGCAATCAATATGTGATGCAGCTGCGTAATGATTATATTCCTATTCTTTGTCTGCAAGATATTTTTAATAACGGCGCCGAAGAGAAAGATTTAGAGGGCGCTATGCTGGTGGTCGTTGAAGGCGATAATGAAAAGGTTGGCATTGTTGTTGATGAATTATTAGGTCAACAGCAAGTAGTGATTAAAAGTCTCGAAGAAAATTATGAAAAAGTTGATTCAATTTCCGGCGCTACTATTTTAGGTGATGGTACGGTGGCATTAATTGTAGATGTTTCGGGATTAAATATTAAACCGCTTGAAAAAAATACTGATGATCAAACTCAAGCTGCTTAAAGGAGTAATTTATGACAAGTGCAGCTCAATCAAATAAAGATACTGTCGCCGGAGTAAAATCGGACGATGAGCAACAGTATCTAACCTTTATTATGTCGGGTGAAGAATACGGCGTAGATATTCTTGCAGTGCAAGAGATTCGAGGTTGGGAACCGACGACCGTTGTACCCAATGCTCCGGATTATATTAAAGGTGTCATTAATCTTCGAGGGACGATCGTTCCGATCATGGATTTACGCAGTCGCTTCAATCTTGAAAAAGTAGAATATAGCCCAGTAACTGTGGTGATTATTTTAAAGGTTGAAACCGAACGTGGTGAACGAGTGATGGGAATCGTAGTGGATGCGGTATCCGATGTGCATTCAATTAGTGATTCGGATACCCGCAATAGTCCTGACTTAATTGAAGATTTAAATACTGAGTTTATTCGAAGTTTGGTCTCAGTTGATGACACTATGATCATTCTGTTGGATGTTAAACGACTGTTAACCATTGATAAAAAAGTGCTGCATTTAGCGGACGAATTAGCAGAAGATTCAGAAAAAGATTCAGAGAAAGAATCAGCAGCCGATAAAGAAACTGATAAGAAAACAGATAAGAAAACTGATGAGAAATGAATAAGCAGTAACATTATTAGAACGTGCGAACTTGATAACAAATAGGATGAGTATCATGTCTGAAGAGCAAAGTTTAACACATTGGAAAACTCCCACTTTAACGGTTATTCCTGCAGCGCTAGCATTAGTTTATCTAGCGATGACAGCGGCCAATGTCGGTTTGTCGATCGTCGTTGCGGTGGTCGGCCTGGCTTTATCGGTGATTTTAGGCTGGCTACAGCTATCGAGACAAAGCGGCTCAGGTAAAGGCACCGGTTCAATTGAAACTGAGCGCTTAATGAAAGCACTGGATGTGTGTAATGCCAATGTGATGCTCGCAGATATTAATAATGAAATTGCTTATACCAATAAATCCGTTATGAGTATGATGCAAAATGCCGAAGCGGCAATAAAATCTGAATTGCCCAATTTCAACGCTGCCAGCTTGATTGGTACCAATATGGATGTATTCCATAAGAACCCTGCGCATCAGCAAGGGATGGTCGCCAATCTGCGTGATACTTATAAAGCACAGATTGTTGTGGGGGGGCGCACCTTTAGTTTAATTGCTACGCCTATTTTCTCCGAGCAGAATTTACGTTTAGGTACGGTAGTTGAGTGGGAAGATAAAACCGATGAGCTAGCCAAAGAGCACGAAGATCAGCAAGCCGCCAAAGAAAATACCCGTATTCGTATGGCTCTTGATGCCTGCAATACCAATGTGATGATGGCCAATGAAAACCTTAATATCATTTATATGAATGATGCAGTAAAAGAGATGATGGCGATTGCCGAAGCCGATTTGAAAGTTGNNTTNCCNAATTTCAATGCGNNTNAGTTGATGGGGGTNAATGTNGATGTCTTCCATAAAGANCCATCACACCAGCGNGGNATGTTANANNNATTAGCCAGTGTNTATAAAACAGAGTATTGAAGTTGGCGNACGCACCTTTGGTTTAATCGCTACNCCNGTATTTGANGACGGTNANCGNTTAGGCACAGTNGTTGAATGGATNGATAAAACAGCGGCTCTGGCGCGCGAGNAAGAAGAGNANGAAATAGCACAAGAAAATACCCGTATTCGTATGGCNCTTGATGTCTGNAATACCAATGTGATGATGGCGNATGNAGANCTTNATATCGTTTATATGAACAGTGCGGTAAAGGATATGATGGCCNCTGCCGAAGCGGATNTGAAAGNNGNNTTGCCTAATTTCAATGCGAGTAAGTTGATGGGGGTNAATGTGGATGTNTTCCATAAAGACCCATCACACCAGCGCGGTATGTTAGAAAAATTAGCCAGTGTNTATAAAACAGAGTATTGANGTTGGCGNACGCACCTTTGGTTTAATCGCNACCCCNGTATTTGAAGACGATAANCGNTTAGGCACAGTNGTTGAATGGATCGATNAAACAGAGGCNCTGGCGCNNGAGNNANAAGAGCNNNNAATTTCACAAGAAAATANCCGNATNCGCANNGCATTAGANGTGTGTAATACCAATGTGATGATGGCGAATGAANANCTNNATATCATTTATATGAACGAAGCCGTGAAAGGAATGATGCAAACCGCNGAGAAGGATTTAAAAGTGGCGCTGCCGAACTTCAATGCTCAGCAGTTAATGGGGNTNAATGTNGANGTNTTCCATAAAGACCCATCACACCAGCGTGGCATGTTAGAAAAACTNGCCAGTGTGTATAAAACGAGTATTGAAGTCGGCGTACGCACCTTTGGTTTAATCGCCACACCGGTATTCGAAGANGGTCAACGNTTAGGNACNGTNGTTGANTGGNTCGATAAAACCGAAGCGCTNGNGNTNGAAGNAGAAGAACTGCGNNNTTCACAAGAAAATATTCGAATNCGTAAAGCGTTAGATGTGTGTAATACCAACGTNATGATGGCGGATCCAAANCTCGATATNGTCTATATGAATGATGCTGTGCAACAGATGATGNTGAATGCGGAAAGTGATCTAAANGCTGAGTTNCCNAGCTTTGATGCNCGTAANNTAATTGGTGCTAACATTGATCAGTTCCATAAAAATCCNGCCCATCAGCGTGGCATGCTGGCTAAGTTNTCTGAGGTGTATAAAACGGATATCCAGGTCGGTCCACGTACCTTTGGTTTAATTGCTACCCCAGTATTCAATGACGGCGAGCGTTTAGGAACCGCGGTTGAGTGGACGGATAAAACGGAAGCGTTAAAACAANAAGCAATNGANCTAGNCCTTGCTAATTCTAATGCTCGGGTTAAACAGGCNNTAGATTCGGTAACGGGTAATACCATGATTGCCGATAATGATTTCAATATCATCTATATGAACGCCGCAGTGCAAGGCATGATGAGNAATGCCCAAGGGGATATTCGTAAGGATCTNCCCAACTTTGATGCCAATAAGCTGATTGGTCAAAACATTGATGTCTTCCATAAAAACCCTTCTCATCAACGTAATCTNGTGGCGAATATGCGCGGCACTTATAAAACGGAGATTATGGTGGGGGGTCGTACCTTTGGCCTAATTGCTAACCCTATTGAAAATGAAGACGGTGAGCGTTTAGGGGCGGTGGTTGAATGGATGGATCGCACAGACGAAGTGGCGGTTGAGAAAGAAGTGGATGATCTGGTNCAGGCCGCTACGAGAGGGGACTTATCCCAACGTTTAAATATGGAGGGTAAAGACGGCTTCTTCTTGAAATTGGCAACGGGTCTGAATAATCTGGTGGGTATTGCCGATGACGTAGTGACCGATACCGCGAGGGTGCTGGATGCGCTTGCCCATGGTCGCTTAACGGAAACGATCACCGCTGAGTATCAAGGTTCGTTTGGTAAGTTAAAGCAAGATTCCAACGCTACCGTCGCTAAGCTAACGGAAATTATTACCAATATTCGTGAGTCCGCGTCGGCGGTATCAACCGGTGCCAATGAAATTGCTCAAGGTAATGCTGATTTGAGCAAGCGTACCGAGTCGCAGGCGGCGAATCTTGAAGAAACCGCTTCCAGTATGGAAGAGATGACCAGTGCGGTTAANCANACCAGTGAAAACTCGACCCATGCNAATGAGNTGGCCGCATCGGCGAGTGAGCAAGCAGCACAAGGGGGTGAGGTGGTTAGTCGAGCCGTAACTGCGATGGAAGAGATTAACCAAGCGAGTAATAAGATTGCCGATATTATTGGCGTCATCGATGAGATTGCTTTCCAGACCAACCTATTGGCCTTAAACGCCGCCGTTGAAGCAGCGCGAGCCGGTGAACAGGGTCGAGGCTTTGCGGTGGTTGCGGGCGAAGTTCGTAACCTCGCGCAGCGCAGCGCCGGGGCAGCGAAAGAGATTAAAGATCTCATTCGCGACAGTGTTGAGAAAGTAAACGCCGGTACTAACCTGGTGAATGAATCGGGTAAGACGTTAGAAAGCATCGTATCTTCAGTGAAGCGCGTAACCGATATGATTGAAGAGATCAGTGTCGCCGCGCAAGAGCAGTCCTCGGGTATTGAGCAAGTGAACAGTGCCATTGCGCAAATGGATGAGATGACCCAGCAAAACGCCGCTCTCGTAGAAGAAGCCACCTCCGCGGGTGAAGCGATGGCAGAGCAATCGAGGGGCATGATGACGCTGATGGACTTCTTTACCTTAAGTGATTCCGCCAGCAACATGTCTGCAGGCTATGTTAATAGCCCAGCACCGATGGCGGCGCCCGCAAGAAGTATTGCTCATCAAGGCAAGGGTGCCAAGATGAGTAATTCTGCTGACGACGAATGGCAAGAGTTTTAAGGGCTGATAATGTCGATTGCCGAAATGAAAATGAAAATGGAAACGGAAATGGATTTTGAGGAAAAGGAATTCCCCATGAGCCATGAGGATTTTCAGCGGATTTCAGCTTTGGCAGGGCACTATACCGGGATTGTCTTGGGCGACCATAAACAGGATATGGTTTATGGTCGCATTGCCCGCCGGGTGCGTAAATTGAATCTAATTGATTTCTCGAGCTATTTAGATTATTTAGAAGCCAATATAGATGAGGAGTTATCAAATTTTATTAATGTGATAACCACCAATCTAACGTCTTTTTTTCGTGAAAATCATCATTTTGAATACCTGCAGAAAACCGTATTAAGAGAGTTGAAAAGAAAAAACAGTGCGACCAAACGGCTACGAATATGGTCAGCGGGCTGTTCGAAAGGCATGGAGCCGTATTCAATTTCGATGACATTATTAAAGTCTGGTATTCCCTCCGATTGGGATGTGAAACTGTTAGCGACGGATCTAGATTCTGAAGTGCTAGAGACCGCACGTGAGGCTGTCTATTCAGCAACCGAAGTGGATGGTTTAGAAGAGAGAACCATAAAAAATTACTTTCAACGGGGGGGGGATGGTAAAGATGTAAAAGTTAAAGATAAGGTAAGGCAGTTTATTCATTTTAAACGCCTTAATTTATTAGAAACGTGGCCCATGACCGGGCCCTTTGATTTTATATTTTGTCGCAATGTTGTCATATATTTTGATAAGCCCACACAGAAAGTTTTGTTTGACCGCTATGCTGATTTGTTAGAAGTTGGGGGCTATTTATTTATTGGCCACTCGGAAAGTTTACACGGTATTAGTGATCGCTTTGAAAATATGGGCAATACTGTTTATAGGAAAATACGCTAATGGCAGCATTGCCAAGCCATTTGCCTCCACACCTACAGCCGCCCTTAAGCCATGAGTTTGAACATGTAAATCGTTATTGGGACAAGGTGCACCAGGTATGGTCGGCTAAAATATTACCCGGTGAACTGTATGTGTCGACTCATGGCGAAATGATTTCGACGGTATTAGGCTCATGCATTTCAGTGTGTATTCGCGATAAAAACAAAGGCATCGGCGGTATGAATCATTTTATGCTACCGCAAGATAGTGAATTTTCCAGTGAACGTTGGGGAGATAACCCTGCCACGTCGGCCTCGCGCTATGGTAACTGGGCGATGGAATATCTTATTAACGCTATTTTAAAACGCGGTGGGGAAAAGAAAAACTTTGAGGTTAAAATATTTGGCGGTGGCCAGATGATGGCGAAAATGACGGATATCGGTCAAAAAAATATTTTATTTGTTTACAAATATTTATCCGATGAGCAATTGAAAATTGAAGCCAGCGATGTTGGCGATGTATTTGCGCGCAAGGTATTGTACTTTCCTGATACGGGCAACGTGAAGTTGAGACGTATTAAAGATGTTAAAAACGATACGATTATTCGTCGTGAGTTAGCATACGAAAAGTATGTTTCTGTGGATAATCAGTCTAAGCCTAGTGCTGATAATGTTGAGTTATTTTAGGAAACTATATGGCTAAAATACGTGTATTGGTAATTGATGACTCTGCTTTGATTCGACAAATGTTGACTGAAATATTAAACAGTCGCGATGATATCGAGGTTGTGGGCACCGCTGCAGATCCCTTTATTGCCAGAGAAAAAATAAAACAATTATCCCCTGATGTTTTAACGCTCGATATAGAAATGCCTAAGATGACGGGGCTGCAGTTTTTGCAAAACCTAATGCGTCTGCGGCCGATGCGGGTGATTATGGTATCGACACTCACTGAGCGGGGTGCGCCAGAAACACTGGAAGCACTCGAACTCGGTGCGGTTGATTATATTTGTAAGCCTAAGGCTAAAACGGCAACTAAGTTGCGTATTTTCGCCGATGATTTAGTCGATAAAGTTCGTATGGCTGCAACCGCTAGGGTAAGGCCTTTTGAACAAAATAAAGTTACACAAACAAGTATTGCTAAGGATGTTAACTTTTCTAGGGTTATTGCTGTCGGGTCGTCTACGGGAGGGACGGAAGCGATTAAAGAGCTATTAACATCGGTTCCCGCAAATTGCCCCCCCATACTCATTACTCAACATATTCCTAAAGTATTCAGTACTTCCTTTGCCGAACGTTTAGATCGGGTATTAGCGATGGAAGTTTTTGAAGCGCAAGAAGGTATGATTATTCGACCAGGTTGCGTTTATATCGCCCCAGGTGATTTTCATCTAACCATAGCGACATCCGGTAGTAAAAAAGTTTGCCGCCTTATTCAGACAGAAAAGGTTAACCGCCATCGTCCCGCCGTTGAGGTGATGTTTGATTCTATCTTGGCATCATATGGCTCTAAGGTTGTTGCCGTAATGCTAACGGGAATGGGGGCAGATGGTGCTAATGCTATGTTAAGGCTGAAGCAAGCTGGGGCGATAACGTATGCCCAAGACGAAGCAACTTCTGTTGTTTGGGGGATGCCGCAAGCGGCGTTTAATATAGGGGCTGTGGATGAAGTTTTGCCCTTGCAGAAAATACCCGGAAAAATGTTGAAAGCTGCTCAGCAGAAATGAAAGATTTATGCACTAGGCTAATGCTGAATTTAGGCTAAGGTTATAAGAAGGTTATATTAAAGGCACAAGGAGAGATAGCAAATGGGTGTTCAGTCTAGTATCGATAGTAATAATAAAGAGTTGACCATTAAAATAGATGGTCGTTTCGACTTTAGTGCACATCAAGAATTTCGTGATGCGTATGAAAGTATTTCTAGTGAGGTCAATGTGTATGTCGTTGATTTAGGTAATACCTCTTACCTAGACAGTTCGGCATTGGGTATGTTGTTATTATTACGCGATCACGCCGGTGGTGATGACGCAAATATTAAAATTGTAAAATGCAACTCGGATGTTAAAAAAATATTAACGATTTCTAATTTCGAACAGCTTTTTACAATTCAATAGTAGAGCCCAATAATCGAACCCAGTAACAGAACCATTGGATGGCTAGCATGAAAATATTGATTGCTGATGATAATGCTTCGGATCGGTTATTATTAAGTAAGATTATCAGAAGGCAAGGGCACGAAGTTATTGAAGCAGAAAATGGCAAGCTGGCAATAGATTGCTATGTAAAAGAGTCTCCGGATATCATCCTTATGGATGTATTGATGCCTGAGCTGGATGGCAAGGAAGCAGCAAAAGAGATCAAGCAATTAGCGGGTGAAGACCTCGTTCCCATTATTTTCTTAACCTCCTTAATTGATGCGCAAAGTCTGGCAGACTGTTTAGTGTCTGGTGATGATTTTCTCTCAAAACCCTATAACCATATTATTCTTAAAGCCAAAATCGATGCTTTTGGTCGCATGCGAATGATGCATGCTACTTTACAGAAACAGCGCGATACGATTGCTGAAAATAATCAGCACATGTTACATGAACAGCATGTCGCCAAAGCTGTATTTGATAATGTTGCCCATTCGGGTTGTCTCAATGCCACCAATATAAAATATATGTTATCTCCTTTGGCTGTTTTTAATGGCGATGTATTACTCGCGGCTCGTAAGCCTTCCGGCGGTATGCACGTTTTTCTTGGGGATTTCACCGGTCATGGTTTACCCGCGGCGATCGGCGCAATGCCAATGGCGGAAATATTCTATGGGATGACCGCGAAGGGCTTCGACATACGAGATATTTTACGTGAAATAAATTTGAAATTGAAAAGTATTCTGCCAATCGGTTTTTTTTGCTGTGCTGCAGTCGTCGATTTAAGTTTTACCAAGCGCAGTATCAGTGTGTGGATGGGGGGGGTTCCAGATAGTTATTTATTAACGGATGAAGGGCGTAAGCTAGAATCAATTCGTTCACATCACTTACCTCTTGGGGTATTAAGCAGTGAACAATTTGACGACGAAATGAGCGATCACTCCATGGCAATGGGCGATCGCTTGTTTATGTGGTCGGATGGCATTATTGAAGCTCGCAACGCAGACAGCGATATGTTTGGCGAAGAGCGTTTACTGTCAATATTCAATGGTAGTTTAGCCCCAGATGCATTATTTGAAACAGTGAAAGAACAAGTGAATGAGTTTGTCGGTGAGTCTGAGCGTGATGATGATACCACCATTATTGAGCTTAAAATGGTCGATGAAAGTGAATTAGAAGACTCTGAGCAAGTAATGGAGCAGGGGACAATTACCGGACCTAGTGATTGGTCATTAGAATATGAATTAGGGGTTGATTCATTGAAACATTTCAATCCATTACCGTTGCTTATGCATATTATGATGGAAGTTCCTGCATTAAGAGTGATGGGAGGGCAGTTATTTACCGTGGTTGCTGAACTTTTCTCTAACGGTTTAGAGCATGGCATTCTAAAGTTGGATTCATCGCTAAAGTCGACTCCCGCGGGATTTGCTCAATATTATTCATTACGCCAGCAGCAGTTAGATAATTTACAAGACGGTTTTATCAAGGTAAGGATGAAGCATAATTCAGCGGGTGGACGCTCGGGTATATTTTCTCTCAGTGTCGAAGACAGTGGCGAAGGATTTGATTACCCAGATAAATTTTTAAAAGTGCCAAATGAGTCACAAAAGAAGTATAGCGGTCGTGGCATACCGTTAATTTATTCATTATGTCACTCTTTAGAATATTTCGGCTGTGGTAATAAAGTGACCGCAGAGATACACTGGCCCTAGTAATAAATTAATAATAACTAACTAGAAATTACTGGGAGGTAGGTTTGGATAAAGCGTCACATTTTGATATCGAAGCACTATCGATGCTTGAAGAGATCATGGAGGATGAATTCCCCGAGTTAATTCAGGTCTATATTGATGATTCAGACCCTAGGATTACCGCTTTACAGCGAGCTCTAGAGCAACAAGATTGTACTGCGCTACGAGACATTTCTCATAGTTTTAAAGGGGCTTCAGGCAATATTTCAGCGCTACCTCTGGCAGACTTATGTTTTAAGTTAGAAGAACAAGCGCGTATAGACGTACTTGAAAGTATCCCTTCTTTGATCACGGCGATTGATAGTGAATATCAAAACGTCAAATCTATTCTGTTATCTTTAATTCCATAGCCAACGGATAGTTGGCCCACCCTTTGCTCTTATATACATAAGATTAATGGGAGGTACTATGGAAACCCAACCAACGCAGCAAGGTTTAATGCAGCTCTTTATGAGCTTGGGCTTATCAACAGACAATTCACTGACGACGTTAGGGGATGGTGAAAAGCCCGCGGCTTCAGGCTTTGATAGCCTACTCGCGGGCTATTTACCCGATTCAACGTTAGCTGCGAGCGCTGGCACCACAGCGCCCAGAAGCGCTAGTCTTTTAACCGCTGCTCTGTCTAGCAATGGACCTATGGTCGAGGCGCTGAACGTGACCGCGGCGGCGGTCGATAGTTTGCCGCTGTTGCACGAGGCAGGCGAAGAATTGCCGCTGGGGGGATTAGCGTTTGCCAACGCGGGTACCGCAACAGATTCTTTAAGCGCGAATAACAAAGCTCAGTCAGAAAGTGATGACAAGGTGCAAACGTTATTAGAAGAGCAAGGTTTTTATGCTCAGTCATTAGTAAGCAGCACGCTGCCGACTAATATGACTAATAAAAATAACGCGGCTCAAGCGGTGTCGACTGGGCCCGCTAATATGGCCGCTATTTCTGAGCAAGGCTCTGCCGCGCTGGCAAGCTTGCAAGCTCGAGGGGCGATAAATAATAAAGCGGCAGATGTTACCCGCGAGCCGCTTTCTACAGCAGCTGAATTAGCCTCGGATGAGAATTCAACTGAGGATCGTTTTCTCGGTGCTACTCGGAAAAATTCGGATCCCTTATCTCTTTTACCCGGCTCACTTTCATCATCACTCTCATCTTCCCTTTCATCAGCAGCTGCATCTCCATTAGCAGGGCCTCAACTTACTGCGACCGGCGAAAGTAATATAAGTTTGGCATTAGCAATGGGAGAGGATCCTATTCAGCAATCATTGCAGGATTTAACGGCAATGGAGAAAGATGAAAAAACAGAGGTAGACGCGAAGTTACTTACTAGCGAGCGTAAGCAAGATGATCAAACGTTAAAGCTGACTAAGGGTCAGCAAGCTTGGGGAGATGCATTATCTGAACGTATTAGCATGAATGCCGCGAAAAATATCAAGCAAGTAACCATACATCTAGATCCCCCAGAGTTGGGTAGCCTAGAGCTTAAACTGATTATCAAAGACGATCAGCAAACTCAAGTACAGGTTCAAGTATCGAACCCACAAGTAAAAGAAGCGTTAGAAAGTAGTGCTCACCGTTTGCGTGAAATGCTGGCTAGCGAAGGATTGGAGTTGACGGAATTTGATGTGCAAACCGGAGCCGAGCAACAGGCAGGAGGACAGCAGCAAGATTCGGAACAGGGATTGGCTCAAGATCAACAAAATTCTGACACTTCATCTCTGGCAACAGAGGAAACGTTAAATATTAATATTCCTAAAAATAATAATTTATTAGATACCTTTGTCTAGGTAGTCCCGCCATCGCTTGTCTAAGCTGTCTATAGCGCTGTTTTTAAACGAAGACGGCGCATCCTACCCCCTGCTAGTTTTTTTGACGAAAAAAGCTGGCATACCTATTGCTAAATTGACTATGTCTATCGGAGAAATGACACTATGGCTGCTGAACAAGATTTAAAGTTGGATCAGGCAAATCCAGAAACCGAAGGTGGAGGCAAGAAAAAACTCATTATTATCATTGTGGGTGTTCTTGTCGTTATCGCTATTGCGGTTGGGGCAACCCTCTTTTTAATGTCATCTGATGATAGCGCAGAGGACGGTGATGCCGCGGAGGATTCGGAAGAGATGGTTGAAGACGTCCCTGAGGTTGTACTACCCGCACAATATATCAAGATGAAGCCAAGGTTTATCGTTAATTATAATATCGGCACCCGACAGCGTTTTTTGCAAACCAGTATCGAAATTATGACGCGTTCCCAGGGGGTTGTTGATGCGATTGAATTGCATAACCCGATGCTAAGAAATGAAATTGTCCGCATATTATCGGATCAGGATTTTAAGCATTTACGAACGCCAGAAGGGCGCACTGAATTAAAAGTTAAATTACAAGACCAGCTAATAGAAGTACTAAAACGCGAGTCTAATGTCGAAGGAATCGAAGCAGTATTATTTACTGACTTCGTCATGCAATAGGGTAATCACGTGCAGGATTTATTAAGCCAAGACGAGATTGATGCGCTATTACACGGCGTTGATGATGTAGATGTTGAGCCTGAATCAGATATTGATGCCGCGGGTGTTAAGGCTTATGACATTACCAGTAATGACCGTATTGTTCGCGGTCGCATGCCTACGCTGGAAATGATCAATGAACGTTTTGCCCGTTATACTCGTATAAGCATGTTCAACTTCTTGCGCCGCAGTGCCGATGTGGCATCGGGTGGTGTGCAAATCATGAAGTTTGGTGAGTATGTTCATACGTTGTATGTACCCACCAGTTTAAATCTCGTCAAAATTAGACCATTACGCGGAACCTCTCTATTTATTCTAGATGCCAAGTTGGTCTTTAAATTAGTGGATAATTTTTTTGGTGGTGATGGCCGTCATGCAAAAATTGAAGGTCGTGAATTTACCCCAACAGAAATACGCGTTATTCAATTGGTTTTGACGCAAGTCTTTAAAGATTACAAAGAAGCCTGGCATACCATTTTGGATGCCGAATTTGAATATGTTGGATCAGAAGTGAATCCGGCTATGGCCAATATTGTAAGTCCCTCTGAAGTTGTCGTGGTGAGCACCTTTCATATTGAACTCGATGGTGGTGGTGGTGATATGCATATCACCATGCCTTACTCGATGATTGAACCTATTCGAGAAACCCTTGATGCCGGTATGCAAAGTGATATTGATGACGTTGATGATCGTTGGCAGCAATCTTTAAGAGAAGATATTTTAAATGCCAAGGTGGCAATACATGGCACCGTGGTTGACCATGAAATGAGCTTGCGAGAAGTGGCGGCTTTAAAAACTGGGGATATTATTCCTATTGAAATGCCGGAGTTTTTCACTTTACAGGCTCAAGGTGTACCGATGTTTAGAGGTAAGCTGGGTGTTTCTGATAAAAACCTAGCCGTTAAAATTGTTAAACAACTTAATCATAAACGACGCTAGTGCGTTGTTAGGGGGATATTATGAGTGATGACACTCAAGATGAGAATGGACCAGATAGTGAGAAAACCCCAGATGTGCCTGAAAGTGCTGATACGAGTGCAGAGTCAGGAGCTGATGCAGGTCAGGTAGGAGATATCGATGTTGATGATCTTGCGGCTGATGTGGCTGCCGGGGTTGATGATGCCGCTGACGGTGATGCAGCCGTCGGAGATGAGTGGGCCGCCGCGATGGCGGAAGACCCAACGGCAGAAGAGGCAGGTAATGTCGGTGATGAATGGGCTGACGCTATGACGGAAGAAACTGAAACCGTACAGCCAGCGCCACTAGATCCACTGACCGATGACAGTAAGCCTGTAGAAGACGCCGAATCTCCTGAGCTTGATGTGATTTTAGATATTCCTGTTTCCATCTCAATGGAAGTCGGGCGCACGGAAATTCCGATTCGTAATTTATTGCAATTGAACCAAGGCTCAGTGGTTGAGCTTGATCGACTTGCCGGTGAACCTCTCGATGTACTCGTTAACGGTACCTTGATTGCTCATGGTGAAGTTGTGATGGTTAATGATAAATTTGGTATTCGCTTAACAGATGTGGTGAGTCAAAGTGAAAGAATTCAGCGTTTGCGTTAATAAAAAAATCCATCAGGCAATTTTATTTGTTGTTGGATTTATGCCGATGTGGTCGCAGGCTGAGGAAACTCTCTCCTCAGTCGATCCGATGTCTTCTGTGGTACGAGTTGTTTTTACTCTAGCGGGAATGATCGCCTTTATTTTTCTGTTGGCGTATTTCGCCAAACGCTTACAAAGCATGAATAAGTCTGGCATGGCCGGGGCTTTTGGTGGTCAGGGTAAAATGATTCAAACTTTGGCCACGGTTTCTATCGGCTTAAAAGAAAAAGTATCTTTGATTCAAGTGGGTGAGCAACAATTATTAATCGGTATTACGGCTCAATCTATTCAGACACTATTAGTATTGGATCAACCGATAAAACAACAAGACGTAGAACAACAAACCCCTGCTTTTCTTGCTATTTTTAATAAGGCGCTAAATAAAGCATGAAGTTTCTAGGCGCGATTCTTTTTCTATTATTCCCTCTCTTATCCTACGCAGATATTAATGCTCTTGGCATTCCTGCGGTGACTTTTCAGCAAACCGATACCGGTGGCGAATATACGGTCACTATTCAAATTTTAGCGTTAATGACGTTATTAAGTTTATTGCCTGCCATTATTATGATGATGACGGCATTTACTCGTATTATCGTGGTGATGGCGATCTTGCGCCAAGCTCTTGGTTTACAGCAAACCCCTTCTAATCAAATAGTTTTGGGTATGTCGATTTTCTTAACGGCCTTTATCATGATGCCTGTTTTTGAGAAAGTGAATGAAATTGCAATTCAGCCTTATCTGAATGAAACAATTAAGCCATTAGAAGCGTTAGAGCGTGCTTCTGGACCGATGAAAGAATTTATGCTGGCGCAAACGCGAGAAACGGATTTGAATTTATTTGTTAGGATTTCTGGCAGAAAAGATTTACTCAGTCCAGACGAAACCCCTTTGCATATTTTAATCCCTGCCTTTGTTACCAGTGAATTGAAAACAGCATTCCAAATCGGTTTTTTATTATTTATCCCCTTCTTGATTATCGATCTCGTGGTTGCCAGTATTTTAATGGCAATGGGGATGATGATGTTATCACCAATCATTATTTCTTTGCCGTTTAAAATCATGTTGTTTGTATTAATCGATGGTTGGGCTTTGGTTATGGGCACTCTGGCTAATAGTTTTGGAACTATTTAATTACCTTATGAATAGGGAGGCGGTATGGGGGTAGAGCAAATTGGCGACTTATTTTCACAAGCGCTATTTATGATTGTTACCATTGTTTTTGTCATGGTTATCCCTAGTCTTGTTGTTGGCTTATGTGTGGCGACGTTCCAAGCGGCGACGCAAATTAATGAGCAGACGCTAAGTTTTTTACCGCGCTTAATTATTACCTTATTAAGCCTTATTTTCTTTGGCCCTTGGGCGGTTAATAAGGTCGTTGAGTTCACGTTAGGCATTTATACCAATATTCCTTTTTTGGTAGGTTGAGGTGAATTAGGACTATGTTGGAATTTACCGCCTTAGAATTAAACAGCTGGGTTAGTCAGTACTTTTATGCTTTTGCCCGTATAGCGGGTTGCTTAGGGGTTATGCCCCTATTGGGTAGTAAACTGGTGCCCAGACAAATTCGCATCTTATTATCCGTATTTATCACCTTTATTATCGCCCCCTTATTACCGCCTATGCCGGCTGTTGACCCTATGTCATTGGCCTCTTTTATAATTATTTTTGAACAAATGCTGATTGGTATTGTATTAGGTTTTATGGTGGAAGTTGTAAGTCAGGTTTTTGTCTTGGCGGGTCAGTTAATTGCCATGCAAACCGGTTTAGGGATTGCAACAACGGTCGATCCCGCCCAAGGGGTTTCTGTGGTTGTGGTGAGTCAGTGGTTTCTATTTTTAACCAGTCTGACTTTCTTGGCATTAAATGGCCATTTGATCGTGATAGAAGTCGTGGTTGAAAGTTTTTATACTATGCCTGTTGGCGGCGGGGCTTGGACCGCGGATGAATATGGCAGGATGGTTCGCTGGGGCGGTTGGATGTTTGCTTCAGCTTTAGTGATTGCACTGCCGGCATTAACCTCGTTATTGATCGTTAACTTTGCTTTTGGTGTGATGACGCGAGCTGCGCCACAGTTGAATATTTTCTCCTTAGGTTTTCCTGTCACTATGCTGGTGGGTCTTTTGATTATCTGGTTGATCATTGGCCAAGTTGGCGAAAGTTATCATGTATTATTAGAAACGCTTTTTGAATTTTTACGTTCGTTAATTCGAACACCTTAATTTTTATTACGTTATTTATGTAGACACTTTATTGGAGCCCTAATATGGCTGATGAAGACAGTAGTCAAGAAAAAACAGAGGAACCCACCGAGCGAAAAATCCAGAAATCGAAAGACGATGGACAGACCGCTCGCTCGAAAGAGTTGAATACAACGGCAATATTATTATTTGGAGCGTTAGGTCTAGTTGCTTTTGGCTCTTACATGAGTGAAAAAATTTATCACATAGCACGTTTTAATCTTGATGTTGAACGCGCCGCATTGTTTGATACCAGCTATATGTTTAGTCATATGTCTCAGTCTATGTGGGAAGCAGTTTCGGCATTGGTTCCTTGGTTTATTTTAGTCCTTATCGCTGCTTTTTTATCACCGTTGGGCGTCGGCGGGTGGATTTTTAGTACTAAGGCCCTTGCCCCTAAAGCGTCTCGATTAAGCCCTTTAGCCGGTATTAAGCGCATGTTTTCTGCTAATTCTTTGGTGGAGCTATTTAAAGCGTGGGGGAAGGTGTTAGTGGTGGGTACCTGTGCTTACTTCGTCATTAAATATTATTTTAATGATGCTATGGCATTGCAGAATGCTGCAGTGCGCCCTGCGATTAAGCGCTCTACAGAAATTGTTTTGTGGGCTGCTGTGATTCTGTGTGCGTCAACCTTGATCATTGCAATGATCGATGTGCCCTGGCAAATTTACAGCCATACCAAAAAATTGCGTATGTCTTTACAAGAAATCAAAGATGAATTTAAAGATACCGAAGGTAAACCCGAGGTGAAAGCGCGAATCCGCCAAGTGCAGAGAGAAGCGGCGCAGCGTCGTATGATGGGCGCAGTACCCGATGCCGATGTGGTTATTACCAACCCCACTCATTATGCGGTGGCGTTAAAATATACCGGGGGTTCCGGAGCGCCCATTGTGGTGGCGAAAGGCATTGAAGAAACAGCGCTTAAAATTCGAGAAATTGCTAAAGAAAATAATGTGCCGCAAATGGCAGCACCGCCACTGGCCCGTGCGATTTATGCCCATACTCGTATTGATGATGAAATACCCGAGGGGCTTTATACCGCCGTAGCTCAGGTATTAGCCTACATCTTTCAGGTGGACCAGCACGCGAAAGGACAAGGTCCGAGTCCAGATCATCGTCCAAATATGCCCATTCCTGCAGATTTAAGAGTTGATGCAAATACTGAATAATTACAATAAAAACACATTAATTTTCTAAAAAACCCAAAGTGTGCACTCTTTTTGCAAATAGACTTATTAACGTCAATTTTTTTGCAGTAGGGTATTTATGGCCACGTTAGATCGCGGACAGATATTTCAACAGATTAGAGGCAATGCCATTACCTTGATTACAGGTAATCTCGGCATTCCTTTAATGCTAATGATTATGCTTGGCATGATGACCCTGCCATTACCTCCTTTTTTATTAGATACCTTTTTTACCTTCAATATTGCAATTTCTATCGTCGTGCTTCTCATCTGTGTTTATGCGATTAAACCGTTAGATTTTGCTGTTTTTCCCAGTATTTTATTAATTGCTACTTTATTACGTTTAGCCTTAAACGTTGCGTCTACCCGTGTGGTTTTACTGGAAGGCCATAAAGGTGGCGATGCTGCGGGCAAGGTAATTGAAGCTTTTGGCGAAGTTTTGATTGGGGGTAATTATGCGGTGGGCCTAGTAGTTTTTGCGATTTTAATGATTATTAATTTTGTCGTGGTCACTAAGGGTGCTGGCCGCGTTGCAGAAGTAAGTGCTCGCTTCACCTTGGACGCGATGCCAGGTAAGCAGATGGCGATTGATGCCGATTTAAATGCCGGTTTAATGGACGCAGATCAAGCCAAAGCACGACGCCAAGAAATTGCTGCAGAAGCTGAATTTTATGGCTCTATGGATGGTGCCAGTAAATTTGTAAAAGGTGATGCCATTGCCGGTATTTTGATTCTGGTGATTAACGTTGTTGGGGGTTTTGCCATAGGCATGGGGCAGCACGATTTATTATTTGCCGATGCCGTACAAAAATATACTATTTTGGCGATTGGTGACGGTCTAGTTGCACAAATTCCTTCGCTCTTACTTTCTACTGCTACGGCCATTATGGTAACTCGAAACAGTGATGCGAAAGATGTAGGAGATCAGATTGTTGGCCAAATTTTTGCTACTCCGCGCGCACTCGCCATTACCGCCGTCGTTTTGTTTTGCATGGGTATTATTCCCGATATGCCTCATCTTGTTTTCCTTTCTGCTGCTTTTTTATCTGGGGCGGGGGCCTACTTTATTCATTGGCGCAATGAAGGGGGTGTCTTTGTTAATGGCAAGCCGGTTAGAGGAAAAAATGCGCAAGCGGCTCAAAGCAGCAACTCAGCAGGTAAAGGAATGACAGATACGGGTATACCGCCGCTACCCGGTGAAGCGTTACCTGGGGCCGAAGTAAAAGAATTGGGTTGGGATGATGTAGAAGCGGTTGATCGTGTTGGCTTAGAAGTTGGTTATCGCTTAATTCCTTTAGTGGATAAGAACCAAGGTGGACAGTTGTTAGCCCGAATTAAAGGGGTGCGTAAAAAGCTTTCTCAGGATGTTGGATTTTTGATGCCTTCGGTTCACATTCGCGACAACCTTGATCTAATGCCCAGTCAATATCGTATTACCTTGATGGGAGTGACACTGGCAGAAGCGGAAATTTATCCCGAGCGTGATATGGCGATTAACCCTGGCCAGGTATTTGGCAAAATAGAGGGAATAGAAACCTTAGACCCAGCTTTTGGCTTAGAGGCCATGTGGATTGAAAGTAGCCAAAAAGACAAGGCTCAGACCTTAGGTTATACGGTTGTCGATGCCAGTACGGTGGTGGCGACTCATTTAAATCAGTTATTGCATAAGCATGCTCATGAATTGATTGGCCATGAAGATGTGCAAAAGATGCTGGATATCTTGACGGACGTATCACCTAAACTTGCGGAAGAGCTAGTGCCCAATACGGTTTCTATCAGTCAATTATTATCGGTATTACAAGCACTATTGCGTGAAGATGTGCCGGTGCGAGATATGAGAACCATAGCCGAGTCTTTGGCGAACATGGCACCTCGTAGTCAAGAAATTGCCGCTTTAACCGGTGCTGCTCGCACAGGTTTAGCCCGTTTAATCGTTCAGAACATCTTTGGTACCGCGGATGAGCTGAGTGTGATGACTTTAGACCCTGCTCTGGAACAGTTGTTGCTTAAGACTGTACAACAAAGCGCGCAGCAGACAGGAAATATGGACACTCTAGTAATTGAACCCAGCATGGCCGATTCCATTCAGCGTTCATTGATGAGTGCGACACAAGAGCAAGAGAATGCAGGTCGCCCTGCGGTATTGGTTGTATCGTCTCAATTACGCCTAGTACTTTCTCGTTTTGTGCGTAATACCATCGAACATTTAAGTGTGCTGTCGTACCAAGAAATTCCTGATAATAAAACCATTACTATCGTGGCTACTGTGGGGGCTCAATAAATGAAAGCAAAACGATTCACCGCCAAAAATATGCAGCAAGCCCTGCGCATGGTCTCGGCTGAGCTTGGCCCAGATGCGGTTATATTATCCAACAAACGCTTAGGTAAGGGGGTAGAAGTTATTGCTGCTCTTGATTACCAAGAGATGGCTGATGAACAACAGCAGCAAGAGATTGATCGTCAATTAAGCTTGCAGCAAGAACTTGAGCAAGCTAAGCAAGCCACCGGAAAGATTCGTCAAGCTCAGCCCTCTCAAGCACAAGCCTCGCAAGAGAAGCCCAAGTTAGATCATGCAGACGTTTCTTCAACCGCCGCATTAAAAGAAGCGTTAATGGGAATTAAAGAAGGCACTATTGCTCAATCTAAGGCACTCGATGCGGTTATGCAGAGTGAAGAAGAGTTGCAGCAAACAATGAGTCAAAAAACCTCAAGTATGAGCAGTGCTGAGGCGGAGCCATTTTTAGCCAAGGTTTCTGATGAACTTAAGGACTTAAAGAACTGGTTGGTCAGCCAGCAAGGTAATGCTTGGAATCCAAATAGACCTTTAAGCTGGCAGCAAGCGCAAATTTGGCAGCGCTGCCAAGATCTTGGTATCGATCCTTCTTGGGCCGATAAACTGGTCAGTGCGATTCCCGATGATGATGATGAAAATATTGAAAAAGGCTGGGCTCAATGTCTACGTTTTATTGCCGAAGACTTACCGCTAGCAGAAAACAATATGCTGCATACCGGTGGTTGTTTTGCTTTTGTTGGACCAACCGGGGCCGGAAAATCAACCACCATAGGCAAGCTTGCTGCACAATATGTGATGAATCATGGCAGTGACAATATCGCTTTGATTACCATGGATAATTACCGCATTGCGGCTCACGACCAACTGAAAACGTTTGCCCGTATTATGGAAGTGCCGTTGATGGTGCTAGAGCCTAATGGTGATTTATCCGCACTGTTAGAAAAATTAAGTGATAAAAAATTTATTCTGATCGATACCGCAGGTTTAGCAATTCAAGATCCACATTTTTCTGTGCAATTGTCTATGCTTAAAGGGGCAGGGAATAAAGTACATACTTTATTGGCCTTGCCTCTAACGAGTCAGGCTCGTTGTTTACAAGAGAATTTTGAACATTTTAAACCGGCGGGAATCGATGGTTGTATTTTTACCAAGTTGGATGAGTGTTTTAGTTTGGGGCAAGCAATGAGTATTGCCTCAGTAACCC
>JAESQF010000040.1 GCA_016765295.1 Oleispira sp.
TTTGTAGCGAGGTACGAGCGGAAAACCGCTCCAAACCACGCAGTGCTTAATGCAACATGCTTTTGTTAAATACTTACTTATCAATATAACCTTCATTTTTGAAACAATAAGTAGCTGCATCTAATAATTCCTTAAACCACTTATCTGTCAGAGTTCGGCCTCTTTCTTGGTAGTAGGTAGCAAACCCACCACCTACTTTAATAAGATATATTCCATCATAAGTTTTTGGTTCAAAATGAAACCAATCTCCAGATTTAGAATTCGAGTTTAACTCAGTAAGAATGCCTTCATCTTGAAATAGCTCAAGAACCCGGGATTTATCTCCGCCTAGCTTTTCATCAATAATTATATCGAGGTGTTGCTTATTTATAGGATTACAGGATATCTCAACCGTTAAAGATTTATCACCACAATTAGTTGAGGAGCTTTTTGACTGAGAAAACCATGCATCTTTTATTCTTAATCCAGTGAGTGGCTCGTTCAAAGAGCATAATTCCTCAACTATCTGGATAATATTCTTGCAACCACATTTCTCAAAATGGCTTACCCAGGCTGGCGATACTATTTCTCTTAAGGTTAAATTACAACCAACACCACCAAAACCTTTACCCTCAGCCACAGCAATTGGCGCAACATCATTAGCGGTGTCTATCCACGTCCAATAAGGATGTAACTTTCCATTTGCCTTTTCTTCATAAAAGCCAATTTCAATGAGATGATCTTTCAAATATTTAACGCTTTAGCTAAAGGGCGTGCGTCTAGCACGTCCAGTGGAGGCCGTCTTTTTGGCCGTAACGCATTTCAGCGTATTGTTATGATGCTATTTATTAACTTTCTCAGCAACAAGCCCCATAAATCCAGCGCCTTTCGGTGGTTTTTTATCATTTGTGTTATACCAACGAGAGTCAGGCACCCAGCTTTTAGGTTCTCTTTTTTCTTTTTCTACCCATTCAGGCCTGTAATACAAACGAAGAACTATGCAAACTATTGCATTTACTAAACGAAATCGCGTAGTAATCTTAGCCTTATCTGTATCGTCGGGTAAAGGTGATTGAAGGCTAGTGCAAAGGCCTTTAATTTTCTCGCTTTCAAAAGATAAACCATGCTTAGCATGTGCAAATTCATTTCTAATTCTTCTAATTAGTCCAATTTCTTGGTACTCGAATTTATCAATTAATCCTAATGAATAGCACGCTTCAATTTTTGAAGAAAATGTACCTAAAGGGGCATTTGGTTCAGTTAATAACTTTTTAGTTGATTTACCGTCAACGAAGAAAAACTCCAATGTCTTGTGAAGTTTATCATCTATCAAAGCTGCACCAACTAGCGGTAACCCTCGGTCAGTTTCAGCTTGTAGTTCTTCAACGAAGCTAGCTAAATCTTCGGCATGTTCGAGAATCATCGAATCTTCCTTGCTTCATAACAGCGTGCTATACGAACAGATGCCGCATAACCCCTTATATCAGGGAAAGGCGAATGTGGTGAAATCTTCTTAGAAATCATACGACTATCCCTGTTAATGATACCGTCAACACTATATTTAACGTTCGCTTTTGTCAATTTGATATCTATTTCAGCGCCTGTTCGCTTAACAACGCCATTCTAATATCACCTAAATTATCGTTAAATTTCAGTAAGTTATAAGTACCCATAAAAAGTGATAGGCGAACGCCTTGACCCATGTGTTACTCACAGCTTTATGCTGTAAGCTGAATATAAACGATAAGAAGGAATAATCGACCAATGAACTCTTTAACGGTTTCTCAATTAGCCAAGCAGTTGAGCATCAGTGCTGATACTGTGCGCCATTATGTGCGTAGCGGTTTAATCAACCCTGAGCGTGATCCAAACAATGGTTATAAACGTTTTCATAGCGAGGACATTAAGCGCTTGCGTTTTATCTTGCAGGCTAAGTCGTTAGGATATTCTTTAGCAGATATTAAAACCATTATCGATCAAGCGAGTTATGGGGAATCCCCCTGCCCTCAGGTTCGGGTTATCATGGAAGCTCGATTAAAAGAAACCGCAGCGAAAATTGCGGCTATGCAAGCAACCTATCAGCAAATGCAAGATGCGATGCTGCGCTGGCAAACANAACCTGATTGCACCCCAACCGGTGAACATATTNGTCACTTGATTGANGGCTTCTCTAATCAGGTATGTGATTTTAAAGAAGAAGGATGCTGCGAAGTTTAAANCAGGTAAACCTGNTTACTCTGCATACAATACCGTTACTTCCAATTCGGTTAATGCTTTATGGAATACTTTAACGGAATCAAAGGCTTGCCCTTCGGTAACAGTATTTACACCCTTTATCTCTAGTAATTTTAATACTCTAGAAATATTGGCGATATGGGTTATCTAACCCATGGCATTAGCCTACTTCATCTTTTCACATGCGCTACTGACTATTCCTACACACTAAATTGCTTATCCAACTTACTCACCCCCAAACCACTCATTTTCTTAATCTCAATCTGCACCGGTATACGCTCTTTCAACGCTTCCACATGACTTATCACACCAATCATCTTACCTGTGGCATTTAGGTTATCTAGCGCATCCAGCGCAATATCCAGCGTCTCTCTGTCCAATGTGCCAAACCCTTCATCCAAAAACAGGCTATCTATTTTAGTTTTATGGCTCACTAAATCAGATAACGCTAAAGCCAACGCCAAGCTCACCAAGAAGCTTTCACCACCCGACAATGTTTTGGTATCGCGAACGGCATCGGCCTGCCAGGTATCTATTACTTCTATCTCTAGTGCTTCACCTTTTTTACGGTCTAGCTGATAACGGCTGTGCAAATGTACCAACTGCATATTCGCTAGATGTATCAGGTGATCTAACGTGAGGCCCTGTGCGAATACCCGGAATTTTTTACCATCGGAAGAGCCAATCAGGCTTTTAAGGTAGTTCCAGTCATCGTACTTTTGTTGCTGGGTTTCTATTTCGGCTAACAGGCTTTTTTGCTGTTCACGTTTATCTGTATCGGCTTTAAGACGCTGCTCTATCTCGCCCAGTTGTTTGTTTGCCGTGCTGGTTAGGTTATTAGCCTCTTCAATAAGCTGTGTTAGCTGGTCTTGGCTTTTATCACTTAGGGTTAAGTTCTTANCGGCCGTAAACGCCTCTGCTGCTTGTTGCTGCAATGCATTACATTTCACCAGCTGCGCATCTAGCGATTGCTTTAGTGCCGCTAATTCCTGTTGTTGGTCATCATCTAATAAGGCGTCACTAAAGCTTTGTTCGGTGGTAAATGGGCTATCTAGCAGGGCTGTATTCCACTGTGATTGCGCTTCATTTTGTTTAACCCGCTGCGTGCTTTGTGCTAAGCCATTATCGGTTAGCTGCGCCTGTAGTGTATGGGCAGTGGTATTCAGCTCTTGCGCTTTTTGCTCTAGTGCTTTTAAGGTTTTTTCATGATGCAATACAAGATCAGATAAGCGATTACGCTCTGCAAGGCAGTCTTTGTTTTCAAATAAGCCAAAACGCGTTTCACTGGCTTGTTTAATGCTGCTTTCTAACTGGCTAAGTTGATTATTTAGTTTGTCTGCCTGTGCTTTTTTATCGGCAAGTTGTTGTGTGGTGTTTTCATGTTGGTTTGTATTTTGTTGAATAGCCTTAGCCAGCTTGGTTTGTTCGGCTATTTTTTCTTGAAAGTTTTGGCTTTCAGTTAGCCTGGCTTCTAACCATTGGTTTTGATCTTGCAGGCTAGGTAGCTTCTCATCAATCTGTAGCTGGCCATGTTGCTGTATTTGCGTAGCCAGTTGATCTTCTGTGTTTTTAAAGTCTTGTTCTGACGCTTGTAATTGCTGTAAATAGTGAGCTTCTTGTTTTAAAGAATGTGTTGTTTTTTCTTGGTGTAGGCTTTGATTATTACGAAGGCCTTGCAGTACCTGGGACTGATTTAACGTTAAATCGCTAGTATGCTTCAGAGCTTTATCGGCTTGTTCAACCGCCTGATATCTTTCTTGCGCGTTTTGTCTTTGTGACTGGGCTTGCTCAAATAAAGCCGGTATAACACTGGCATCACGCTCTATTGCCACATTCCAGTTAAACGGCTGTGATGCGATGCCCCACCCTGTTACTNGTTGTTGCAGGGTATTGGTTAATGCGGTGTTACTGGTTTGTATTGCGGCGCACTGTGTTTCAAGTTTTACCAGCCTTGCATTAGCCTGCAAGCCTTGCTCTTTCAGAGCATCTAATTGTTGTTTTTCAGTATCAAGCTGGTTTTCACTGCCCGTGCTACTCGTTGCCTGATAAGCCTCTATGGCTGGGTGATCGGTTGCACCACATAACGGGCAAGCCTCTTCAGGTTGCAGATTGTCCCGATAGCTTTTAAGGCTAACTATTTGTTGTTCTAGCTTTACCGATTTTTCAATCTGTTCAATCAGTTTTTTCTGTTGTGAGTAGTCGGCTCGCAACTGATCAACAATACGGGTTGCCGTTGTTTTATCGGTTTCTAATTGTTGTAGCTGTTGTTGCTGTAGGTTCAGGTTATTAGCGTTTGCCTGATAGCCTTCAAATAGGTGTGTGCAATCGGTTAAGGCTGTCTGTAAATTTGAATGCTGATAAAAGGCGGCCTGCACTGTGTCTACGCTTTCACCGTTTAATATGCTGTTTAGCGTATTCTGGCTATTGGTTTGTGCTGTCTGGCACTCAAGCAACTTGGCTTCTTCTGCTAAAGCTTGTTGTTGCTGCTGCGCCTGCGTTGCTTGTAATGCTTTAATTTCGGCTTGAGTGCCCAGCAGCGAATTTTCAAGTTCGGTTATCTGTTGTTTTTTGTTTGCCCGGTCTCCAAACTTTGATTGCCATAAGGGCAGTGTTGATTGCAGGTTTTCATGGTGTGCATTATCACGTAGGTAATTATCTAACTTAGCCTTTTCAGTGATGCCTTGCTGAATACTCTTATTAAGGTCTTCATGCTCTTGCTGCAAAACACTTAGCTGCTGCTTAATTTGTGCATCTTCAGTGCGGCTACTTACAAGCTGGGTATTAAGCCCTTTAATTTTTTCATCTAAAGGAATTATTTGTTCAGTAATTAAGCTATTTACAGTTTTGCTTTCTATGGTTAACGCATCAAAGGCGGCTTTCTCTGTTACTTGCTTGGGCGTGAACTGGGCTAGCTGTTCAGTATTTAGCTTATTGGATGTATTGAGTGCTTCAGCAGCCTTAACAAGTTCTGTTAACGTCTGCGCTGCTTGCTGCGCGCTAATGAACAACGGGCGTAACTTATTAGCGGGTTCACTGTTTGCCAGTTTTTGTAGAGCTTGCGTATTATCTTTAAGTGACTGCTCGGCCAGTTCTGTATTCGCTTTGGTTGATGCGAATTGTTGCTTAGCCGCTTCATGCTTTTGAAGGTCGACTATGGCTTGCTGATGACTGGCCAATTCTTTTTGCGAACTTTTAATGCTGGCTTCTAATTGCGTCTTTTTACCTTTTTGCTCATCAATCGCCTCGCGATCCAATACATCCACATTTTGGCTGCGATCGCGTAACTGCGTTAAGGTAGTTTCTTCTTCCCTGAAGCGGTCAAATACCTTTTCTGATATTTTCCCGTATATCTCAGTGCCTGTTATTTGCTCTAATAGCTCGGCGCGCTTACCTGCCTCTGCATTTAAAAATGCAGCAAAGCCACCTTGGGCCAATAACATGGATTTTGTAAAGCGACCAAAATCTAGCCCGGTAATACTGGCTATTAGGGTGTCTTTGTCTTTTATCTTATCTGCAATAATCTTATCGCCCAAAGCACTATCGCCAGAGGCGCTTTCATCGTTGTCATTACCATTAGACACTTCGGCTAGTTCAACTTTAGCCGGTTGTAATTTTCCGTTAGGGGCACCTCTTGCACGCCTTACTTCCCAAAATGCACGGTAACGCTTTTGCTTAACTTCAAACTCTACCTCGGCTAAACANNCACCTGTATGGCGGGTCATGACTTTATCGGCGGGTGAAGGTTCGTTTAAACGCGGGGTTCGATGATACAAGGCTAGGCATATAGCATCTAATAGGGTGGT
>JAESQF010000112.1 GCA_016765295.1 Oleispira sp.
GTGTTTGGCACCTCGATGTCGGCTCATCACATCCTGGGGCTGAAGTCGGTCCCAAGGGTATGGCTGTTCGCCATTTAAAGTGGTACGCGAGCTGGGTTTAGAACGTCGTGAGACAGTTCGGTCCCTATCTGCCGTGGGCGTTAGATATTTGAGAAGAGCTGCTCCTAGTACGAGAGGACCGGAGTGGACGAACCGCTGGTGTTCCAGTTGTCATGCCAATGGCATTGCTGGGTAGCTACGTTCGGACAGGATAACCGCTGAAAGCATCTAAGCGGGAAGCCCCCTTCAAGATGAGATATCTCTGAGACTTCGAGTCTCCTAAAGGGCCCAGGAAGACTACCTGGTTGATAGGCAAGGTGTGTAAGCGTTGTGAGGCGTTGAGCTAACTTGTACTAATTGCCCGTGAGGCTTGACCATATAACACCAAAACTGCGCGTCGATACCTAAACGTAAAGACAAGCGGTGGTGTTGTGAGATCAGACAAACTGATAAGCAATAACATCTAATATAAGCCTAAGACGAAAGTCCAAAGCAGAGAATTAGCACTAAGATAAAAAACCAAATCATGTATCCGACCCTATTTGCTAAGTTATGCAGTCTCCCAATGAAAGTTGGTTGTAGACACTAAGACACTAACGAAGCATCAAGGTTTGCTTGACGACAATAGCGCTGTGGAACCACCTGAATCCATCCCGAACTCAGAAGTGAAACGCAGTAGCGCCGATGGTAGTGTGGGGTTTCCCCATGTGAGAGTAGGTCATCGTCAAGCTCTTATTCTAAAATCCCTAATTAATTCTTTAAATTAAAGAGTTGGTTAGGGATTTTTTTTGTTCGAAAGAGCTCGCTTGCAACGAAGCTTGCAGTAAAAGAGTTAAAAGTAGATAACGCAAAATCATGTACGACCCTATTTGCTAAGTGAGTGCAGTCTCCTGATCTTGAAAAAGAGAGGTTGAAGACATTAAGACATGAATGAAGCATCAAGGCTTGCTTGACGACAATAGCGCTGTGGAACCACCTGAACCCATCCCGAACTCAGAAGTGAAACGCAGTAGCGCCGATGGTAGTGTGGTGTTTCCCCATGTGAGAGTAGGTCATCGTCAAGCTCTTATTCTAAAAACCCTAATAGGTCTGCCTATTAGGGTTTTTTTTCGTCTGGAGAAAAGTTAAACGGCAGGCCTGTTAGGGTTTTTAGAATAATGACTATGAATCTCTTTTACAGATATAGGGCAGGCAGAATATAAGCAAAAAAAGCCCCGCAAAGCGAGGCTATAATTGTGTTGAGATACTTAAGCTAGGCTATCTATCTGCTGGCCAGTGCTCACTTTCTCGGAGGTATTGATCTCGCGGAAGAGGTTTTCAATCTTATCCCTTCTATTTTCGGCGACTTCTTTAATCTTACTACCATCATTGTCATCAATAACCTGAACAACTTGTACACGTCTAGCAAATTGGGCCATATCTTGAAGATCACCTAAGTCAGCATTATTGCCTGAGTCATTACTTTGATTGGCATTAACTGTTGACTTAACAAAGTGTTCGGCTAAATCTTTTTGCTGTTTAGTTTCAATAACGCTGACAACACCTTGGCGTAACTCATCGTTATTCACCTCTTTTGGTTTCTCTGCTGGAACTGTAGGGGCACTATTGGTGTTCTGGCGATTACTGGGGATTGGAGGTGCTAGGCCTGCACTTATCGTATTCATACCGATCCGCTCACTAATTGGTTGTACATTAATCATACACTCAATGTAAGTGGAAGAAAATATACTAGATCGAATTCTAATCAGTTATTTTGTATCTCGTATGTGTCGAAAAGAACAATAATAATACTGAGCGCAATTGTGTCATTTTTACCTATCTCTGGTGAGTGGCATGAGCGGATATGTGTATTAGATGTTAGAATTATTGTCAATTATTTTTTACTAAATGCTCTTGTATCCTTAGTAAATCAAGGTTTTTACTATATCTAGCTATAAAATATAAAATACCTAGCTATTCACAAGATAGACATTCTTTATTATGATCTCTGCTCAAAGTAATATGAAATTTTATCATGTACGATTTTCAGCAAGATGCTGATTATGTACTGCAGGCTAATAATAAAAGCGATCTTGAAGATCTCGGTGGAATTCTAAAGCATGACAAAAGCAAACAAAGTGCAAGCATCCAACCCAGTAGCGTCATTGACGAATCCTTTCGATACAGAGAAAGAAGTTGAATTTAGCATTCCTGGTCAAGCGTCATATGAGCCAGGTTTGTATGAAGAAAGCCTCAAAAAAGGCTATAAGCTGATTCAGCGTCCACAGAAAGCAGCGGGTGTGAATGCGATTACTCGTCAGCATGCTAAAAAACGTATGACGATTTGGGAGCGTATATCAGTATTAACCGATGAAAGCCCAACAGTTCTATTCCAAAACTGGGGTAAAAATCTAGATGGCGCATCTCTTGTAACTGCAATAGTAAAGATTAACGGCCGTGATGTGGCTTTGTATGGTCATGACTTTACTGTGCGAGCAGGGTCCATGGATGCGACTAATGGTAAGAAGTTAGCGCGTCTATTTGAGCTTGCAGGAAAACGCAAGATTCCTTTGGTCGGTCTTAACGACAGTGCGGGTGCTTATGTTCCTGCGGGTGTCGGTGGCCTTGATGGCTATGCAGAAGCTTTTACCGCTTTGCGTAAGATCAGCGGCGTAGTCCCTTCTATTATGTGCATGTTTGGCTTTAACGCTGGCGGCGGTTCTTATTTACCACGCCAAGGTAGTTTTATGATTCAGCCAAACAATACTTTCTTTGGTCTGACAGGCCCAGGGGTTGTTAAATCTGTTTTGGGTGAGGACGTAACTCCTGATGAATTAGGCGGTCCAGGCGTGCATAGCCAAAGTGGCGTAACGGACTTTGTGGTTAAAGACGAAGTGAGTGCGTTGAAGATAGTAAAGCGGTTATTAAATTACATTCCAAATAATAATAGTGAGTTTGCTCCATTCCAAGAAACGTCCGATCCAGAAAATCGTCGCACTTGGGATATTGATATTCTATTAAAGAAAGCCTTTAACAGTCCAAGCGGTTTTAATACACCATTAGATGTCACGATTATGATTCAGCAGTTATGTGATCATGGTGACTTTATGGAAATCCAACCTGATCGTGCCCGAAATACGATAACGGCGCTGGGTCGTATGGGCGGGAATGTTATCGGTTTTGTTGCCAATAACTCGGCCGTATCCTCTGGTCAGATTGATATTTCAGCAGCCTATAAAAATGCCCGCTTTATCCGCTTCTGTAATCTATACAACATTCCAGTCATCTTCATGGAAGATACGACAGGTTTCTTACCGGGTAAAGACCAAGAGGCACAAGGTATCGTGCAGGCTGGTCGAGCAATGTTGGATGCAATCATCGATTTACGTACTCCTCGCTTCTTATTGATCATACGTAACGCCTTTGGCGGTGCATACGCGTCTTATAACAACTATCCGACTGGGGCCGATTTTGTAATTGCCTTGCCTTCGACTCGTGCCGCAGTGATGGGGCCCGCAGGTATTGAGTTTGTTTATAAAACCGAATTACGGGCAATACGTGCTGCGCTGAAAAATAAAGAGCAGAGTGCGCAGTGGGCGAAAGAGCAGGAAGCTATATTAGTTAAACGCTATGAAGAAGAGTTAATGAATCCGAACGAAGCCTTGAGCTTAGGTTCTATTTCTCAAATTGTGATGCCAAGTGATTTACGTAAGGTGTTATGTGAAAACATGAACTTCCACTTACGTCATTACACTCCTGAACCCTTAAATGCAGTTCAGCGCGAATTTCATTAATAGCATAAGTTACATTAGATCTAAGTCAGTTTTACCGTTATCGCTTAGACATAACTTTAGAAATCAGAATTTATAGCAAATATTTGCTAACAGGATTAGAAAATGAGCAACGATTATTATCTAAACAATCCATTGATCCATAAAGACCGTCGTTTATCGAAGGCGAATAATGAATGGGCACAAAAATTTGATTGCACGGAGATGCGTCCATTAATCATCTGTCGTGGTCCTATTCGTAAAGAAGCGATGGACGTTTTTGCCGAGATGGGTATCGAGCACTACGGTATTTTGCTTTCTGAAAAAGATTCCATCGTCTATCAAAATGCACTAGCACCAGAGTTACGTCAGCTAACCGATCCTAAGCGCGTTCATCGTGTGCCAGATTATACCGGTGCCGATAAAGAAGAACGTAATGTTCGTATTCAGCAGATTATTAGCATTGCCAAAGAAAATGGTTATAACTCTATTTTCACGGGCTATGGTTTTATGGCTGAAGATGAAACTATGGTTGCTGCGATGGAAGATGCTGGCCTTAATTTCATCGGCCCTTGTTCTAAAACTGTTCACGATGCGGGTCTTAAAGACGAAGCTAAACGTACTGCATTGAAAGTAGGTGTGAGTGTTACACCAGGTATTGATAATGCGACGTCGATTATTCTTGTTAAGAAATATACGGATGAGAAATCATTATTGGCCTTAGTTAAGACAGAAGGCCTTGCGCGTGGTAAAGGAGCCTTCGATCAAGCTGCTTTTGATAATGCTGAGACATTGATTGAAAAAGCGGGGGTAGTATTAACCGCAGGTTATAAAAAAGGTGTGGATCTTTATACCACTGAAGAATTACAAGAAACCATTCGTGAGCAAGTCATTGTGATGAGCCGCGATTATCCAGAAAATCGCATTCGCCTTAAATGTATTGGCGGTGGTGGTGGTAAAGGTCAGCGAATTCTACCATTCCCCAATATTCTGGAAGGCGCCTCTGATGAAAAGGTAGAGGCTCAAATCTCTCAAGTTGCTGAGCAAGCACCTTCTTTAGTGTTAGAAATTTTAAACGAAGTTAAAGCCACAGGCCTTGGTGATAATAAGAATATTCTTATCGAACTAAACATCGAAACTACTCGCCACCAAGAAATTCAAGTGATTGGTAATGGTGAATGGAGTTTGGCGCTTGGTGGTCGTGATTGTTCATTACAAATGCACGAGCAAAAATTATTAGAAGTTTCAGTTACCACAGAAGAACTTGAAACGGCATTAACCGAAGCCGTCAAAGCAGGCCGTGATGTAGAAGCAAAAGTATTAACTCAAGATCTTAAAACCTTGCATGCGATGGAGCAGGAGTCGGAAGTTTTTGGTGAGGCGGTAGGCCTTGATAGCGTATCGACATTCGAGTGTATTGTTGATCGTGATAAGCACTTCTTCATGGAAATGAATACTCGTATTCAGGTAGAGCACCGCGTAACAGAATTATGCTATGCATTGAAATTTATCAATCCTGAAAATGATGCTGAATTCTTTATTGTAGAGTCACTAGTAGAGGCTATGGTATTACTTGCGGCTCACGGTCCTAAGCTGCCTAAGCCAGAACGTATTAAGCGCAATAACGCCTCGGTAGAGGCGCGCTTAAACGCGACCAACCAAGCATTGGCACCGCATGCAGGTGGTATTATCGAAAACTGGTCAGATGCCCGTGAAGGTGAGATTCGTGATGACCAAGGGATCAGCCTACATAATCCAGATACTGACGTATTCATGAAGTATCACTTAGCAGGGGCGTACGATAGTAATATCGCCTTGCTATTAACCGTCGGGCAGAATCGCCAGGACAGTTACCAGCGTTTATCGGAAATCTTACGTACCACTGAGTTAAGCGGAAAAGATCTCGCGACAAACCTTGAATTTCATTATGGTTTAGTTAATTGGTTCTTGGGCAATAACATTAACGCCCGCCCAACGACAGGTTTCATCGTTCCTTACTTAACGGCTGTCGGGTTGTTAAAGCAGAAAGCCAATAACTTAGATTTGAATTTTGCTTATTCACAGGTCTGCAAAAAATCGCTGGCAGCAGCTAAAGATACGGATGCTAAATCAGCATTGCAGGCCGTATTAGCGCGTAAACACCTGTTGCTGATACGTCCATTAGAGAGCTTAATGGAAGAGCCTCATATCTTAGCGGGCTGGTTGAGCTTAAATCAAAAAAACTTTGCTCTGAATGCTCAAGGTGAAATCTCTTGGACAGAAAACCCAATTAAAGTATTGGCTGATACCTACCATTTTTTAAATATGGACTTCAATACTGATAGCCCCGCATCCAGTATGATCTGGGATCATGATCATGAAGTATTAAGCCAAGCATTAGATTTTTATGCTGAATTAGAAAAGGTTTTGAATATTTCTAATTACGCTGAGCTTTGCCAAGTATTAGCCAATAAAAAATCTCCTTCAGATGGCATGGATAACGCGCAATGGGTAGCCATTCAATCTGCGCATTTAGGCTATCAAGCCGGAAATGAAATTCTATCCTTGTTGCCATTTATCGGTATTAATACTCAATTCTTCGAATTGAAAGTGAATGAAGATTTAAGTGTGCATATTCCTAAGTCTTTATTAGATGAAGAGCTGCAAGTACAAATGGCTAAGGTACTGGTACCGCCTTTAGTGGCTAAGAGTGATGAAATATTAGCGCCGACAGGGGGAATGTTCTATTCCTGTGAAGCGCCGGGTATGCCTGCTCTGGTTGAGCTAGGTTCACATTTTGAAGCGGGCCAGCCGTTATACATCATTGAAGTGATGAAGATGTTTAATAAGGTCAATGCACCGTTCTCTGGAACGATCGACAAAGTATTGGTTGAAGACGATGGCGCTATTATCAGCAAGGGTCAGGTATTGTTTAAGATTACTCCAGATGAGAAAGCCGTTATTGAATCGCCAGAAATCGTTAAAGCGCGAATTGAAACGCAGACGTCTGAATTCTTAGACTCAATTACTCTTTTAACAACTTCTAACTCTAAATAAGGAAGTGAAATTATGATAGTTGCCTTAGATCACATCGCAATTGCTGTTCCAGATTTAGAGAAATCAATTAAGCGTTTTATGGAAGACTTTGGTCTTTCTTTTAGTGGCAAAGAAGACGTACCGGCCGCTAAGACCAGTACGGCATTTTTTCCGTTGTCAGAAACCAGTATTGAATTAGTTCACCCATTAAACGGTGAAGGGCCTATCCAAGGTTATCTGGATAAAAAGGGTGGAGGTTTGCATCACTTATGTTTTCGCAGTGATGATATTGATGCGGACGTTGAGCGTTTAAAAGAAAAAGGTTATCAATTTTTATCAGATGCCCCGACGCTAGGTGCTCACAACTGTAGGGTGATTTTTATTCATCCTAAGTCGTGCGATGGGGTTCTTATTGAACTGAACCAGCCTCAAAATGAAGAGGGAGAGCACTAATGTCTAATAGCAAGGTGTCCGATAAGAAAGTGTCTGGAAAAAATAAAATCGCTTCCGAAGAAAAAAAATATACCCTCGCCGAGTGGCAAGCCTTAGCAACAAAGCAAATGAAAGGCTTAACCCCCGAAGAAATGGAATGGCATACCCCAGAAGGGGTGCCGATTAAGGTGCTTTATACTCAAGAAGATGTGAAAGATCTTGAGTTCGCTAATACCATGCCGGGTCTTGCGCCTTATGTACGTGGTCCACAAGCGACTATGTATGCAGGACGTCCTTGGACGATCCGCCAATATGCGGGCTTCTCTACAGCAGAAGAGTCCAATGCTTTTTATCGTAAAAACTTAGCCGCGGGTGCACAAGGCGTATCCGTTGCATTTGATTTAGCGACGCACCGTGGTTACGACTCCGATCATCCGCGGGTAACGGGGGATGTTGGTAAAGCTGGTGTTGCCATCGACTCAGTAGAAGACATGAAAATATTATTCGATGGTATTCCATTGGATAAAGTCTCAGTTTCTATGACCATGAACGGTGCTGTTCTACCGATTCTTGCAAGTTACATTGTCGCCGCCGAAGAGCAGGGTGTTAGCCAAGATAAACTATCCGGCACCATTCAAAATGACATTCTAAAAGAATTCATGGTGCGTAATACCTACATTTATCCACCGGCACCTTCGATGAGAATCATCGGTGATATCATCGCTTATACCTCGGGCAAGATGCCAAAATACAACAGTATCTCTATCTCGGGTTATCACATTCAAGAAGCGGGTGCTGATGCCGCGCTTGAGCTAGCTTATACTCTAAGTGATGGCCGAGAATATGTGCGTACGGCGCTGAATGCAGGGCTGGAAGTGGATGCTTTTGCGCCACGACTATCCTTCTTCTGGGGCATTAGCATGAACTTCTATATGGAGATCGCTAAGCTGCGTGCCGGACGCTTACTGTGGAACCGCATTATGTCGGAGTTCAATCCACAGAACCCAAAATCTTCCATGCTACGTACTCACTCGCAAACATCTGGCTGGTCGTTAACCGAGCAAGACCCGTATAACAATGTCGTGCGCACCACCATAGAAGCGATGGCGGCAATCTTTGGTGGCACCCAATCTCTGCATACCAATGCATTAGATGAAGCCGTGGCGCTGCCAACAGAGTTCTCTGCTCGTATTGCGCGGAATACTCAAATCATCCTGCAAGAAGAATCTGGCATCACTCAAGTCGTCGATCCTTGGGGCGGCTCTTATATGATGGAAAGCCTGACTCAGCAGATGGCTGATAAAGCTTGGGCATTGATAGAAGAAATTGAAGAAAATGGCGGCATGGCAAAAGCCATCGAGCAAGGTTTGCCAAAACTGCGTATCGAAGAATCGGCGGCGAGAAAGCAAGCGCGTATCGATCGTGGTGAAGATGTCATTGTCGGTGTGAATAAATACCAACTGGAAGAAGAAGATGATTTAGATATTCTTGAAGTTGATAACGTTGCCGTCCGTGAATCTCAGATTAAACGCTTAACAGAAATTAAAGCGACGCGTGATAGCGCAGCGGTTAAAGCCGCATTAGCCGCGATAACTCTTTCCGCTAAAACAGGTGAAGGCAACCTGCTAGACTTAAGTGTGAATGCCGCACGTTTGCGCGCTACCGTGGGTGAGATCTCAGACGCGATGGAAGAAGAATTCGGACGTTATAAAGCTGAAGCTCGTACTATTTCGGGTGTGTATGGTGCATCCTACGAAGACGATGCTGATTGGCAAGCGATTAAGACCGACATCGAAACGTTCGAAACAGAACAAGGTCGTCGTCCACGTATGCTGGTATGTAAGATGGGTCAAGACGGGCACGACCGTGGTGCTAAGGTCATTGCGACGGCGTTTGCGGATGTCGGCTTTGATATCGATTTATCCCCCATGTTTTCCACACCAGAAGAAGTGGCGAAGCAAGCGGTTGAAAACGATGTTCACGTAGTGGGTGTATCTTCGCAAGCGGCAGGGCATAAAACATTAATCCCTGCTTTGATCGATGCTTTAAAAGCACAAGGCGCTGACGACATTATTGTTGTGGCTGGCGGTGTTATTCCGAAGCAAGATTATGATCATTTATGGGCTGCTGGGGTGAAAGGTATTTTTGGTCCTGGTACTAAAATACCTGTCAGTGCTCGTGCTGTTTTAGAAGCGATTAAAGAAGCTCAGCAGAAATAATATATGACCGAAAGAAGAACGTAGTGGGCTGATGCGTATTTTCCACTTGGAGAAATAAGCATCAGCCACTAACTTTGTTATTCTTCGATATCAGAAAAAATAAACTCTTCGGATATTTTTTCTATCAATAAAGTTATCTCTTCAATATCAATAAAGTGTAGCCCTTCAATATTATTACAGGCTTTATTATTGGATAGATAAGATGTATCCGTCCCCGTTTCATCCGTAATGATTAATTCATATGTCACAGCATCTTCTGCACAGGTCAGAGGTGATGAGATTGTATCGATTGTGAGTAGTGTTTCTTTACTTTTTGCAGATAAACTGTCGAGAGTAAAATCATATGTTACGTATCTGCTATTTGGATTGAGTACATTGCCATTATCCTGAATGATTTGAACTCTTTGGCTTGATTCATCCCACATTGCTACTTGATATTTTTGGGTATCGTCAGAAGAACTTCCTCCACAAGCAATTAGTGAAAATGCAAAAATAGTGTGCAAAATATGTTTCATATTAACGTCCTTATTATATTTAATTTTAATTAGGTATTTAGCCTAAGCATTTATGCTCTTAATATCGATAGGAGAATTAAAACTCCTCGCTCATCTGTTCAGGGCTATTCCAATGAGCCTTATATAAAGCACCTCCACTAAGGTGATAAACTTCATCTGCTTGAATTAATCCGCGACGAGTATGATTACTCGACCAGTAATTATTTTCTAAATTAGTATCAGAACTACGATCGGTAATCAGAGCCCCCGCTTGAGTTAATTGCTTATCTTTGACTTCAAATAAATATAACCCAGCTTGTGACCACTGATAAAATTGACTTTCAGCATCTCTCCAGCTATCCCCTTGAGCAGAGCCATCGTTAACGCTAATAGGAAAAGCAAAACGATATTGACCGTTTTGTTGAATCCCGGTAAAGCTATGCAGGTCATATTGCAACGCAGTAGATGATCCTCGTTTACCTATTATAATACTGTTCAGCTCAGTAGGTTGTTGAATATCACTTACATCAAATAATGACACCTTAACCCCTTGATACCAGCTAGTACCACTGTCTCCCACGATGGCATCTTTACCGATCCCTAATACTAGGTCGTTACCAATTGGATGTAAGTAATCGCTATAGCCAGGGATTTCTAATTCTCCTGCAATACTTGGCTGAGAAGGGTTAGATAGGTCAATCACATACAATGGATCGACTTTTTCAAACGTTACTATATAGGCTCTATTTTGCATAAAACGCACGCTATAAATTTGCTCATTAGCTTTGCCAATTGCAGCGGGCTGATCATCATTAGGTAAGCTTGCTATATGTTGTAATTGGCCATCTTGGTTATTTAATACGGTAAGCTGATGATCCGTTAGGCGCCAGTCTCCATCCTCCGATATTTTTGATGTCACCAGCGCTATGCTGCCATCGCTTAATTCACCTAGGCGTAATCTTGGATTACGGCTGGCTAGTTTACCTTCGATAAGGGCAGAACCTAGATAACCAAAAGATGCTAAATCAAATTTATGGAGATGGGTATTTCCTTCGTTCCAGTTGAGAATCTTTGTTAGATCACCAGAAAAATTCCAATAACTGGTATTGAATGCGTAGAGGTTGTTTTCGCTCATATAAATACCTGCAACTTCTCCTGCCATACAACGGCTACTAAATTCGGCAGTATTTATGTCTATACGAGTAATCATTGTTAAGCTAGGAGAGCCCATAACAGGGCCAGAAACGTCTGGAATTAAACAGGTATTATCGGCAATGAGGTCATGCTGTTGATCATTAATAGTAATCTTAGGCATTAAATCGCTCAAACTTAAGTCGTTAATAATACGCTTATTGGCTGCAATCACTGCATCAGTTTGTGGCGCATAAATCAGTTCAGGAATATTCGGACTATAACGGCTAATTAAAAATACTTCGTTACCAATACGACGGCTTTGTACTAGGTAACCATCTAGGGCAAGGGAGTATTTGATACTAGGTTTCGTTTTATCTTGGGTATCAATAATCGTTATCGTATTCTGACCGTCTTGCCAGTTATTATATTCTTCCCAGTTATTTTTATAATTATTGCGATTACCTAATATCACCAAAGATTGGCCGTTTAAATACAATTCATCAGGGTTAATGTTGTCAAAGTCTAGTGTCGAAATATTTTCCTGGGTATTTTTGACGATGCGTAATTGTGCTGATGAAACCTGAGTCGGCTTAGGTTGAGAGCAAACTGTCGTAACTACTTGCCCCAGCGCTGGTTCGATAGTATTACAGTCTATTGGTTCATCATAATGAAAATCCCAAATGGCAGGCTTAAGAACAAAAAAGTTCTCACCATCATATTTCCAAATATCCGCTTCATCGACCCCCACGACCTGATTATTGGTACCGCTGAAATGGGTGGTGCCGTTATCACTTTCGCTTGAATCAGCCATGCTTTCATCAGCTACCGCGATACTTTCTATTATCTCTGTTCTTGCCTCGATAGAAGGGTTTCTTCGTTGAGTGAAACTGGCCACTAGGTATTGTTTAAACTCCTCTTCAGTCGCATTTTCTTTTAGCTGAACCCCCGCTTTTTCCTCAAGGTTATCCTTTGAATCAGAGCCCATTTCATAGCAGGCGCTAAGGCCAGATATTAGCAGGGCTACAATAGCTACTTTATTGAATGACAGCGGGAGGATTTCTAACGGCGATAACTTCTTCATTCTAGATCCTTGAATAGTAAGTGGGTATGACATTAATAATAATGGGAAAATTTCACATGTCAAATATTGAGCATTAACTATGCAAAATAGTTACACTAGCTCGGTCGTTATCATTAAAAACCATAATACATATTCCCTAAGGGGGAACTGTGGCACGATTTCTATTTATTTTAATAAGCAGTGGATGCTTAATATTGCCTGTTCAGGCTAAAGAAAGTATTAAACTTTCCGCTGGGCAATATCGTATTTTTGATGGAGAAGATAGTCATGGTCTCACCTCTATTGGTCTTAAATATTCAACCGCTAGCTATAAAGCTCGAATTGTATTGCCTTATATCGAGAGTTATCGAGGGGAATCTGGGATAGGTAATATGGTTATTAAGCTGTCCTACTTAACGCAATGGAAAAGTGTATTTATTGATTTCAATGTTCGGCAAAAGTTAGCCACAGCAGATGAAAAACTGACCTTACCGGTGAGTGATAGGGGAGGGAGTATTGAATTAAGCCATTACCTTTATGGTGGCATTGTTTTCACAGAACTAGGGCACATTTGGCGCTCTAGTGCGCCGTCGACGGGTAGCGATAGGGATGACAGTTTTTATTATGCTCTAGGTGGCATGTATCCTTTGCAAAAGAAGCTGTATTCAGGACTGGTATTTGATCATAGGATAACGGCTTTAGGGCGTTTAGATCATATTGTTACTAGCTTTGTGCAATATAAGTGGAGTGCGGATACCCGCATTGGTGCAAGCTTAGGGAAAGGCTTAAAGGAAATTAGCCCTGACTGGATTGCAGGGCTTACTTGGTCGAGTAAATATTAATACTGTTTTTCTAGCTTCTAGTTACTCAGATGGCTCTGGCTTCTCTGGCATGTCTACACTATCCATCGCGTCAGTAGCAGAGTCCAGCTCTAATATATCCTCTAGCGCCTCTCGGCTTTCTAATAGCTCTGGTCTCTCAAGTTGTTCGGGGCGTTCTAGAATATCTGGACGGTTCATTGAGCGGATACCTGTTCCCCCGATACCGCCAATAATATCCTCTTCTGGGTCTGATATGTTCCCTTGGGCATTACTCTGCTGAGCCCAAAGCGGTGTATTGCTGATGCAGATCGAAAAAAATATTAAACCCGTGATTATCGTTTTATTCATCATCTAAATCCGTATAGAGGTAGCTGCCTAGGCGAAAGCGATAGTGGGGGCCTGAGGCTTTTTTATCTTCTTTTTGCAGTGCCAAAGCTTGTTGGTTTAAATCTTTTAATACAGTCAGAGACTGCGATTTGGCTGATTTCTTTAATACCAATAAAGAAGATTTACTGAGTTTGTTATAAAAAACAGCGCGTTCGAAGTTCTTTTCTTTATTGATTAGATTAGCCGTACTGGTAGCCATATGATCGGCTAGATTTTGGGCAAAGAAATAAAGCTGATCTTCAGTTAATTGGTTGTCTTGTAGGACATCGATATTAAGTGTTAATAGTTGCTCTTTGTCGATACTGATCCAGCCCATCTGCAACCAACTTTCCATAATGCTAGAGGCGTGAATATTCTGGCGACTGTATTCATTCGCTAGGGCTTCGAAGCTTTTTTTACCATTGATGGCCAAAGGCTGAGGAATACCCTTAATGCAATAGGGTTCTTCTCCCATCCAGCTAGCCAGCATTAAACTATTAATGGAAAGTCGCTCGGATGCTTTATGCTCTTGATCTAGGTCCCGTAAGCGTTTGACGTCTTTACGATGCACCCCAGTAAGTAAATTAATTCGACTATCGGTAGGGGGCTTTTCACCTAGAGTAAAATCCTTTTCCGCAACTTCTACATAGGCAGACTTAATAATTTTCAGCAAACTAGGCAAGGTAATCTGTTTATTTATTAGAAAACGTATCAAGGGTTTCAAAAGGTGTTTGATAGCGCTTTTCAGCAACTGATTCTGTTTGTTTTCATCAATCATCTTTCTAGTGTAACCCATGATGAGGTTTTGTGTGAAAAAATCACATAGAATCCAGTTCTAATATCTAACGCTAAAATCCAGATTTTTAGCAGGCTAGCAAACTATGGTATTCTTGTTTTAACAACATATATTTCAAATAGATACTCGCTTTATGATAGATTTGGCAGCATTAAAACGTGGTAATCGTCGTGCATTGGCTAAGGCGATTACGCTGATAGAAAGTAAACTCGATAAGCACAGAGCTGAATCCCAAGAGCTTCTTAATCAAGTCTTATCGGATACGGGGAAAAGCATCCGTATCGGTATTTCAGGGGTGCCAGGGGTCGGTAAATCAACTTTTATTGAAGCTTTCGGCCAATACCTTATTCAGCAAGGTAAAAAAGTTGCGGTCTTGGCCGTTGACCCAAGTTCTCCTCTTCGTGGTGGCAGTATCCTCGGGGATAAAACCCGCATGGAAATGCTATCCCGTGAAGAAAATGCGTTTATCCGCCCATCGCCCAGTGAAGGTGCTTTAGGTGGGGTCGCGCAAAAGACTCGTGAAAGTATGCTGTTATGTGAAGCGGCTGGCTACGATGTGGTTTTAGTTGAAACCGTCGGTGTTGGCCAGTCAGAATATGAAGTCGCAGGTATGGTCGATTTCTTCTTGGTGCTGATGCTGCCAAATGCCGGTGATGAACTACAGGGTATTAAGCGTGGCATTATGGAACTGGCCGATGCTTTAGTGATTAACAAGGCCGATGGAGAGAGTTTGAGTCTCGCTAATCAAACTCTAGGTCATTATAAAAACGCGTTCAAATTGATGAAGCAAAATAGCTTTTGGACCCCCGTGGTAAAAACGTGCTCGGCATTAAATAACGAACGTATTGAAGATGTTTGGCAGATGGTAAGTGAATACCATAAAGCGGCTAATGAAAATATTAATGCGGGTATTAGTTCATTCGTTGAAAAGCGAGCACGGCAGAATAGTGAATGGCTAAATAAGCTTATTCATGAAATGTTAGAGCTTAAATTAAAGCAGAATGCGGCGGTGAAGAAAAAACTACCGCAACTACAGGATGAAGTTTTAAATAATGAAACCACTCCTTATAATGCCGCTCAACAAATAATTGATTTGCTATAAAATACTTAGGATAGAGGAGTTCACTATGACTACCGCTTTAAGCCCAGAACAAATCAGCGAAAAGCTTAAAAAGTTTTTTATCGATCATCTTCCGATCACTCAATTTATGGGCTTAGACGTAGAGTCTTATGATGGTGATACATTAATCCTTACCGCACCATTAGAGCCGAATATTAACGATAAGCAAACCGCTTTTGGTGGCAGCTTATACAACACCGCAGTGATGGCGTGCTGGGGGATGATTTATCTGAAAACACAAGAGAGAAATATTGCCTGTAATCAAGTCGTAACCGAAGGCAGTATGAAGTATATAGCCCCGGTTGATGGACGTATTCGTGCAATCTGTCATGCCCCAAGTGAAGAGGAACTCACGAGTTTGTTTGATCACTTTGAGCGTAAGGGGAAAGCTAGGATTAGCTTAGAAGCAGCGATTTATAATGATACTTTTGTGAAGAAAATTGACCCTAAAAGCAAACCAGCGGTTAAGTTTAGTGGTCAATATGTCATCTTAAAAAGCGAGAAATGATTGTTGGCTAGTTTAACTATTCTGCCTGAATAGTTTCATCTTCTACCTGTAAAGAGTCAGCACTCGTTTCATCGACTGGCTGAATCTCTACAGGTCGCAAAAAATCCAAAATTAAGCGTCCTATAAAATTCGCATCTGTGCTTAGGCGTAATGAATGAATACCCTTGCTATACGTCGGCTCACCTATTGTTTCAGCGCGGCGATTTAATAAGCGCTCGCTGTATATAGCACTGAACTCTGGATGTCCTTGGAGAGATACAATGTGCTTGCCAATGGTAAAGCCTGCATGAGGACAAAAATCATCGCTTAAAAAATTACGTGCTGTTGCCGGTAATTCCACCACCTGATCTTTGTGGCTATAAATTAAATCTAAATATTTAGGCAGCGGTTGAGAAAATGGCGAGTCTGGAATCGTTAATAATGAACGTACCCCAATTCCCCAGCCTTTATCACTCATCTCAACCTTACCCCCTAAAGCTTGAGCAATTAGCTGGTGACCGAAACAAATTCCCAGCAGTTTAGCCTGGGCTTGATCTGCTTCTCTGATCCAGTTCGATAACGGCGCTATCCAGTCGTGGCTTTCATAAACGCCTGCTTTTGAACCGGTGATAATATATGCATCACACTCATCTAAAAACAGTGGCAGCTCACCTTGCTGAACTTGGTAATAAACAAATTCAAGGGGTGAGCCATCTAGCTGAGCACTATCCAATTGAGAGATATTCAATTGAGAGATATTCAATTGAGAGAAGTACTTTTCAAACATCAATCCGTACGAACCATATTCTTTAATTAGGTCATCGTACAAAACATCAGTCTCTAATAATCCTATGCGCATGTTTTAAATTCCTTCTTACTATCTAATTCTTATCAGGTCTGGCTTATACCAGCCTATGTGCGCCTGTCTATACAGCTCCGTCTATATAGTTCTATTTATAGAGGGCTAATGGCGAGTAGCCGAGTCATTAATAATGAATTGACTCGCATTTTTCTTTTTTAATGGCTCAATTATACTCTCAAGGCCATTGATCTTTATTTCAAGAGTCAATCCTAATAGCATACCTAAGCGGCCTTCAGGCAGGCCTTTTTTAGCAAACCATAATAAGTATTCTTCAGGAACATCAATCAAAATACGACCTTGGTATTTACCAAAAGGCATATATTCATTGGCTAATGCTAATAAATCTTCTTTTTTAAACATCGGAGTAATTATCTTTTGATAGCTGACTTTCACATAATATCGGCTGCGAAAAGAGAGTATCACTTGCGAAAAGTATGTGCTTTACCGATACTAGCGCATTTTTACGCCCCTCCATACTATTTCTAAACAAGGAGCCAACAATGGCCATTGCAAAAGATACTGTTGTTCAATTTCATTACACCCTGAAAGATGCCGATGGCACCGTTATCGAAAACTCTTACGATGGCGAAGCAATGGCTTACCTGCATGGTCATGGCAATATTATTCCGGGCCTTGAAGACGCCATGTTGGGCAAAGAAGTCGGAGCAGAGTTCGTTGTGACAGTTGCACCAGAAAAGGCCTATGGCCTGCGTGATGAAAATGCTAAACAGCGTGTTCCAATGAAGCATCTTCAGGGTGCTAAAAAATGGAAGAAAGGCATGGTTGCTCACGTAGAGACTGAGCAGGGTCAGCGTCAAGTGACGGTCATAAAAGTTGGTAAGTTCATGGTTGATGTCGATGCGAATCATCCATTCGCCGGCAAAGAATTAACCTTCGACGTGAAAGTTGAAGATATTCGTGAAGCGACAGCTGACGAAATTCAGCATGGTCATGCCCACGGTATTGGTGGTCACCAGCACTAAATCATTCCAGCGCTAGCTTATTGATAAAGAACGCTGGTAATTGGCAGAGTTTGTCTATACTGACACTAAAGACACTGTTTTAGGGTCACTATGGACCAAGCTCTGCAATCACAAGTATCAATCCCTTCTTTAGAAGAGTCTCTACGTTTAGGGCAAAGCCTTCATCTAGAATTCGAAGGTTTACCTACATTAAATGGTGGTTATCATTTGTGGGGAATTTGTCCAAATCAGTCCATCATGGTATCAGCCCCTCAGCTTAAACTAAGCGATGAGCTGTTAAATACTACGGTAAAGGCCAGGTTATTTATTGAGCAGTTAGATAGCGCTTGTGCATTTCGTACAACGGTAGCGAATCTTTGTTCAATTCCTTCAAATTATCTTCATCTGGCAATGCCTAGCTCAATGGTTACTGGCGAGGTAAGACGAAATCATCGGGCTCGTATAAATGTCGCGTGTGATATTGCTTACGGAGGTGATAAGACGACCTCAGCGGAAATGATCGATGCCAGTATTTGTGGTTGTCGAATTAATACCAACGCCAACGACTTGAAAGTCGGTGATGCCATTACAATGGTATTTGAAATTAATATTTATGGGGTTAATCAAAAAATTAATATGTCTGCGATGGTGCGTTCTCGGGCAGAAACTTCTGCTGGATATGCTTTAGGAGCTCAGTTCTTAGAAATGAGTGATTGCCATCGTATTGCGATGAACAGCTTTATTCATAAACATTGTTAGCAATGGTAAAGCAAGACGCTTTACCAAGGCTCATAATTCATCTTATTCGTAGGTGCAAAGATACGCAGTATCAGTCTTAACCTGGACGCCAAAGCTAACGTTAGCTTCAACATTAAAGCTTTCACCGGCAGAAAAAGTCTTCCACTCATCACTACCTGGTAGTTTGATGATCAAAGCACCGGCAATAACGGTCATAACTTCTTTCTGCTTAGTACCGAATTCATATTCGCCAGCCGCCATTACGCCTACTGTGGAAGGAAGCTGTTCGCCCTTGAAGGCGATAGACTTTACTTTACCGTCGAAATATTCATTTACATCAAACATAAAACTTCCTTAAAACTATCGAATTGCTTCTTCTTAATTATTGCTGCGTCTTAATTAAAGAGCGGTAAGAAGAGGGTTGAATTTTGGCCGCGAAGTATACCATACTCTAATTTTCGCCTGAATCCGGCTGCTCGCTATACAGCTTTTTCATCATCTCAATGTAATGTTCTAGATTACGCTCGGCATCGACAGGGTAATATTCGTCGGTAATTTCAACACTTATAGCACGGTCAAAGCGAAAGTTACGGTAATCTTGGCGTATTTCGCACCAGGCGACTAAGGTCCAACGATCGCCCCAGAAAAACATGCCTAAAGGCCAAATTCTACGTTCACTCTTATTGTCTGCGGCATCCGTATAATGAAGCTTTAAAATTTGCTGTTGCTCGCAAGCGCGCCTAATAGTGCGGTGGGTTTCCCCCAGTTGCTGTTGCGGGCTAAGGGTCGGTACTCGATAAGCTTGGCGATCGGCTTGAATTAATAACGGCTCAGGTAATACCGCGCGGATTTTTTGCACAGCGCGTTTCGCCCCCGCGGCTAGATCAGGGTCGGTCCAAGCTTCAACCATACGAGCACCTAATAACAGCGCCTGCATCTCGTCAAAATCGAACATAAGCGGTGGTAACTGATAACCAGGTCTGAGTATATAGCCAATGCCCGCCTCACCATCAACGGGCACACCTGATAAGGCGAGGGCTTGAATGTCTCGATAAATGGTTCTTACCGAGACTTCCATTACATCACTCAATTGCTCCGCCGTAATGGCGGTGCGGCGTCCACGCAGCAAGTTAACCAGTTGAAATAGGCGTTCAGACTTGCGCATAGAGCTGTTCTCTCCGTCTTCTTACAAGGGGCTAAGCCGGGGCTTGCATGGTATGAATTTGCTGATGGTCGACCTTAACACTTTCCATGTCGATGACCTTCATCATACCTTGTAAGCTTGGCTCCTCACCAAAGCGTTGCTGCGCAGCGCTGGCGGTTTCCATATCTTGCCAAAATACGGTATCGGTCCAGCTACCATTTTCTGCTTGAGCTAAAGCGCGATATTCAAAGCCAGGCTGACTTTTTACCCAATTGTTCAAATGTTCGTTCTCTGTAAGGAACTCTTGTTCGCTAATGCCTTTTGCAAGTTTAAAGGTTACTAGTTCTAAAATAGCCATTTTGTTATCTCCATAGGGGGGGTGATATCTGAACATCATCCAATGTTGCAGTGAATACAGTATAAAAAACAGGAGTGACAGGGAGTGTCAGTAGTGAAATAGCAAGAAAACTGACTAATTGGTAACAAAATGTAGAAATATAACGATTTATTATTAAAAATGCGTATAATCCGCCTCTCCCAAATCTGCTGGTTTTTTTGGCTAGGCAAAATTCAACATCCTATTGGCTATTTAATGTAAAAAATAGCGAATTGATCGTGTAGTGTGATCTGTTGTTAGTGTATTGCTCAGCCCTAATTCCTGCCTTATGTATTATTTACAGGATGACGTGATGTCTGACACTCCAGAAACAACAGAAGTAGCTACCGAAGTAGTTGAAGATCAAGGTCCAATGTTTACCGATCTAGGTTTACCGGATACTTTATTACGCGTATTGGATGACATGGGTTATAAAAAACCTTCTCCAATTCAAGCACAAGCAATCCCACCTTTATTAGAAGGTAAGGATGTTTTAGGTCTTGCGCAAACCGGTACGGGTAAAACAGCTGCTTTCGCATTGCCTATTTTGGCACGTACTGATGCCGGTAGCCGTACACCACAAGTATTGATTCTTGCTCCTACTCGTGAGCTTGCAATGCAGGTTGCTAAAGCATGTGAAGACTACGCTAAATATATTCCAGGTATAAAAGTTGCCGCTGTATACGGTGGTCAAGATTACGGCACACAGATTCGCGCAATCCGTGGTGGCGCTCAATGGATCGTAGGTACGCCTGGTCGTATCATGGATCACTTGAAAAAAGGCACTTTGACTTTAACCGATATTAAAGCGGTTATCTTGGATGAAGCTGACGAAATGCTACGTATGGGTTTCATCGATGACGTAGATTGGATCTTGGGTCATGCACCTAAAGAACGTCAAGTTGCCTTGTTCTCTGCAACTATGCCGAAGCAAATTAAGCACATTGCTTCTACGCACTTGAACAACCCAGTCGAAATTAGAATCGAATCAAAAACTGCGACGGCTCCTACTATTGAGCAGCGTTATTGGTTTGTGGGTGGTGCACATAAAAATGATGCATTGCTACGTATTACTGAAGTTGAAGATTGTGATGCGACGATGGTTTTCGTACGTACTAAGCAAGCAACAGAAGAAGTTGCTGATTTCATGAAAGCGAATGGTGTGAAATGTGCCGCTCTAAACGGCGACATTCCACAAGCCCAGCGTGAGCGTGTTGTCGACAAGCTTAAGAAAGGTTCGTTAGACATGATCGTTGCAACCGATGTTGCAGCCCGTGGTCTTGATGTTCAGCGTATCTCTCACGTAATTAACTACGATATTCCTTTTGACGCAGAATCTTACGTTCACCGTATTGGTCGTACTGGCCGTGCTGGACGTTCTGGTAAAGCGATCATGTTCGTCCGTGGTCGCGAGCGTCGTATGCTTAGCACTATTGAGCGTGTTACTCGTCAGCGTATCGAAGAAATGCCATTACCAACGGCTAAAGATGTAAACACTAAGCGTCGTGAACGTTTTAAAGCGACCGTTGAAGCAACGATTGGTAACGAACAAGCGGTTATGTTCAAAGAGATGATCAACGAGTTGGTCACGGATAAAGAATTAGACGTTGTTGAAATCGCTTCTGCATTAGCGCATTTGGCACAAAATGGCATTCCATTATTCTTGAACGAAAACGAACGTTTCCGTCCACCGCAGCGTGAACGTACAGAACGTGATGGTGGCCGTGAAGGTCGTGGTGATCGTCCACAGCGTGAACGTGCTCCACGTAAAGATCCTAGTGAAGTTAGCACTAAGGCGATGCCACTTAAAGATAGCCCAGATGTTGATATGATTCGTTTCCGTATGGAAGTGGGTTATCAAGATGGCGTTAAGCCAGGCAACATCGTTGGCGCTATTGCTAACGAAGCTGATCTTGAAAGCAAGTTCATTGGCCACATCGAAATCTTTGATGATTTCTCTATGGTTGATTTACCAGACGGTATGCCAGAAACGGTTATGTCTAAGCTAAAAGCGACTCGCATTTGTGGTCAGCCTTTGCACCTACAAGTTGCAGATGGCGCTAAGCCAGTAAATCGCAAGCCACCATCAGGTCGTCCTGCTGGTGGTAACCGTCGCCCAAGTAACGGTGATCGTCGTCCAAGCGGCCGTTCCGGTGGTGGTGATCGTCGTCCACGTCGTGATTCTTAATTTTTAAGTATCATTAGCTGGCGATAAAAAGAGCCCGTATATCTTTGTAAGATATACGGGCTTTTTTGTGTCTGTGATAAGCTAAAGCCTATTATTCAGTAAGTTTTACAGTTTGATCGATGATTGGGTATTTACTCCACAAAACGGCGTAAATACCAGCTATTGTATGTGTTCATAGCGCTTGCGCTCCGTGTAGCCTTAGGTTCGACTGGTCGTTGCAGGTTTTCACGCCGCTACGCTCCATGTCTCTCATATTTGCTCCACAACTACCCAATCATAGATCTTTGTTAATTATACGCAGGTAGTTATACGTTTCATGAGTGCATTAACCCCAGAACAGTTATCCATTGTCCATCATCAACAAGGTCATGCGCGCGTCATCGCCGTGGCAGGGGCAGGAAAAACGACGACTCTGGTGCACTTCATACAACAGCGCTTATTGGCGGGCAGTAATCCTAAGCGCATGCTGGTTTTGATGTATAACAAAGCTGCACAAACTGATTTTCAAATCAAACTGCAACAAGTCATTAGTCAACCTAGCCAGCAAACAGGGCAACAGCACTTTGGTGCATTGCCTGACGTGCGTACATTTCACGCCCTTGGTTTTAAAATTTATCATCGCTTAATCAGCCAGGGTCATTTACCTGGCATTCAGCAAGACCTTATTAGTGCTGGAGAAATGGATGGTGTGGTATGGCGACTGTTGCAACAAGTCGCAACCAGCCAAGGCCAAGAAGAAACTCGACAAGACATCTTATCGCAACGCAAAAAATGGGTAGAGCCCGCGGTCGCGTTTATAGACCTGGTTAAATCCGATCTACTCAGCCCAGGGGATATGTTCGAAGAATCTGAACTACCTCAGCAATGCCAAATATTTATTGAAACCTTTGATCGCTTCGAGCAATGGCGCAAAGAAAATAACCGCATTACCTTTTCAGATATGTTGTACGACCCGTGTGTCTTGTTCAAGCAGCGCCCAGAAATTGCAGAACAATTCTCTGGCCACATGGAGTGGATCTTGGTCGATGAATACCAAGACGTAAACGGTATTCAACAATTCCTGTTGCAAGTTTTATACGGCAACGGCGGTTATCGAGGCAATGGCCAAGTCATGGTGATTGGCGACGCTGACCAAACCATCTATGAATTCCGTGGCTCTAAACCAGAATACATCACCAAAGAATTTGAAAAGGCATTCAATACAGGAAGCGAGATAACACATACCAGCTATCAACTTCCTCATACGTTTCGCTACGGTCATAAACTGTCTTTGTTAGCGAATCAGGTGATCGGCGAAAATCAAGATAGAGAAGACGTACTCTGTTTATCGCACCCCTCAACGCCGAATACCCAAATACATCTAAAGCATAATAGTAACTACAGCCAAGAAGTATTAACGTTATTAAATGAGCTTGCAGAAAAGCGACCATTAGAAGACGTCGCAATTCTAAATCGATTGTGGGGTATTAGTGCACCGATTGAACTGGCGTTATTACAAGCGGATATGCCATATCAGCTAGATCATTCGCAAACGGTACTCGATCGATTTGAATTAGAAATATTTTGGATACTGTTTGAAATCGCTAGTGATAATTTTAAACAACGCAATCGTCGTCAACGCAAAGCCGCTTGGTTAACGCTATTAACTCAGCCTTTTCCGAAAGTGAAACGGGCGTTGTTAGAAGATATGGCTGAAAGTATCAGTCAACATGATAGTGACCTTAGCCAAGCTTTATGGGATGCGATACCCCAGGATATTTCTAAATGGCAGCGCCAGCAATTAGAAGATAGAGGCCAAGTGATTGAAGCGGCGGAGATGGCTTCTACTGAGTTGTCAGAAAGCAAAACAGACGCTCAATTAGAAGGGCATCCAGAAGTTCAGCCAAAACCAAGTCATACCAAAAAAAGAGAGCTAAAAGCGTGGCAACTGGCCCAGCAGTATATTAATGCCACTGATTTGTATGAAGGGATTAAAGACTCTGCATTCTCGGCGCAGCAAATAGAAGATAGAAGCGAAACTATTAAAGCGTTTGTGAGTTTCTTGCGAGTGAGTAATAAACCCGCTAATCAAATATACGCGTATTTGCAGGAACTAAAACAGCGCCACCAGAATAAACAAAGCTCTGGGGTGCGGATAACTTCGATTCATAAAGCCAAAGGTTTAGAGTGGCCTGTGGTGATAATTCCGGCATTGTCTGCACGCTATTATCCTTATGAAGCTGAAGGCACTTTCACTACCAAGAGCAGTGAAGAAAGTGAGCGCCGTTTATTCTATGTTGCCATGACTCGGGCAAAAGAAGATCTATATTTAATTGCACCACCTGCGTGGAATAGAGCGCAAGAAAATAAAAAGACGCAAGCAGAGCAACAACAAACCAAAGACTGGCCGAGTAAGTTCCTACGCGAAGCCGATTTTGATTTTTGCCAGCAGGTAGGTGAATTGATTGAGCAGGGTGAAGTACTAACAGAGCCACAAGAGCTGGAGGCCATTCAAGTTAAAAAAAGCCAAAGCTTGATTGAACGCTATAGCGATAAAATACAATTTGAGCTACCGGTTAAATTGACCTTGAAGCGTGAAAGTTCAGGCTCGAGTACAGGGATCGCTACAGGAATAGCTTCATCGACGAAATTTGAATTAGAAGATGACGACGCGGAATATCAAAAAGGCCAATGGTTAGTTCATGGCAAGTTAGGTAATGGGCGCGTTGTGCGTGATGAAAAGAAATACGTAACTATTTATTTCACTGCCGATAAAAAAGAACGTAAGCTGGATAAAACAATTGCTGGGCCTTGGCTTGCAGAAATTTAGTGTTTGAAGGTTAAGCTAAGACATGCGATTGAAATTAAGAATAAAAGATAAGTGGATTGAAATAATAATGAAAAGCCTCTCTCGAATACTCTTCATGCTGTTAGCATTCTTCTTATCTATCGAAGTAGTATGGTTTAGCTGCGAGTCCTTTCAACGCCAACAATTATTAGAAGCCCTGGGTCGCGATGACCTTGCTCGTGAGCTTCAACTAGACCCTTATTACCCTCTGCTATCTCAACTCTATCAATTACGCTTAGAAGATCACCATCGTGCGACTGAAGATATTCAGCAAGAGAGTGTTAGTGAGACATCAGATAGCACAATAAACAAAGAGGCTACACAAACACCAGAAGGCCAAGCTTCTGGTTGGCAAGCAAAGGGCAAACACTACGCAGCAAAAATGCTCTGTCATAAGCCAAAAACCCAAAACCTCAATAACGTGAATAAACAGAAAATCTATAAGTGGCTAGATGAACACGGCCGTACGCATTTTGGCGAAAAACCTGCGCAAGCCAATCAAGCTTCAAATAAAGAAATAGAAGATCTAAGCAAGCAATACGAAGCCCTTCAGCAAGCGGTTAAGCTATCCATTGAATATCCCAACTGGGCAGGGGATAGCCTGATTGAAAGTGAACTTAAAAAGCAGGGGAAGATGGTGCATAAGGTATTGAGCCATTACGTGCCTAAAAGCCATTTACGCCAGATCAATCTAAAGATCATTTTATTCAAAAATGTCGCCGAATTTGAATCTCACCGAGATGATCAAAAGGCTAATGTTCAATGGGGTGCTTATTACAGCTCTGCCAGTAACAGTATTTATCTTCCACGTTATCCTAATATTGAGCAAACCATGGCCATTGCGCGTCATGAAATGACCCATGCCATGATCGCAGGCATGTTGGGCCCAGTGCCTGTTTGGTTAAACGAAGGCTTAGCGGAATATATGGAAAGCTTTAGCTGGCGTCTGAATATATCAGTTGCACAGCCTAGGGTGAGTGAATACGGACGCTTGAAGGGGGCTAGTATGGCTGCTCTAGCGACTGCGAATTATTCTGAGTTTCATGGGGATAATGAGGACACGAATTATTTACAAGCAGCCGCCAGTGTCTATTTTTTACTCGATCATCAAAGTGGCCGACAATGGCTTAAGCGCAGCTTTGTCTTTTATGCTGAGAATCCCTGCCGTAAGGCCAGTGTTGATCAGTTATTTGCCAGTTACCCCGGTGGTATCACAAATGCGAGCCACAACTTCAATGCTTGGTTAAGGAAGGGTAAATATGCCAGTCATCGCTATTAAGTCTCTCTATGGAACTCTCTTTTAAACACTCTTTTAATTCTTTCTGAGTTCTCATACAATAACGCCATTATTAAACTCCAAATTTATGAGATTCGTCACATGACTATCGCAGCAAACAAAGTAGCAAGCATTCAATACACAGTAATGGATGAAGAAGGCCAAATCATTGATACTTCTGAAGGCGGCGAGCCATTGGTATTCTTGGTAGGCGCACAAAACGTTATTCAGGGTCTTGAAGAAGCGTTAATCGGTAAGAGCGTTGGTGACGAGATCAAAACCACGGTTGAACCTGCTAAAGCGTATGGCGTATACAACCCTGAAGGCGTTCAAGAAGTACCTATGGATGCCTTCGAAGGTGTTGATAATATTGAAAACGGTATGGCTTTTACTGTTGAAACTGAGCAAGGTCCTATGAACCTAATCGTCACCGGAATTGAAGGCGATATGGTTACTGTTGATGGCAACCACCCTCTAGCAGGTAAAGCTTTGACCTTCGATGTTAAAGTTGAAGCAGTACGTGATGCAACTGACGAAGAAATGGCTCATGGCCACGTACACGGCGAAGGCGGTCACCAGCACTAGGCTAAGTTTTTCTAATTAAGAGACTCTCTTATTAGAGGCTAGGCCAAAGAAAACCGCTCCGTATTATCTATTAATGGTAATACTGAGCGGTTTTTTTGTGCCTTGATAAAGGGTAAGGGAATATGGATATTTGAAATTAAGAACTTATATGTCATTAGTGACATGACTATTACTATCAATAGAAAATTCCTCGCTATAGTTAGTACCAGCGACTTAGTTTGACTAATGGTTCACTTAGTTTAGCGGTGAGGCGAGAGTGCAAGAATTCTTAGATTTAAGAACATTATCAATCAATAATATTCTCGTTAGCCTATCCTTTGCTATCTGCTTATTAATGTATTCAGGTCACTATCCTCAGTTTAAAGGGATAAAAACCATTGGTTATGCTTTTGTTATTAGCAGCAGTGCCTTTTTATTAATAGGTTTACGCAACTATATTCCAGATTTTATCTCAATCGTAGTACCCAATGTATTACTGGTATTAAGTATGACCTTTATCCATTTGGGTATGGTTTCCTTTTACCAACTTGAAACGTATTCAGTGCATCGGTTTCATCTAATCATGCTACTCATCATGCTGTTTTCTAGTTTGTTTTTCACTTATATCGACAGCAATACCAATGCCCGCATCGTGATTATCAGCTTTATTGTTAGTATTCAGTGCTGCTATATCATGCGCTCTCTGTTAGCAGCACATCAGCTTAATCATCATAAAGCGAATTTCACAATTGCTATGGCGTTTCTATTTTTCGCGACTTTCTTCGCCCTGCGCGGGTTCATCACGCTAGCGGAAGAGCCCCTTAATGACTTCATGCATGCTGGAATAATACATTCTTTATCCATCATCGTTTATCAATTCATTGTCGTTATTACCAGCTTTGGGCTGGTCTGGATTGTTAGCCACAAAATTCAACGAGTACTAAAAGATCAAGCCACCCACGACCCATTAACCCGGGTATTTAACCGCAGAGCACTGGAAGAAATTATCAATACCGAGCATTCTCGTTCTTTGCGTAATCTTGCCCCGCTATCGGTGATTATGCTTGATATTGATTATTTCAAACGTCTTAATGATCGTTATGGCCATAGTACTGGCGACCGAGTTTTAGTAGAGGTAGCCGATATTTTGATTAAAAATACCCGTGCTTATGACAGCATTGCTCGCTTTGGTGGGGAGGAATTTATTGTTCTTTTACCTGATACTCCACTAGATCAAGCAAAGCTTATCGCCGAAAAGCTACGTATGAAAATTGCCAGTCATGATTATTGCTTTAAACCCGGTAAAACTATTGAAGTAACTGCGAGCTTTGGTGCCACGGAATGTAATTTGGCGAATGAAAACTGGTTGCAGGTGCTAGAACGGACCGATAGTGCCCTATATCGAGCGAAAGAAACGGGGCGAAATCGTGTTATTGTTTTTAATTCGAATAATCAAGATGCAGAGAAATTCAGCGCGGGGTAAAATAAGCGCCTATCTTTGATTTACCAAGTGATCTTCTGTGAATACATCAGCTTCTCGTTTACATCCTAGAAATCCGCACCAAGGTCGTTACGACCTAAAAGCACTGGTGGCCTTGTGTCCTGAGCTAAAGGCGCACTTAACTGTGAATCCCAAGGGTGAGCAAACAGTTGATTTTCGCAATGAACAAGCGGTTCGCCTATTAAACCAAGCCTTATTGATGCAGCATTATCAAGTTGCCCATTGGAATATTCCTGAGGGTTACCTCTGCCCGCCGGTTCCTGGACGCGCGGATTATATACATTACGTTGCGGACTTGTTAACTGACTCTAATAAGGGCGGGAACAAGGGCGCTAACAAGAAGAATACAAAGGTATTGGACATTGGTACTGGGGCTAATTGTATTTACCCCATTATTGGTAGTCGCAGCTATGGTTGGCAATTTGTCGGTAGCGACATTGATCCTATTGCGGTGGCGACGGCGAAATTGATTGTCGAATCTAATCCGGTATTGAAAAATAAGATTAAATTCGTCCAGCAAAATAACAAGCAAGCTATCTTTAAGGGCGTGATTGGTCCTCATGATCTTTTTGACCTGACCTTATGCAACCCTCCATTTCACGCTTCACTAGCAGAAGCGAATGCGAGTAGTGAGAGAAAACAGCATAACCTAAGTAGAAATAAGGCAAAGCGTAATGCTCATGGGGTGAATGCCAAAGCGGCAAATACCGAAGCGGCCAGTAAAGCGAGAAATTTTGGTGGCCAGAAAGCTGAACTCTGGTGTGCTGGTGGTGAAATCGGCTTCTTAAAACAGATGATCAATGAGAGTCGAGACTTTTCTCAACAGGTGATGTGGTTTACCAGCCTAGTATCTAAGAGTGATAATGTTAAACCGCTAAAGCAATTGTTAAATCAAATAGGTGCTAAGCAGATAAAAGTTGTTAGTATGAGCCAAGGGCAAAAAGTAAGTCGGTTAATTGCTTGGAGTTTTTTGACTAATGAACAACTTGTAGCTTGGAATGAGCCATCTAGAATCAACAATCTAGAATGAACAACGCTTAAAGTAATAAAAATAATTAACATCATTATAGCAGGGTAGCTTATGAGCCGTGTACTGTATCAATTTCCAATCTCACACTATTGTGAAAAAATTCGTTGGGCAATGGATTACAAGGGATTAGATTACGAACTTAAAAATCTTTTTCCCGGCTTGCATCTGCGTACGACCAAAAAGATAGCCCCAAAAACCTACCTTCCAATATTGATGGACCAAGGTGAGCAAGTTCAAAACTCTCATGTGATTTTGAATTACCTCGATGAAAAATATCCAGAAAAATCTTTATCTCCCACCGATCCTGAGCTTTTAGAGCAGGCATTGGAGTGGGAGAAGTATTGCGATGTTGAAATAGGTGTTCATATTCGCCGCTATTGTTATCACATATTATTAGCAGAGCCTAAAATTGTCGTGCCATTTTTTACCCAAGGTGGACCTTGGTGGGGGCCACTATTCTTTAAGCTATTTTTTAAAAAAATAGAGCCTGTGATGCGTAGAATGATGTCGATTGATGAAGCCGGTGCACAGAAATCAGAAATTCGTATTCAGCAAGGGATTGATAAACTTTATGCCGAATACCAGCAACGAGAATTTTTAGTCGGTGATAGTTTTAGCCGCGCTGATTTAGCGGCGGCTTCATTGCTGGCACCTTTAATTATGCCCGCAGGTTATGGTTTGGTTTGGCCTAAAGAAATGCACCNNNAANNNTGCANCGCAGGTTATGGTTTAGTTTGGCCTAAAGAAATGCCGCCAAGACTGCAAGAGTTTGTCGATAAAAATAAGACGAAACTCGAGCGCTTTCAACAGCTGTATAGCGANTTTCGCTAATCCAGTTCTTTAATCACAGTCGGTGTGCTGGTGCGGTGAAAACCGTTAAAAGCCANCTCTTGTGAGTTATCTTTNTCTTTTTGTTCGGCNGTTTTTCCTAGCGGCCATAAACAGAGTGTTTGTGCTGCTCCTCCGTCNACGCGTAAATTAANACCNGTNATAAAAGAAGCNGCTGGGCTTANTAGATAGACGATGGCAGAGCTTACTTCTGCTTCATTACCAATGCGTTGCAAGGGCGTTCCGTCTTTTGCTTTTTGCATAATGCCTTTGATAATATTTTGATCGTAAGTATCCATACCACTAGAAGCAATATAACCCGGGGCGACGGCGTTGATACGAACGNTGTGCGCTCCCCACNCAATCGCTGCNGTTTCAGTAAAGTTCGCCATACCGGCGCGAGCGGCTCCAGAATGCCCCATCATCGGCATACCACCAAAGTTGTCAGCGGTGATNTTAACAATNGCGCCGCCNTGTGCCTTCATNGTCTGCTTAAATACTTCACGAGCCATCAGAAAGCCACCGACNAGNTTAGTNCGGACAACGGTTTCAAANCCATTTTGGCTAATNGCCTCTAAAGGCGCAGGGTATTGACCGCCAGCATTNTTNACTAAGCCATGAATATGGCCATGTTTTTCGATAATAGCTNNGATGTTNTNNGTAACCGCCACTTCATCACGTATATCAAAGGCAAAGCTATCGGCTAGGCCNCCATCTTCAATGATTTCAGCGACTACNGCATCGAGCTTATCTTGACTGCGACCCACGAGAATAACTTGAGCNCCTAACGCNGCTAATTCATGGGCGGTACAGCGACCAATACCAGAGCCACCTCCGGTAATGATGATCAGTTGTTGCGCAAAAGCATGGTCACGAAAAATAGACTGATAGGGCATGAGGTGAAACTCTGGTGATTAATAACAAATACTTAGCTGTGTAANANTTAGTGCTTAAACTAACTAATATATTTGTTNCTGTCACTAGAGCTTTAAGCTTTAAAACTAAATAATCAGCTCGCCATCAACGGCTTGCTGAAATAAAGTTTGATATTGAGCCGCTGTTAAAGNNACAGGGTTACCCGATGCAGAGGGNTCGGNGNAGGCAAGTTCTCCAATCGCATGCTCTCGGCTNATGACATCATCATTATGGATNNCAATATCGGCTAGGCTATTAGGAATATCGAGTTCTTTTCTGAANGCTAATAGCCAGCCCAAGAATGCCTTTTTATAAGACTCGTGTGGTAGATCTTTTTCAATGGANAAATACTGGCATANNGTCTGAAGCTTCTCTTCAATNACACTNGCATTNGTATTGACCACATAAGGAATGATAANCGCATTTAATAAACCATGATGTTTATCATANAGTGCCCCTAGGGGATGAGCGAGTGCNTGACAAGCNCCAAGACCTTTTTGAAAGGCCGTTGCGCCCATCATTGATGCGGTAAGCATGTTTCCGCGCGCCTCTAAATTGCGCCCGTTACGGTATGCCTCTGGCAGACAATCTTTAATCATCTTCATACCTTGTAGCGCGATGCCATCAGCCATAGGGTGATAACTCGGGGCGCAAAAAGCTTCAAAGTTATGCACAAAAGCATCNAAACCNGTTGCNGCGGTTAAAGGGGCTGGNAATGCTTGGCTTAATTCAGGNTCCANAATNACGCATTTAGGGAGCATTAAAGGATGGAATATNATTTTTTTACTNTGACTGTCTTCATTCACAATTACCGCTGCGCGGCCGACTTCAGAACCTGTGCCTGCGGTAGTGGGAATAGCAATAGTGGTGATCATTCTTGCTGCATCGACTTTTTTCCAGTTATCACCGATATCTTCGAAATCCCAAATAGACTGAGACTGACCAGCCATTAGTGCGATGGCTTTTCCCGCATCTAACGCGCTGCCACCACCAATAGCAATAATACCGTCATGCTTGCCATGCTTAAAAGCGGNNACACCTGCTTCAATATTACTGCCATTTGGGTTGGCTTTGATAGCAGAGAAAATACCTGCGCAAGGCAGTGATTGTTCGATCTTCATCATAAAAGAAAAATGCGCTAAGCCAGGATCAGTAACAATTAAAGGGCAGTGCATATTGAATTCTTCACACAGTTTTGACAGCTCTTTTATGCGGCCGTTACCAAATTTTATGGCAGTCGGGTAATTCCAATCTGGCATAGTATTAAGCCTGCCTTTTTATATGAATAGATTTTGGGCGCGTGAGTTGCTGATAACCTAAATAGGATAATGAACAGCCACGACCTGAATCTTTAATACCATTCCAAGGAAGNCATGGGTCTAAATAATCACAGCGNTTGATAAATACCGTGCCGGTATCGATGTCATTACACAAGGCTAATCCNACNTCTTCATCCTGAGTCCAAATAGATGCGCTTAAACCGTAAGCNGAATCATTAATGTGTTCTATCGCTTGNCGATCGTTTTCAACTGACATAATTCCNATGACAGGAGCAAAGCTTTCTTCNCGCATAATATCCATATCATGACTCACCTGAGTGAGTACTTGCGGCATCATGTAATGGCCTTGAGCCAACTCTGTCATNGCATCATGGNTAATATGGGNTTGAGCACCGAGTTCAATGGCTTGATCTATTTGCGCTTGNGCATGNCTAAGGGCTTTGGCATTAATCATTGGACCTAGGCTNGTATTTGGGTCNAGGGCATGGCCTAGGGTTAGCTTTTTAGTTTGCTCAACAAACTTATCAACAAATTCATCGAACAGTGCTGCGTCGACATAAATACGCTCAATACCACAACAGCTTTGGCCGCTATTAAAAAAGCTACCGTCAACCAGACTTTCTACCACAGAATTGAGATCTGCATCTTTACGAACATAGGCCGCGTCTTTACCACCCAGTTCTAATGCTAAGGGTTTAAAGTAACCGGCGAGGTTGGCCTCAATGATTTTCCCCGCNNTAACAGANCCGGTAAAGCTTACATAATGAATATCTTGCTCTCGAATTGTCGCCAGTGTTTGTGCATGAGATAAATGTAAATATTGAAATATACCCGCTGGCAATCCTGCGGATTTAAAGGCTTGCTTAAAGCGTTCTGCACATAATAGGGTTTGTGAGGCGTGTTTTAATATGACGCAATTCCCAGCCATAAGAGCAGGGATAATAGAATTAATNGCGGTAAGNTAGGGGTAATTCCAAGGGGCAATAATAAAAGCCGTGCCTAATGAAGTCGGCCGTATAATACGNTTATAGTCNTTGTCTTCTACTTNAATNTCTATATCCGCTAATGCTCTTTCCGCAATACTGATCATGTAATCNGCACGTTCTTTTAAACCANAAATCTCACCTTCAGCATATTTTATAGGNCGNCCCATTAANTGGCTGATCTCTGCTGCAAGTTCTNCTTTGTTNGTTATGAACCAGGCAATTGCNGCAGNACAANATTTAGCGCGTTGNNCNATGCTGGTGGNTTGCCANTTTTTTTGCGCATCAAAAGCATTGGCTAAGCAATCGGAAATATCTAAATCATTGGCTAAATCGCGCTCTGCTATCAGAGTGCCATCGCTGGGGGAATAAATTTTTTGTTGCATCTGNCTACTCATTCATTTTANTTATGCTTTTTTCAANCTANATNATNTNAANCTANATAATNTCNAAGTAACGATCGAGTTCCCACTGGGAAATATGTTTACGAAATTCTCGTACNTCCCATTCTCGNGTCGCCACAAAATGATCAACAAACTCATTACCAAAATANTCCCGCGCCATGTCTGATTTCTTTAATCGCTGCGCNGATGCCCATAAAGTTTCTGGTAATTTTAAATCATCGCTAAAGGTCTGCTGATAGGCATTACCTTTCACCATGGGNCTGAGCTTAGCTTTGTTTTCTATNCCCCATAAACCGGAAGCAATNACCGCCGCNAAAATAATATAGGGATTNGCATCAGCAGCGCCGATGCGGTATTCCAAACGNTGGCTGTTTTTATCNCCAGGAATAATACGAATAGCGCAGGTGCGGTTATCGACACCGACACTGGCATCGGTNGGTGCCCANAAGCCTGGCACTAAGCGACGATAAGAATTAATNGTNGGGGCAATCATGCTCAGTAATTCCGGCATCAATTGCTGCTGACCTGCGACAAAGTGCTGCATCAGCTCACTCATCTCATCTGGCTGCTGTGCATCGTGAAAGAGAGGCGTACCGAGTAGATCGGTTAATGAAAGATGTATATGACCACTTTGCCCTGCTAGCTCATCGTTCCACCGGGCCATGAAGGTAGCCATTTTATTTTCTTTTTGCATGGCTATTTTAGTGAAGGTTTTAAATAACGAGGCTTTGTCTGCAGACTCTAANGCATCATCATAAGTGATGGCGGCTTCTAAAACTCCAGGGCCTGTTTCTTCATGCAGAGCTTCGAGGGGNAAGTCCATTTTTTCACAGAGGTTAAGAATGTTGCGATAGGTTGAATCATGCACGCTGTTGCGGATGACTGAATAACCAAATTCAGCCGGGGCCATNGCATTGAGNTTTTTATAGGCTTTCTCNCGTACAGATTCAGGACTTTCGTTAAATACAAAAAATTCATACTCAAAGCCTGCTAATGCTTTTAAACCCATGTTTTCTGCGCGNTTTAAAACCTTACGCAAAAGTCCGCGNGGGCAGATCTTTTCGGCCTCGCCACTAAANTCNGCGAGNAANAAAAGATCATTATTCTCCANCGGCATCGCGCGACAGCTGCTGGGNAATATNCGAACCGGCGCATCAGGGTAGCCAGANTGCCAGCCGGTATATTGGCTATTATCGTATANCTGATCACGCATATCCCANCCTAAGACCACATCACAAAAGCCAAAACCTTTNTCTAANGCATGAAGGAATTTTTCACGAGACATATANTTGCCCCGTAAGATGCCATCNATATCGAAAACNCCGACTTTAATATGAGAAGGTTTTAAGCTTTGAACCAGCTCTCGAGCGTGTTCGGCGGTTTTAATATCCCTAGGGTTCATGTAACTTCCTTGATATATAACTAGGTTATAATTATAGTTTTAAGCATAGCTTAGATTTATAGTGCTGAAGGTTTAAANCGCTTGCTAGAATTGCGTTTCTTTACATGAACCAATGGCTANTTTTTAGCTCTATTAAGTAGATGATTATTAANCAATTAATATTACGCAACGGAGTTGCCAAAAAATGNCCGAACACCCGAACTATCTAAAGACCCTGCCGCAAGACTTAAAAGCNGGCTTGGTCGTTTTCCTCGTAGCACTACCTCTCTGCTTAGGCGTTGCTATGGCGTCTGGGGTACCGATGATTTCAGGTATTGTNGCAGGNGTNGTGGGCGGTATTNTTGTCGCTTGGTTAAGTGGNTCTCATACCAGTATCTCTGGCCCTGCTGCAGGCTTAACCGCCATTATTGCTGCNCAAGTTGCGATANTAGGCTCGGTTGAAGCATTATTAGTCGCNGTTATTCTTGCGGGTATGCTACAGATGGCANTGGGTGCGCTTAAAGCGGGNTCGCTAGCGGTATTCATCCCCAGCAGTGTGATTAAGGGATTATTGGCGGCNATCGGTATTATCTTAATCTTAAAACAAATTCCCTTCTTGGTTGGTTATAACCCNGATTGGTTTGGGGATATGACGTTTAATACGGTAGGCGGTGAGAATACTTTTTCCGAATTATTTTTAAGTGCATCGAATATTCATCCGGGGGCGACCTTCATTGGTATTATTTCATTACTGATTTTGTTGTTCTGGGATAAAACCCCAATGAAGAAATTGTCTATTCCAGTGCCTCTGGTCGTCGTTATTGTGGGCGTAATATTAGTTCAAGCAATGCCGCAANTGGGTCTGTTATGGGGAATAATGGCCGATGACATGGTGCAAGTGCCTTCAACNGGCAGCATTATGGAACGTATTGCCAGCATACCATCACCGGATGTTTCGGTACTNAGTGACCCNAAGGTTTATATCGCTGCGATTACCATNGCCATTGTTGCAAGTTTAGAGACCTTNTTGAACTTAGAAGCAGTGGATAAGTTGGANCCGAAGAANCGTGTATCACCTCCAAACCGTGAGTTATTTGCNCAGGGNGTTGGTAATATGACTTCAGGCTTGATCGGTGGTTTNCCAATCACTTCNGTNGTTGTTCGTTCTTCTGTGGGNATTAGCGCAGGCGGTCAGACCCGCATGACGACGTTCATTCATGGTGTACTGTTATTGGTTTCGGTTTTATTTNTACCCCAGGTATTAAATCTAATTCCGTTATCCGCNTTGGCNGCNATTTTGATTTTTACCGGTTTTAAACTGGCAGCGCCAAAAGTCTTTAAAGATATGTGGGCAGAAGGAAAAGTACAATTCNTACCNTTTATTNTGACGATTNTAGCCATTGTTCTTACGGATCTATTAATCGGTATTATTATNGGTATGGCNGTTGCGACNGCNTTCATCTTGTANAACAACTTACAAAGCCCATTGCGAAAAATTAANGANCGNCATGTCGGTGGTGAGGTATTGCGTATTGAGTTGGCTAGCCAGTTAACCTTTATGAATNGAGCGGCATTATTGGATACCCTTAACGAGATTGAAGCGGGTACTCANTTGGTATTGGATGCGCGAGAAACAGATTATATGGACTCGGATATTATTGCCTTGATTCATGAATTTGAGCAAGAAACCGCCCCAGCCCATAAAATNAAGGTNAGNTTATTAGGTTTCAAAGATCACTACGATAAAGATGATCATATTAGCTANATCGATGTGACGACCCGAGAGATCCAAAATAAAGCCAAGCCANGTGANGTNCTTGAAATGCTGAAAGAGGGTAATAAACGNTTTGTATCTGGTGAGCCAATTATTCGTGATTCTCGTCGCCAAATTGATAATACTGCTGAAGGTCAATTCCCTCAGGCGATGGTATTAACCTGCATGGACTCACGAGTCGCNACNGAGATGATGTTTGATGTAGGCCTCGGTGATTTATTCAGTTTACGTGTAGCAGGTAACGTAGCAGCAGANCAAGAGNTGGGTAGCATGGAGTATGGCTGTGGTATTGCCGGTGCTAAGTTAATATTAGTATTAGGCCATACCGGTTGTGGTGCGGTTGCGGCTACGNTAGACCTTGTTGCCAAAGGCGANGACAAAGCNGATGCCGGTGAGGGCTTTAATAACCTTTCCGTTATTACCAATAAAATCGCCCATTGTGTACATGAAGAAACNCAGACTCAANGCGATGATCGTCATGCTAAAAANACAGATTTTGTTAAGCGTATTACTGAAATTAACGTTCAGCAAACCATGAANGATGTTTATCAAAAGAGTAGCGTATTACGCAACTTGATTGATNAAGAAAAAGTTCTTTTGGTCGGTGGCATTTATAATGTTAAAACCGGCGAGGTGGAGTTTTTAAACTCTTAATCAGTATTCTTAATTAGTACTCTTAATTATTGATAGGTAAATCTTCAACACATATCACCGGAGTAACTTGGTGATATGTTTTGANCAGTTTATTTTAGAACGACTAAGCCGNANTGCTTTTTTCTGCTTCATTAGTCGCTATTTCTTCATGCTCTTTCATTCGAGGATTAGAAAAAACTAAAGTCTCATCATTCACTTTACCAAAACGCAAGGTGGCTAAATCCAACGCATAATTTTGATACAGCTTCCAAGGCAGTTTTGAACCTTGTTGAGGGGCTTTTTCCAACGCTCGCTGCACATAACCNGANTGCATATCGACAAAAGGGCGATGCTCAACCGAGCTATCAAAGTTATGCGGNATNACAATCTTCTTGCCAGTATTATCCATATGNTTTAATAANCGACACATCCACTCGGTAATTAAATCCGCTTTTAAGGTCCAAGAGGCGTTGGTATAACCGAATACCATGCCGGCATTAGGTAAGTCTTCTAATAATACACCGCGATAAACCATTTTCTCATGNGCATCAAAAGGCTGGCCATCAACAAAGAGTTTCATCTTNCCAAATAGCTGAACATCNAAGCCGGTTGCGGTGATTATTATATCGGCATCCAAAGTAGCNCCAGACTTTAATTTGATACCTGTCTCAGTAAACTGATCGATATGGTCAGTGACGATNGAGGCTTTACCTTCACGNAATACTTTAAACATATCNCCNTCNGGCACNGCNCANANNCGTTCATCCCATGGATTGTATTTNGGNGTGAAGTGTTTCATATCAAAGTCGTCACCGACTTCTTTTTTAATTAACTTTTGAATTAATCGACGNGCAGAATTGGGNAATGTTTTGCAGTAGNTATACATCATCGATGTAAAGGCAATNTTACGGGTACGCGTAATACGATAGACCCAAGTTTCCGGTAAAAATTTACGTAAGCCGTTCACCATTGGATCGTCTTGCGGCAAAGCNATNACNTAACTAGGAGAGCGTTGCAGCATGGTGACGTGTTCGGCTTTATCCGTCATTGCCGGCACCAAAGTAATGGCGGTTGCACCACTNCCAATAACGACGACTTTTTTACCTGAATAATCGTAGTTTTCATCCCATTTCTGCGGATGAATAATATCGCCTTTAAAGTCTTTNCTGCCTTTAAAATCAGGCTGATAACCTTGGTCGTAGTTGTAATAACCGGTGCAACAGAGCATGAAATTACATTCGTAAGATCGAACTTCTCCNGTACTCGTCAGTTGAACTTCAACTGTCCAGCGTGCGGTTGTACTCGACCAAGAAGANGTNAGTACCTTATGACCAAAGCGAATNTTCTTTTCAATATCGTGTTCTTTAGCCGCTTCAACGATGTATTCACGAATATCTTTACCATCNGCAATGCCTTTTGGGCTAGTCCANGGTTTAAANTTATANCCAAGGGTATACATGTCTGAATCTGAGCGAATGCCAGGGTAGCGGAATAGATCCCAGGTACCACCAATGGCCTCTCGGCCTTCAAGAATGGCGTAGCTTTTATTTGGGCTGTCTTTTTGTAGATGAACGGCAGCACCGATACCTGATAGGCCAGCGCCTATAATTAAGACATCANAGTATTCATTTTGCTTAGCATTATGTTTCATCAGAGTAACCGCTCGCTTTCTTATTATGGCTGGCATTATGACAACAGTAGAAGCAAGCTTGACNGATTAACCTTNGCTTTTAAAGGTGATTAACCGACAAAGTACAGANNATTTGATGCANTGNNAGGCATGTCTTTACCTNATGCAGAGAGGATTNTNGTTAAAGNTCTCCGCCGNTATGAATCACGCTTAAGATACCTGGGCGACTAATNTGAGAGTAAAGCTTGGCTAATTTATCCAGAGGNTANCGGAAATCACTTTCGATCCAGCGCTGTAAAACCATCCANGAGGCACCNGCTAAATAATCAACCATAAAGCCAAGAGCCTCAGGGTCGTGTATTTGCATAGAATGATTACGAATATAAAGCCCCATTACNCGAGTGATATAATTTCNAAAACTCTTTATTACNAANTGCTCAACATCNGCGGCAATAATCAANTTGGCNAAATCAGCATGTTGNTGCCATTGATTGAATAAATGCCAAGCAATGATGTCNCCNGGGTCNGGAGACGCAATNATATGGNCTTCAATTTCTTGATAGAAAGAATCAAAAACATTATCAATATAATCGACTAANACNGCATCTTTAGATTTGTAATGAAGATAAAAGGTTTGNCGNGCAATNNTAGCNGTTTGGGTAATGTCTTGAATCTTAATTTTTTTATAAGGTGTTTCNTCNGTTANNTNNACTANNGCTTGNATNATTANNGCTTTAGTACGAACGACCCTAGGATCTTCATTTTTTGACGACATAATTGCAATTCTGTAAATTAGTGGACANCTNTANATTTTGTCATTTGAGGCTACTGATCTCGTGCGCTTAAATCAACTCANTTACACGAAACTTAACAATAANNTGAGAAAGNNCTATGTATTTAAGAAATGATAAAGAATTACGCAAGCTGAGCCAGTTAAANATAGAAGAACANTATCAAACTATTGTGAAGTANCTTGCNGACNATGATGCNCCNNTAGATTATTTAATNTCAGGNGANCTCGCGCAAATNCAGACCTTTGCGATTCCCAGNATTAGTAANCTTCTACAGCAAACTAANCANTATCAAAACAATGGCTTGAAGCGCTTAGATGATACTCGTGCGATTCTNACNGANTGNNTGACAGATTCNGTAGAGAGTTCTCGTGGTCAGCACATGGTNAANCACNTGAACTGGATTCACAGNCATTATGAAATCAGNAATGATGATTATCTCTATACTCTNGCGCTNTTTATTATTGAACCGGTACGCTGGATGGANACCTTTGGCTANCGGNCNTTAACNGATCGAGANAANTATGCNGGCTANCTGGCNTTTAAATCNNTAGGTCAGGCNATGGGTATACAAGATATTCCGGAAAGTCGTGATCAGTTTGTTGCTTGGTACCAAAANTNTCGCNGTCANCATATGNTTTATCATCCTGATAATAAAAAGGTAACCGACGGTTTGATTNGCGGCATGAAAGAAATGTTCCCCTTTATTNTCAGNCCNTTGGTTCGCCCNGTGATATTNACNNTAATTAACGATCCAGAGNTATTAGCGGCNACTGGGCAGAAANNGCCTNCNTATATAGTACAAAAANTTATTCGAGCNATNATGTTTNTNCGTAAGGGNNTNCANCGNTATATAAANCCTTGGCAGNAAAAGGGTTTTGAAANNAGTTATCTAGGTCAATACTATAANAGTTACCCCNATGGNTANCAGANNAGTATTTTNGGNCCNGANAAAATNNTTAANANNTCNANANNAGGNTGCCCATTTAATNTTTCAAAACTGTAAAAAAATCCTTTAATTTCTTAGACAATAACGTTAGGTAATCACTTTAGATAANTTCGACTTNCGCCANTTGGCTGGNGTTATATTAAACTCTTTTTTAAATTGACGAATAAAGTGGGTGGTATCATTCCAGCCCGTCTGAAAGGCGATTTCNTCGATTGATTTNTGNGTATGTAATAAATGTTTACANGCTTCTGTTAANCGNGATTTACGGATCCAGTCACCGACGGTAAAACCGGTAGATTTTTTGACTAGATTAGCCAANTAGCCTTCACTTTTATTCACCTTGNTGGCCACATCGCGTAATGAAATATTGTTCAGCCTTTGCTGCTGAATGAANGCTAAGGCATTGGTCACAATTTCTGAACGGATATTTTTACTAAATTCCAGCCGNGATCCNCGAGATACTTGATGNAATAACAAGGTTAAGTANCTGCGAATGATGTCTGGCGTAATATTGGAGTCTTGGGCTATTTNTTGTTGTAANTTTTTTATCAAAGACAGGTANAATTTTTGTCCTTTAGAANCTAGCTTCCAAACAGGGACGGCNCCGGTCTGTACTAGGTTAAAAATATTTAACANTANTGGGCTNGTTTCAAGATCTAAACAGCCGCTGCAAAAGCTTAACCAAACATATTCTACTGCTTCACCTTTNAGGGTCTTATGAGGANCCCCNGCAGGAATAACAATNACCATNCCNGGCACTAGAGTAATTTCCTCACCACAATCCATCACAATGCTGCCCTTAGTTAACAGGGTTATGACGTTTTCATTGTGGNTATGGTGTTGGTTTTGTACNGCATTNNCGACCTTTGCAAAACCCATNCTGACAATGTGAGAGTANTTCATTNGTATCTCTTAANGTTAAAAATAAAGTTNAAGCCAAATAGTNTAAATATTAAGATATGCCGATTATTGAGNAANATCCACTCTAAAATNCTTAATTAANGCNAGTTAATATNTATGNATATTAATTATTNCCGATTTTAGAGGAAGCNGTTGTATGCAAAGTATNAANTTNGAACTNGTGATTATNGGGTATGCGATTTANCTNCTTTTNTGGGANAAATTACCNGAGTGGGGNACGTTATTNAATCGTATTATCGANGCTCTGCCTAANCCTTTGCAANANCTCTATGNNGATTGGCGCTGTCCNTACTGCTCTGGTTTTTGGNTNGCATTAGCTCTACATGCTTTAACTGGGCTACAAACNTTGCCTGCGCTCAGTACNATGCCAGCCTATCTNGGTGCTGCAGGTTTACCNCTTGCTTGGTTTTTAGATGCNTTGGCAACGGCTGCTTTGGTACTTGNTACTCACTTGGCGATTAGTGCTATTGCTGGGCCTGCTATTGCGGGTCATAAATTNAAGGCTGAGTTTAAAGAATCGATGAAGCAGAAAGAGCAGTAATATGTATTCTCAGCAAAGGGGTTATAATNTTGNGATAAGTATTGGATTTATTGAAACTAAGTTTGAGATTATTCACTAATGACCCCNGCCATTAAACTNGTAAAAAAGAATAAAATGCCCCATAGCGTTCATGAGTATTCTCATGATGCTAGNGCTATTNNCAGTGGTGAATCGTATGGGCAAGAAGCNGCNGATAAAATGGNNATTGCGGCTGAGNAANTATTTAAAACACTGGTAGTCAATTTGGATAATAAAGAATTGGTGGTCGCTATTATTCCAGTCTCTTCGATGCTNAGTATGAAGNATATCGCCAAAGCTGCGAAAGCGAAAAAAGCGGCTATGGCAGATAAACAAGAAGTAGAACGATCGACGGGTTATGTTTTAGGCGGCGTAAGTCCACTAGGACAAAAGAAAAGGCTACGTACCTTTATTGATGATTCTGCTCAGGGTTTTCCGACAATCTTTGTTAGTGCTGGCAAGCGNGGATTGGAAATTGAATTNAACCCAAGTGACCTAGCACAGCTGCTATCAGCTCATTTTANTGAANTGAGCGCCTAGCANCNGTAAGCTCAGTTAATAAATTATGAATTTCAGCTTTTAATTCTTTGTCTTCAATATCTTCACAGGCGACCTTCGCTTTTTCTAAACTTTCAATGGCGCCTTTTTTATCATCCAGCTCTAACTTCATGGCCCCGATAGAAAAACCAATCGATGAACAAAAATCAATAGAATCTATTGCCTCGGCTTTTATCAAGGCTTTGTCATAAATAGCAATGGCTAAATCTAGCTCACCGGTAAAATCTGCTAAGGCTTCCCANTGCGCTGGGTGGTCCTTATCNGTGNCNTCATNNTCTTCACAGATNTGTAGAAGTTGAGCGTAGTCNTTATCAAAGNTGGCTTGATCTTCNTGTTCAACGGCTTCCATTAANCTTTCNGNTAAAGTATNAACTTGCTTGTAGATTGTCGTATTCATGGTAACGGTCTCACTTTGCAGTGCATTAGTATTAAAATAAGTATATGTTAGAAATTGATATTAAATAGGCGCTGATGTGAAAATTATTGAATNGAGAAAGAAAGTGNTGGTNTTNATTTTGTTACTTTTAACCATTNTCTAAAACCCCTTACTTTACCGCTTCATCACTGCAGCATTCATTTTGAAAGAAGTGNATCACCGAATCCAATTTGTCATACTGGGCAACACAATAAAGTGTTCTGCCTTCCCGGCGTTGGCTAATTAACCCNGCAGAAGCCAAGCTGGATAGGTGATGAGACAAGGTAGAGCCGGGAATNCTTAACTCTTCTTGNACAACCCCAACGGCTATTCCCTGATGTCCTGACTTCACTAANCGCTTGAATATCGCTAAACGGGTAGGGTGGCCAAGCTCTTTAAGCGCTTTGGCAATNATTTCTAATTCCATGGAATAAACCTTAATGCGGGTGACGAATGGCATTTACTATATTTCGATAATACTNGAAATATCTTGACGAAGGAATCTTCATCTTCTATATTTGCAATTCNATATTTCCATAAATCTAGAANTATCGAATAANCTACCGGTTCAATCGTGATTGGCCATGTTAGATATTAATTATTAGATAGCTCTGAGTAAGGGGGCTGGAGAGGTGAAAATGACGATAACAACTGAAATGCTTGAGCAAACCTTNAATATGTTTGTCTTTCTCGCGGTAGAGCTAACCTTGCTCTTCTTGATAATTAGTTACCTAGTAGGGGTACTGCAGCAACATATNCCCCCNGCNAAGATTCAACGTATTTTAAGCAGTAAGCATGGNAGGGGCTATGTAATAGCCGCTTTTTTAGGTGCGATAACNCCCTTTTGCTCTTGTTCAACCATCCCTTTTTTAAAAGGATTGTTACGCGCTAGAGCAGGTTTTGGCACTATGATGGTTTTCCTATTTGCTAGTCCATTATTGAATCCCATTATCATAGGGCTGTTTGTTGTTACTTTTGGTATTCAAGTGGCCGTTTTTTNTTTTGTGATTGCNATGAGTGTTTCTGTAATAGCGGGATATGNATTAGAAAAAATGGGTTTTGAGAAATACGTTAAAACAGAGGCTTATATTGAACCTCAAGCCAGTTCAGGCTGCACCGGTAAACCTGATATAGAGGTGAACAAATGGCTTAAGATTTGGTTGGTAACATGGAAAGACTTTAAAGGCGTTTTACCTTACCTNGNTGGTGGTATCGCTGTTGGCTCTATGATTTATGGGTTTATNCCAACGGAATTNGTCGCCAGTATTGCCAGTAATGAAAATCCATTTGCTATTCCNGTNGCCGCGGTAATTGGTATTCCATTATACATTCGAGCGGAAGCGGTTATTCCATTAAGTGCTGCTTTAGCCGCTAAAGGTATGGGCTTAGGGGCAGTGATGGCGCTTATTATTGGCAGTGCNGGGGCGAGNTTAACGGAAGTCGTGTTATTAAAATCNATATTTAAAACCCCNATGATCATTGCGTTTTTAACGGTGATTTTANCNATGGCAGTGACTGCGGGCTATNTGTATCGCTATCTTTTCTAGTGATGTATTCGATCAATAAGTNAGNTTTGATCATAANGTTGTAATGATAAGTTTACTTGTTTTTCATACACTTATNTTTCCAGTGTAAACATAAGTGTATGGGATTTAATGAGTAATTTAATAGAGTTAGCCTACCAAGGCACTGTTGCAGTATTGACCATGAATACTGAAGAAAATCGTCAAAATCCAGAGTTTCTGACCGTNTTTAATAAGCAATTAGATNNTATTGAAGCGAACGAAAAAATCAAAGCGGTGGTANTAGCNTCCTCATCTGATAAAAGCTGGTCTTTAGGTATNGATCTNNTNTGGATGTCGCAGCCAACNAATANNGCTGAAANNATTGCTGATTTTATGACNGANNTTACNNGCTTANTAAAGCGNATNGTCACTTTCCCCATGCCAATNATTGCTGCTTTAAATGGNCATACTTATGGTAATGGTGCGGTNCTCGCGTGTGCTTGTGACTTTCGTTTTATGAAGTCGGATAAAGGCTATTTCTGTTTCCCNGAAGTTGATGTACTGGTGCCATTTTTTCCTTCTATGCTNCCTGTCATTGGCAAGGCGATNCCNCAAACTTTGTTTAACCGTTTGGCTATGTCAGGGCAAAGAGTGAATGCGCAGGTATTATTAGAGAATAAAGTAGTGGAAGATACTTTTGCTAATGCAGAAGAGTTGCAAGNNGGCGTATTGGANTTTGCCCAACAGTTTAATAAAAATCGTTGGATTTACGGCCAAAANAAAACTCAAATGAATAAGCAGNTCTTATTGACGATGAAAGAAGAAGANCCTGNTTTTATTGNTAATATGAGTAAAATGCTATGGCGTAATTTGCAGAAAAAGTAGTTCTNTAAAATAAGTAAATTTTATAGATNAAAAAAGCAAGAAGCATTAGGNAAATGACTTCTGCTTTTTATTATCTAGTCTATTTTTTCTAACCTATTTAGCTAATTTTTTTATTTAGATATAGCNGGTAGCGCTTAGTTAATTTCTTTAACCGAATACGATCNCTAATTAATGAAAATAACGCAGAGACATTTGCTTTAGGCTGTTTTCCTTTCCCCATGCGTTGCAGTTGGCGTTTAATCACGGCCATAGTTGCGATAGAACTAAGAGTTTTATCTTTCCAGCGTACTGATGGATCATGAGCGACTANCTGATCACTCTCTATCCCTATACTAGCTTTCCAGTCATTAGGCAAAGAAGGGTTCATGGCTAATGCNGTTCCCATNCCCACCACATCGATACCATTATTTAAGACTTTTTCNGCGACGGCTAAGCGTCTTACNCCACCCGTGGTCATAATGGGCATNGTNGCGACTTGAGCAATCTCTTTGGCGAAGTCTAAAAAATACGCTTCTCGTTGAAGAGTGCGGCCATCGGCGGTTGTGCCTTGCATCGCAGGNCTTTCGTAACTGCCNCCNGATAGCTCGACTAAATCTACCGCTAACTNATTCATCGCTAGAATAACGGTTTTAGCATCATCNGCNTCAAAGCCGCCNCGCTGAAAATCGGCCGANTTTATTTTTACCGCCACTGCAAACGTCGATGTAACCTGAGCGCGGATCGCNTTAATAACNGAAATTAATAAGCGCATGCGATTTTCAATTGAACCGCCAAATTCATCTTTACGCTTATTGCTTAACGGCGATAAGAACTGAGAGATTAAATAACCNTGAGCNCCATGAATCTGAATNCCATCAAAGCCTGCTTGCTCNGCTTTTACTGCGGTATCGGCAAAGCGTTGAATAAGCTGATCGATATCNTTGTGGNTCATGGCCTTAGGCTTGCCAAATAGGTGTGAGTGCTTACCCAGATCAAGAGGAATATTAGAAGGNGATAAAACGTCNCCGCCCATGGCAGCATACACTTGNCGGCCGGGATGATTTATNTGCATCCATACTTGGGNATTGTTCTTTTTAGCGGCTTCAGCCCAAGCTTTNAAAGGGGCTANTTCNCTATCTTTNTCTAATACGATNCCGCCAGGNCCCGTCATAGCGCGGCCATCGACCATCACATTNCCGGTGATTAACAAACCGCTGCCACCTTCNGCCCAGCGNTGATATAAACGCAGAATTTCAGGGCCGGGGATTTGTCCTTCATCGGACATGTTTTCTTCCATTGCNGCTTTGGCTAAGCGATTGGGCAGCTGNGCACCACAAGGCAATGTGAAAGGAGAAAAAACCGCTGATGTCATGATGGTAACCTGAGTNCTTTTTGTGACGAGNNATTCGACTATAGACTTATAGTTTAAATGACTATAGCCTTATAGTCGAAGTAATAGTTTCCATAACGTGACATCAAGCAAGTTATTTAATTATGAGTAAACCCGCAGTAGCCATTGAATCGAAGCGCGAGCTCGCGAAAGCCAAAACCCGTCNCTCATTATTGAAAAGTGCATTGCAGCTCTATAGTCANGAAGGCGCTCANGGCATGAGCATGAATAAAGTCGCCAAAGGTGCAGGCATTGCACAACCTAGNTTCTATAATCATTTTGATAGCCTAGATGCGCTGCAAAATGAATTGAGCGAACAGCTTAAAAATAACTACTTATCACCNATGCGTATGGCTTGGGTGAATATGCTGAAANATTATGATTCGCTGACTAAAGANCAATTTAATCAGCGCTGCCAGCAAGGCTTAANCATGATTTTTGATTCCGCNTTTCAGAACATTGCTTTATTTCAGCACTTGATCGAAGACCGTCCACGCTTTAATTCCGACTTAGGAAATAAAGGCTTAGCAAATAAAGGCCTAGGNAATTTAATTACTGAAATNCAAGAAGAATGGACGGAGATNATCATTCAGGGACTGTTGTTATCAGANCGTTCTTTTGAACGCAGTGATGTCAATCTCTGTGTCGATATCGCTTCCGCACAAGTNCATGAATTAATTTTGGGCTGCCATCAGCAACGNTATTCAAGGCCGCAAGCNATTGCAATTTTAACGACTAATTTTGATGCANTGTTTATGAGNTTGTTCGCNGAAAAAAAATAACCGTATTTATATAGTAAAAGCATATCTNANAATAAAANCTATTAAAAATAAAAAGCATGAGAGAGCAATAATGGCTGAAGCACAGANACACTTTAGAACCTGTACATTATGTGAAGCGATGTGCGGAATTGAAATAAAACACGATGGTGAAAAAGTNTTATCGATTAAAGGGGATAAAAACGATCCATTCTCGAAAGGCTATATNTGCCCGAAAGCGACGGCCTTACAAGATTTACACGAAGANCCTGATCGTCTGCGCCAACCTATCGAGAGAACCGCTGACGGCTGGAAAGAAATTAGNTGGCCAGAAGCNCTCGATAAAGTAGCTGCGGGAATTCAAANNCTGCAAAAGCAACATGGACAAAACTCNCTCGGTATTTATCTTGGAAACCCGAATGTGCATAACATGGGCAGCATGTTAACCATTAAGCACTTATTAACCAGTCTAAAAACNCGCAGTCGTTTTTCTGCCACNTCNATCGATCAATTACCGCACCATGTCGTTNGCATGCATTTATTTGGTCATATGATGCGNATNCCTGTACCCGATGTNAATCGTACACAGCACATGGTGATTATTGGTGGTAATCCGNTGGCNTCCAATGGCAGNATCATGACCGCNGCGAATATGCGCCAGAAGCTGAAAGATATAAAAGCCCGTGACGGCAAAGTGGTTGTAATTGACCCTAGGCGTACGGAAACTGCAGAAGCCGCCAGNGAACATCACTTCATTCGTCCNGCGACNGATGTTTTATTNTTGTTAGCCATGTTGAATGAGATTTANCTGCAAGGTTTTGTTAAAGACAATAAAGCGACGGACTTNGCNNNAGAAATTGATCGTATTGCCACTTTCGCAAAAGATTACAGCGCAGAATCTGTAGCAAGTATTACCGGCATTACGGCAGNCGAAATCAAACGNTTAGTNAAAGAGTTTTGTGAAGCAGAAAGNGCNGTCTGTTATGGCCGTATGGGCGTATCAGTNCAAGANTTTGGTTTATTAAGCCAGTATCTNATCATGGTGATTAATCTTGTNACGGGTCGCTTGGATGAAGTGGGTGGNTTAATGTTTCCTAATCCCGCTGTCGATATCGTTAANAANTCTGGTCCNGGCTATTTGGGTAAGCGNCATAGCCGAGTTAATAAACTNCCTGATTTTAATGGTGATTATCCNGTAGTTGCNATGGCCGATGAAATGCTAGTAGAGGGGGAAGGCCAGTTAAAAGGCTTTATTAACGTCGCNGGNAATCCTGTATTGAGTACTCCTAATGGTGANAANTTAGATAAAGCNCTTTCACAATTAGANTTTATGGTATCAATTGATTANTTCGTTACTGAAACCAGCCGTCATGCCAANATTATTNTGCCACCNGTATCCCCGNTAGANCGTGATCATTATGATGTCACCTTTAATGGTTTTGCNGTGCATAACGTGACTAAATATTCACCGGCTTTATTTAGCAAAAAANCGAATGAAAAACACGATTGGGAAATNAACCTAGAGCTAGCAAANCGNTTAGATAAAAAAGCGCCNTTGTCGACAAAGNTCGAGCGNTGGTTAACCAAGGTTTTTGGGCCGAAATTTATACTCAATCAAGGTTTGAAGCGTGGGCCTTATCCAGATCTTAATCTAAAGAAGCTAAAACAAAATCCCCACGGTATTGATCTAGGGCCTTTGCAAAGCATGTTGCCGCAAGCCTTAAAACATAAAGATAAGCAGATTCATTTGAATGTNGATTTCTATCAAGCAGATCTAGCACGGGTGAAAGATAGGATGCAGCAATATGATGATAGTCAGATTTTATTAATTGGTCGTCGTCATATGCGCAGTAATAATTCTTGGCTGCATAATAGTCATCGATTAGTAAAAGGAAAATCTCGCTGCACCTTGATGCTGCACCCTGAAACGGCAAAGCAGCANGGGATTGAGCAGGGTCAAAGCGTAAAAGTTACTTCGCGAGTTGGCAGTGTNAATATTGAAGCACAGNTCACTGATGANCTAATGCCTGGGATTGTGAGTATTCCNCATGGTTGGGGTCATGGTCGNAAGGGNGTTAAACAAAAAATTGCCCAAGCTCATGCTGGGGTGAGTGTTAATGATCTTACCGACGATACTTTGATTGATAAACTGTGTGGTAACGCAGCCGTGAATGGCGTTCCAGTTTNATTAGAAGCTATTAAGATTGCTAATGTCGATGCGTAATTAATGAATTAGTATGGGTCTTATATTTCGAGANCGCACATCATTAAGGATGTGCGTATTTTATTTTCACATANGNTTACGAGTCGCTTACNCACTNCTTACAANTTNACTTTAAAGTACATTTTTTAATCGTTAATNTTAATTAATGATAGCTTTAATTAAATGAAATNATTCAAATTTTTATTTATAACNACCTGNTCGATTCATTCGTTGACCCACATCAATAAATATCTATACTGACAACGTTATTAAAACTCAGACGAAAATATTTTTCTTTTGATTGTGGGTAATAGGATTTTCCTTCAATTAATTTATAAAAATAATAATAATAGTATTTTTATTCTGTATTTCTACATTATGTGATTATTACTGTTTTAAGTCTTAATTTCAGAAATCAGCTATTCAAATAATTATTGTCAATATAATGAAAGATATCATTTACTCTGCGTATTTAATAAAAATAATAAAAATCATAAAGATCANNTTAACTACAGAAGAAAGGAATAACTTCGGATGCTTAAATCTGTTTGGGTCGCGTGGCCTGGGTACGTAAAATTTGGTGTGCTAGGGATATACTTGGCAATTATCGTTTTAATTCTAGAACGTGAAAATTTACTTGATAATAACCTGATCGAAGTAGAAAACTACGATCGCTATAATTCACAAATCGTCTGTGATGATCGCAGTCTAACTGCGCGAACAGCAGACGGTACCTGTAATATTTTAGAAAATCCTTCTGAAGGTTCAGCATTACGTCGTTTTGGTCGTAACGTTCAGCTAGAAGCAACTTACGGTGAATCAGAAGCCGATACGCTGCTGATACCGAACCCGCGTGAAGTTAGTAACTCGTTATTAGCCCGTGAAGAATTTAAACCAGCCACTTCAATTAACTTCCTCGCGGTTGCTTGGATTCAGTTTATGGTTCACGACTGGTTTTCTCACGGTGAAAATATTGACGAAAACCCAATCGTTGTTGATCTGCCAGCAGGTGATGTACTGGGTACCGGTACNATNGAAATNCANCGNACTCGTCCAGACCCGAGCCGTTTGGATAGCGAAGCCGTTAATCCTGCGACTTACCAAAANGTAACGACACACTGGTGGGATGGTTCTCAGTTATATGGCAGCAGCNTAGAAAAGAACAATGAAATCCGTGCTTTTGTTGATGGTAAATTAAAGCTGGATAGCGATGGTACTCTACCGACTGAATTACTATCAGGTAAGCCGATTACAGGCTTTAACGACAACTGGTGGGTTGGTTTAAGCATGTTGCACCAGGTATTCACTCTGGAGCACAACGCGATTGCTGAAAAAATTAAGCAAGCTAATCCTGCAGCTTCTGACGAGTGGATTTATGATCGTGCACGTCTAGTTAACTCTGCTTTAATGGCGAAGATTCATACTACCGAATGGACACCTGCTTTATTAGCGAACCCTGTACTTGAAAAAGCCATGGCCGCCAACTGGTGGGGCCTATTAGGCGACCGTGAAGGTCGTGATGCTTATCAAACAGGCATTCGTGGCGTTATCGAAGATCTAAAAAAAGCCGATTCGTTAACTCTGAAACTCATTGGTTTAGATCCTAAGTTATCGGACCTAGTATCAGGTGCCTCAACAATTGATCACGCCCTTGCCGGTGTTGTTGGCGCGGCAGAACCAAAGAACCACGGTGTTGCTTATTCGTTAACCGAAGAATTTGTTCAAGTTTATCGCATGCATCCATTACTGCCTGATAACTTCAAGGTATTTGATGTGGGTTCAAACATCCCATCAAGCATTATTGCACTAGAAGATACTCGTAATGGCGATGCGGAAACTATGTTGGACGATGAAACCGGTGAGCGCCTTTGGTACTCAATGGGTATCACTAACCCAGGTTCGTTAACCCTGCATAACTACCCTGAATTTTTGCGTAATCTTGATGTGCCATTCGTCGGTAATATCGATTTAGCCACGATTGATATCGTACGTGACCGTGAGCGTGGGATTCCGCGTTATAACGAATTCCGTCGTCAAATTGGTTTAACGCCAATCAACAAGTTTGAAGATCTAACCTCAGATCCAAGAACCTTGGCTGAATTAAAGCGCTTATATGACAATGACGTTGAGAAAATTGATACTATGGTTGGCCAGTTAGCTGAAACCGTACGTCCAGGTGGTTTTGCCTTTGGTGAAACGGCTTTCCAAATTTTCATCATTAACGCTTCACGTCGTCTAATGACTGACCGTTTCTATACCACGGATTACACGGCTGAAGTGTATACCCAAGAAGGTATGGATTGGGTAGAAGAAAATACCATGTTAGACGTAATTCGCCGTCACTTCCCAAGCTTGACTAATAGCTTGGCCGGTGCTGAGAATGCCTTTAAGCCTTGGAGCTTAAATATTCCTGCAGAATACAATGCTTGGGGCGCTTGTGAGAAGCANGAGCTACTTTGGAGCAACGGCGTTCTACGTACCGAATATGCACCAAGCAATGTACCTGCTTTAGCTTCGATTGATAAGATCGATCTTGTGAACCAGACTCTATGGAANAAGGACGTAATTGATCAAGACGTTGCTCCNGCGGGCTACGAAAAGCAAATTCACGCATACGGTGCTATGGCTAAAGCGAAATTTGTACCTTCTGCAGGACATCCTTATACGGGNATCTTCCAAGGCAACGAGTGTGGCTTGTTACGTTTGTCGGTTTCTGGTGATCCAGCAGACGCTGGTTTTGAACCAGGATTAACCTGGAAAACATTCGTTGATGGTCAGCCTTCAGAGAATGTTTATGGGCTTTATCCTGTTTCGGGTCAGGGCGATAACCACGATATCTTTGCTAACGAACTGTCTCATTATGTGAAGATTAAAACTAGCGAAGCCCTAACAGCAAAGGCAGGGTTCACTAAGGCAATTAACAAGTCAAATGAACTGAATGTTGCTGATATGGCCGCAGTTAACCAAGATGGCAGTGCAGTAGCAGCTGCTAAAGCACCGACTCAGGTTTACTTTGTACCAACAGCTGATGTTAAAGGACATTTTGATACCGCAGCTCATGACTTCCGTGATGACCTTACGTCATTAACAGAAGGCACTGTTGTATATGACATCTACGCTACTGATCAGGCGATTAAAACGTCTATCTGGTTTTGGAAGCAGGCTCGTTATGAGCGTGAGCGTCGCGAAAGTGCGGTTAAAGTAGGTTCTATTGTTATGGACTCTGCGTTTAAAACATCACAATTTGGTGATAGCGGTGTTTACTTTAAGCAACAGCATTAATAAGGACTGATTTTTAGTCTGATTGATGTGAAAGCTTATTGACGTTCTATTAAAGAGGCGCTTACCGCAAGGTAAGCGCCTTTTTTGTGCCTGTCATCCTACCTGGTATCGGCTTCTGCTATCTGCTTATTAGCCGCTTGCTGTTATACTGAAGCCATTAAACTCCTATTCCCCCCTTATTTAGACCCAAATCGAGACTTTACTATGTCATTTTCCAAACTCGGATTAAGCGCCCCTATTGTTAAAGCGGTCGAAGAATTGGGTTATACCAAGCCGACTCCTATTCAGAAAGAGTCAATTCCTGTTGTGTTATCGGGAAAGAACATCCTCGGTACGTCTCAGACAGGCACGGGTAAAACCGCCAGCTTCGTATTGCCGATGTTAGAAAAGCTTTCTTCTCATGATAATCAAGACGGAGTCCAGCGTGGTAAGCGTATCCGCGCACTGATTCTTACGCCAACGCGTGAGCTTGCGGTTCAGATTGAAGAAAGTGTTGCTCAATACAGCAAGTACCTTGATCTTAGCTCTATGGCCCTTTATGGCGGCGTCGATGCCGAGCCACAAAAAGAACGCCTAATCGAAGGTATTGATATTTTAGTCGCGACCCCGGGTCGTCTATTAGATCTAGTTCACCAGCGCGCCATCTACTTTGATGAAATTGAGATGCTGGTATTAGATGAAGCCGACCGTATGCTAGATATGGGCTTTATCGACGAGATTAGTAAAATTATCGAACGCCTACCGTTAGAGCGTCAAAATCTATTATTCTCAGCAACGATCAACGAAGATGTACGCAAGTTAGCGGATAGCTTTTCTGGCGAAGGTTTTTCCGGTGTTGGCTTTGAAAACAAAGAATTTTATGACGATTTAGAAGATATTGTTATATCTCCTTCATCAACAACCGCCGAAACGATTAGCCAGTGGCTAATTGCCGTCGATAAAGATACCAAGTCGGCCTTGCTTAGCCATTTGATCCTTGAAGAAAAATGGGATCAAACACTGATCTTCATCGAGAAAAAACACGGCGCAGCGAAACTGGTTAGCCAGCTAGAAAAACGTGGTATTAAAGCCGATTGTATTCATGGCGATAGAAGCCAAGCGATGCGTGAAAAAACCTTAGCCGCGTTTAAATCCGGTGAACTAAAATATCTAGTCGCTACCGGTATTGCGGCGCGTGGTATCGATATTGGTTCATTAACACGGGTAGTGAATTATGACCTGCCGTTTAAGCCAGAAGAATACATTCACCGTGTGGGTCGTACAGGCCGAGCGGGCACTGCTGGGCAAGCGATCTCTTTTGTTGCTGCGGGAGACTTTAAAAACCTTTGCGCAATCGAAAGTCGTTTAGGTCANCTTATTGGTCGTAAAGAAATTGAAGGCTTTCCTGTTCGTAAAACAGTACCAGTATCCATTTTAAACTACATACCTAAGCATCAGAGAGCAGGNCATACTGGGCATGATAATAGTAATCCGTATTATGGAAAGGGTGCTGGCAAAAGNACTGGNAAGAAAAAAATAGAAGGTGCTGGCAAAGCAGAAAAAGGCAGAAAAGCAGACGCTAAAAAAGCGGANCACNCTAAAAGNAAAAANNCCAATGCTTGGGATCGTAAGTAGGGTTTCTCTACTTGGTAATACNTAGATGAAAAAAACAGATAAGCTATTAGAGAATACGCTAGTCACTTTATTAACCCGAGTATGTGAGCAATCACTGAAAAGTCTTGATGGCTTTCAGTGGCTNACGCATCTGGTTAACTATAAGGATTTTCCGCGTTCTCTAACTATTATCTGTGTTTTTGATACCNANNANCAGGTATCAAAATTATTAACCTCACCGAATCATCAGTATTTGGTGAGCATGATCGTTGAGCAATTAAAAACCNCCGGCATTCAATTACCCAATGCTAAAAAGCAAATTCAATTTGATAGCGAAGAAGCATGTAATAAAGAACATGCAGGAAAATGGANTCGCCGCTTAAAATAANCTCTGATTCAACNANCTTTCATATTACGGTATTCAGCCAAGATGAACGACAAGCGTTTGAAAGTGATCTAGTTTTTTGTGTAGCGTGAGTACAGTAATTATTATGGCTAAAACCAGAAGTATTTTATTTATCCAATTGGCTAGATAGCTTAATAGTAGGGTTTGAATCAATGATGCGACTGAAAATATAGCGGCTAGATACACAAGTCCAAGGGCAAGGCCGTGAAGATTGAAGAGCAATATGAAGCTGAATATAAGGCATAAAAAACCACATAAGCGAAATANCATAGTGCTATATTNATTAGANNTTTTTGATTGANTTATCGTGCTGACATAATGCCTTTTTATTGAAAGACTTAATAAAATACAGCTCATAAATACCAACAGCGAAGCTATGTACATACTTATTCCTTTGTCTTCATCTTTTTCATTATACGTCGGGCAGCATAACCAAAANTCAAGCCAAGTAGAATCATAGTTATATCAAACCCAGCCATGACCCAGTCCCCTTGTAATAACGCAGAGACTAAACTTTTATCTGATGTAATGGCATTTAATACGGGCAGNAATAGATAAAGAGCAGAAGCTAATNCNAGCTGTTTTANCCAAAGTGACAGCGGCGAGTATTTTTTTGCTAAAACCAATGGGCCAATTAGCATNATGCCCCAAGTGATAAATAAGCTGTTTATTTCCCAATTTTCACGGTTAGCAAAATCAATGGGGATAATGCGGTTAGCCCAAAAATACACTGCAATGGCGAGAGGCAGGCCTACAATAATACCCATGTTGGAGTATTCAACCCATTGTAGGCCNGTACTTNCTTTTCCTGTTCGCTGNGATCTTTCTCTTCGTTTTGTNGCCCATAGCACCATGCCTGTGGCAATCATTCCTGCTCCCATTAAGCCAGATATAAAATATAGCCATCGTAATACGATGCCAGCAAAATTTCCTTCGTGTAAATCTGTTAATACGTTATACAATTTCTTACTAGCAGATTGTGGGTGAGNCTCTTTCATNGAATCGAACAANAGTTCACCTGTGATGCCGTGGTAAACGAGTTCTTCACCGTCACTAATNCCAGAGTATTCATGGTGCTTCACTTGTACATGTGCTCCAGCTGTTCCTCTCCCTTCCAGTCCAATTTCATGTAGGGTGTTTTTTCCCCAGCGAGATTCAATTTCTGGCATAAGGTCTAGCATTGATAGGGTATTAGCAGGTTCATGATTGTGCTCAGGGTGAGCAGGTTTTTGAAACACAGATTCAANAAAGCCGCTGTATTTTTCCATGCTGGTACCGTAGGAACCAACAATAACTCCCGGCATGGATGAGAACATTAAAAATACTAAGCCGCTGTAGGTAATCATTAAATGAAACGGTATTGGTAANACACTGAATATATTGTGTATATCTAACCAAGAGCGTTGCTTTTTATTAGGACGAAAGGTAAANAATTCTTTGAATATTTTTTTATGCACAATAATNCCTGTGATTAGGGCAATGAACATAAACATTGCGCATAGGCTGGTAATCCAGTATCCAAGTGTCTTGGGTATATAGTGCAGTAGGTAATGCATGGCATATAAAGTTTTACCACCGCCGGTTTCACGGGTGATCACCGCTTCTCCTGTTTGCAAATTAAGCGTATTGCTTTTCCATTTNCCACCTTGCTCGTCAGACTCTTGCCACCAAGTAATCGCGGAATATGANCGTCCAATAGGAAATACTACCCACCAAGATTGTGCATCGGGGGCTGTAATATTTAAATGTTGCTCCGCCATTTTTAGTATATTCTGTTGATCGATTTTCTTGTCGATAGCGGGCCTTTCTGGTTGCATCCAGTGCGTAATTTCTTTGTCGAAATAACCTACAGTGCCGGTGATGAAAATAAAATAAAGAAGTGAACTCAGTAGTAAGCCTGACCATGTATGCAGCCAGTTCATGGACTGACGAAATGTTCCATTCATAGTGGGCTCTCCGGCATTGCNANNTANAAACCNACAGNACTAATGGCNCAAGCAATTAATAGTCCCAGCCATGCTTNNNNTGCTGTTTTTGNACTGAANANCCANATNATNANAATGCTGTAAAACAAAAAACTTAANTGNAACGACANTANAACNCTNTCTACNGTTGGCATGGGCAGTAANTAGGATNTGANGGTNGCGAGTAAATTACTNAGNACATANCCACCAANAATGGCGGCTATAGAACGGGAAAGTACACGTAAACCCNTTTGTNATTTTACATTNCTCATTTTTTGTAACCTAGTGTTTGACATAGACAACTCTAGAATTCAATCACTGTTTTAAGATTGAAAGCACGACCTGGTCGCTGAACCCCATAATGGTCGTAGAGTTTTTCATCAGTTATATTTTGAACTTCAGCGGCTACCGAAACGGTAGATGAATAAATATCTTTNGTGTAGATTGTGGCTAAACTATGGCTCTCCTGAGCCGGTACATAAGGATTGAACTGCGATAATCCGTAGTCCTCCCATAGAAGTTCANATCTATCNACAAACCGATANTTCCAGTTCAGTCTAAGTTCGTCATAACCTGCAAATACGCTCATCCATTTAAGGCCAACCATNGTATTGNAAAATGTATGAGGNCTATTGGGTATTTGNTGATTTTTAAATTGCGCAAATAATCCTTCGTCTGCGGTATTTATCAGATCGAAATTTGTGTAATTAGCTTTTATAGTTAAGAAATCTTCAGNNGAGNTCCAAGATCCTGAGACTTGAAAGCCTCTTGAATCGACNGATGNAACATTTTGATATTGTGATAAGTCATTGACNGTCATTAAAATAATGGCATCTTCAACATCACGAATAAAGTAACTGGNNCCNCCTTTCCAAGANCCATAGTCATTGNTNAGCTCATTAATTTCTAACGATAGATTATAATTGTTACTGTACTCTTCGTTCAGTTCAATATTAGCAATAANNCTCTCTGAATCACCGAACACCTCGTCGAAGCTAGGAAGACGAGTCGCCTGTTCATAGGAANCTTTNGCNATTAGCCACNGGTNAAATTTGTACCGAACTACGTTTCCCCACCCCATTCGGTCAATATTTGAATCAANATTTTCCTNNAACCNAGTTGTGCCATTAAGTTGAACGCTCTCTCGATCCTGACTGTAATGCTTAACAAATAATTTATTTTGCAGCTTATCATCAAAGAAATCGAACGTGTAGTTTACACCCGAGACCAAGCTAAACATGTNTCGGTCCGCGTCAACNGGGTCAATTTGATCATCTGTTAGATAATCATTTTTTGATGACTGACGNTGCCATGTCGGTGAANTNGAGAAATCTAAAGAATGATCTTCGGCTAANNTCCANCCTAANTGAACAATTGCATATTCGCTATTNCGCAAGTAAGTACAGTCGCANGCATCNCCTATNTCACCNGGGTGTGGTGCTGGAGTNATTACTTGTTCACCATTCCATANATANGAATAGTCTCCAATATCAAAGAAGTGTGATTTCATTTCTGANGCGCCAGCCGTAGCAGAAAGGGATAANTCATCGGTAAGTTGCTTNTTATATCGTAGNTTTAAGCCATAAGTTTTACGTTCAATNGTTGCCTCACCATAGGGTTTACTCATGGTCACATTATGTTGAATTTCNTTATANTATTCGCTGGTATATAAACTAACCTGAAACAAATCTGCCCAACTCTGTTCGGTATAACCAAAATCCACATTGGCGCCTTGCCCTTCGTAAGCATCATGAAAACGCTCNGCTTTATAAGGCTCTTTCTTTCCNAGNNNNTTTGGAAGCGTTACATCTACCTCATAATTATTATCACTGTAATCATAAAAGCCGTTAANACGACTAAAGAAACCACTGTCNCCNGCGTAATTTAGGCTCAGAGTAGATCTNGTCGTATTAAAATCTCCNATCATATGAGAAATCGATCCGCCCGTGCCTTNCTGCCCATTATCAGTAATNAAGTTTACNGCTCCACCCAANGCATCCGCGCCCAATTCAATGGGGACAACGCCATGATAGATGTCAGCTCGTCGCACTAAGTTAACCGGAATNCTNCCGATACCGAACGTATAAGCCGACATTTCAAGCGGGATGCCATCGATAAAAAATCGAATTTGTTCATCTTTCAGCCCGTTAAGGGAGAATGTNTCTCGTGATCCTAGTCCACCCATTCTCCTGATACTAATTCCTGGCTCTCGGGATAAGACCTCACTTAAATCTGCCGTCAANTTTTGATCAGCCTTTAAATCAATGACATCTACCGCTGCNGCTGATTGTTCTAGCACCATTGCCTCGTCGATNACTCCGACAATTACAATCNTTTCAAGCTCCTTAGTTTCGAACTCATTAGTTTCATCGCTCGTGTCAGATTTTNCTGNCTCTGCCCAAGCAAANGATTGAGCCAATAAAAAAGCCCCAATGCACACTAACCGGCTTGGAAATTGAAAAAACTGAGTGAGATTGCGTATTTTTAACAATGCAGATCGGCGGGGCATTTCATACTACCTAGAGCTCTAAAGCCCAAGAAATCATTAAAAAGGAAAAGAATTAACAACTTAAACGAAGGGGTTCAGTGTTCTTATCAAGGCCCAAATAAAAGGCATGTAAATATAACCATTCTCACTTATTAATGCAAATGATAACGGTTACCACTTGATAGTGCTATTGATAATCGTTATCATTGCGCGCCTTTTTGGGGTTGAAGCCAAGGCATTTCCATGGAATTTATATATTAGGAAGCACTAATGAAACTACGAAATTTAGTACCATGCCTAGCCGCTAGTATTTTACTAGCAGCTTGTGGCGCAGATGACGATAGCAGCAGCCAAGAGCAAGTTGGTCCTTTTGACCCAAGCGACCCAATTTATTTGGTTAAAAGTACCGCTTGGGTAACAGATGCAGGGATTTCCCTTCACTTTTTAACAAATACTCTTGATGAATACACTGTATTTGATCCTGATACCGCACTGGCTATCCCAGAATATACTGGCATCGCTATACCAGAAGGTGACAACCCAGATAATGCATTCTATGCTGGCATGAAGACCTCCTCTGTATATCGTCGCTACGTTGTAAGCGATACGGGCGTAGTAAGCCTTGATGATGAGTTAGACTTTTCTGGTGTTACTGGAACAATCGGCCGTAACCTACTGCGTGCTACTCAGTTCATGTCACCGACCAAAGCTTATGCTCTAGACTTTGCGGGTCTTCAGATTATTGCATTTAACCCGACCGACATGACCCTCATCGATACCGACACAAGCACTGCAGCAATCGATACCATTTCTCTAGCCAGTCTTGAAGAAGCTGCTCTACCAGGCACCTGGTCGGTTTTTCCAACAACAGATGGCAATCGCTTTGTAGCAACAATCGGCTTCTATGCTGAAGATGGGTCTGATCCAGGTGTTACCAAATTAGTTATTGTCGACAGTAGTAACAACAGCGTCGCCACAGATTCTGTAGACAACTGTAGCGCTGTGACGGGTGCCGCAAAAGATGCCGCTGGCAACATGTACTTCGCATCATATGATGAGGCTGCGCTTGCACACGAACAAGGAAGAGGCGCTTACGCCCCTTGTATCATCCGTGTTCTTGCAGGTAGCAATGAGTTTGACGACTCATACCTAATGAATATGCAAAACCTAACAAATAACGGCCGCATGGCCATGGGTGCTGTAACAGGTAATGGCGATATTGGTTATAACCTAATTATGAGCGACACTGGTCAAGCGATGGTTACCGATGGAACCCTAGCTAAGCATCTGCGCATTCCAGTTTGGGAATTCCACAGCTTTGACCTAACCGACAGCAATGCAACGGCTACTAAAGTTGAAGGTGTTGTAAGTACTAAAGGCGCTGAAGGTATTCCAGGCGGAACTATCAGCCGTATCCTAAATGGTTCTTTCAACCATCATGAGCTAGGTGACATCACTTGGATGGCTCAAATTGATGTTGAAGAAATCAGCTCAATTTACAACGCTACCGATCCAGCTACTTGGTCCTTGATCACGAACAAGATTCCGGGTCAGATTGAATTTGTAGGTCGTCTAAGATAAGACCTCAATTCAAATGAAGTGCGGCATTAGCCGCACTTTTTCATTCCCTGCTAGTATAAATTCACCTTCTACAATCTTAGCCACTTTCAAGTCTAAATAAAACAAATCAAAAAGCTACACGGCATTGCTCGTATTTACTGCTACATAACGAGCGCGGGTAATGTCATATATCCAGTTAAAGGCGATGGCGTAAAGTAAGAAGAAAATCATAGCGCCAATATCCATTATAAATACGGTTAACAAATCCAATTGCAGCATCCACATAATCACTGGAAATGAAAATACCAACATGCCTAATTCAAAACCTAAGCCATGTTGAATCCTCAGGCCTAAGGTTCTGCTACTACGTTCCTCTCCGTACAGCTTATCGAATAAAATGTTGAAGACAAAATTCCATACCATAGCGATCATAGACAGAGAGATGGCAAGCCCAGACATTTTAGCAATATCATTCCCCGTCACCATTACCGCCAATAGGGTCAGCAGTAATAGTGCGATTACTTCAAATAATACAGTATGAAAAACTCTTTCTTTTAACGACATGTTCTCTCCAATTGTCGATAGTTGATTCGATAGCTAAACGATATCATCTATACTGATGCTATCTAGTTAATAACCATCGGTTTTGGTGATATGTATAATCTTGAACAATTACGTATGTTTGTTGAAACAGCGAATCTAGGCTCGTTCTCGGCCTGTGCGCGCAAATTAGGAAAAGTGCAATCGGCGGTGAGTCAGGGTATTGCTAATTTAGAAATTGATTTCGATCGACAGTTATTCGATCGCAGTACACGCAAGCCCAGCTTAACCCCTGATGGAACCCGCTTACTCAGTTATGCACAGGCAATTTTGTTGCAGATGGATGAGTTAGATAGTGCTGCGCAAGCAATGGGGCGCCAAGAAGAAGCGCTGATTCGATTAGCGGTTGATAATGCCCTTCTACTACCGAATTTTTATGCGGTGCTTGCCCGGTTCGAAAGACAATTCTCGGCAACCGATATTGAAGTTGTGAGCACGACAAGTTTTGATGTGCTTGAAGCGATTGAAAGCGATCAGGCGGATATTGGCTTAACGTTTGTAGAATTTGATTTCAATCGTGATGTTGAACTAGGCTATATCGGAAGTTTGAATTTTTATCCGGTTTGTCACCCTCAGCATTCACTTGCTCAGGTTAACGAGATAACTGCGGGTGACTTATTACCACATAGGCAGGTGATGTCACGAAGTTCAAAAGGTAGCGTACCGACACAATTGCCACAGTTGTCTTCTAAGGCTTGGTTCTGCAATAATTATACAGCGATGCAATCTTTGACTGAACAGGGTATCGGTTGGGCATATCTGCCAGCTTATCTAGCCGAAGAGTCGATACAGGCAGGAAATTTGAAAAAGATGAAGTTTTCGTTTGACCATAAAACGTGGAAACTGTCGATAGAGATGGTTCGTCAAAAGAATAAAGCCATGGGGCCAGCATTAGCTTGGTTGCATGATGAGCTGAAGTCATTATTAGATGAGTAAAATGGTTTAATTATAGAATGAAGGCCTTACCCGCTGGTGGACCATTGTGTTATTTACTCATTACAACCGATTGATCCCTTTCTTTCGAGCCTAACTCTGCCCCAATAGCAGTGAGCGTGCAGCTAAGCGGGCGCGACGTACTCTGCTTTTCGCCGCGGGTAAACTAATCCCAGTTTCATCAGCTAATTCTTGCAGGGTTAACTGTTGTAAATCTTTTAGTAAAAGAGCTTCTCTAAACTCACTAGACAGTTTCCCCAAGGCGTTAGCCAACTCAAGCAGAAGTTCAGTATTGGGCCTATGGTCTATCCACTCTTCTAATAGTCCTTCTTCAAAAGGATCATAATTAATAGTGGCTCTGCCTAAGCGGCGACATTCTCTTTGTGTACTTTTAAATACCCAGCTGGAGAATGCGGCCAGTATTTTTAATGAATCAAGGCGACGTGAGATGGTGAGTAATACTTCTTGAACCGCATCGTCAATATCACTGATTTTGCAGTGTTTCATTGCATAGCGGCGAACATCAGGCTGAGTCATAGAGAGTAATTGATCCATTGCGCTAGAGTCGCCACTGCGGGCTGCTGAAATTATTGTTTCTTTCTCTAATTTGTTTCTCGCGTCCTTAGAACTCACTTCAATGCTTCCTTTATAAAGCTTATGTTGTACTTTTATCAATCTGAGAAAAAGTTTATCACTGGCGTGTAAAAAAATAATTAAATTTTCTGAATCCTTTCATTGATTGTGACCCTCTTATAGTGGAAGAAAGTGTATTGGGCACTTTTAAATCATCTTTTATATAATAACAAAGGACTAGTATGGTCAGGTTACGAATATTTATATTATTGGTTTGCTTCGCAGTTTTAACAGGCTGTGCATCGCACACTCTTAATGATCAGGCGGGTAGAGAAGGGGATTATTTACCGGCAGTAAAAACACAGTCTGTGGTCTTTATCCACGGAATGTATCTAACCCCCGCGGTGTGGCAACCCTGGGAAGCCTACTTTCAAAACTTAGGTTATAAGACATTTAGCCCTGCTTGGCCTTTGCACGGGGCTTCTGTAGCTGAGCAGAATAGTCTTCATCCAAAGGAAGAATTAGCGGAACTCACCTTGCCGATGGTGGTTCAGCATTACCAAGAGTTTATTGAAAAAATGGAAGAGCCGCCTATTTTAATTGGTCACTCCATGGGAGGCTTAGTTGTTCAGCAGCTATTGGCAAAAAATGTGGGTGCCGCGGGGGTTGCAATAAACTCGGCTCCACCACAAGGTGTCATTTCAATGAAGTGGGATTTCCTTCAGGCTAACTGGCCGCACTTAAGTCCGTTTGCAAGCTCGTCTGAGCCATCGCAATTAACGCTTGAGCAGTTTTCATTTGGTTTTGTTAATGGAGAAAGCAGTGACGTGCAAAAACAGGCTTTTGAAACGTATGTGGTACCTGAATCCCGAGCCATTGGCAAAGCGGCTTTAAGCAGTGATGGTGAAGTAGATTATGAAGTAGCGCGAGTACCCCTTTTATTTATATCGGGTGGAAAGGATAACACCATTCCGGCGTCGTTAAATTACAGTAATTTTGAAGAGTATCGAGATTCACCGGCCCTCACAGACTACAAGGAATTCCCAGAAAGAAATCACTGGACCATACAACAGTCAAATTGGGAATCCGTGGCGCGTTATGTTCAGCGTTGGCTTAAGGCTAATGATGCATAAAAATGACATTCGCTGCAGCCTTTGGTTTAATCAACGTACATAACTATTAAAGTACAACATAAGTTTATTATGGATAATCAGATTAAACCTACCAGAGATAAATTACTTTCTCTATCTCTGGTCCTGCTTGCGTGTTCTATCGCCTACTTTGCTTACTCGATACTCAGTATAAGTCAGCAAATACCTTCTATTCTCGTTCAGGTCAGTAATATCAATGAGCAAATTGATCGTACTGTCGAGAAAGTAGAACCCTTATTGGTTTTGGTAACCCCCATTCTGAATGAGGTTGGTGAAATTCGTAGTCTGGTGCCACGCGCTTTAGATGAAGTTGCAGCGATTAGGTCCACTTTCCCTTCTATTCTTGAGCGAGTTGATAAGCTGCATAACGATGTTGAAAGTCTGCAGAAAAGCCTACCTGAGATACTAAAAACCGTTAATAACATCACGGCAGTGGTTGATGATACCAATCAACAAATAGAAAAAATCATTCCTCTTGTGCCTGAAGCACTTAGCGAGGTTGAAAAGACACGCAATGAAATTCCATCGTATCTTACTCGGGTAGAAAACATTGTTGCTAATAGCAAAACCATTAGTGAAGAGGCTGGGAAGGGCGCAGTTACAGGATTCTTTAAAGGTATTATTGCAACGCCTTTTGAACTGATTAAAGGCACAGAAGAACGAATTCGTTCGAGTTTAACAAATGAGAAAATGTTGACGGATGAAGATTTTGATCTTGTTGCTGAGGCGGTAGGGGAGCTGCTTCACTCTGATCAAATAGAAACTATGCCGTGGGAAAATCCTAAGTCAGGTAATGAAGGGCAAGTAACGTTAGTTAATTCATACCAGAATGAGGGGCGTGATTGTAGAACGCTTAAATTATCATTTAAAGGCAAGGATGAAAGTGAAGATTCCGTGAACAAAGAGGTTTGTAAAAATAGTGAAGGTAAGTGGGAAACCGTTGAGTAATTTATTTTAAAAAATGTAGTGAAAATGTCCTGATGTGTTTATACACCCATACCAACAAGCTAACGCGCTGGCATAGTGCTGATCTGTTGTGATGGCCAGTTAAAAGAATTTTTATACAATTGACCACGACCGGAAATATCCCCGGACAAAAATTCTCGCTTGGGTTGGTTCCACGATTGTGATAAATCTATCCCATGCTCTTCAGGTGATAATGAATAACCTAATAGCGTTAGCAATGTTGGAAAAACTTGGTATTGAGAATACACACCTGCTTGTTGTTTGAATGGCCGAATTATACTGCCTTGTTCATCATCTCCTACACTGATCATTAACAGTGGTACTAAAGCTTGCTCAACCGGCACGGCTTTAGGTAAGCAATGTGTAGAATGATTTCCTTGCTCTCCCAAGCCTTGCCCATGATCAGAGGTATAGATCACAACCACTGGCAATTTTGCCTGTGATAAAGCGGGTATCAATACTTTGAAAAATTCATCCACACTCCAATTCAACGCTTGAACATAAGTGTCTTTTTTTGTCGTGCTGAGTGGATAGTTTTCTGCTGGGAAAGTAACGTCATAAGGAAAGTGTGTGCCTGATTTATTGATGTAATAAAACTGTGGTCCTTGGGCATTGGCTAATAGCTGGCCGATATCTTCTGCCATTTTTTGATCCAATAGATGTTCCGGCAAGTCGTGGCGGTTTCTCATCACCCAGTATTCATCAATACGATTAATTTCGTGCTGGGTAAAAAAATTATTCAAGCGTCGGCCTTTCACTTGGGCATCCATATAAATACTGTGATAACCCGCCGTTTTAGCATACTGAAAAATATTGGGTTGTTTAAATAAGGCATCCGTTTCTAATGGCAAACGCTGCGCTGTTACCCCAGTTCTCAGCAATAAATTCGACGTGGCAGAACAATTGGCTGTCGCATTTACCACACCATAGTTATGCCAATTTAATTCCCCCCCCGTATTTTGTTGATGAAATAACGCGCTTAAATATGGAGTCGTACTCAACGGGCCACCGTTGATGCTCAACAAATCGCCACGAATACTTTCATCTACAATCAACATTACATGATACCGAGAGGCCGGTTCGCTTCCCGAGGGAAGTACAGCCCTGCGCTCACCTTGGTACAGGGGTTTTTGCGCAACATAGGCCAACGAGCTGGCTACCTTCATTGGCAGTGCAAAATGTGTCATCAAATATCCACCGTTAGCGACCATTAAATACAATGCCGGGAGTAGCCAAGGCAGTAATAAAGTTGCGGAAGCGATGCTAGGGGAGAGCCTAAATGGCAAGCTGAGTTGTGGCCGTAACCAATACAATGTGCCTAGCACAGCGACCGTCAGTGCCGTGGCCAAAGCGATGATACTAATGAACTCGGTGATTGCAGCACCCACAAATCCCACTTCATTGATGATGAGCATGGCCTCCCAATGGGTGAACTGACCATTAATATAACGAAAACTTAAGCCGAGAATACTCAGCGCTGCTAGCCCCAGCATGTAAACAAGTCGTGCCTTCACGTTAGGCATCATAATAGGCGTGGCGACGATCGCGCTGGACACTAGCAATGCTAGAATTCTTACCAGCGGATATTGCCCTTCATTGAGATCGTACTGTAAGGATTTTAGCCAATTAATAATGCCAGGATCCAAGCAGATGAAGGCCAAGAATGCAGCGCTATAAAATACCAATAATGATTTGTAACTTTTTACCCAAATTACATTCATCGCAAACATTCCTGAAAGCATGTAATAAGGTCATAGCAAAATCTGTACCCGTTGTTATTGGTATAGAGGGGAGAAAAAGCATTAATTAGCGGTGATAAAATGCACATCGCGAGGCAATTTGCGAGAGATTGGAAAATAAATTGTGATTTGCAAATATGATCAAGCAAGGTGATTGACACCTTATAAAAACTACCACTAATGATTACTCATTAACAGGCTAGTTCACCGTCGCAAGTAATAAGAAATAGAGAACTGTTGAAACTTAAAACATATTATTTTAGTTAATATTAGTCTATAAAAGTAGGCTGATTACGTAGCTAAATTTAGGTGCTGAACTAAAATTAATACAGTAGTTAATTATAGTCGGTGGCTCTTATGTATGCAGTATCCATTGAACAATCTTTTATAAATAGTGCAGCAAATAGCATTCAAGAAAATACTGAATCAAACGAATATAATCCTCATGATTATAATGATCAACTGGCCGATAAAATCACCATTCTTGCTGGGCAGATTAATGCCGCCAATTATCGCTTTTTAAAATTGATTGCTGAATTTGATCGCCGTGAAGCTTGGGAAGGACCAGGTATTCGTTCATGCGCTTATTGGTTGAATTGGAAGTGTGGTATTAGTGTTGGAGTGGCGCGTGAGAAAGTGAGAGTTGCTCGTGCATTAGAAGAGCTGCCCGAAATCAATGAGGCATTTGAGAAAGGTGAGTTGAGTTATTCTAAAGTACGAGCGATGACTCGGGCGGCAACTGATTTAAACGAATCGTATTTATTAAATATTGCACAATACGGTACGGCTCAGCATGTCGAAAAATTGGTAGGAATCTTTCGTACGGTGAGTCGAGTGGAAGATTTCGCGGGTTCGGATGCTATAAGTGTGATGGGCGAACTCGATGAGTCGGTTGTGGTGAGCGATGATGAATTTGATCAACGGCGTGAGCAGAAGCTTTATGAATCGCGTAGTGTTTCTTGTTATCAAGATGATGAGGGTATGTGGATTATTAATGCAAAGTTACCCGCAGAAGAAGGTGGCTTACTAGTGAAGGTGCTTCAAGAGTTAGGGAATAACTTGGCCACAACGAATTTAAAAGAAAGCAGCGTTCAGGATAAAAAAGATCAAAAGGGTGAGCAAAAGAATGACGAAAAAATTGCTGCGGCAACGTTTTCTGATTATAAAAAAGACGATTTATCAGCCAGTTCGTTATTAGGCGAACAGTTGCTACCAAAAGAAGAGCCACTAACCTTTCCTCAGCGTCGTGCCGATGCGTTAACTACGATAGCAGAGAGCTTTCTTGCTAAAACAGGTGGTGATGATGAAAGATCTGAATTCTCTACGTTAAAAGGCGCTGAGCGTTGTCAGCTGGTATTGCATGTTCACCATGGTCGGGCAGGCTCTATAGGGAGTGATGGTAATAGTGATGCTAAAGATGATGTGCAGCTTGATGCTGATTTGGATGGACGTTGGTTGGTGCCAGATGCAGCGTTACGCTTGGCCTGTGATGCAGCTCTGCAAGTTGTTGAAGAAGATGCGGTTGGTAATGTGCTGAACATTGGCCGCCGTAGCCGAATCATTCCTGCAGCTATGTCGCGGGCACTGTCGATTCGTGATGGTAGTTGTCAGTTTCCTGGGTGTTGTGAAACTCGTTTTGTAGAAGGGCATCATATTAAGCACTGGGCGAATGGCGGTGATACTAAGTTGGAAAACTTGGTGACACTGTGTCGCTATCACCACCGAGAGCTACATCGAGGGAAGTTCTTTATTTCTGTTAAATCTGAAGCTAATAAACTGGAACGTTTTGTCGATCGCTTATGTTTTTCTACTGTAGATCGATATTTTGATTCACCTTTTAATCGGTCTAAGGACTTTGTAATTGCGCCTAACCCAGCTAAGTTCACTTGTGCTTGTTGTGATGGCTCGGTATTGGAAAAGACTTTGCCTAGGGTTGTCTATGATGGGATAGATGAGAATACAGCGGTGACGAAGTGGCAGGGTGAGCAGATGGATTTAGGGATGGCTATTGAAGGTTTGATTCGCGCTAGTGGTCGAAGTGTTAACGGTAAGAATTAGCAGTTATCATCCTTGATTAATGCATTCATTGTTGTTGGCAACTGGCCTATACTTAATCGAGTTTTATCAGTGCTGCATATAGCTAGTAGGTCTATTTATAGATTTATATCATGGTTCAATTAGAACTATTGTATTGATTAACGATAGCCCCAGTTTTCTTTTATCGTATCCTCAATTATTTCTATTGAGTTATAAATCTTTTTATATAAATCGCCATTGATCTCTGCATCGGTACATAGATAGCTATCTTTATTTGATCCGGTTTTAATTATCGGCCAATTAATTTTTTGGTCAATAATATATATTTTTAGATAGCAAATACAGCACTCGATATCACGAAGATATCCCTTAATAATCGATAATTGGTTAACTATGCTGTCAGGAAATTTTAGCAAGGGGTGTGGGCTATTGCTCTTCTCAATACTTGCGATTATTTTAAAGGCCGTTTTATTATCATCACTCGCTTTTTGGGCTGATGATACTATTTCATTTATCAGGCTATTATCTATTTTAAATTTTGGGTCATGCTGAATGTCATCTGCGTAACTAATTAAATTTTGGCTAATTTCACTTGCATTAATTTCTAGTTGTTTTATTAATTCAGAAAGTTTTTTAAACATTTCTATTTCATTTTGTAGAATACTATCTTTAATCAGAGATTTCTTCCAAGTATTCAGTGCTTTTGCTGCTATGCTGACGGCAATAATTGATGCTAATGCTCCGGATACCTTTATTACCACTGCGGCCATTTTCATTATTTCTTGGGCCGCACTTAGCTCAGTAAGAATTATGCCTAATAGTAATGCGGTCATTGGTAGGGCAGTTATAACCAAAGCAGCCCAAAAATAAATTCGTTCTTGGTATAAGTCAGCTAATCTGGGCATATTTTAATATTCCTTATTATCAATAATCCTTCACGCATAAAAAAACCCGCTAATGATCACTCATTAGCGGGTTTTAGAATATGGTAGCTATGGGCTAACCTGAAAAGGACAGCTAAGTCATTGATAGTAAACGATTATATATTTTATTGATCGCTCAGTGTGACATTGGGTGTGACATAAGCTACATGCTGCTTTCTTTACAAAATTTTAAAACTTCAAAAAAATGTGAGGTTTTATGAGGTTTTAACTCTTAGTACCGTAAAAAGTGGTCTGAGATGTACAGCTTGCTGATAAGTTGTGAAAAAAAACAGAATACTGATAATCGCCACTCCAGCCAGTGTCATTGAAATAACCCGAATGGTTGAAGCTATAAGTTAAATTTCCTTCGATCCCTTCTACTTGAGCTAGAACAACTTTTGTTATTATGAACTTCCCGTTACTCTCAATTATTCCTGTTGCTCGGTCAGTTTCAATAATGGTTTGTCCTGCTGTGCCTTCATTATCATCGCCAATAAATTCAACTTTGTTATCAGTATGAATAATTTGTCCAGAGAGAGCTATGGCAGGCTCAGTAGCGGTTGAGCCGTCACTACACTCAGTAGATATGGCACTCGTTATCATTGAGTAATTACCAGATACGTTAGTGACATCATTAAGTCCAACAGTGTCGTTAGAGTCGCTACTATCACCGCCGCAGCCAGATAATATAGCCGCACTTATTAATATTGAGCTTCTTAAGATGTTCATATATTTACTCTGTTCTATAAGTTGATTATTGATAGTTCTAATAAATTAAGAAAGAGGGTACAGGCAAGGACAGGTTTTGTCAGGTTTAAAGCCTGAGTTACGACATTAGCATTACTTAGTATTTATCAGGATAACTTAGGATTATTAATAGCTCTAAATGCTAAGCAAAGTTTAATTTCAGGGGAGCTAATAATTTAAGCTATTTTCTTTTTAATCCGACTACGACCAAAGTTCTTGGCTTGAGCTGGCTTGTATCCTTTGCCACGGCCCTTGGCTAAGTAAGATATGTGATAGATAGCCTCTTGAGTGGCCTCGTGATTATCTCGGGTTAAGCGGTGATAGCAGCGACCAGACGGCCAGCATAAAGAACCACCAAAATATAATTCCCAATACTTTTTTGCTGCTTTCAATATATAGCCTGATTCTTGAACCTTGTTGCCATCAAGTAAAATGAAGCAGTGATAGTGTTGCTGCTTTGCCTTTTCCTGTTCTCTTACCCACGCATAGCCAAAGCGCTTTAGTTTGTAGTGCTTTTTGATATGCTGCGAGAAACCGTTAATGAACTTTGATACATGCTCGCTGTTATCGGTATAGCTAGGCTGGTGAAGATCAAAGCGTAATAAAAAGACCTTGTTGTGATGGCTCAGCATGGCTTCTACTTGATCCAGCATGCCTTTCATCATGTTGGTATAGATACCGCTTTTCCTGGAGTTGATAAACCAAGTGTTTCCAGTGTGTTGAATCACTTGGCTATGGGTTATATAAGCGCTCATTATTGAAGGCTTATGGCTGGTAGATATAGATAAGGACTAGAGATACTAAGCTAATAGATAATATTAAAGACCTAACGGCAAAAAGACGGCAAGCCCGTATAAAGCCCTTATATTTCAATAGCTTAAAAGTACTCGAATGCCTTATTCTTGCCTTAAAAACCTGTAAATCTTGTCCGTTAACGTACACAGTATATAGGCCGTGTATTAGCAGGTATGCGACCACTAACAGGAATGTGATTGAATGGTGTGAATTCATTGTTATATACTCGGTGTGTTGCTGGTGGTGACATCCGCCAAGATAGACCACCAGCAGTTTTAGATAAGCCCGCTTAGGTAATCATTTAAGCGGGTTTTTTATTGCTCGAATATTGCTGTCGTTGCTCTTGTGTCATGTAAGCAATATCTACAGGGTGGGGCGGTGTTTGTTGCGTGAAGGGGCATTGAACCCTGCCATGCGCTAACGTGAATGGAATCTTTTTCTTTTTCAACTTTGGGATAATGCTGTGAAGGTTGTGGATTCCAATATAGCGGCAAAGGCGGGTATTGATGTTATGGCCTGCTACGATACAGCTTAAAACATAGCTATATTGAGTATCGAATCCCTTGGGGCTTGGTAGGCTTAGCTCTTGGCATTTATCAGAGTGAATCATTATATGGCCACTCCTTTAAATTGCTGTCTGTCTTTTGTCAGTCTTTTTACGAGCTCTCTGATTTCCTCTTGGCTTTGACCTGCGATCATTGCGGATAATACTTTTTCATTTTCTGTAGAAATCCATGCCTTAGCCCTCGCGCCCAAACTTATAGGTGCTGGCCATAATCCATTTTCAATTTTCTTATATAGACTTGAGCGAGATAGTTGAAGTAGTTTTAATACTTCTGGTCTGCGTACGATTTTTTGATTGTTCATTATGCTATTTCCTAAGCCTTTAATGGCTGTTGTTAAACGACTAGGGAATAGTAATGTTTTAGAATTGGAGGTTGAAGAAGAGAAAGAGAGACTAACTGGTTACTCTCTCATTTTATTGCTTTCCCAGTGTTTTCAAAGGCAATTTTCCAGTCTTTTATTGACCCGTTAGTTGGCGAGGTATCAGTTATTGTCATTTTTCCTTTAGCAGCCGCTTGAATTTCACCACGAACATAGTCGTTTCTATGCTCTTCTTTGATGGCAGTTTCTATTATTTTATTTATTTCATTGCGGATAGGAGTATATCGACTTGGCTGGCCTCCTTTGCTCCTTGCTTCTCGGTTTTTATCAATTTCAATTTGGATCTCTATTTCGTCTTTAGTGGCTATCCTAGAGAGAGTCTCTTCTCTTGCTGAAAATAGGATCGATTCGGATTTGTGCCCTGCCTCCATAGCAGTGTGAATATAAGAAGTAGCTATCTGAGTTTGCCGGTATGCCTCTATATAATTTTTATTCCGAAGGTTGGTTTCAATTCCAGCCAAAGACCTTTTAAAGAAGAGCAGAGGTAAAACAGTCATTGTCGAATAAATATGCGCGGCCTTCCAAGCAACGGTTCCTTGTGCGGGACTCTTATTGAGAAAACTCTCTAAAATAAGTAAGGGAGGCCAATGTTCTAGACGCGCACTACCTCCTTCCTGTTTCGATAAATCCTGTTCGGCGCATTTAATTAATTGAAGAGTTATACCAACTTTCTCAGTTAGTAATTTATACAACTCTTCTCGGCTAGGGCTATTTTTGCCTGTGACTAAGTAATTGGCTCTTATTATGGTCTTGTTGTATTGATATATAATGTAGCTTGGGATTATTTCTGGATAGTTTGAAATAGATCCTTGATCTATCATGGTAATGAGTTCTGAAATGACGCCTTGGTGCTCATTTTTCATGTTGTTTTTCCTATATGAAGAATGTTCGATTCATACGTTCTATCTTTGCCACTTATCTCATCCGACCACCAGCACATCATCACCTTGCGCTTTTCAAGATACTGGGCGCGGTTATAAGCGGCTCTTATTTCGTTCTTATCTATGTGGGCCAGTGCTGCTTCAATCACATCAGGATTAAAGCCTTGTTCGTTCAATGTAGTGCTGGCCAATGCGCGTAAGCCATGAGCAACCAAGCGACCACTAAAACCCATACGCTTTAAAGCCATGTTGGCGGTTTGAGTATTACGCGGTTGGCCTCGCTTCATTTCAGAAGGGAATAAGAATTCACTCTCACCACTATGAGGCTTAATAATTTCTAGCAGTTCAATAGCTTGGGGGCTTAGTGGAACCATATGGGGGCGCTTCATTTTCATTCTTTCAGCGGGAATAATCCAAAGCTCTGCTTCTAGGTCTAACTCTTCCCACCTTGCCCCAGCAGCTTCACTAGGGCGGGTCATTGTATGAAGCTGCCATTCAATCATTACGCGGGTTAGTAGCTGTATATTGGCGTATGAGAGCGCCTTCATTAGCTCGGGCAGTTCTTTTGGCTCTAGTGTTAGCTGGTGGCGTTTCTTAGGTGCTTCAAACGCGGTGGTGATTTTGGCCAGTGGGTTGTGGTGAATAATCCCTGTATTGACGGCAAAATTCATAATCTGGTTTAAGGCTTGGGTCACACGCTTGAGCATATCCAGCTTGCCTGCTTCTGCTAGCGGTTTAAGTACTTCAATGGCTTGGGTGGCTGTGATCTTGTGAATTGGCAGCTTACCTAATTTGGGCAGTATATGAAGTTCTAGGGCGCGGTATATCTTTTGGCCATAGCTCGCGCTTACGCTGGTTTTCTTCACCTTGTGCCATTGCTCAGCCACATGCTCAAGGGTGTTCAGGTGAGCAAGTTCATTCTTTTGACGTTGTTCGTTTTTGTGTTCTTGCGGGTCTATATCTTCGGATAGCAATGTTAGGGCTTCACTACGAAGTTTTCGCGCACTGGCTAGACTGACTTCTGGGTAGCTGCCAAAGCCTAAATTGGTTCGTTTTTTGGTATAGGGGCGCTGATAGGTAAAGATCCAAGCCTTTGAGCCGCTTGGCTTAATCCTTAGTGAAAGCTTCTGGCCATCAGCAAGGCTATATTCCTTGTCTTTGGGCTTAGAATTCTTGATTTGTGTATCGGTTAAAGGTGCTGGTATTTTCGCCATGATGTCACATCACTTTTAAGATTTTGGCTTGGTGTGACATCCAGTGTTACATCAAATACAGGATTTTAAAAGGTATGTTAAAACGCTATAGGACGCTAAATAGGGCTGTAGGCCGCATTGTAGCTATATTACAGGCATAAAAAAGGACGCTAAAAAGCGTCCTAATTTAAGAATTTGGTAGCTATGGGCAGACTTGAACTGCCGACCCCAGCATTATGAATGCTGTGCTCTAACCAACTGAGCTACATAGCTATACTTAGTGGCTTTCGCCTCTTAAGTGGCGCGTATTATGTCACCATTTTAATTTTCGTCAAGCGATTTTCTTAGATTAATTCAATTATTTGGCTATCTTTTCAAAGGCTTAGCTCAGACCTCAGTTCTAAGGCTCGTCATTCCTGTCATCTGGTGTTTCATGGAAGCTACGAAGAGTTTATTAATAAGTGAGCAGGCATAAAAAAAGCGCTCTACTTACCTATTGCTAGGTCCGTAGAGCGCTTTTTTAGCAGTTGCTAATACAAGGTAGGGGCTTAAATGATGCCTTTCTCTTGTAGGTTAGCAATCATGCTGTCTAGGCTATCTTCGTCAGCGGCTAGGCTGATGATTGCATCATCTGCACCACCGGCGACTAGTGCGATCAAGCCTGCATCTTTCAATACGTTAGCTTGTTCGTTGCTAGTGATTGCAGCAACCTTACCCATTTCGAATAAACGACGGTCAAGGGCTTGTGCAATCAGCTCTGGGTTGCTGCCATTGATCGCGACGATCGCAGGTAACTGACCAAAACGCTTAGCTTTATCTTCAGCAGAAACGATTGTGGAATCGCCTTCGCTATCTTGTGCTTCGCCTACAACCATACCGGCACCAACAGTAACGTTGGTTAGGCGGTCGATGATGATGAAAGCACCGGTTGCGCGGTTCTTCTTATACGCATCAAAGGACATAGCCTTAGTAAGCGTTAACTCACACAGTGCAATCTCGTTCAGCTTAACTTCAGCAGCAGGGAGTTGTTCCATCGTATTAACGTCAACGCGGTGGTGAATCTTACTCACGGCGCCTTGAGTCATAGAAGATGAGAACTTAATATCGTACTGCTTACCCGCAACCAGTTCAGCTTCGGCCATCCATACGATGTCAGCATTTACCTTGCTAGCAACAGTTGGAAGGTCGTCAATGTGAACCAACATATCGCCACGAGAAACGTCAATTTCGTCTTTCAGGGTGATCGTTACGGCTTGGCCATTGAAGGCTTCGTCTAGATCGCCATCATAGGTTACGATTTTATCAACGGTGCTGGTCTTACGCGATGGCAATGCCATTACGCTATCGCCTGGGCGAACTTTACCGGAAGCTACCGTTCCGCAAAAACCACGGAAGTCGAGGTTAGGGCGGTTAACGTATTGAACAGGGAAGCGGAAGTTCTCAAGATTCTTATCTTCAGTCACTTCTACCGTGTTCAATATTTCCATCAAGGTCTTGCCGGTATACCAAGGTGAGCGCGTTGAGCGGTTCACGATGTTGTCGCCGTCTAATGCAGACAGAGGTACACACTGAATATCAGGAATATCTAGGTTCTTAGCGAATTCTAAATAGTCTTCTTTGATTTCGTTGTAGCGTTCTTCGCTAAAGTCCATCAAATCCATCTTGTTGATCGCAACCACAACGTGCTTGATACCTTGCAATGAAGCAATGTAAGAATGACGTTTGGTTTGCGTCTGTACGCCATAACGGGCATCGATCAAGATAATCGCAAGATCACAGGTAGAAGCACCGGTGGCCATGTTGCGCGTATATTGTTCGTGTCCTGGGGTATCAGCGATAATGAACTTACGCTTATCAGTAGAGAAATAACGATAAGCTACATCAATGGTGATGCCCTGTTCACGTTCAGCCGCTAGACCATCGACCAATAGTGCAAGATCGAGCTTGTCGCCTTGAGTACCCGACTTAATAGAATCGCTTTCAATGGCCGCTAGCTGATCTTCAAAGATCATCTTGGAATCATAAAGAAGACGACCGATCAAAGTCGATTTACCGTCGTCTACGTTGCCGCACGTTAAAAAGCGCAACATTTGTTTGTTTTCGTGCTGCTTAAGATAGCCAAGGATATCTTCTGCAATCAGTTCAGATTGGTGTGACATTAGAAGTAACCCTCTTGCTTTTTCTTTTCCATAGAGGAGGAAGAGTCGTGATCAATTGCACGGCCCTGACGCTCAGACGTAGTGGTGAGCAACATTTCCTGAATGATTTCAGGCAATGTATTTGCAGTCGATTCCACGGCGCCGGTTAATGGATAACAACCAAGAGTACGGAAGCGAACCATCTTCATTTCTGGAGTTTCGCCTTCCTTCATCGGCATACGCTCGTCATCAACCATGATGAGCATGCCATCACGTTCAACAACTGGGCGTTCTTTCGCTAGGTACAAACCTGGAATCTCAATGCCTTCCAAGTAGATGTACTGCCAGATGTCGAGCTCGGTCCAGTTAGACAATGGGAAAACACGGATGCTTTCGCCTTTGTTCACTTTACCGTTGTAGATATTCCACAATTCAGGACGCTGATTTTTCGGGTCCCAGCGGTGGTTTTCGTCACGGAAAGAATAGACACGTTCTTTCGCACGAGATTTTTCTTCATCACGACGAGCGCCACCAAATGCAGCATCGAAGCCGTACTTGTCTAGTGCTTGCTTAAGAGCCGCTGTTTTCATGATGTCGGTATGCTTCGAAGAACCGTGTGTAAAAGGTCCTACGTCATCCGCAATGCCGTCTGGGTTGGTATGAACAAGTAGTTCCATACCAACTTTCTTCGCCATATAATCACGAAATTCGATCATTTCCTTGAATTTCCACAAGGTATCGACGTGAAGTAATGGGAACGGAGGCTTGCCAGGAAAAAACGCTTTTTGCGCTAAATGCAGCATTACCGCAGAATCTTTACCAACGGAGTACATCATTACCGGATTATCAAATTCGGCGGCGACTTCGCGGATGATATGGAGGCTTTCAGCTTCCAATTGTTTTAGGTGAGTCAGGTTATACTCAGTCATAATCACTTTCGGAGTTATTGAACGGAAAAGAGATAATAGGGTGCATCTTAACGCTGCTTTAAAGCATTGCTTAGGACACATTCCTCAGATGGCGACACTATACCAAGTGCAGAGGCATATAAAAAGATGATTCTAATAACGTTTAGGTATAACGCTATGTAGAAAGTTTGATCAATTGTCTCTACTATTTGCCCCATATACAAAGCTCAGTAGTACACACAATGAGAAGGTTGAATAAATGTCAGTTAAGTCTTGGTCAGAAAAAGCCGTAATCCTTAAAGGGCCTGCCGGTGCGCTGGACGTAAGACTAGGGCAGCATGAAGTATCGACTCCGTCTTTAGGTGAAAAAAGTGGTCTTATTATGTGTCATCCGCATCCACTGTATTTAGGCACTATGGACAATAAGGTGGTTACGACTTTAGTGCGGGGTGCTTCTCGTTTAGAAATCGGGAACGAGCAATCACTGGATACAATACGCTTTAACTTTCGCGGTGTCGGCGAAAGTGAAGGTGAACACGACCAGGGTAGAGGCGAGCAAGATGATTTGGCCGCCGTCGTTGATTATGCGATGACGGAACTGGGTTGGCAGAGTATATATTTAGCCGGCTTTTCGTTTGGTGCGGGAGTGGCCTGTTTATATGCCTCTAATCATCAAAAGAAGCACCCAGAAAAGATAGCAGGCCTGTTTTTAATAGCTCCTGCGGTGCATCATTTTGAAGCCCCTGCAACCTTACCGTTTGAATTCGAAAGCCATGTCTATATGGGCGATGCGGATGAAGTGGTGCCTTTTGATGAGGTAGAACATTGGGTTGACTTATTAACGCCACAGCCGCACTTTCATATATTTGAAGGGGCGAGCCACTTCTTTCATGGCCGCTTGATAGATTTGAAAAAAACATTTTTGGACGATCTGGCAGAGTTAACTCATCGCTAGGTAAGAGTTAAAACAAAAAAAGTTGTTTCTGGTCGCTGAAAAGGGGTCATGAATCTCTTTAAGTCTCACGAGCTGCATTAGCGAGCAGTCCCCCTGATGCTCACTCTCAGAGGGACTGACTTTTTAGTTTGGAATTAAGACGTTTTAAATTGTTTAATTAATGTCTTAATTTGACCTGCAAGTTCTATGGTATGTTCGCTATTGCTGGCTGTTTCTTTTGACCCGTTGGCGGTACATTCCACCTGTTGATTGATACTGTCGACATTACGGCGAATTTCTTCCACTGTGTAATTTTGCTCTTCAGTTGCTGCTGCAATCTGATTATTAACATCGGTAATAGAAGCAACAGACGTGGTGATTTTATCTAAGGCGTTACCGACCTCTTTGGTATTATCAACACAGGCTAAGGTGCGTGTTTTACTATGCGCCATAACTTGAACGGCATCGGTGGCGCCTTGTTGTAGCTTTTCAATCATGCTCTGAATTTCTTCCGTAGCATCCTGTGTTCGTTTTGCCAGTGTGCGTACTTCATCGGCTACTACTGCAAATCCTCTACCTTGTTCACCTGCTCTAGCGGCTTCAATGGCAGCATTTAATGCTAATAAATTAGTCTGGTCGGCAATGCCTCGAATGACGCTTAGTACCGATCCAATATCATTAGTATCTTTGGCTAGAGAAGTAATCACTAGAGAAGCGTTATTGATATCACTGTCTAACGAGTTTATGTCTGTGATGGCTTGGCCGACGATTTTAAGACCATCGGTTGCAGCCTCACTCGATAGATTCGCAAGGTCGACGCTTTGTACTGCATTGGCAGCGACTTCTTGAATAGCAGGTAATAATTGTTCTAACGATACAAGCACTTGTTCAATTCCATACTTTTGCTCGATAATCGCTTGGTCGGTCGAGTGAGCGGTTGAACTTAACTGGACTGAAGAGTCTGAAATATCTTTAATTGTACTACCTAATTCAATGACGATATTTTGAATGTGAGAGGCAAAAATATTAAAGCCATGGGCTAGTTGAGATATCTCAGTTTTCCCTTTTTCATTTAAACGTTTACTCAGATCACCTTCACCCTCGGCAATATTCAACATGGCAGAAATTGCATCTTGCAAGGGTTTAAATAAGATTTGAATAATCACGAATATTAATAAACCCGCGAGCAGTGCAACGGTAAGTTGCATAATGAAACTAACGTTTATCCACAATGCGACATTATCTTGAGACATTTGAAGTTCGTTGGCGGTACGCTTATCCAGTGCGATAAAAAAACGATTTACCGGCTCAAAAATCTTGGTGATTTCGTTATGGTAATCCTGATTAAACACAATGCGCAGAGCAAATTCATTAACGCTTTCACCTTCTAATGGTGTCTTAGGACCTTTTGCAAAGACGCCTTCCTTTATCGAATCCAGTGCTTGAGATTCTATTGCAATCAATTGATTAGAGTAACTCGCGGCGCTATCTAATAATGAAAGCTCAGCAGAAGAAAAATTTAGCTCCTTCATTATGTCACTTTGTTTTTTGTAACGATTGGGGAACAAAGCTTTATCGGCATTGGTAGGGCGAGCAGCGTCTCCGTTACGCCATTTAACAACATGCCAGTAAGCATCTAGGTATTCTTGCTTGCCGGTTACAATGTAAGAACGAGAAAGTCGAGTTAGGTCCATTGATGTTTGTCGAAACTCATCGGCAATTAAATAGGAGAGGTAACGAACGTCGCTATACTCCGCTTGCTGATCATTCTTATTACTAACGATAGTTGCGGAAATAATCGAGAAGATCATTAAAATAATTATGCTAGTGAGGATTGCCAGTAGGCGTGCTTTGATGGTCATACGGCTCATTTACTTCTGAAAAATTCATCTATTTAGCTGACTGTTGAGTCAGCTATTTACGGGGGGGAATCATAGATGAGAATATAGTTTGTATCAGTAATTATTGGTAAGGCGATAAGTGTTTTTAGTCACATTACGTTCTGATATTTAGATATCTTACTCAACGTAGGGGATTGGCAGGAAGTATTTAATCTTTCACTCTTGACCTTGCCGTTTGAGTTCGAAAGCCATTTCTTCCATGGCCGCTTGGTGGAGCTTAAAGATACCTTCTTAGAAGACTTAGCAGTCTTGCTCGATTAGTCCTTTATGTTTCGTCTTTTTTTACTCGCTTACGTCTTACTAACTGTATTACGTTAAAACTTAAATGAAGTGAGGAAACTATGACTAAGCAAGAATTATCGAAATGTTGCGAAGACTGCTGTAAAGACTGTGGTGAAAACAGCTGTTCTCACAGCTGTTGTAGCTGTCACTGCTCTGATCAGCCAAAGCAAACTGCAGCCACTAATACTTGTTGTTAAGGCAGGTATGTTAAAATTTTAGGATAAGACGCCTAGCATGAGTAATGCTAGGCGTCTCGTCCTCTCTTCGAGTAATGAATCTGAGTCTTTATGAACCTAGAAAAAATTTGGGCCGAATACCGAGCTAGCTTAAAGGCTTTTTTACATTCCAAAGTCTCGAATGCGGCTGATGTTGATGATCTACTGCAGGATATCTTGCTTAAAACCTATCAGAATTTATCCAAGGTGCGTGAGAATGAAAGTATTAAGTCCTGGTTATTTCAGATTGCGAATCACAGTATTATCGACTTTTATCGGCGTAATAAAACCTTCAGCGAATTGAATCAAGAAGAAGCTGTCTCTGAAACGGTGTGGTTAAAAGCTCAAGAGAGAAATATTAAACAGGAGCTTTCTGCTTGTATTGAGCCTTTTATTCACGCCCTTGATGAAAGTGATGCCGAGCTATTAATCACAATTGATATTAATGGTGAATCCCAAAGACAATACGCCGAGAACTTAGGGATTAGCTATTCCACATTAAAGTCTAGGGTGCAGAAAGCGAGAGCTCAGCTGCGTAGCCTATTTGATAACTGCTGTAAGATGGAGTTGGATACGCAAGGTAACTTGATGGAGTATCAGCCTCAAAAGCGATTTGCTGACAGTAACTCAACGAAAAATTCCAATAATAGCCCCTGTAATAAGTGTTAATCAACACTTGTTACAAGTTCGGTGTTATACATTTTTTGTAAAATTTTACGAATGTCAGCGGCGGTATGCAGGGTTATAAAAGGAGAGGTTTGGCCAGGATTTTTAACCATATTGCCCTTGATAAACTTCCACTTCACATTTAAACGCTGAAAATTGGCATCCTTATTAGTGATGCTTTCGATATTCGATTCAAAATTACTAACGTTTTCTTCAATACTCATATCACTATGTACGAATCCCGCTGAACTTCCTGAAATTGCCATGTATAGAGCGACTAGTCTTTCAAAGCTTACACGGATATTTAAGTATTCATCCAGTGCGGGTGAAAGTGTAGGGACTTCAGGGCTGTGTTGTGCAATGGACTGTTTTTTATCGTCAATCAGCTTATATAGCTGATTCTGGGTAGTGGATAACCCTATAATAAGACGATGGTCATCAGCATCAAATACTAATTCTTTATTCCTTTCGATGAAGCTGAATGATTCTTGCCATTTTTCAGCAATATCAGGGTAGGCCGTATTCGCACTCGCCAAAATAGGGCTAGTCGTTTCAATTATGTGTTCAAGATGCTGGTTGAATTTTGGTAAGCCGGTAAATAAAACATACGCAGAAAAAGCACTGGATACTTGATATGCTGCTATTTCTATATTGAGCAGTTGCTCTATGGAATGCTCTTGGGCTTTGCTATTAGCACTGAAGGTTGCAATACATAAGCTGAATAGGATGATCCACTGCATAAAATTTCTTTCCTCGTACGTAAGTGCCAAAGAGTAGTCGCTGAATATTATGTCATCAATGTTAGAGTATTCAATTGTGAAAACTTGGCGCTAAATGTCTAATATATATTATTTGAACTAGTATGAAAGGACGGCTACCAATGCGGGGTAGATGGCGCTAGATCTTGTTTTTATCGGCTATTATGTCCCTGTAAAGGTTTCTGCACTGTAAAAATAGCGGTAAATAAGGTAAATTGCGCCTCATTAGAATGGGTCATCGGCGGGTCTGCCGGTACGTAATGAGGATAACCTAGTGTCTACGCCCTTAGAGCTCTATCAAGAAGATTTAAAACGCGACGATTTTTCTTATGATGCTGACCAAGAAAAAGCGGTAAAACACCTACAGCGGGTCTATGACGAACTGGTTGCTGACTATGAAAAGTCGAAGAAGAAAGGCTCGTTTAGCAAGATGTTTGCTAAAAAGAAAAAAGCTCCAATCCAGGGGCTATACTTCTGGGGTGGTGTTGGTCGCGGTAAAACCTACCTTGTAGACACTTTCTATGATGCGCTGCCGTTTGAACGTAAAATGCGTACTCACTTTCACCGCTTTATGCAGCGTGTTCATAATGATTTAACAGCTCTTGAAGGCATTAAAAATCCTCTAACGGCGATTGCTGAGCAAATCTCTAAAGAAGCGGTTGTTATCTGCTTCGATGAATTTTTTGTATCCGATATTGGTGATGCGATGATTCTGGCTGGCTTGATGGAAGAGTTATTTGCCCGTGGGGTAACACTCGTTTCTACTTCAAACATCATTCCAGATGGCCTATATAAAGACGGCTTACAGCGCGATCGTTTTCTTCCTGCGATTAAGTTACTGAATAAATATACCGATGTGGTGAACGTTGATAGCGGTGTTGATTATCGCTTACGCACATTAGAGCAAGCTGAGCTTTATCACTGCCCGTTAGACGCAAGTGCTGAATCGAGTTTGCAGAAAAGTTTTGATCGCCTAATTCCTGATGCTAAGCATGTTGAATTAAATGTCGATATTGAAATATTAGGTCGAAATATTCCAGCCAAAGCTATTTGTGATGATGTGGCTTGGTTCGAATTCGAAGGATTATGTGATGGCCCGCGTTCGCAAAATGATTACATCGAAATGGGTAAGCTTTATCACGCGGTCTTAATTTCTAATGTTCCTGTTATGGGCACGAAAAATGATGATTTGGCCCGTCGCTTTATTAACTTAATTGATGAGTTTTATGACCGTGGTGTAAAAGTGATTATGTCGGCAAATGCGCCAATTCATGAGATTTATACCGGCGGTAGTTTAGAGTTTGCTTTCCAACGAACAACTTCTCGTATGTTGGAAATGCAGTCTCATGATTACCTAGCTCGTGAGCATAAAGCGGATTAAATTTTAATTCGCGGCTTGTTAACACTCAGTGTAATTTACCGCCAGACCTCCCAGTGAAGTTTCCTTAAACTTCACTGACATCTCCATGCCAGTTTGTCTCATCGCTTCGATGCAATTATCTAATGACATTATATGTTGGCCGCTACCTCGTAGCGCTAAAGAGGCTGCGGTATAGGCTTTTAACGCGCCAAAACCATTACGCTCAATACAGGGGATTTGCACTAAGCCCATTACTGGATCGCAGGTCATTCCTAAATGGTGTTCTAGTGCTATCTCGGCGGCGTTTTCTATTTGCTCGACACTGCCACCCTTAATTGCGCATAAGCCAGCAGCGGCCATCGCACTGGCGGAGCCGACTTCCCCTTGGCAACCAACTTCTGCCCCTGAGATAGAGCTTTTATGTTTGATAATACCGCCAATGGCTGCAGCGGTTAATAAGAAATCGTGAACCTGCTTTGAGGTCAACTGTTCAAATTGAAGGCAATAATATAAAACGGCGGGAATAA
>JAESQF010000113.1 GCA_016765295.1 Oleispira sp.
AGTACTGAAAAATTTAACAGCGATGTTTCGGGTTGGAATATAGAGACGGTAACAAATATGGAAGGTATGTTTGTAAACTCTAAATCATTTGATCAAGATATTAGCGGCTGGGATGTCACCAAGGTAACTAACTGTGCAGACTTCAAAACAAATTCGGTTTTAAGTGATGCACATACTCCAGATATTCTGCATTGTGCAACCCCTGCTCCATAATTCTAAGACTGGTGCCTAGAAATAGGCACTACCGTACTCCGTTTTTGCAATGGAATGCATCTCGGTTAGACGTATTAGTTTTATGCTTATTTAGATGAGGCCTGTGTTTAAAAACTCTGGCCTTAGTCTAAGTAGTGGCTTTCGCTAGCCGGTGTTTACAATGAATCTAAAAACTACTACTTAAGTAGTAATATTCCCTCTAAATAATCAATTTTAAAAGACAACCAATTAGCCAAGAATGATAATACATCCGTTGTGTTTTTTACTAATTGGCCAATTGTTTAATTATAAAAAAATCAATTGTAGGCTGATGGTTGTGTTTGATAATTATGGCTTATTAATACATAAGTATTGGATTCTAAGTAGGTCTAAGTTTGTGGGTTTACAGCGCTTTTAATAAGTGTTTTATTTTGCCTTTAGTTGCATGTTCGTTTTCGAATGTGTGAATGAGAATTTTAAGAGCAGATTTGAAGTATGTTTGAAAAATTTACGGAAGAAGTTTCATTAGATCTGCCCTGTGGCCCTTTTATCGATGACGATGATGGTCTTGAAGATGATTTTGTAATGCTAGAGAGCATTGCGCGTATCAATCAAGAATCGTTAACCCTAGAAGGTGATGACGAAAATGTTGATTGGCGCGATATGTTAGCGCGCTGCGAATCGTTGATGAAGCAGACCAAAGATGTGCGTGTTTACATCTTTCTGGCTCAGGCGGCTTTACACCTTAAACGCTTGCCAGGGCTTGCCGGTGCTTTCCAGTTGATTCGCACTAGCATGTCTGAGTACTGGACTGAAATACATCCGATTTTAGATGATGCAAAAGATGAGACGCCTTGGCGCATCATGACCCTAAACGAGATGTCGGGTGATTCGCTGATAAGCTTGCTAACCGCAATGCCTATCGTTGAGTCAAAGCAAGCGGGTAACTTTACTCTAAGAGATATAAAGCTAGCAAAAGGCGAGATTCTGCTAGTAGAAGGGTCGGAAGAAGTTATTCCTGAAATGGGCTTGATAGAAGCGGCATTTCAAGAAAGTGGCCAAGAAGCATTAGCAGCATCGTTGAAACTTGTTAATCAAATTCAAGATGATATTACTCAGTTGCAAGATCAACTATCTGCAAGTGAATGTAGCCATGCGCGCTATAGTTGGGACAAGTTAATAGGCCATTTAAAATATATTGCCGGTGTATATTCTCAATATGTGACGGTGGCGGTAGAAGAAGTAGTAGAAGAAGGCGAAGATGAGTCTGGAAATGAAGCTGGGGCAAGCGACATGGATGTAATTGTAAAAAGCACCGGCATTAACAACCGGAATGATGTATTAGACGCACTAAGTAAAATTTGTGAATATTACACAAAGTTTGAGCCTTCAAGCCCGGTTCCGATATTAGTAGAAAGAACAAAAAAATTAGTGACGATGGACTTTATGTCCATTATGAAAGAACTCAGCCCTGAAGGGGTGAAGCAAGTTGAGTTAATTGCAGGTGTTGACGCAGATAGCTAGTTCGCGCTAGTTTCTGTTTGGATATAAAACAGCAGTGTTTTTAAGCACTGGAATGGATTTAAAATAAACTATTTCGAGGATAGGAAATGAGCAGTCAAAAATTTATTGGCAGAAATAGAGCTCCGCGTGTTCAGATTGAATACGATGTAGAGCTTTATGGCGCAGAGAAAAAAGTACAAGTTCCATTTGTGATGGGTGTCTTGTCTGATTTGTCTGGCAAAAACAACAGTGAATTGCCAGGTATACATGAGCGCGAATTCTCTGATATCAGTGTTGATAATTTTGATGATCGCTTAAAAGCAATGAAGCCTAGAGTTGCTTTTAATGTTCCTAATCTGATCAGTGATAAGGGCGGTGATCTTGCTGTCGATATTACTTTTGAAGACATGCACGATTTCTCTCCGGGTCAGATTGCTAAGAAAGTAGCCGGTCTTGATGAGTTATTAGAAGCACGTACTCAGTTGGCTAACCTTGTTACCTATATGGATGGTAAGGCGGGCGCGGAAGAATTGATTACTAAGATTTTAGGTGACCAGGCGTTATTGCAATCCTTGGTTGGTAGTAAAGCCCCAGAGACAGAGGAAGGTTAATCATGTCTGAAGTCGAAGCTCCTGAAGCAGCACAAGCAGTAACTGAAACAATTGCAGCAGACGATTTTTCTGCACTGTTGCAGCAAGAATTTAAGCCGAAATCTGATCGTGCCTCTGAAGCCGTGAGCTCTGCGGTGCAGACACTGGCTGAGAGCGTATTGGCTAATGTCAATATCGTACCTGAAGATGCGGTTGCTACTATTAAGCAATTGATCGCCAGCATTGATGAAAAACTCAATGCTCAGGTAAATGCTATTTTACACCATGATGACTTTCAAAAGCTTGAAGGTTCATGGAGAGGCTTGCATCACTTAGTTAATAATACTGAGACTGATGAGCAGCTAAAAATTAGTGTAATGAACGCTTCTAAAGAAGATTTACGTAAGAACTTAAAGAAATTTAAGGGAACTGCATGGGATCAAAGCCCATTATTTAAGCGTATTTACGAAGAAGAGTTTGGCCAGTTAGGTGGCGAACCTTATGGTTGCTTGGTAGGTGATTATCACTTTGACCACAGCCCTAAAGATGTCGATATGTTGACGAGTATCTCTAAGATCGCTGCCGCTTCTCACGCACCGTTTATTACCGGTGCTGGTTCTGAAGTCATGGGTATGGATTCTTGGCAGGACCTGTCGAATCCTCGTGATTTAACCAATATTTTCTCTACTCCAGACTACGCTCCTTGGCGTGCTCTACGAGAATCTTCTGATTCTCGCTACCTTGCGTTAACAATGCCTCGCTTCTTGGCGCGTTTACCTTATGGTGAAGCGACTGATCCGGTAGACGAGTTTGCTTTCGAAGAGCTAACGGGTTCTGGTGATACCGGTAACTACTGTTGGGCTAACTCGGCTTTCGCTATGGCGGTTAATATTAACCGTGCATTTAAAGAATATGGCTGGTGTTCTCGTATTCGTGGCGTTGAGTCAGGTGGTTTGGTAGAAGGTCTTCCTTGTCATACATTCCCATCTGATGATGGCGGTGTTGATATGAAGTGTCCTACGGAAGTTGCTATTAGTGACCGTCGTGAAGCTGAATTATCTAGCAATGGTTTTATGCCATTACTACACAGAAAAAATACTGACATGGCTGCCTTTATTGGTGCCCAGTCTTTGCATAAGCCTGCTGAGTTTGATGACCCTGATGCGACTTCAAGTGCCGCTTTAGGTGCTCGTCTTCCTTACTTGTTCTCTACTTGTCGTTTTGCTCACTACTTAAAGTGTATTGTGCGTGACAAGGTAGGTACTTTTGCTGATCGTGCTGATATGCAGCGCTGGTTGCAAAACTGGGTTATGCAATATGTTGATGGTAGCCCTGAAACGTCTACCGAAGAAACAAAAGCTAGAAAGCCTCTAGCGGAAGCAGAAGTTATCGTAGCAGAGATCGAAGGTTCGCCTGGTTATTATGCTGCGAAGTTCTCTTTGCGTCCTCATTACCAGTTAGAAGGTCTAACTGTGTCTTTGAGCTTAGTTTCAAAACTGCCTTCGGGCAAAACGTAGTTTTTTACTGCTATATCATCGCCAATTGATATAGCTTCTCTAAACCTTAAAAAAAGGAATTTATCATGGCTTCAGATATGTTTATCAAGATTGGAAGTATTAAAGGCGAATCTAAGGATAGCGTTCACGCAGACGAAATCGACGTTCTAAGCTGGGATTGGGGCATGAGCCAAAGCGGTTCTATGCATGTTGGCGGCGGCGGTGGTGCTGGTCGTGTTAGTGTGCAGGATTTGGTAATTGTTAAGAATGTTGACCGTTCTTCTGCAACCTTGATGGCTCATTGCGCATCTGGCGAGCACGTTCCTGAAGTTGTTTTAACAGTACGTAAAGCTGGTAAGTCTGCTTTAGAATATCTAAAGATCACTTTGAAGCGTGCTATCGTTTCTAACGTTACTCTTGGTGGCGCTGGTGATATTTCTGAAACAGTTACTTTGAACTTTGCAGAATACAAAGTTGAATATACTCCTCAGAAAGAAGATGGTTCTGGTGAAGCAGCTGTTGAAACTGGTTTCAACATCGAGAAGAACATTGCTGTTTAATTTTTAATTAAATAGGTAGTGTGCAAAAGAAAACCCGCTTCGGCGGGTTTTTTAGTTTCTAGGCTTTTAATATTTGTAACTATTTAGATAGCTCAATTTAAGATAGAAGAAGATTCATTATTGAGTAATTGTGGAGCAAATATGCGAGGCAGGAGCCGAACTAAGGCTACAGGGATCGTATTTACGCCGTTTTGTGGAATAAATACCCAATCATGAATCGTTTTATGAAACCTGCTGAATAGTTACTAATATTTTAAATTAGAAGCCTTTAGATTCTAATAAAACTTTTTGATCAGCAATTTGTGTCGGAGATCCAGCCCAAGTTGTCCAGCCTAGTTGAGATTGCACACCTAGTTGAAATTTTGGTACGTGGTGCGATTTAAGTTCCAGTTCAATGTCCCAGTCGTATTCATCATTACTATAAAGACGAATCATTTCACGTAACTGTTGGAATAGGTCGGTATTAGGTAATAAGCTATAAAACTCTGGTCTGCTTAATGGCCCTAGCTTTACTGTGAATTTATGCTGAGCATCAAAAACTTGCTCCCCTAAGCTGGTATTAACACCTAGCTGATTGTTATTAGAAAAAATACCAATATTAAACTGATCTTCTGGTGCTAGCTGTAGCCAGGCCCCGGTGAGCTGTTCAATTTTTACGGGCAGCTGTAAAAAATCAAGAATTAAACTTTTTAAACCATCCGCTGGGCGAGTCGCAAGTGAGAATAAACCGCTGCGATATAACCGATCCCATTTGTTTTTATAGATTGATTGAGCTGTTTGCTCTTCTATTTCACTTGAGCGATTGTCATCAAGCTGGGCTAGCCCTGCTAAGGCGCCAATAAATAAATCAAAATCGTTTTCATCTGGCCTATCCATTTCTATACAAGGCTGAATATTCGCTTCAGCACGGTAGAAGAGGCTGATCATGCGATGATGAAAAATATCGGCGAAACGCGCAAATGTCGGATCTTTAAATTGATGCTCTCGGCTGTGCGCATGCTCCGTTAGATGGTAAGGCATTGCGCCCATTGGGCCAAAAAGTCCAAACGATAAATTAAAAAGCTGATCTTTTTCGAAGTCTTCATTAGCCGGAATGAAGTGGCTCAGTGGGGTATGGGCAAAAGCCATTGATGGCTGTTGACGTAATACGATGTGTTCTTCTGTCGACTTGCCCGCTTGGCCTATCTTGGGCGAGTTGGAGTATTTTGCATCAACAAAGCGCAAGGTATTGAAAAGGCTGAACCCCGCAGGGTCTTGGGTAATCTGATCAAAAAAGGTCATAGTATTGGCTGTCCTCCCACTTTGGGCGGCCAGGTATGAATTTTTCCACGACGGGTAGAGGTTAACGTTAGTTGTGTGAAGCTATTGATGGATACGTATTTAGAAAAGAATTTTTCCAATACCGCCCCCAGCAAATAGATACCCTGACCTTCGAAGCCACTTTCATCACATTCAAGTTCAATTTCTATACCGCGGCAGTATGCGACCTTGTCGGAAAACATTAGTTGGCGATTGATCGGCTTCGAGCGAATATTTTTGATCGCTTCAATCTGCTTTTCAATGCTTGGGTCTTGGGTATTTGAATACAGTCTTAACAGCTGTCTTATTTTATCCGCACCTTCATCGCTATCGCAAAGTGATAGATAATTAAGCGATAACTGATTCACAAATTTCCAGCTAATTTCAGACGGTGGTTTTGCCTGAACTGGGATAGATGGACCTGTAATTACCTTAATACTTTCAATCGGCGCGCCGGTCTCAAGAGTGAAATCGGTATGGCCGCGACCCATAGGCATATGCAATGGTAAATCTCGGTTGGTGCATAATAAATCAACCCCCAGTTGTTTTAAATCGAACTGGAAAGGGGCGTTATTGCTATCGACAATGGATAGATGTATCTCACTGCCTAGATAACTGTTTGATCGTGCGCCAATACGTTTTTGTTGGCTTGAGTACTTTCTTGGCTTTCTAATAGTGGTGAAAAAACCAGAATCTAAATGATCTTGTTCGTGGTCTTTATGGCCATAAAATGGCAAGAAGCTCTGTGAAGATTGCGCGCCACTCTTGTAGCCATTAACTTTTTCGACTCTATAAATTTCGAAGTCCATAGGGCGAGTTCTATCAGGACTAATATGGTATTGATACTGTCCTTTTTCCAATCGAACTCGTTCACTATTTTTATTGAATAGGTTAATTGCCGGGCTACAGAACAATTTGAACTGATCTTGGGTGGTTAACGCGGTGAGTTCTGAGTATGACTTATCAAGCAATATTGTAATTTCAATATCACTGCCGGAAAAACCCTCTAAGAATTTTTGCAGTGCGGTCAATTTGAAAAATAAGAAACGTTTAGGGAAGGTGAAGTATTCCTGTAATAAACGATAACCCTGAAAAGACCGATTAGGATAGGGTAATAATGCTTCTTCATCGTCAAAACCAGACTGCGCGATATGATCTGCGCTAAAAAATTGCCCTTGGCTTTCTGGTTTCGCTTTATCTTTAATAATAAAACCTAGGCCGTTGGCAAAGATCTGCTCATAAAGCTTCATTGGCAGGTCATCTTCACCGGCAATATGCAGTACTAATTCATCAATCGGTAATTGCGAAAAATCGACCCCGGGCTGGGCTGAGAATTGAAAACGAATCCCCGCTTTGCATTTTTCAGGCCCGTGCCAACCTGCTGCTGATAAGGCTGAATTACTGGAGAAATATTTAACCCCAGATAAATCAATCGGCCACAGTGTTGTTGCTTGGGTTGTGCGGAATTGACAAGGGGTTGCTTGTTTGTCATTACCTGTTCGGCTCCACATCTGAGTATGGTTTTCAATATCAAAACCTGAAAGTAATGAACCTTCCCCGGCAATAGGTTCAAACTGAACAATGGCACAAGAAGGCGTTTGCGCTTCGTAGTGCGGATAGATGATATTCATTAACTGCTGCGTCAGCTCAGGATGCTTAGCATCTATCTTTAGCTGAACCCGAGCGGCCATAAAAGCAAAACCTTCGAGCAGTCGTTCGACATAAGGGTCGGCAACTTCGAGTGTTTCTATACCAAGGCGACCCGCAATTTTAGGGTATTGTTGGCTGAACTCGTGGGCTGTTTCACGAATATGGCGAAGTTCTTTGTTGTAATATTTTAAAAAATTTTCGTTCACGCTATTTGCTCACAACCAAATTAGTTTGTTTGGACAACGTTAACGCTGCCTGTTTCTAGATCAATCTCAGTCTTTAGCATTAGCATCATCGGGATTGGGATAGCCCAAATTTGCCCTTCAATTTTAAATACCATCGCGTGATTACTCGACTTATCTGTATCACGAGTCATGCTCACCTTGAGAGTATGTTTGAGTATACGCGGTTCAAAATTGATGATCGACTGGCGGATTTGACGTTCGGCTTCATGGATATCGATATTGTGCATTGAAAAGCCTGTCAGGCCAGATATACCGTAGTTTAGGACTGAGCTAGAGATTTCTGAATATTGCTCAATGTCGGTATTAGCTTCCAGGTGATGGGTATTTAATAAATGGCTAATATCGCGAATTACGCAGTCTCGTAATTTATTGATATTCATAATACGCTTATCGCGTGATTCATTAAGCTGCTCTGGGTTGTCGTCGATTAGGCGATCTAGAAGAGACGGTTGCAGCTTTTCGTGGGTATTGCTATTTAATGTCACTATCTTTCCCTAAAGGTAATCATTAAAAAGTGCTAGTTTTAATTGAATAATTAATACAATACTCTTACATGTTTTTGTGATCAACCGATGATTTATAAGCTAATAAGATCGTTCAATAATATTTGAAATATAGTATCATTAAAAATATTGATGTAAGTGAAATATTCTAACAATTTGTTGTTTTTAAACACATATCTTCCAAGGAAGGAATTCAAATGAGTTTTCTTGATAATCGTGAGATTGAAATCGTTGCTAGTAATTCAATTGGTAGCTTTGATAACGATTTACTGCTGCTAGAGTTTAATAGTGATGAATCATTAAATTCGCTTTTTCAGCACAGGCTAACGACGCTTTGTCAAAATAACGATCTAGATTTGAAATCTTTATTGGGCACTACGATTAGTGTGAAGGTGCAAGGTCATCATCTGATTGGCGCTAAGTACTTTCATGGCCATGTCATGGCCATTAGTCATCGTGGTTGGCAGGGCAAGTTTGCGAAATATGAAATCGAGCTTGAACCTTGGCTTGGATTTTTAGATAAGACCAAAGACTGTCGCATATTCCAAAATCAAAGTGTGGTTGATATTATCACCAGCATTTTTGATGAAAATGGATTTTCTGATTATAAGATCAATTTAAGCGATACCTACAAGCCGATTGAATATTGCACCCAATATCGTGAAAGTGATATGAATTTCATCAATCGTCTCATCGAGCAAGAAGGTATTTATTACCACTTCGAACAGCTCGAGAAAAAGCACATAATGGTACTAAGCGACTCCCCTAGTGCTCATGAAGTTATTCTAGGCTGCCAAAACCTTCCTTTCTATCCTCCTGGCTCTGTCGTAAGAGATGAAAACTTTATCGAATCATGGAGTAATAACGTCTCTGTTGGTTCAGGTAGCTTTGCACTGAATGCTTTCGATTTTGAAAAACCAAGAGCGGGCTTAGAAACAAACATTGCGATAGCGCAAAAGCATGATCATGCTGATATGGAAGTCTATGACTATCAGCACAGTTATACAAAGCGCGAAGACGGTACCCGTTACGCCAAGCTACGTATGGAGCAACTTCACTGTGCAACGCAATCATTTGAAGGCATAAGCAACTGTCCTTATCTACATGCTGGCGGTTTGTTTAATATTACTAAGCACCCTGTTGCTAGTAATAACGGTGAGTATTTATTAAGTAAAGTTTATTACTATATTTCTACGGGGCAGTATGAAACCGGCGATGCGCAAAATGTTCAGATGGAAGTGCGTTTTTCTTGCATACCCAGCCAAACACAATATCGTCCGCCTCTTTATTCGCAAGCCCCTATTATTGCAGGCCATCAAACTGCAATCGTAGTAGGCCCTAAGGGTGAAGAAATATGGACCGATGAATACGGCAGAGTGAAATTACACTTCCATTGGGATCGATACAGCGAACGTAATGAAAGCAGTTCATGTTGGGTGCGTGTATCCCAGCTATGGGCCGGTGGTAACTGGGGTTCGGTATTTACTCCGCGTATGGGCCAAGAGGTTATTGTTGATTTTATCGAGGGCAACCCTGATAAGCCTATGATTGTTGGTCGTGTATATAACGCAGACAACATGCCTCCGTATAAGCTTCCTGAGAATCAAAATCAAAGTGGCATTAAAACTCGCAGTACTAAAGGTGGCTCGGTAGAAACGTTCAATGAATTGCGTTTCGACGATACTTTAGGGAAGGAAACATTAACGATACATGCCGAAAAAGATCAAAACCTCAGTGTTGAAAATGACGAAAGCCATTTCGTCGGGCATGATCGCACCGATGAAGTAGTCAATGATGAAACCATCAAAATTGGCCACGACCGTACTGAAGATGTTGGCAATGATGAAATTGTTAATGTTGTACATGATCGTACTCAGACAGTGGGTAACGATGAAAACCTAACCGTTGATAATAACCGAACTCATACCATTACCACCGATGAAACGTTATCGGTGGGCAAGAATCGTAAAACGGATATTGTTAAGAACGATACTAGCAATATTGGTGAGAATTACACCATGAGTGTCGGTAAGGATGAACAGCGTGCTGTCGGTGATAATCGCACAACCTCTATCGGTAAAAATGAAACCCTTGATGTGGGAAAAAAGATTATCGTGCAAGCCGGTGACGAAATAGTCTTTAAAGCGGGTTCTGCCCAAATTACCTTGAGTAAAAATGGTGATATATCGATCAAAGGCGCGAACATTACAATAGAAGGTTCGGGTAACGTCATTCTTAAAGGCAGTAAGGTTCAAGCGAACTAGCATCCGATACAAGGAATGTAGGGATTAATAATGATTAAAATGATGACAGGAACAGTGGGTAATAATCGCTACCTCGTTCTGACTGCACAGGATGCAAGTCAAGTGATGGGCAGTAAGCCCAATTTAAAAGTTTATCGTTGCGAACAGCAAGGTGAAGTTAAAACCTTGTTGGGTAAATTGTCTAATATTGGTAAAACTGACGTGTGCCAGAAGCTGAATATCGGCTGCTCATTTCATGGTGGTTATATAGGCTCTTCATTCTATGATAATTTTTTGATTGAACAGTTTAAAAGCAATAATTTGCACATGTATTTTACTGGGGCATCACATTACACCGATTCGAAAAATATATTGGCTGAAAATGCTGAAAGTACTTATTATCTCGTTCCCGCGATCTATGGGCTTGAGTATCACGGTGCTAAATTTTTCCCATTTGCTTCAAAGGCTAAGATTGCAAAGGCGTTTGTTGACCGCTTAAGCTTAGAGGAAATGAAAGCTGAGCTACTTGTTCGTTATTTTTATAATAGTACTGGCAAGATGTATAAAAATGGGGCACCTATGTTCCCGTTGCCAGAGCATTATGAGAATCATCTTGTTCAATTGTTGGTTGATGGCGAAGCTATCGTCATTAACAAACCAAAATCACTATTTGTTCCTGCTGGCGAGGAGGAAACTTCCACTGCGGTATCGCCAAGTGCTGCAGCTTCAGAGCCTGTAGATAAAACATGTCAGCCTTTCACAACATTTGCTATTCGTTGTGCGCATCATGGCAAGGGGCGTGATTTTCAATTAAATGTACTTGAAACGGCCCCCAGCTTTATTGGTAGTAATGGTATTAAAAAACATGTCATTCAGGTAGTTGCTCAGACAGGTAAGCCAGAAATAGTTCGCATTGAACACGAAAAAAATAGTTGTAAACACGGTGAAGAAGATTGCCCCGTTATTGTTATTCATGGTGGGGAATACTCACATCACAAAACAACAACTAAACCTTTTAAACTAAATGCTAAACCGTATAAAAAGGAAGAAAATTTAACTTTCTTAGACTTCTTACAAACTGAATTGTTGCCTGATCTGAGAGATTTAAAGCCTCAAAAATACCGTGTCTTCGCTAAAGGCTGTAAAGACGTAAATATGTTGCGTGCAGAAGTTCATTGTTATCCAATATTCAGTTGGGATGCTAAAGCGACGTTTAACTACGTTGTTGATACGGAAGAACGTGCAGATATAAAGACTGGGTTTGCATTCGAAGGCAAGGTAACATATCAGCGTGATGATAATAAACTTGTTAAATACGATACGAAATCTGAAAGTAATAAAACCTCAGCTTTTTCTACATTGCAGAATGCCTTGTCAGGAATTTTTGATAAAATAGATGAAATGAATTCAAAAGTTAAAAGCGGAGAAGATACTAAACTAGTAACTTTAGATCTGGAGTATCCAAAATTAGAATTGAATGGAAAGCTAGATCTTGAAGAGCACCCACAAAATGGTGAAGTCGGAATGGTGGGGCATCTCGGTATAAAGATGGATCCTCTGATTGGATTCACAGGGAACGTTGATATAATTGAATGGATTATTATCGGATGCGCAGGACCATTAGCTGACGCGATTAAAAAAGCTAGGAAGCTAGCCGCGGGTGAGGGAAATGATGATCAAAAAATTAAGGCATCTATTTCTCTCGATTTAAAGCCAACGGGTAAAATCTCTTCTGACTTTAAGTGGGAAAAAAGTATCGATAACTCCTGGTTAAGTAAAGAGGGGGAGAAATCTGGAGAGGCAAAAGCAGAAATAGCATTTGAACTTGTGGGAGAAGCTAAAGCTGAAGGTGATTTTTATTGGGTGAAAATTGAGGCTGGCGTTACAATCGGAGTTAAGGCGATGAATGGTGATGGTGGTGTTGGCATTACTGCTACCTTAACGTCAACTACGGCTGGGGATAAGCCAGCCCTTGCTGGACAACTCCATTTCAGTGGGATGAAAGCAACGTATTCTTGTTTTGTTAAATCTTCAGTGAAAAAAGCTGAAAGTGGTGATTCTGATGGTGGTTTTGGTGGTGTTATAAAGAAAAAACTTAAAGTATTAAATCAAGAGGTTAAAAAAGAAGATGAGCTCCCAATTTTTGATGAGTTTAAATGGCCATCAGACCCTACACCTACAGCCATAACACAAGGTCATATTTAAAATGATAGTGCTTTTTCGTACGATCATAATTATAAGTGTATTTATATTAACTTCCTGCAGTAAGGACCAGAGCATGAAAAATTCTATATTAAATGAAAAACCCGTTTTTGAATTAAAAATCCACAGTTTTGGTACTCGATACAATATATTAGTGAACGGAATAATGGTGCATGATGATGAAGGTGATGGGCAGATTACATTTAAATCACCAATTAACCATTGGATGCGATCAGGAGAAAATAAGCTTGAGCTAGTAGTGTACCCAGATGATGAAGATTTGCCAATTAACGAGCAGTCTAAAGTTAACGTAGAGCTTTATGTTCGTAATCTGAATGAAAAAGAAGAATATCGTATTGGTGGTTTCGCATTTAAAGGAATCGGTCATTTAGATAAGGCTTCGTATGAAGGGTATCAATTAAATCCTGAAACATTTGAGCATGATGATGAAGGCATAATAAAAGTATCTGATGTAATAGAAACTAAAGATACAGTTTTTGATGGTGTTTATGAGTTTAGCCAAACTTTTGATATACCAAGTAATCTACCTTTATGGGAATTTTTTGATAGTGATGATATACCTGAAATAATTTATGAAGATGAGGATCGACGTGATGAATTTTGGAATTTATCCAATCAAATGGTTAAAGACTTACTATCGCCTATTCAAAATGCAATTTTTTCAGGCGATCTAGAGTCGGTAATGCCTTTGTTTGAAGAGCGTAATCGAGAAACAGATCAAGCGTTTTATAAAGAGCCAGGAACGACTGAAAAAGAGCTAAGGTATGCCTTTTCTGAGGATGTTAAAGAACTCAATATGAAGCCTTTGACAGAAAAGCAGATTGGTTATGCCAGTGAGAAAAATAAAAAGTTAGCAGGTTTGTATAGAGGAAATAGGTCTAGTGGGTTGATGGGCGTTTACAAAGATGGTGCAGGAACGCTAGGTTTTCCTATTATGTTCCGTATGCAAGATGGCAAGTGGATTATTACCCGCTAACGTCAATATTTTGATAATTAAGCCAGCCATCGTGCTGGCTTTTTTATACGTATCGAATGGGATTCCTTAATGAAATAAACTGAAATAATTTTTTGTATTTAATATTAAGTCTTAAAGTGGCCATCAGACCCTAAACCTACACCCATAAATCAAGGACATATTTGAAATGAGAATGCTGTTTCGTACTATCATAATCATAAGTGTATTTATATTAACTTCCTGCAGTAAGGATCAGGGCATGAATAATTCTATATTAAATGAAAAACCAGTTTTTGAGTTGAAAATCCACGCTTTTGGCACTCGATACGACCTTTTAGTAAATGGTATATTGGCATATAAACAGAAGAGTAGTCGTGGGCAAGTTACTCTGCAACTTCCTATTAACCATTGGATGAGGTCAGGAGAAAATACTCTTGAGCTAATTGTTTATCCTAAGAAAAAAGGTACCCCAATTAGCGAAGAATCTGAAATTAAAGCGGCGCTCTATGTTCGTAATGCGAATGAAAAAGAAGAACATCGTATTGGTGGTTTTGTATTTAAAGGAATAGGTCATTTAGATAAGGCCTCTTATGAAGGTTATCGGTTAAACCCTGAAACATTTGAGCGCAATGATGATGGCATAATAGAAGTGACTGATGTTACAGAAATTAAAGATACTTACTTCGATGGTGTTTATGAGTTCAGTCAAACGTTTGATATACCCAGTAATTTACCTTTGTGGAAGTTTTTTGAAAGTGATGATGTGCCAGAGATTAAGTACGAAGATGAGAGTCGACGGGATGAGTTTTGGGATTTATCCAAGCAAATGGTTAAAGATCTGCTAGTTCCTATTCAAGATGCTATTCTTGCGGGTGATTTAGATTCTATAATGCCTTTGTTTGAGGAGAGAAATCGAGAAACTGACCAAGCATTTTATAAAGAGCCAGGAACGACTGAAAGAGAACTCAGGTATACTTTTACCGAAGATATTAAAGATCTCAATATGAAGCCTTTAACAGAAAAACAAATTGGTTATGAATATGAAAGAGGTCTCAAATTAACAGGTCTGTATGGTGGTGGTCGAGGAGGGGCAATTGGTGGTGACTATAAAGATGGTGGTGGCTCACTTTCGTTCCCTATTATATTTCGCCTAAAAGATGGCAAGTGGATCATCACTCGCTAGTTCTATTATTATTATTTAATTAAGCCAGCCATTGTGCTGGTTTTTTTATGTCTATTGAACCGATTTCAAGGTGAATTAATTTGAATCTGTCGAGTATATTGAGTATTAATATGTTGTTGTATTGTCAACCGACTCCGATAAATCAAGGGCATATTTAAAATGAGAATACTGTTTCGTACGATCATTATTATAAGTGTTTTTATATTAACTTCCTGCAGTAAGGATCAGGGCATGAATAATTCAATATTAAATGATAAGCCAGTTTTCGAGTTGAAAATTCACGGTTTTGGTACTCGATACGATATATTAGTAAATGGTATACTTGCGTATGAACAGAGGAGTAGTCGTGGGCAGGTTACTCTGAAAGTCCCTATTAATCTTTGGATGAGGTCAGGCGAAAATACTCTTGAGTTAGTTGTTTATCCTAAGAAAAAAGGCACCCCAATTAGCGAAGAATCTGAAATTAAAGCGGCACTCTATGTACGTAATGCACATGAAGAGGAAGAATATCGTATTGGCGGTTTTGTATTTAAAGGGATCGGCCATTTAGATAAGGCTTCGTATGAAGGCTATCGGTTAAACCCTGAAAAATTTGAGCGTGATAACGAAGGCATAATAAAAGTATCTGATATTATAGGAACTAAAGATACTGTTTTTGACGGTGTTTATGAGTTCAATCAGACTTTCGATATACCCAATAATTTGCCTTTATGGAAGTTCTTTGAAAGTGATGATGTACTTAAAATAGATTTCAAAGAAAAGAGTCGACGCGATGAATTTTTGAGCTTCTCTAATCAAATGGTTAAAGACCTGCTATCGCCTATTCAAGATGCGATTATTAAGGGCGATATAGATTCTGTAATGCCTTTGTTCGTAGAGCGTAATCTTGAAACAGACCAAGCATTTTATAAAGAACCAGGAACGACTGAAAAAGAACTAAGGTATGCTTTTACTGAAGATATTCAAGATATTGATTTAGCACCACTGGAGGAAAATCAAGTGGGTTATGTTTATGAGCGAGGCCTGAAATTAGTCGGGTTGTACGGTGCAAATCGTGAAGGGGCCATTGGTGGTGATTATAAAAATGGGTCTGGTTCACTTACATTCCCAATTATATTCCGCCTAAAAGATGGTAAGTGGATCATCACTCGCTAGATTTTGTTTTTTACACTAAGCCAGCCATTGTGCTGGCTTTTTTATGCCTATTAAATAACAGTACTTTTTGTTACCGGATCTATATAATTTAAGCACTCGTTTATTCTACATTGAGATTTATTGTATGGTATTTAAAAAGCTACTGTTCATCGCTTTTCTCATATCTTCTCAGAACGCCTTCAGTGAAGATTTTGAGCTGGATATAGTCAAAGCAGCCATTGAGCGTACCAAGCACAGCGTACGCTACGATGGCCGTTATATGTCTATCCCATACCCTAATGGTGATGTTCCCGCTAACATAGGTGTTTGTACCGATGTCATCATTAGAACTTATCGTGCAATAGGGACTGATCTTCAGAAGCTTGTTCACGAAGATATGCTGGCTAACTTTGGGGCTTATCCATCAAAGCGTATTTGGGGGATGAGTTCTACCGATAAAAACATCGATCATCGCCGCGTACCTAATCTTCAGGCCTTTTTATCTAGAAAGGGTGAGAAGCTGGCAGTTTCTAATGACGGTTCCGATTATAAACCAGGGGATATTGTTACTTGGATGCTACCAGGTAATCTTCCTCATATAGGCTTGATTACTAATAACGTATCGTCAATTTCAAACAACCCGTTAGTCGTTCATAATATTGGCGCTGGGCCAAAACTTGATGATATGCTTTTCTCTTATAAAATTACGGGGCATTATCGATATGTTCCCTCTAAATACCGTGAATCAAGTCTGTAGTGTAATGGGTTTAGCCATGAAAATAATCCTCTCTAGTTTATTCTGCCTACTTACTTTATTGCCGAGTGTATCTTCTGCTGATATTTATAAATGTTACGTGGCTGGGAAGCTGGTATTTACCGATGAACCCTGTGATGGAGAAAAAGTGATTCTTGGAGTGACTAACTCTATGCCCGCAGAGGAGAAGCCCTTTGTCTACGAACCACTAAAGGTGCCCTATGCAAGTAACCTGTGGTATTACGGTTATGCTGGGTATAAGCGAGCTCTGAGGTTGCAGAAGAAATATGACGCGCCTATCTTTGTTTATTTTCAAGCGGATTGGTGCGGCTATTGTCGTGAATTAGAAAACAAGCTCATTCAAACATCAAAAGGCGTAAAAGCCCTTAATAAAGCAATTAAGGTGAAAGTAAGCCCAGAAGATAGTCAGGCAGATGATGCCTTTTTTAGGAAACTAGGGGGCAATGTCTACCCTACGTTATTTATGCAGGCTAAAGGGAATAATAACCTGCAAAAGATTCCTGTTCGTAACAAGCGACAGGGTAGGTGGAAGATGTTGACGGCGAATGATTTGACTCTTTTAATTGATGAATTGTAATATTGGTTTATAAAAACCGCGCTAACTGCTTTTGAGTCGTCGCGGTCTCTTCCATCATAGTTATTGTATTTTGATTTACGTCTTGCATAGAAGTACTAATATCTTCACCTAGCTGACTAATATTAGAGACCAGCTGATCATTTTCTGCAAAGCCTCCATCTATTACTTTTATATCTTGTTCGACTCCCGATAGTGCGTTTAGGTCGTGATTAAGAGCGGCGACCATTTCACTGAATTTGTCTGAGTTCTCACCCATCTGTTTTTTCAATAAATCAGACTCTTGGTATAGCCCTGAAGATTCTTTTTCAGTATGGCTAACCAATTTTTCCATGCCGGTAATATGTTCACTAATCTCTATGGTGGCAGTGTTCACTTTTTGTGCAAGAGAGCGCACTTCATCGGCAACTACAGCAAAACCTCGGCCACTTTCACCTGCTCGCGCCGCTTCAATAGCGGCGTTAAGAGCCAGTAAATTGGTTTGTTCAGAGAAACCTTCAACCAGTTTTAAAATGCTACGAATGTTGCTGGCACTTTCACTGAGTTGACCAACAGTATTGCCAAAATTCCCAAGCAGCTGATTGATGCCATTTATCTTACTTTGCATTTCTATCAAGTCAGTTGAGGACTGTTGTGCTGTTTTAACGTTCAGCTTAGTGGAGGCAGAGAGTTGTTCGATATTGCTGCTAATGGAATGGATATTTTGTTTTAGCTGGTCACTGCTATCATGAATGCTTTGTCCTAACTGGTTCTGCTTATTGGTATTTTCTATGCCTTGTTCTACCGAGTGCAATACCTGTTCATTTACCTTGCTGGCATTCAAAGCGTGGCTATAGGTATCTTGCAGAATGGCTTGTAGGTTTTCGACAAAATGATTGTAGCTTTTAGCCAGTTCACCAAATTCATCATAACTAAAGCTAGGAAGTCGCTGAGATAAATCCCCTTGTTTTTTGTTTATATTCTCCAAAGTCTGTTGCATTAATTTAACGGGTCTAACAATTAAATAGTTTAAATAAAACAGGGTGAAGCCAAACGCAATAGAGGTGAATGATATTATGCCATACAAACTACTTTGCTTATCTTCTGGAATAAGGCTACTGAGCTGAAAGTAAGACAATATTTGAATAGTGAAGAGAAAGGCCAAGTTTCCCAGAATTTTGCGATTAAGGGTATAGAAAAATACTTTTTCAACCTGATTATAAATTGAGATAAACCACTGCATATGTAACGTCCTTAAAACGGTCTATTAGCTATTGCGATTGAGTATAGACAGGATCTAGGACTTTTGGCTTAGTAGGAGGATTTTTATGCTACAACTTGATATACATCAATAATATAAATTACTAACGTATATCAAAGATCTAGAGAAAGGATCAAGGTTTGTCTATACCTTAACAGAGAAGGGCATCGAACTTATGCCGATGATGCTGGCGATGATGGATTGGGCGGAAAAATATAAGTGCCACCAGAGTGTATAAAAAAATCAGAGCTGATTTAGCTGCACTGCAGCAAGAGCTAATGAGTTAAAACTTATCTTCTAATAAATCCTTAGCGGCACGAAAGGCTTCTTGTGCCGCGGGAGCCCCGGCATAGACAGCAGAGTGCAGCAGTACTTCACGAATCTCTTCTGGAGTAGCCCCGTTATTCAATGCGCCCTGAATATGACCTTTAATTTCAGTCGATGCCTTCATCACAGCGAGCATACCAACCGTTACCAGAGAGCGTGTTCGTTGATCCATTCTTGTGCGGGTTCCATGAAGGCTGTGGTATTGCCCATGGCTTTATCGACAAACGCTTCGCCCATTACTTCGCGACGAACTTGTAGGCCGTTATCTAAATCTTCTTTGCTCATGTTGTAGTTCCAATCTTAAGTGAAAAATTTAACTCAGAATAATAAGGATTATAAAACGGTATTTTAGAGAAAAATAGCCTATAAAAATAGGCTTATTTTATTGTTGTATAGCCTGTATGAACTAAAATTAAGACAGTATCTAAAACAGCATTATTTTAGTTTATGGTGGTTATATGTATGCTTTAAAAGTTGAGGAGTTTTTAACGAATAACTTATCTGAGGAAATCAATAAAGCGACTGCGCTCTCTATAAAAGAAGGCATAAGTGAAAATATCAAAGATAACTATGAATTTTCCTTTGCTGAAACAGTCGACCAACTATCCGATCAAATAACTACCCTCGCTGGCCAGATTAACGCCGCCACCTATCGCTTGTTAAAACTCATTGCAGAATTTGACCGCAGACAAGCTTGGGCAGGTTATGGCCTTCGCTCATGTGCCCATTGGTTAAACTGGAAATGTGGTATTAGCATGAACCCTGCTCGTGAAAAGGTCAGAACTGCTCGGGCATTAGAAAGCTTGCCAAACATTAATGCGGCTTTTCAAACAGGCGAGCTGAGTTTTTCAAAAGTTCGTGCCATGACGCGAATCGCGACCGAAGAAAATGAAGACTATTTATTAAACATTGCTGAATATGGCACGGCGCAACATATGGAGGTTTTGGTTAAAGCCTTTCGTACTGTAAGCCGCATTGCTGATAAACCAGAGGACTTTAATGCAGTCGAAATAGATGAGTGCAAAAAGAGTGTATTAGGTGAAACTCAGCATGAACTCAGACAGCAGAAACATCAGCAGGAAGATCGTAGCGTCACTTGTTACCAAGACGATGATGGCATGTGGATTATAAAAGCCAAGCTACCTGCGGAAGAGGGGGCATTAGTTGCCAAAGCACTGCAAGAGCTGGGTGATAGTATTGCGAATATGAATAGTGAGACCACTGAAAATAGTGAAAAAGACGTTTCAGCGGAAACAGAAACGGAAACATTTTCACTCGACAAAAATGAAGAGAAACTTACCTTCCCTCAACGCCGTGCAGATGCTTTGGTCGCTTTTGCTGAGCATTATCTTGCTAGCTCAGAGCTTGAGTCACTAAAAGGCGCAGAGCGCTGTCAGCTAATCATGCATATAAGAGCAAATACTCATACAGGTTCTAGTGATGATATCAGCCTAGATGGCCGTTGGTTACTGCCTAATGCCGCAAGGCGCTTGGCGTGTGATGCCAGCCTGCTGGTGGTGCAAGAGGATGAGGTGGGCAATGTATTGGATATTGGCCGTAAAACACGGATTATTCCTGTAGCTATGGAGCGGGCTTTGTCGATTCGTGATGGCGGTTGTTGTCAGTTTCCTGGTTGTTGTGAAACCCGTTATACCGAGGGCCATCATATAAAGCACTGGGCGGATGGTGGAGATACTAAGCTGGATAATTTAGTCACTCTCTGTCGTTATCATCATAGAGAGCTGCATAAAGGCTCGTTCTTTCTTTCGCTTAAACCTGCTTCTGTCAATCCTGAAAGCACCTCAAAACGCTTTGTCGAGCGCTTGTGTTTTTCTAAAGTTGATCGTTATTTTGATTCGCCTTTTAATCGTTCGGAAGACTTCGTTATAGCAGCCAACCCCGCTAAGTTTACTTGTGCTTGTTGTGACCCTGCTAAGCTGGAGGCTACCTTGCCTCACACTATTGATGAGAAAACGGCTGTTACCAAGTGGACTGGTGAGGGTATGGATGTGGGAATGGCAATTGATGGTTTATTGAGTGCGGGCAAGAGGAAGAAGAATGGATTTAATTAGTTATACCGCTTATTTATTGCGTTCAACTTGCTCAAATCAACAGCTGAGCTGTAAGTAAAGGTGAAGGGCAAGTATTGATTGGAAAATGAAATTTGTGTTCTAGCTGAGGCTTGAAAGCAATTATGTATTAATAACTCAGCTTTATATGACCGCTGTATCATATTGTTAATCAAGCTGAAAGCATTGTGCTATAGGATATCTGACCTAGAATTATTACCATGGAATCTAATAACATGAGGTTTAGTGTGTTTAAGAACATATTTGATAGTATCAAAGAAAAAATCATGTCTTATTTGTGGGCTCGCTCTGAATTAGGAAGGAATTTAAACAGTTATAATGAAAACTTCTTTTTCAGTGAGGCCAATATACTAAATTCTTTTTCGGAAAAAAAGAAATATGAATTGATGGGTAAATTGTATAAAGAAGTAATTGGAATTACTAGTTCTGAAAACTCACTTCTAGATTTGCGGAATAAACTTGTTGAATACGTACTTGAGTACGCTCAAATCCAAGTTATATGTTTGACTTTAAAAGATAAGGAGGAAAGTATTCATTCAGAGTATGTATCAGGCCAATTATATCCATTTATTCAGAAGTTGGCTGGCTCTATTGAATCTTTAGAGGAATATATATTAAAAGAAACTCCGACAGATGAAGAGTTAATGCAGGCGTGTAATGTTAAATGCACACTTCTTATATACTATATTAACGGGCTGAATGTGCTAAGAATTGATATGGATGATCATAAAAAAGAGGATTGGTTGAGGCCGTTTATTTTATCGATGATGATTGTTTATGAAGATAATTTCAGAAAATCTATTAATCTACCAAGCCTTCTTAAACAAAATTTAGATAATCTTAATCACAGTACATTTATGAACGTTGTCAGAAGTGGAGCTGATAACCCTTATGAAGTTTGGTTGTCTGAGGATGTATAGCTGCGTTATTAACATAAAAAACCCAGCGCAGGACTGGGTTTTTTATTGGTTGAAAATCGAGAAGCTAAAACTCAACGAGTTTTAATCTTCATAATTCTCAATAGCAGGGCAAGAACAAATCAAGTTACGGTCGCCGTACACGTCATCAATACGGCCAACAGAAGGCCAGAATTTGTGTGCGCCTAGGTTCTTAGTTGGGAATGCCGCTAATTTCTGAGAATAAGGACGATCCCAATCACCGGTAACAACCGCTGCTGTGTGCGGTGCATTTTTCAGCGGGTTGTTTTCCGCGTCTAGCTCACCACTGTGTATCGCCATGATTTCGCCTTTAATCGAGATCATTGCGTTAGCGAAGCGATCGATTTCTGCTTTGCTTTCAGATTCCGTCGGCTCAATCATGAAGGTTCCGGCAACAGGGAACGACATAGTTGGAGCGTGGAAACCGTAATCCATTAAGCGTTTAGCGATATCAACTTCTGTAATACCGGTTTGCTCTTTTAATGGACGCAAATCAATAATACATTCGTGAGCCACTAAACCGTTATTACCTGAATACAAGATCGGGTAATGTTCGGCTAAACGCTTGGCCAAGTAATTCGCTTTTAATAGCGCGTTTTGAGTTGCTTTACGCAAACCTTTGCCGCCCATTAGCGTGATGTACATCCAAGAGATCGTTAAGATACTGGCAGAGCCGTAAGGGGCAGAAGATACCGCGCCTTGGCCTTTGCTTTCGTTATCTATCGGACGAACTGCGTGGTTGGCAACAAACGGTGCAAGGTGTGCTGCTACGCCGATTGGACCCATACCAGGACCACCGCCGCCGTGTGGAATAGCGAAGGTTTTGTGCAAGTTCATGTGCGATACGTCTGCGCCTAGATACGCAGGTTGAGTAATACCCACCTGTGCGTTTAGGTTGGCGCCATCCATATACACTTGGCCGCCTAGGCTATGAACAAGTTCGCAAATTTCTTTGATCCCTTCTTCGTATACGCCGTGAGTTGAAGGGTAGGTGATCATTAAGCACGAAAGGTTATCGCCAATTTCTTCGGCTTTCGCTTTCAGGTCTGCGAAGTCTACGTTGCCGAATTCATCACAGTTGGTCACGACTACTTTCATCGACGCCATTTGTGCAGAGGCAGGGTTAGTACCATGGGCAGAGCGTGGAATTAAACAAACGTTACGGTGACCTTCGCCACGGCTTTCGTGATATTTCTTAATCGCGATTAGACCCGCGTATTCGCCTTGTGCGCCTGAGTTAGGCTGCATGCAGATGGCAGAAAAACCGGTGATGTCTTTTAAGTAGTCATCTAGTTCACCAATCATTTGCTCGTAACCAACGGTTTGGTCTTTTGGCGCGAATGGGTGAATGGTCGAGAACTCAGGCCAAGACAGAGGAATCATCTGCGTCGTGGCGTTTAATTTCATGGTGCAAGAACCTAGGGTGATCATTGAATGATTCATCGCTAGATCTTTTACTTCCAAGCTCTTCATGTAGCGCAGCATTTCGTGTTCGCTGTGGTACGAGTTGAAGGTTGGGTGAGTTAGGAATTCGGTAGTACGCACTAACTCTGCAGGAATTGAGCTAGCACCTTTCTCGTCTTGAGAGGCGACAACTTCTGCGTCTAATTCATAAATGTCTAAGTTAAAGTCTTCAGCGGCATCGCCTAAGAAGATTGTAAATAACTCAGAAATATCAGCAGCGGATGTTTTTTCACAGATTGATACGCCAACAGAGACGGCGCTATCAAGACGCAAGTTCACTTCGGCGGCGAGAGCGCGCTGAATAACGGCATCACGATCGTCAGTGATAATTGTTAGGGTATCGAACCAAGTATCGTTAGCTAGTTTGAAACCGGCCTTTTTCAAACCTAGCGCTAAAATATCAGTCAAACGGTGAATGCGCCCAGCAATGGTTTTTAAACCTTGTGGGCCGTGATAAACCGCATAGAAAGAAGAAAGGTTGGCCAATAATGCCTGTGCTGTACAGATATTAGAGTTCGCCTTTTCGCGACGGATATGTTGCTCACGAGTTTGCAATGCCATGCGCAATGCTTGGTTGCCTTGAGCATCGATGGAAACACCGATGATGCGACCCGGGATCGAACGCTTGTACTTATCTTTTGTCGCGAAGAACGCCGCGTGTGGACCACCAAAACCCATTGGCACACCAAAGTGTTGAGCATTGCCCAATACAATGTCGGCGCCCATATCGGCAGGGGTCTTCAGTGCAACCAAAGCCATAAGGTCGGTTGCGACTGTGGCTAGTGCATCTTTTGCGTGTAACGCAGTAATAATGTCGGTGAAATCTTCAACGTTACCGCCTTTACCTGGGTACTGGAAAATAGCCCCAAATACTTCAGCATCTGCAGCGTCTGCTGCTGGTGCAACGATGATTTCCCAGCCGAATGCTTCGGCGCGGGTTTTAATAACGTCGATGGTTTGCGGTAAGCAGTTTTCATCTACGAAGAAGGTATTAGATTTGTTTTTACGCACGGTACGCTTGGTCATGGCCATGGCTTCAGCCGCCGCGGTACCTTCATCAAGCAAGGAGGCGTTGGCTAATTCCATTCCTGTCATGTCGCAAACAAGTTGCTGGAAGTTTAACAGTGCTTCCAAGCGACCTTGAGCAATTTCTGGCTGGTAAGGCGTATAAGCCGTATACCAACCTGGGTTTTCCAATACGTTGCGCATGATAACTGGCGGAACAATGGTATCGTTGTAACCCATGCCGATGTAGCTTTTGAAAACCTTGTTCTGGTCAGCCAGAGAACGTAAATAGTTAATCGCTTCGAATTCTGTACGGCCATCTTTGATGCCTAAAAATTTTTCACGCAAAATATCCGCAGGAACGATCTGTGTAGAAAGATCTTCTAGGCTAGTAGCGCCGACAGCGGCTAGTAGTGCTTTTTCTTCTGCGTCATCAGAACCAATGTGGCGACCAATAAAGTTGTCGCGCTGTTCCAGTTGTATCAGGGTTTCTATGCTCATGGGCTTGCTCGTAATGTACTAAGAATTGTACGAAAGTTAGGGGATGAACGAAAAAAAGCCCTGCTACTTCTAAGATTAATATCGTGTATTAAAAAGCAACAGGGCTTAGGTCTTACTAATTATTCACACTTTGCAGCGTAATCTTCAGCAGACATTAATCCGTCAAGAACGTTAGGATCAGTTGGTTCCATGCGGAAAAACCAAGCATCGCCATATGGGTCTTCGTTAGCTTTTTCGGGGGCGTCAGCTAGGTCTTCGTTTACGGCAACGATTTTACCGGCGATTGGCGCGTATACGTCGGAAGCGGCCTTAACCGATTCAACCACAGCGATGTCATCATCAGCTTCTACTTCAGTGCCTACTTCTGGCAATTCGATGAATACGATGTCGCCTAATGCTGCTTGGGCGAAGTCAGTAATACCGACAGTGATGGTGCCGTCAGCTTCTTTGCGTAACCATTCGTGGGATTCAACGTACTTAAGTTCTGTTGGGATATTGCTCATTTTAATATTCTCTCAAGCTAAATTTTAATTCTGTTTAGATTCTAAAAGCGATTATTCGAAAACTTTTTTGCCATTACGTACGAACGGCATTTTTACCACGCGGGCAGGGATTAGCTTGCCACGCATTTCGATATTACATTCGCTGCCAGTATCATAAGGAACGCGAGCCATAGCGATTGAATGCTGAAGTGTTGGTGAGAAGGTACCACTGGTAATTTCTCCCTCTCCAATTCCTTCAATAACCACTTTCTGGTGTGAGCGCATTACGCCGCGAGTCTCTAATACGATACCGACTAGCTTGCTTGGTATACCTGCAGCTTTTTGTGCTTCTAGTGCTTTACGGCCAATGAAGTCACGATCAGCAGGTTCCCATGCAATCGTCCAGCCCATGCCAGCTTGTAGTGGTGAGATGGAGTCGTCCATGTCGTTACCATACAAGTTCATGCCAGCTTCTAAACGCAAGGTATCACGTGCGCCTAGACCGGTAGGGGCTACGCCAGCCGCAATTAGTGCTTCCCAGAACTCGGCAACTTCAGCCGCAGGAACGATGATTTCTAAGCCGTCTTCACCGGTATAACCGGTGCGGGCGTAGAACCATTCGCCAACAGGCAATCCTTGGAATACTTTTAATTCGCCAATCAGGTCAGCTTGTTCACTGCGAACCTGCTTCACTTTTTCAATAGCGTTAGGGCCTTGAACCGCAACCATGGCCAATTCAGGGCGCTCGGTAAGGGTCGCGTCGAATGCTGCGATTTGCTTGTTCATCCAAGCCAAATCTTTTTCGCGAGTGCCGCAGTTAACCACGGTGCGGTACCAGCCATCCATTTTGTAAACGATAAGGTCGTCGATTACGCCGCCTTCTTCGTTCAACATGCCGGTGTAGAGTGCTTTACCGGTGAAGCCCAGTTTAGACACGTCGTTGGCAAGAATCTTTTGTAGGTAAGCCAAAGCTTCTGGCCCTGCAATATCAACGATGGTCATGTGCGATACGTCGAACATGCCTGCGTCTTCACGTACTACATTATGCTCTTGTAACTGCGAGCCGTAGTGAATTGGCATATCCCAGCCACCAAAATCGACGATCTTGCCGTTGGCATCTAGGTGTTGTTGGTACAGAGGTGTTTGCTTACCCATATTTCTATGATCCGTAAAAGCTAGTGGCGCTAAAAAAGGCCGCAATTATACCTATAAAGTGTGAGCTTGGCATCTGGCAGATTAATTATGACAGTGAAAAAACGGCTTATTGGTACGATCGTACGTCAAAAGTTAAGTAAATTCTAGCGAGACACTAATTGACAGGGAGAGATGGCTTGAAATGTTGATTAAAGCTGACTTAATGGTCAGTTTTAAATTCGATTTTTGTCGAGGGAGATGGGCATTGGATTGAGCAATAAAGCACGGCTGGCGATCATTATTTGAGCTTTTAAGAAGTCGTCGAAGGGCATGGGTAACTCTCTATCTTGATAAAAACCATCCAAGATTAATGAGGCAGAACCGTGAACTTGTGTCCATAACGTATTGGCCAATAACAGGGGGCAGCCAGGAATGAAATCACCTGCTTTGATGCCGCGCTCTACTTGATCAATTAAAATTCGAAATGACTGTTCACCTGCCTCGACCATAGCGCTGTAGCTACGACGGTTTTTGATGCTACTGCCAAATAGTAGGCGATATTTTTCAGGATTCTCGATGGCATATTGCAAATAGGCCATGCCGGTTGCTTGAATGTTTTCCAGAGCGCTGGCATTGGGGTCAATCAAAGAGTAGCTGCGTTCATACAGTTCAATGAATGCTTGTGCGGCGACATCGGCTAATAATTGATTTTTGTCTTTAAAGTGACGATAAGGGGCGGTTTGTGAAACCCCAACAGTACGGGCTATGCCACGCAGGCTCAGTTTGTCTACGCCGACGTCTTTTATCTGGGCAATAGCCGCATCTAATAAAGCTAAGCGTAAATTGCCATGATGATACTTGTTGTCTGGAGAGGCACTGGCTGTTTCTGTCGTCATTATCACTACAAGTATATGAAATATTGAAAAGAGTACTTAATCATGAGTTGAAAGTCTGTTGCTTTAGCTCTGACTTGTCAATTCTGTTGGTGTATTCAGTGTTGACGGTGAACACATTGAGTGGGTAGAATGTAAGCTTATATGTTTTCAGTGTCAACATAGGTAAGGCCATCCTTATGAATTATTTAACGACTGTTACCGGTAATCGTATTCGCGTGCTTATTAGCGCATTTATTCTATTACTTTCTTCTTTCTCTATTTTCGCCGAGCAAGACTCTTCAGTACCGGTAGAGGTAGTGACCGCACACTACAGCGAATATGCCAAAGCGGTTCGTATCAGTGGCCTATTGGAAAATAAGTCTGAGCAATCATTGGGTTTTAAAATCTCTGGGCTGGTGAGTCGGGTATATGTGGATGAAGGCCAGTTTGTTAAGAAGGGGCAGCTTTTAGCCGTATTGGACTTAGAAGAAATTGATGCTGAAGTATCAAAGGCTAAATCTGTATTAGCCAACGCCGAGCGAAACCTTAAGCGCTTTCAGTCGTTACAGGGGAAGAATGCGTTATCGATGGATCAGGTTCAATCATCCCAGACCCGAGTTGATGTCGCTAGCTCAGACCTAACCGTTGCCCAATTCAATCGTCGCCATGCGGTTATTAAAGCACCAGAAACAGGGCGTATTTTGAATCGTGCTTTAGAGCCGAATGAGCTGGTACAAGCAGGCCAAGCCGTTTTTGTTTTCGCGCCAAAGAAAACCGGTTGGGTTTTAAGAACAGGCATCATTGATAAAGATATCGTCCGTACGCAATTAGGGGATAAAGCCGAATTGTATTTTGATGCGTATCCGAATCAGCAGTTTCAAGCGACTGTTTCTGAAGTCGCCGGTCGCGCGGACCCTAAAACTCAAACGTTTGAAATTGAATTGCGTTTGGAAAATACTGCGAAAGGCAAGAATAAGAAAAATTTGTTAGCCGGTTTTGTTGGCCATGGTCGAGTTTATCCTAGGCAAAAAGAAAGCTTAGCATTGTTGCCGCTAACCGCGTTATTGCGCGCCGATGGTAAGCAAGCGGAAGTGTATATCTTAGATGAAAGCGATCAAGCGCACTTACGTTTAATTGAAGTGGCCTTTATCGAAGGTAGTCGTATGGCAGTTCGTGCCGGGATTCAAGAAGGTGACCGCATTGTGATTCAAGGTGCACCGTATTTATCAGAAGGCCGCTCGGTCGCAGTTCAATAAAAGGAGATTACTATTATGCAATTACCTGCGTTAGCGATACGTAATTACCAATTTACCATTGTTTTATTTTTACTCTTGGTGATGCTGGGTGTAGTTTCGTTTTTTACGATGCCTCGCTCTGAAGATCCACAATTTGATTTCTCGGCGGCGGTGATTAAAGTCGTCAGTCCCGGCACGATTCCGCTGGATATGGAAAAGCTGGTGGTCGATCCGATAGAGGCGGCGCTGAATGAGTTAGAAGATATTAAAAATATAAAAACCAATGTCGAAGATGGCCTTATGGTGACTCGAATTGAATTTTTATACGGCACGGATCCCGATGATAAATACGATGAGGTGGTCTCTAGTATTGCTCGTATTCGAGGAGATTTACCTGCCAGTATTGTGGCATTGAAAATCGATAAGATCTCACCGGCTGATGTAAGTATTTTGCAGTTGGCGTTAGTCTCTGATCAAACGAGTTATGCAGAATTAAAGCGCCATGCTGAAGCACTTGAACAGCGTTTAGAGCGGGCACCGGGTGTAAAGCGTGTTGATGTTGAAGCGCTACCAGAATTAGAGATTCAAATTAAAGTTGATCAGCGCCAAGTAAATGCTTTAGGCATTAGCTTGGATGAAATATTTATTGCGGTGCAAAGTGCCGCGCAGAACTTACCCGGTGGTCATGCCAATGGCGGCGATCGACGTTTTACCGTTAGAACCTCGGGGGATTATCAATCATTACAGCAAATTGAAGATACAGTGATTCGTGGCTCACAAGGTAAATTTATTTATTTACGAGACATTGCAGAGATTAGTCAGGGAGAAACATTACCGACCTATCGGGCTAAAATGAACGGTGAAAAAGCGGTGTTTATTTCTGTTGTGCAACGCAAAGGCAGTCAGATTTTTCGTGTGATGGAAGGCATTAATGCTCAGTTAGATAAGTATAAACCGCGTATCCCGAGTAACATTAAATTACTCACAGTAATGGATCAATCGGTGAGTGTTGATCGTCAAATTAGCGGCTTCTTTAATAGCTTGAACATGGGGCTTATTCTGGTTGCGATTTTAAGTATTATTGTTTTAGGCTTTAAACCGAGTTTAGTGGTTGTATCTGCGGTGCCACTATCCATATTTATCGCGATTGGCTGGGTGGATTTAGCCGGTTTTGGTTTGCAGCAAATGTCGATTGTCGGCTTGGTAATTGCGCTGGGTTTATTAGTCGATAATGCCATTGTGGTAGTGGAAAATGTATCGCGCCATTTACGTGCCGGAGATTCCCCAAAAGAAGCGGCGGTGAAAGGCAGTTCACAAGTTGCTTGGGCTATTGCCAGTGGTACGTTAACAACGGTATTGTCATTTTTACCGATGCTAATTATGCAAAACGGTTCGGGTACTTTTATGCGTGCAATGCCTGTTACCGTTGTGGTAACGCTGTTTGCTTCGTTATTAATTGCGTTAACGTTAACGCCATTATTAGCCAGTCGATTAGGCAATTCGGCGAAGAAAACGACCCGCGCACAAAAGAAATTAGAGTCTATTGCGGATAACAGTTATAGCCGGGTATTGATTTGGGCACTCGATCGTCCATCGAAAGTGATTGGCATTTCGGTATTGATGTTAGTCGGTAGCTTGGCATTGTTTCCTTTTATTGGCGTGAGCTTATTTCCGAAAGCCGAGAAACCGATGATCTTGGTGAACATCGATATGCCGGAGGGCTCTACGTTTGCTCGCACCGAAGAAATTGCCGATGAAGTAAGTAGGCGTGTGCGTCAGCATGAGCTGGTTAATGATGTAGCGCAGAATGTAGGGCGGGGTAACCCACGGATTTATTATAATATTATGCCGACGCGTCAGACGGTGAATTTCGCGCAGTTATTTATCACGCTCAATGATCATCAGCTTTCTGCTGTTGAACCTTTGGTTGAAACCATTCGTCAGCAAGTAAGTGATATTGCCGGTGCGAAAATTACGGTCAAAGAGTTTATGCAAGGCCCACCTTTAGTCGCGCCAATTAGTATTCGTATCGTCGGCGAAGAACTAGCCGATATTCAACGGGTAGCGGTTGATATAGAACAGCTGGTGGAAAATACCGAAGGTACTATTGGCATTGATAATCCCGTTGGCAATTTTAAGATTGATTTGAAAGTTGATATCAATCGCGATAAAGCCGCGATGTTAGGGGTACCTTTGCAGCAGATTGATCGCAGTATTCGTACGGCTTTGGTCGGCACAAATATGGGTAGCTTTCGTGACGATCAAGGGGAAGAGTTTCCATTAGTTTTAAGATTGTCGCAGTACGATCAACCGCAAGTTGAAACCTTTGAAGATATTACAATTCGTTCGGATTCTGGCCAGTTAATTCCGTTATTACAAATCGCCGATCTTAATATGGAAACGAGCATCGCGCGTTTTCAGCATTATGATTTAGAGCGTATGGCGCGTATTACCTCCGATGTTATGCCTGGTTATACCACCGAGAATGTAACTAATGCGATTATTGCTCAGTTGGATGCTTATGATTTCCCTGAAGGGGTTCATTATGCCATTGGTGGTGAGCAGGAAAATCGTAAAGAAGCCTTTGGTGGCATGGCGAAAACTGTACTGTTAGCGGTATTCGGTATCTTTGCGGTATTAGTTTTGCAATTCCGTTCTTTTGTGCAGCCGTTGATTGTTTTTGCCGCGATTCCTTTTGCTTTAGTCGGGGCCTTTATCGCGTTATTTATTAGTGGCTATACCTTCAGTTTTACCGCCTTTATTGGTTTAACATCGCTGGTGGGTATCGTAGTGAATAACTCTATTATTCTGGTTGATTACGCCAACCAAATGCGTCGTGATGGCATGGAGAAAATAGATGCCATTATGGCGGCGGCAAAAACACGGTTTGTGCCGATTATTTTAACCACGTTAACCACCGTAGGTGGGTTATTACCGCTGACGTTAACAGGGTCTAGTATGTGGTCACCTATGGGGTGGGCGATTATTGGTGGGCTGTTAGTATCGACTGTACTGACGCTGATTGTTGTGCCTGTGTTGTATAAGTTGCTGGGTAACATGCCAGAAGAGGTGGATATTTAATTCTAGTTAAATTCTATATCTGAAAGAGAGCCTGGATTGAAAATCAGGCTCTCTTTTTTGCTTTATAGTGCTGGAATTATAACTTCTGATACTGTGTATTGAAGTAATTCAAAATCAGGAGTTCTGCCTGTCATTGTTAAAATGTCTGCCTTTGCTGATTTCTCTTCTTCGTAGCCATACTTCATATCAACTGTTTCATAGGTTGATGCACTATCGCTACCAATAATGGCAGATTTAGGAGAGTAAGCATTAAAAAATATGCCTTCGATATCGGTGTTAGATGGATTATTAATCACCCAGTTAACTGCAGCATAAGATGTTAGGAAAATAACTACAGGGTCAGAGCTTTCTGGCAAATTCACGTTAATATCATTATTAATCGTGCCAGACTCATAAGCACTGATGTATAAGATTTTATGCTGATCAGTTAAGCGCGGTTGTATTAAATCGGTTGCTTCTGCCACAGTGGATTGTTGAGTATTAGTAAAAGATACATTGAACCCTGTTGTGTGCCAGTGATTATGATATTCAATGCGAACCGGGTGGTTACCTTTTGCTAAGGTTAGTGGAATGACCTTGTCACTATTGCTCCATTTAGAAAGCAGTGTGCCATCTAGATAAAATGAAACATCTGACCAAGAAACATCAAAGCTCGCATTTATAGTTTCTGACTCCGATGTGACTACTATGTCGCCCTCCCAAACACCGTGAAAATTATATGAATCAATACTCTTGAAGTCGCTCCAGCTGTAGTTAATTGCTGCTCGCTCCACGGTTTCTTCTGCGATTAAACTTGGAATAATATCTGGGTTGCTACCATCGGTACCTTGGCCAGCATTCCTTCCATCATCTTCAATGTAGTACTTGGCTGTAAATGGCCCAGCTTGAAATGTAGGTTTCTCTGCACCGATACAACCGGAAAGAGCAATAGGAATTAATGCGGAAATGATCAGTGATAGGGGGTTATTGATTTTCATACTATATCCATATATTAGAATTGCGTTAAATATAATTTCTGACTGGAGGTCTGTAGAAATTTACTAACTAAAAGCACATCCATGTTGCTTCAGAAATTTGTCGTCGTCATTCTCTCAAGTATAACTCAGCGAGGCTAGGGTCATTGATATCAACTCTTGCATAGATCGCCATATATTCAGTTGATTGGGTGAGTTTTCCTTGTTATGCGTCTCTGCTATTTTAATACATTAGTAGAGTGATAATAGAAGGACGCAGTAGAAGGACGCAATAGAAGGATAAAAAGGTTTTAACAGCGCCTCAAGAAATGAGGCGCTTTACAGTAAGTGAGATTACTTGCTGCTGTTTACTAGGTGGTTAATGCGGGCTTGAGTTTCTTCGCTTTGCAATAATAGAGAGAAGGCTTCAAGTTCATCAGTAACTACTTCTTCGATCACTTCAGCATTACCAACATTTAATAGCTGCTTTGTGGTGATTAAAGAGGCTAATGGCTGCTTAACCAAGTCTTGGGCAACGGACATTGCAGTTTCAAGTGCTTGGCCATCTTCAGTTGCTTTGTTGATGATGTTCCATTTTTCAGCTTCACTACCGTCGAAGAAACGACCGGTTAGTAGTAGTTCGTTGGCGATCTTAGGACCAACTGACTCAGTCAATAACATAGATGAAGCACCTTCAGGGCTAACACCTAGGTTAGCGAAAGGTAGGCGGAAACGAGTACTGGTGCCCGCAAAAGCCATGTCGCAATGTAAAAGGATGGTAGTGCCGATGCCGACAGCTACTTTTTCAACGGCGGCAATGACAGGCTTTTTAACTTGGCTTAATGTTGTGAATATACCCGCAACACCATCCATAACACCTTGACGAACATCGTCGCCAGCTACTAGGTCAGCCAAATCATTACCCGCGGTGAATTTACCGCCAGCGCCTGTTAGTACGATGACATTAACGTCATCAGAAGCATCCGCTTCTTTAAAAGCAGCGATTAGGTCTTGATACGTTTGTACACGAATAGCATTTAAAACTTCTGGGCGGTTGATCTCGATCAGTGCAATTTTATTGTCGATGGTTAAATTAATATCTTGGTACATGGTGGCTCCAGAAGGTTTGAAGGGGTACAAAGGAGTGAGTCTAACTGGCTTCGTTGTTGAACAGAAGGGAAAGCATTGCTTTTACGTAATATAATGTCAGTCGTAATGACACTTTGTTACGCTAATCTTTCCCTTACTTATCTGCAAGCTCTTATACTCGCCTAATTTAAGATGGCTTATCTAATAAAGTAGGCTTAATCATAGTCTTTAGTAATTAATCTATTATCGGTGGGATTTAACATGTCGTTCAAGATACTTGTCACAGGGTTGTGTATAGCTTTACTCGCTGGCTGCGTAAGTAAGGATGAAGATGATGAGGATATTAAAACTTCATCTGATTTTGCCACCACTGAAATTGAGGCTTATTACGCGATTGAGGTAATGGCTGAGAATGAAGTGCATTTTTATGCTAATTTTTATGCTGATAACCAATCACTCGAACTGACTGGGGACGATAAGGTATTTGTTGAAATTAATTCGACCAGTGAGGCTTTATTGGGGCAAACAGCATCAGGAATCACAACTTACAGCTTGATTGAATCATTGGATTCTATTGCGTCGAGTTATATTTTCGACTTATCCAGAACCGACTTCGACAGTGCTCCTAGGTCTATTGTTACAATCCCTCAGACCTTTGAATCAACTCAACCGTTAGCGAGTACACAGGTAAGCGCGGTCAATAATAAGTTCCCATTACGCTGGCAGGGTTTAGCCCTGACAGAAGCTGAGCTAGCTGCTGATCCTGAAGCGATAGTTGATGGTAAACAGTTCACTGTGCGCTACGACTTTGATTGTCGTAATGGTGGTAACCCGAATGCGCTAGGTTCTTTCGTCGAAAAACTCATTGATGATGGTGAACATAGTATTAATCTAAATAAGGTGTTTGGTATTTCCCAAGGTAGTAGTGGCTTGAGTAGTTGTGAGTCTTTCGATATCACACTAATTCGCAGCGATAGCAATGGTTATTCAGATCCTGCCTTTAAAGGCGGTTCTAATACTGGGGCGCAAGTGCGTTTTATTCGAGGACTATCCATTGTCGATATTCTGTAAGTAGACATGAATTGGCTGTAGCGCAAGGTAAAGATTGCGTTACTGTCATTGTTGTTATCTTGTTTAGTCATGCAAGCTGTCTCTGCGGAAGTTTATCGCTGTCAGGCGAGTGGTCAGCAATCTGCTGATATTTACCGATAGTCCTTTCAAATACGAAAATAAAAAAGTGCAGTTCCTCTCTTTAAAGCCTCAAGTTATAAAAGTCGAACGTAAATTGTTAGCAGCGATCCCTGATTGTAAGTCAGCGTGATCCCGCAGCAGTATCTAATTCATTAAGCACGGCGATGGGGAATACTTTATTGTTAGTGACCCTGCAACTCGAGGTGGTAGTCAAGAGCAGCTAACCGTAAAGGTAGCAAAGTTGAATGGGCGCACGGGGTATCAGCGGATATGGCTTGGATAGAAGGGGCCATTCAATTGCGCTTTAAAAAGACGCTATTGAATGGCGTTTCATATTACGGAAGGTCAATAGGCTTAATCTAGGCTGATTTCTACCATCAAATCATTGGAAATCGCTTCTAATGCATCAGTAAGCTTATCTGCATCAAAACCTTGCGGTACGCGTAAATGCGCTTCGGTCTTAAATAGCACGTCAGCTGACATCGCTGCGCTTTCACAGTTAGTCGTCAGTTCTAATACGTTAACCCCCAATTTTGCCAGTGCTTGCGAAACTTCTTTGACGATGCCTGGGCGATCATTACCGACTAGATTTAAGGTTAAATCTTTCGTTGCAACAGAGTCACCGGCTTCAGCGGTGACTTCTACGCCGACATTGATGCCTTGGGTTGCCAGTTCGGACAATCTAATCTGCAAGCTATTGGCTTCTTCAGCCGCGATACTGATGCGTAAAATACCGGCAAATTTACCTGCCATGTGCGACATGCGGCTTTCTAACCAGTTACCACCTTGATCGGCAATGGTGGCGGCTAGGATTTCTACGATACCGGGTTTATCGTCTGCAATTATGGTTAATACCAAAAATTTCGACATCTCAATTCCTTACTGTGTATTTGTATCTAGATTGTTTCTAACCGTTAAGCTAGCAAAAAAAATACTGACTGTCTTGTACCCCTTACAGCAGGGTTCAATTAGCTCTAGATTTTATCGTCTTAGAACTTTCATTAACCCTGTTCTCGTGTAGAATATCTGGCAATTTTGAACGATCTATTAAGTTATGTTGGAGAGACGACCTTGAAAGCGGTAAAAGTAGGAATCTGTGGATTAGGTACAGTAGGAAGTGGCACTTTTAATGTGCTAACCCAGAATGCACAAGACATTACTCGCCGTGCAGGTCGTGAAATTATTATTCAGCAGGTGGGTGCTCGTCGTGATAACCCAGCTGCCGATACTTCAAATACAGACGTGACTCGCGATATTTTTGAAGTTGCGACGAATCCTGAAATCGATGTAGTCGTTGAGTTGATTGGCGGTTACGATATTGCTAAGAAACTGGTGTTACTGGCGATCGAAAACGGTAAACATGTGGTTACGGCCAACAAAGCGTTAATTGCTGAGCATGGTACTGAGATCTTTGCTGCTGCTGAAGCAAAAGGTGTTTCGGTGATGTTTGAAGCCGGTATTGCTGGTGGTATTCCAATCGTTAAGGCGTTGCGTGAAGGTTTAGCGGCCAACAAGATTAATTGGTTGGCAGGTATCATTAATGGTACCGGTAATTTCATACTGACAGAAATGCGTGACAAAGGTCGTGATTTTGCCGATGTATTGAAAGAAGCTCAAGAATTAGGGTATGCCGAAGCGGACCCAACGTTTGATGTTGAAGGCATTGATGCGGCGCATAAGTTGACGATTCTGGCGTCGATTGCTTATGGTATTCCATTACAGTTTGAAAACTGCTACTGCGAAGGTATTAGTGGTATTACTCAAGAAGACGTTGAGTATGCAGAAGAGCTTGGTTATCGCATTAAGCACTTAGGTGTGAGCCGTCGCAGTGAAAAGGGGATCGATTTACGCGTTCACCCTGCGATGATTCCTGAGAAGCGTTCTATTGCGACTATTGATGGTGTATTAAACGCGATTATGGTTAATGGCGATGCCGTTGGCGATACTTTATTTTCTGGCCCTGGTGCTGGCGCAGGTCCAACGGCTTCTGCTGTGGTTGCTGATATTATTGATTTGGCCCGTTCAATTGATGCTCCTGCGGCAAGTCGCGTTCATCACCTTGGCTTTAAAGACGTTGATGATACTCAGGTTCTGCCAATTGAAGAAATCGAGACCGCTTATTATTTGCGTATTCCTGCTTTGGATAAAACGGGTGTATTAGCTAAGATTGCGACCATCTTAAGTGAACGTGGTATTAACATTGAAGCGCTGATTCAAAAAGAGCCGCTTGAAAAAGATGTTAAAGATGACGGAGATGTTGTTGTACAAGTGATTTTGTTAACACATACTATCCAAGAAAAAATAATGAACGATGCTATTGCTGCTATTCAGGCATTGGAAGAAACTCAGGGTGATGTGACGCGTATTCGTGTTGAGCATCTTGTATAAGAATTTAAGAATTTAAGACTTTTGAATTATGATGAAATATATTTCAACTCGCGGTAATGCCCCCGAGTTAACGTTTGAAGAAGTACTTTTAACCGGCCTTGCTGAAGATGGCGGTTTGTACGTTCCTAAAGAAGTACCAACGTTTTCGAAAGAAGAGATCGAATCTTGGCGTGATCTTCCTTATGCGGAACTTGCCCATAAGGTTATCTATCCTTTTGTTGAAGGCAGTGTTGATTCGGACGCCTTAGAAACCATTCTTTCTGAAGTGTATGGTGGATTTGGCCATAAAGCCGTTGCACCTTTACAGCAAATTGATCATAACGAATATGTATTGGAACTATTCCACGGACCAACGTTAGCGTTTAAAGATTTTGCTTTGCAGGTTTTGGGTCGCTTATTGGATTACGTTTTAGAACGTCGTCACGAAAAAGTTGTGATTCTGGGCGCGACCTCTGGTGATACTGGCTCGGCAGCGATTGAAGGCACTAAGGCGTGTAGGAATGTTGATATCTTTATCTTACATCCGCACGGTAAGGTATCTGAAGTTCAGCGTCGCCAGATGACAACCGTTACCGGTGATAATATTTATAACATCGCCATCGAAGGTAATTTCGACCAAGCCCAAGACATGGTCAAAGCCAGTTTTGGTGATCAGTCTTTCCTTAAGGGCGAGCGCAAACTAGTTGCGGTAAATAGTATCAATTGGGGACGCATCATGTCTCAGATTGTTTATTACTTCTATTCTGCTTTGAATCTTGGTGGTCCTGTTCGCCCAATGGCTTATTCGGTTCCGACTGGTAACTTTGGTGATATCTTCGCTGGTTATATGGCGAAGAAGATGGGCTTGCCGATTGAACAGTTGATTATTGCGACGAACAAGAACGATGTATTACACCGTTTGATGAGCAAGAATAAATACGAAGTTCATCCGCTGCAACATACGATTACGCCTTCTATGGATATCGCGGTATCTTCAAATTTCGAACGTTTGTTGTTTGATTTGTACGATCAGGATGGCGCAGCATTGTCTGAGCTAATGGGCCGTATGAATGCTAAAACTGAAGTCGTTGAGTTAGACGAAGAGAAGCTGGCGAAAGCCCGTGAATTGTTCGACAGCTATTCGGTTGATGAAGACGCGACGATTAAGATTATGCAAGACGTATTTGAAGAGACGGGCTATTTGCTAGACCCTCATACTGCGATTGGTGTTAAAGCCGCGCGCGAAGTACGTCGTGATAAAAATATCCCAATGATTACTTTGGGTACGGCGCATCCGGTTAAGTTTGAAGAGGCGGTTTTACGTGCGGGCTATGAAATGCCTAAACTTCCGCATCACCTAACTGATTTGATGGAGCGTGAAGAGCGCTTGGATGTATTGCCAGCGGATCTTAAAGCCGTACATAAGTTTATTGCTGATAAAACTTTTGGCTAACTATTGAGCTTTAGCTATTAAGAAGCCGCTATTCATGCAAATGAATAGCGGTTTTTTTATGTCTGGGCTTTAGGCTTATTTCTGTCGTATGCTAGGCTTAGTGTAACTAAGACTAATAGGGTGGGGTGGGTTGAGGTTGTTTAAGAGCATAATATTAACCTTACTATTTTTTTTGGCGACTTCGGTCTACTCTGATACTGCTTTTCTAATAGATGATCAAGAAAGTTATCATCTAGCACGTCAGGTAGATTTCTTGCTTGATGATAGCCTAAGGATGGATCTTGAGACGGCAAAGACTTCAGAACAGTGGCAATCTGTTGAGCGTGATATCGTAAATTTTGGTTTTAATTCGGCGGCTCTTTGGTTGCGATTTGAATTACAGGTAAAGCAGAGTAACGATTATATTCTTCACATTCCTTATCCCATCTTAGATTACCTTGATCACTATGCCTTTGTTGATAATGAAGCATTAGAGCCTGTTCACACAGGGGATGCTCGTGTCTTTGATAGTCGGGCGGTCGATAATATTAGTTTTGTATTTCCTTACTCGTTGATGGAAGGCCAGAAGTTGACCGTGTTTTTACGGGTCGATAGTCAAGGCACTTTGGATGTGCCATTACGATTTTTATCAAAGGATAGGTTCTTACAGAGCAATAATGGCGAAATATATTTTCGTGGATTTGTCATGGGTATTTTATGGCTCATGCTCTTTTATAATCTGTTTATTTTTGTATCAATTAAAGATCATGCTTATGGTTTTTATGTTCTTAATATTTTTGCCTATCTTGTAAGTTCTAATGCTTATGATGGGGGTGCATTTCAATTACTTTGGCCAAATTATCCTTCGTTAAATGATTATATCTTTCCTATTTTTAATGGATTAAGCCAGCTGACGAGCTTGCTCTTTATGATGGCGCTGTTGCAGGTGATGGATAGCCGGCGCTGGTATAAAGGTTATTTCTTGGGCTTAATCGCCATCGTCGCGACCTTTCCAATTTTCGGGGCGATACTGCCTTATTCTACGATTGTGCCAGTTCAGGTCGTATTTTCATTATTAGTTTATAGCTCTGCATTATGCTTAGGAATTCACCTTTCAATAAAGGGAAATCGTACGGCATTGTATTTTACTGTGGCAATGGCACTGTTTATGGTGGGAATGGTGAGTAGTAATTTAAAAGGNTTGGGNCTGTTACCCACTAACTTTTTTACCCAGCATGCNTACCAGCTTGGCTTCTTTATNGATATGGTTGTTTTATCGCTGGCGCTAGCGCAAAAAATTGATATCGCCCGTANAGAGCGAATGTTNGCGCAAAAGGAAAATATTAGAAATCTAAANCGCTATCAAGATTTATACAGNGAATCGTTATCAGGCAATTTNCAGGTCACGGTGAAGGGGCGNTTAGTCTCTGTGAATANGGCGTTTTCACAAATATTAGGTTTTGAGTCNANNGAAGNGTTAATGGCTTCNAGNCTTGCGAGTAATATAAGCTCAATTTCGGTAAATCCTAATNTNGCCNGAGAATTATTGTCTAAGTTACANAGCNATGGTCGNGTGGTTGATTTNGAACAGCAGGTACATAGTNANGGGGGNAANAANNTATGGGTTTCCCTTTCTATGCGACCTATTCNATCNGAGAAGGGTTANACGGANTTTTATGAAGGNTCTTTAATTGATGTGAGTGANCGTAAGGAAAATGAGACCCTTAGAGAGCAAGCATTAAANGATAAAATGCTCACNTTAGAGCAGTTGGTTGTCGGTATNTGTCATGANNTNAATACNCCTTTGGGGACTTCTATAACTGCGNTGAGTTATATGAAAAAANTNATCNNTGAAGTNCAAGAGTCAAACGANNCAGANAAATTCACANCGGTGGATTTTNGAAAAACACTAGAAGANGAGNTAGANATAGTCCAATTAACGGAATCCAACCTTGCTCGAGTAAGCGANCTGATCCATCAGTTTAAACATGTCTCGGTAAATCANTTGGGTTATCAACTGGGTTCAGTTCATCTTCACTCTGCAGTTGAATTTGGTCTTATTGGTTTAAAAAAACGCTTTCAAAAAATGGCAGTGCAGGTATCANTCGATTGTTCAGTTGAATTGCAATTGAATAATTACAGTGATGCTATTAGCGAGATAATTCACCAATTGGCTGAAAATAGTCTGGATCACGCCTTTATGAATACCGAAAAGAAAGATATATCGATTAAAGTGCGTTTAATCGATAATCTCATTGAAATTAGATATTCTGATAATGGAGTNGGTNTGTCGCAGCAAGGAGAAAAAGAGTTATTTAATCCTTTTTATACCACAATGAGAGGTTTTCAAGGGAAGATCGGCTTGGGTATGTATTTAACCTTCAATTTAGTGACTCAATTATTGCACGGTGATGNGATGATTGAGCAGCCTGAGCAAGGCTTTAGTCTTGTATTAACCTTTCCTGCCAATCTCGAATAGCGANTTTTTTAGTTAGTTGCTTGCTCTCTATTAGCTGGTAAACTTGNNGCGCCTATGANCGCAATATCTTCACTTATGGCATTGCTCATTGGACGAGATTAATTANCTANANGGATACCNCTATGAAAGCNTNNCACATTTCCCTCGNNGNTTTNGGTTTNNCAGCNCTTNTNGNNGGCTGTGANTCNGCNCCNGANGCNANGCCNCANGTTTTNNCCTCGGTAATCGCCACCCGNGTGATGACTGAGCAGGTTCTCCCNACACAAGAATTTGTTGGCCGCACTGAAGCGTCAAAAGATGTGTATATTAATTCTCAGGTNAGTGGATTGTTATTAGCCCGAAAATTTAAAGAGGGCAGCCATATCAATAAAGGCGAGGTGTTATTTGAAATTGATCCGGATAAGTATCATAAGCAAGTGAAGCAACATCAAGCNATGTTAAAGCAAAATCAAGCGAGCTTTGAACTGGCGAGAAATAATTTTGTCCGTGGAAAAAAACTGGTGGCATCAGGGGCGATCAGTGAAACTGATTATGATGAACTTAAAACGCGGAAGCTAGANTCTGANCAAAAGCTTGAACAGACAACATCGGCATTAGAAGAAGCAGATTTAAACCTGAGTTATGCAACAATAACAGCACCTATCAGCGGCCGNATTGGTAAGGCTCTGGTAGCGGAAGGTGATCTTGTNACTCCTGAGCGTAAATTGGCAAACATTGTTCAACTTGATCCTATGTGGGTTAGCTTTCANATTTCTGAAACCCAGTTGAATGATATCCAACGTATGAATGCTGCTGAACGTGCTGCAGCGCCAAAAGCAANAGATCTTGATGTGCGTTTACGCTTTTCTAGTGGTGATTATTATCGTGAAGTTGGCCATATAGATTTTATTGATAACCGCGTAGATTCCACCACCGGCACCTTNAGTCTACGTGCTTCTTTCTCCAATAAAGANAGTTCTTTATTTCCAGGGCAGTATGTGAAAGTGGAAGTGGCTAATGCAGTAACTAAAGAAGCGATTTTAATCCCTCAGCAAGCGGTGCAAGAAGATCAAGAAGGTCGCTTTGTTATGCTGGTTAATGCCGACAATATTATTGAAAAACGTTTGCTCCGTTTAGGCGAGCGTTANGGCATTCAATGGGAAGTGATTGATGGGCTCAAAAATAATGACAGTATTGTGGTAGAAGGTTTGCAGCGNATTCGTCCAGGCCTTGAAGTGAAAGCAAGTTATGANAANATTTTACCTTTTAGCCAAANAGAGAAGCTGAAAGCTGCTAGCTCTAATGAAGGAGAGCTTGCTAAATGATCAGCCAATTCTTTATTGGCAGACCTAAATTTGCCTTTGTAATTTCTATATTANTAACGTTAATGGGACTNTTGTCGATTCCCATGTTACCCATATCAGAATTTCCTGATCTTGCCCCACCACAAGTTAGCGTGACAACTAGCTATCCTGGTGCCAGTGCTGAAATTGTTAANGACGTTGTTGCTCAAGTTATTGAGTCTGAAGTTAACGGCGTTGAAGGCATGATCTACATGAGTTCAAAAAGTGCAAACGATGGCAGTTATGCCTTGAATGTAACTTTTGATGTCGGTGTGGATGCTGATATGGCGCAAGTGAATGTATCCAATCGGGTGCAGCAGGCCATGGCAAAGCTGCCAGAAGAAATCAAGCGCCAAGGGGTTAGTGTTGAAAAGCAAAGCCCAAGTATCTTATTGGTNGTGAATTTATTNTCACCAGAAGGTAAGTTTGATAATTTATTCTTGAATAACTATATGGGTATTAATCTTAAGAATAACTTGGCTCGTGTGCCGGGTGTTTCAAAAGTGAATATCATTGGTGCTATGGATTACTCCATGCGNCTTTGGCTTAATCCGAATAAGATGGCTGCGTTATCGGTTACGGTAAGTGATGTATTAACTTCGGTTAAAGAGCAAAATATTCAAGTCGCTGCNGGCCGAATTGGNGCAGCACCCGTAGATCCTAATCAGGCATTTCAATACACCTTACAAACCCAAGGTCGTTTAAAAACACCNGAAGAATTCNGNAATATTATTATTCGCGCTGAAACCGATGGTCGTCGNATTATTTTATCTGATGTTGCNCGCGTTGAACTCGGGGCTTTATCNTATGATGCTCAGGCTTCTTTAAATGGCGAAGATAGCGCCATGTTATTTATTAACCAATCCCCTGATGCTAATGCGCTAGATGTTGCTCAAGGTGTTCGTGATGAACTTGAAAAATTGTCTAAAGACTTCCCTGAAGGCTTAGAGTATGCAGTGCTTTANGATACGACTGATTTTGTTGATGCTACGATTGAAGAAATGTATGAAACATTACTCATTGCAATTGCACTGGTTATTTTAGTTGTTTATATGTTCTTGCAAGACTGGAGACAAACGNTGGTTCCGGCTATTGCTATCCCTGTTTCTCTTATCGGTACNTTCTTATTTTTATTAATATTTGGTATGTCACTAAATACGGTATCGTTATTNGCCTTGATATTGGCGATTGGGATAGTGGTCGATGATGCCATTGTGGTGGTGGAAAACGTAACTAGGCATATGCAGGACGGTCTGGATCCAAAAGAAGCGACGATTAAAACCATGCATGAAGTGACNGGNCCTGTTATNGCAACGACTCTAGTGCTTCTTGCTGTATTTGCACCTACCGCGGTAATGCCAGGCATTACTGGTCAGATGTATGCTCAATTCTCGGTGACGATTTGTATTGCGGTATTAATTTCTTCGGTTAATGCATTAACGTTAAGCCCAGCNTTGTGCGCCACGTTGTTGCGCGCACCAAAAGAACATAAGACGGGCTTTAAAGCCGNTTTTAATCGCTTCTTTGATAATTTGACCGGTAAATATTCGAANCTAGTGCAAGCATTACTTCGACGATCNGCATTAGTGGCGGTTGGCTTNGTCGTTCTTTTGGTGGGTACGGCTGGGCTAGGTTCTAGTGTGCCGTTAGGGTTTGTTCCNCAGGAAGACAAAAAAGCNATCTTTGTTGATGTTCGCCTTCCTGATGGNTCTTCAATAAATCGTACGAAAATCATGATGAAAGACATGATTGATACGGTNAATGAAATCGAGGGNGTGACGAACATTATTAGCGCGACGGGTTATTCGATTATTTCNTCTACNGTTTCATCCAATGCCGGTTTGATGATTGTGACTCTGGACTCTTGGGANTTACGTGAAACCCCTGAGTTAAGTGAAAAAGGAATTGTGAATACAATTAATCGTACTTTGCATAGTCAATACCCCGGTGCGCAAGCGATGGCNTTTTCATTGCCGCCTTTACCAGGGGTAGGTAATGTCGGNGGTGTCGAATTTAACTTACAAGATACNGGNGGNCGTAGNCCGAAACAANTAGCGCGAGTNATGGGNGGCTTTATNACGACTCTTAATAGNCAGCCTGAAATTGCCTCAGCTTTTAGTGGCTATCGTGCCAATGTGCCGCAGATGTATGTTGAANTCGATCGAGTGAAAGCAAAAGCTCAAGGGATTCCGCTGGATGAGATTTTTGCCAGTATGCAAACTATGCTAGGTGGTAATTATGTTAATGACTTTAACCGTTTCGGTAAGGTCTTTAATGTGATGTTGCAAGCAGAAACTCAGTTCCGTAATTCTGAAGATGACATCATCAGTTTTCATGTGCGTAATAAAGACGGCGAAATGGTTCCNCTAAGNACCTTAATTACGATTCACCCCATTCTAGGGCCNGAATATATTGGTCAATTNAATCTTTATACTACGGCACAGATAAATGCTTTCCCTGCACCTGGCTACAGCTCGGGTGATGTTATTGCCGCGATTGAGCGTAGCTCACAGCAATTACCGTCGGGTTATACTTATGCTTGGTCAGGTCAAACGTATCAAGAAATNAAAGCGGGAAATTTAGCACCGATTATTTTTACGTTGGCNATTATCTTTACNTATTTATTCTTGGTTGCTCAATATGAGAGCTGGAGTATTCCCATTGCCGTTTTACTATCGGTTCCAATTGCNTTNTTTGGTGCATTAATGGCGGTATGGGCAACGGGGTCAGATCTGAATTTGTATACTCAAATTGGTATGGTATTACTGATAGGGATGGCCTGTAAAAATGCCATCCTAGTGGTTGAGTTNGCCTGCCAATTGCGGGAAGAGGGCAATAGTATTTTTGACTCAGCAATGACTGCGGCTCGTTTACGTTTNCGTGCAGTCTTGATGACGGCAATTTCCTTNATTCTTGGGACAATGCCTTTGGTCGTTGCATCGGGAGCNGGGGCNGCAAGTCGTCACTCATTAGGNTATGCNATTTTCGGTGGTATGTTAGCGGCNACGATTATTGGAACTATNCTCGTTCCTGTNTTGTATTATTTAGTACAAAGCGCACGTGAAAAGTTGAATAAGAAAGCGGCTTAAACGTNCTGCTTAAAAAACCGGTGCTNACAANTATGANTTTGTTAGNGNCCGGTTATTTCATGATATTCTGCAATAACGAGATTTCGAAACCAAGTTTGATCGGCGGGTATATGTTGGCGTTGATGCCAAATGAATTTCGTAGTGAAACGAGATGCTGACATTTCTTTTGGCATTGGGATNGTGGTTAATCCTAATCCATCGTAGCGGTCTTCGTAACTGCCTCTTGAACCAAGAAAAATATAATCGGTACAGGTGACGCTGCGTAATGCACAATTAATATCGCTGGTTTCAAATACAANCTTTCGNTCTTTTCCTATGGGNCTCAGTTGATTTCNATCAGGCTGATTGTTTTCATTAAANTCAGGCACAATGACCTTGATAAAGGAATGCTCTAGAAATTCATCGANGGATATTTCTGCTTTATTCTCTAATGGATGTCCTTTGCGAACAATCGCGCAAACTTGAACTTTTTCTAATTTATGTTGGTAAAANTTTGCTCGTTCAACTTCTANCATATTCATTACCAANTCTAAGCGTCCTTCAGTTAAATCATCCATTGAATTTCGGCTCCAAGGCTTAAGCTGNATTTTTACTTGGGGAGCTTGCTGGCTTANGGTCTTTAATAACCCTGGTATTAATCGANTATCTAATAANGTAAGNCGNAAANTNCGCTGACACTGGCTGGGTTCAAAGATAGCAGGGCTGAATAAATTATTTAAGCTTTCAATTGCATCNGCTAAAGGGAGTTGTAAGGCGAGGGTATGTTCNGTTGGCTCNATGCCATGATGNGTACGAACAAAGAGTTCGCGGCCAAAAGTTTCTTTTAATCGNGCCAGCATTTTGCTCATGGCCGATTGGGTAACGCATAAACGTGCAGCTGCCCGTGATACATTTTTTTCTTCTATTAGCACCTGCAGTGCTACTAAAAGTTTAATGTCATAACGNGCGAGCTGTTCGAGTTTCATAGTGAAGCCTAATCTTTTTCAAGGTTAGGCTAGTGTAACCTGAATGGTTAAATTATCAGAGTCTAAAATAAAAGCTTAGAGNTGGNATTTAGAACTGATAGTTAACGGAGAAAGAGGCGGCTAAAGCACTGCTATCGTAGCTGCCGCTTGGGCTATCAAACATATCAGGATCAGCTGAAGGATCGTTGGTTATCTTTGCATCACCAAGGTCNGCGTATTCAATACCAAAGGCTAGNTGNGTNNNGGTATTNACCTGATATANGGCNCCNGCNGTNTANCGGATGATTCTNTCNAAAGGTAGATCTACGGTGCGGTTGTCATCACTAACGACACTGTCTTCATAAGCGAAGCCTGCTTGCAGAATCACTTGGTCGTTTAGTTGATAATGGGTACCAATAGCGTAACGGTTGGCGTCTTCCCAATTTCTGTGTAAGGCAATTTCATCTAATCCTAGAGGGGCATCTTGTATGTTNATGTTTGTTGTTTCAAAGGCACTATAAAAAGTACGGCCTAAATCCCATAAAAGGCTGGTTCTTTCACTTACTTGGTGCACACCACTGAAGACGATACTGGCAGGATTAACCCAATCCAGTTCGGTATCATAGGTACCACCCGCNAATTCACCACTTCCCTCAAGGTCGCTATCTACTTGTGAGCGATATACAAAACCTAGTCTATGGTTCTCATTTATTTCATAGAGGCCGCCGACGGTATANCCATAATCGATGCTATCAGCTTCTAATTCTGCATCGAACTGCCCCATTATTTTAAGATCTTGGGTCACTGTTGTATGNTTAGCGGAAATACCAACACCGACAGAGAATTGTTCGTTTATTCGATAAGCAATCGATGGCATGGCTTGAATGGTTGTTAAGCTGACGTCGGTAACGACATTATTACCCTCCCAATCTTCGTCATAGCTTAATGANTTGCCATAAGGCACGGTAACNGAGAAGCCGATGCTGACATTTTCGTTAATGCTATTGACGTAAGCAAAGGATGGAATATAAAGACTGCCNCCGGCATTGCCACCATCATTACCTTCTGGGCTATCAGGATTAAAATTAACANCGGTTTCAGCGGCGATGATACCAAAACCTATTTGTTGATCTTCAACTAATACCATAGTTGCTGGGTTGGCCCAAGCTGAGCCNGCACCAAAACCGGCAGCAGCATGNCCTGCACCAGCGGTACCAAAATTAGGGGAACCTGGCATCAGTTGCAAGCCAGCACCTTGTGCTGTCATTGAAATGAAAGGCGTAGAAAAGGCTATTAAGGTTAAAGCCATTTGGGTATTTTTTTTCATATTATTATTCTCTCTGTTTCTAAGCTGTTTACGAATAAACTGNCGTTAATTTAATGCGCGTTGTGGCTTTTGGANAATGAAACAGGGGACTANGNNNTATTCCTNACGAGGACTANGTAAAGTTNCGTATAGNCCNGTAAGGAATGANCNNTATTNGATCTTNNTANNNTTAAAGTATTAGAAATCCATGCGGATGCCGGTTTGGAATATATGGCGATCGTATTGATATTCTTCTTTATTTGAGTCAGCGTTNGCGTATTTATATTCCATTTCGAAATAGGTCTTATCATNTACCCATNTAGGCANGTGAGTAACATTAGCNAGCTTTAATATATGCTTGCGTTCNCTGGTATAGTCTTCTTCTAAAGATAANCCCACTATCGANTCCGGTTCACGTAAATAGGCGAAATCACGGTAGCTATAACCTAGGCTGAAAGTAGATTTTTTNTGCCATTTATATTCTGACCCCAGACCAATCTCTGANGTGAANGTATCATAGTAACCACTGCCATTATCNGTTCTAGATATTNCTTCGGCAAANATTTNATAAGACAGATTTTTATTTTGTTTATATTTATATTGATAGCCAGCTTCTAAATACTCATAAGCAAGTTCGCTATTTTCTATGTTATCCCCGGTATTATCTTTTTGCATNCGATCAAGAAAGTAGCGNCCTTCATAAGATAATCTAACCNNATGCTTGTGTTTACGGTTGAATTTATAGGTAAGNGTNTCNGCTATGATTATAGNGTGGTAATCGTAATCGGTGATTTTAGGATGATCAAAATCAGAGTAGTCTCTTAANCGATAGTTAGNTTCAATTCTATTTTTGAAANANTTATTNATTTTAAAATTNTTATAAGCATTNAAGTTTGTTTGCTTATAGTCATTACGATCATCCAAAGGGAANCCNTAGGANGTGCGAGTAACGGCTTTNATTCGACTGACATAGGTTTTATCCACTTCACGGTAAGTCAAATGCATGCCCCATCGATCTGCTGCTTTNCCGCTACGATAATCAAGGCGAAGGTCAAAATTATGATTGTCTCCCCANTCGGCAGAATCATCATTGTAATCCTGTAGCATTCCTTTGGCCTTAATNCTCAAACCTTTAGTAAGAGGAATTTTANCTTTTAATTTATATTTNANGAAAGCGGCTTCATCAATTATAAACAGCTCGCTNAAGCGATAAGGGTTAGTATCAATCCCGGCNAATGCGCTCAAGCTAAGTTCTGGGGATGCGGAATAACTTGCTGGGGCTAATAGCAGGGTAGACAATAATAAAGGTTTATAGCGTTTGTGCATGGAAATGCTCCTGTAAAAACTGCTGAGATAAAATATGCTTGTTATTTAGTTTTAAGATGAAATNTATTTGTTGTTTACTGAGTTCTACTTGATTGTCTTNTAATAGAANTTGAGCGAGTAAATAACGNATTTCAATATTGTCTGGCCAATAATTAATAGCGTCACTAAGNTGTAATAACGCNNNTGTTGGCTTNTTTAGTTTNAGGTAGGTTTGTGCTGNNATAATATGNTCGCTGGCTTTGTAATCACCGATTGAAAGNATTNCTAAGATGTTTTTTGTTTGTTCGAACTGTTTATCTTGATACAGNTTTTTTGCATANCTGCGTATGATTTTTGTGCTTNTNGGGTTTGCATTATGCAGCGCGGCTAAAAACTTTAGGCTGGCTTGATGATCTTTACCCTGCCANAGTATTTGGCTATATAAGATATTGATATTTTGATCGTAGTTAGGCAAGGGCAGCTTTTCAATCCAATCCTTAGCTNGTTTNAAATCATNATTTTTAAAGGNCANTTGTGCTGCTGTATGTGCTATNTGTTGAATAAAAACTCTTTGTTGGCTTAGNTGGGTCAANGTTNTTATTTTATTATCATAAGATGAATTCTTACGATTGGCACTGAAACGCTGTAANGGAACCTTGTATTGATATTCTGCAAAGGGTTTCAGTTTATCTAAAAACTTATGTGCAGATCTNGGCCAGTTTTTAGCTTGGTAATTCAAACTTAAAAGATAATNATGAGAGGGTTTTTTTCTATTTATANTNTTTATNAATTCAATACTGCTATTAAACTGTTTGTCAGCATGNAATAGCATAGCGCTTAGGAATTCGCTGTTAGATTTTTCTAAGCGCATCGCCAGCTGTATGTGTTTTTTTGAATTATTATTNTTACCTAACTCTAGATAATTCCATGCGAGTAANTTTTGNGCATTGATGCTGGTTCTAATGCGACTGTANTTATCTTTGAGAGTGACNANGCTGGCANTGAAGTTAAGATGTTTGTGCTGCAGTTTGGCTAGTTTTAAACGTAATGCATTATTTTTTGGGGCTANGGCTAATGCACGAGTATAGGTNGTAATNACNTGNTCAATCGGTTGTAGGGCTAAATTCTNAGCTTTAGCCAGCTTCTGCCAGATGATCGAGTGATTTGGACGAAANTCAATTGCTCGTTCAAGTTTTTCAATGGCAAGGTTATATTTCTGTTGTTCAATTAAGCAGCTGCCTTGTAAAGAGAGTGCTTTAGCCAGTCGTTTTCCTCGACTAATATTTACCGCATGCTCGATGTGTGTTTTTGCATGTTCACAGCCCAGCGNACGCTTATTCAATAGTGCGATGTTAATTGCAGAAATTTGGTGNTTTGGGTTACGCTCTAATACTTGGCGATACAGATCGATCGATTCTTCTAGCTTATCGTTAGCGGAAGCTTGAAAAGCTTTTGCTAATAATCCCTTAAGGATTAGNTCACTTTCTTCATCGTTATTTTCAGNTTGTGCGGCATCTAATTGTTCTTGAANATTATCTGTTACTGTAATATTGATTTNAGTGGATGTNGNNAAGGCATCAGCAGANCCATTGCTTAGGTCGAAAATAGCCCAGGTCAAAATNCATAATAAACTGGNATAAATGATACTGCTGCTGTGTTTTAACTGTTTCATGATGTTTNTACCGCAGTGAATAGCTTTTCTTTTAAGCCTTGCTGTTGAATGTTTTGGATTTCTAGACCCGCACGACCATTTACTTCTAATATCAACGGCCCATCCTGTTGGCTAANGCAGACGTCAACACCTAAGTAGCCCAGAGGGATTGCCTGGTAACTGGCGATAGCCATACTGATGATTTGTGGCCAATAGGGGATTTGGATGCCGACGAGTTGAGCTTGGCTATCNGGGTGNTGCTGAATNCTTTTTTTGTTGTACNGCGCCCGATTGGTAATGCCCGTTTCAATGTTGATGGCAATGCCAATAGCTCCTTGGTGAAGGTTGGCTTTACCTGAGCTATGTTGAGTGGGCATGCGTAACATGGCACTGATAACTTTTCCTTTACCCAAAATGACGCGAATATCACTCAAACCTAAATNACAAATTTGATTGAGATATTCATCTTGTTCAATTAATGGTTCTAGGTAAGCGCTATCTTGATCACCGGACTGGCTATGGTGACCAATTANNATTTCCTTNATATGTTTTTTAAGTGCGTCAAGGTTATAAGGTTTACCNGATGCGCTAAGGTAGTCATGATGTTTGTCACGTATTACTAAGATGCCTTTTCCTTGGCTCCCTTGGTTAGGCTTAATAACAAATGAATTNTATTGAGATAATTGTTGTTCTAATTGGTTAATATCCTTTTGGCCTTCAATGACAAATAAGGTATCAGGAACTGGAATACCTTGACGCTTCAAAGCCTCTTTACTGGCAAGTTTATCCGTTGCTAAACGTAATAAGGCTTTTGTATTATGTCGATATACCAAGTTACGATTACGGCTATTAATACCTAATAGTTGATGTTTTTGACTTTTTGGAAGATTTTTAAAACGTATTAATTCACTGATACGAATACCGTCCCAGCGCCCAATGAAGAGTAAACNTGCGATAACCAAAAGCTGGGTCTCTGGGTATAGAATAAAAACAGTGTGCANNATGTGGCTAGAAAGATATAAATAACATAAAGCAATGGCTAGAATACTGCCGAGGGAGTTAGTGATAAGTTCTGGCCAGTCTCCTTCTTGAGAGACTTGGTGAATACGCTCTGAAACAAAGCTGATAATAACGACAGGCATTAGGGCTAACATGCCAAACTCNAATTTTTGTTCAATTGCACTGTGCCAAAGTAATAATATAAATAAGACACTGACAATAGAGATAACAATCGCTAGACGAGCCGTTTTTAATATACGTAATTTTTCTAATAAATAATGGCATAACCAAGCAATGAGTAAAATGACAGNGAAACCTATAATCCCAGTCAGTAAACCGGTAAACATGCAGATAGCTGCAATTAGGATAGGCATAAAAATACCAAACGTTTTAATGCCTATTACATTACGCAAAAAAGTAATCAAGAAGGTACACAAAGGGAATAGCAAAGTAATTGCTAGGGTATTACTGGAGATTTGTAGTTGTGCTAACGCTTTGCTTAAAGACAAGTAGTTAGTACTTTCATCCATTAGGCTAGGTAACATCGCAGGACTTNTAATTTTTTGACTGATATTAAACAAATAGTCAAAGCCGATGTTACTGGTATGGCGAAATAACGCATGATCGCCTTCATAAAGTTTAAGGTAGTGGCTTGGGCGTTTAGCAAAGTATCCATTAGTGGGGTCGAAGGTTACCCAGTGATCATTAAGATAAACCTCTACCCACTGATGGCTGGTCTTTTTTCGACTGTTCTCAAGGATAAGCCCACCCACCAATCGAGAAGGNANATTATTCAAGCGGGCTAGAGCAACAAATAATCGACTTTTACCATTACAACTTGCGACTTTTAAGCGTGNAGCCGTTAATGCATCGGTTGTACCTTTAAAGGGAGCGCTTTCAATGTCTTGCCAGGTATACTGATAGATGGCTTGTAATATGTCATAGGAGTAGACAGTGCTAGGTTCTATTAACTTCCATAGTGTNTGAATCTCTGGGTGCTGTACTTGAATGTGTTCGCTGGGTTGTAAGAACTGCTGTAATTCTTCTGGGTGGNTAGGCTGGNNTTTCAAACGGCGATCAATACGGTGTTCATTNCCTTGAGTATGTAGCAATACTTGGTAACCTATATGCGATTCGTTATCTTCTGCNGACCAGCTTAATAACCGACCAGAGGGGATCATTTTTTCACTGCTGCTCACTCCTGTCGTGCTTAGATTTTCACTGATAACAGTTTGCCAAGGATCATCGAGGGGTAAATAGGTATGGACATTGACCAGCTGACGGTCGGCATTAAAACTGGCATTAAAATTTAGACTAAACAGTCTTTTTGCACTGAAGTCGGTACTGCTAGTCGGGTAATACGCTTGATGGANCCCTAACAGTACGATACAGCTAACGATTAATAGCCAATGAGGCTGTAATATTCGGTTCAAGATTGTTTTTAAAATTGTATATAGCATTAGCAAACAACTGGGTAACGAGAGTCACTTTAGTTTTAACCGTATTAGAGCTAAAGTCTGTTTAACCGCTGTATTGAGCTGTTTCGCTTTTGTTGGATTTCCCTACAAACTAATAACAAATTGAAATTTCTATTTCTTAGTCGATCACATATTCTGGTATAGAGGAGTCATTATGTTTATACGTATTTATGCCAGTTTNCTGATTGCTGTTTTAATTTCGGCNGTTTTGAGTTACAGCTTTTATCAGTGGCAATATCGATTAAGTTTCGATCGATATTTGCATGGAACGTTTAATGGCAGTTTGCAGTTGNTAGTNAATGGATTAGCCCGTCATAAGGGCGAGAATCAACAGCGTTGGTTGGCGGTCATGGAGCGCCTAATGGGCGCGGAGATTGATTATCAGGTGGATTCATCTGAGCCTAAGTCGGTAAACCCCGTTTCAACGTTAATAATTCAGCATGAGGGGGANAAAATAGCNCTAGATTTTTNATATGATGGCCACCGNTTATACAGCCAAATTGATAAGGTAAGCGAGCAGCACTTTCGAATGATGGCGACCTTGATTAAAAATGAATTAGGCCGAGTCAGTTTTGATCAATACCAGAGCTATATCTTAGAGCATTTAAAACCCTTGTTTCAGCAAATAAATTTGCGTGATATTTCAACCATTAAGCTGGATGGTCAGCAATTAAGCCGTTTGAAACGCTTTGATATTGTAGTAACTGATAGCAGTGATGAGGACCATAAACACTTAATATACAGTCGCCTCGCGAANAGTGACCAAGTATTAGTNATCGGCCCTATTGCAGGGTTTAATCCCGTTCCGGTAACCACTCTAATTTTGATGCTAATGATTACCTTACTGGTAACGGCAACATCCGCTTTCTGGTTGGTTTATCGTTTAGAGAAACGAGTGATGTTAATTGAGAAAGGTGTAAGTGATTTTTCTAGAGCGCCAGCTCATTTAACATTAAAAGATGAAAAAACGGATGCTATTAGTCTNTTAGCGANCAGTGTTAATGGNATGTCATTACGCATACATCAATTAATATCAGATCAAAAGCAAATGATTCAAGCGATTGGTCATGAGTTAAGAACGCCGATTAGTCGGATGAAATTTCGTTTAGAGATATTATCGAATGACGATTTAAATGATAGCTCAATCAAAAGTATGAAGGGCATTCATAGTGATATAGATGAATTGAGTGGATTATTAAAAGAAGCCCTTGAATTTGACCGCAGTGGAAGGCGTTGGCAAGAGCAAGAGTTTTCTCTTATTACNCTGATTGAATCAATCATNACAGACCTTAAAATAGAACACCGNCAAGTAAAGCTAAGCCTGTACTCNGNANAAAATATTCCAAGTTTAATTCAGGACAAGACNCAAATACGTCGACTACTACTAAATTTNATTCAAAATGCCTGCAAATATGGTGACGGGCTAGTAGAAGTGCGTATTGAGCAGCATGTGAAAAATTGTTTAGTTACGGTTGATGATAATGGCCCAGGTATTGATGATAAGCAAAAGGAATCAGTTTTTAGTCCATTTACTCGTCTAGAAACCAGTCGTAACAAATTAACTGGTGGTATGGGCTTAGGCCTTGCGATAGCCAAAAATATTTGCAGTTTGGGTGGGATATCGATGACCTTAACCGACAGCCCGTTAAGGGGCGCTCGTTTTAGTTTGTACTTCCCTAATAGTGAAGGGGCTGATCTTGAAAGGGCTGACTTCGAAGGTATTAGTGATGAATAAATTAAAATTAATCGTTTTATCTTTATGTTTTATATCGGTATTAACTTTTGCTGAAGATTTTGATGATTTAGAAGCATTACAGCGTTTGAACGAGATCGATGAAGGTTTGTTGAATTTTGATTTCGAGCAGGAAGAAAGCCCGGACTGGCAGCAGGACATTGAAAATGAGCTGGCTGAAATTGAGCAGGACGATGACTCCGATAGTGAAGAATCTGATCATGATGAGTCTGATGATAGCGAAGAGCAAGATGATGACTATGATAGTGATGATTTAGACCTTGAGTTAGATGATGAAGAGTACGAATTAGAAGACGAACTGGAAGATGAGTTAGATGATGAGTTAGGTGATGAGCTAGGTGATGAGCTAGGTGATGAGCTAGATGATGAGCTAGATGATGAGCTAGATGATGAGTTAGGTGATGATCTAGAAGACGATGCATCAGAAAGTGAAGTGGATGATGATAATGAGTTAGAAGAAGATGACGATGATTAAAGCCTTTTGCTTAATAATTGTTCTTTTATTTTCATTTTTATTCTCACTTTCTAGTTGGGCTGACTCTCGCGAGGCTAGAGAATATTCTGAGGTATTAGGTGAAATTAAGACTTTGATGGCCGCGGGTGAGTTAATCGCTGCCTATCGTATTGCTTTACCTTATAGAGACTCAAATATTAGTATTGACCTTAAGCTAGCGCAAATTTTCATGTTGATGGGGAAAGAGCAGCAGACTTATGAAATTTTTGAGCGCTTAAGACTGCATCCTGATACAAGTGATTTACAAAAGCGTAATATGAAACGCTTTATCGCTAAATTTGATAAGTCGCAGAAGAAAAAAATACGTCAGATAAAGCAAATGGCGAAAGCGGGTGATTGCAACCAAGCTAAAGCAATATACCAAAGCGTATTACATTACCCTTCACAACAACAGGCGCTTAAAAAAGCCATTGCCCCTTGCCGGGGAATAGCAGACACCTTTGAGTGGTTGGCAAGAATTTCAGTGGCAACGGGTTACGATGATAATATCGCTTTGTCGAATGAAGATCTAATAGGCCCGCCACAGACGATTATCGAGGGNCATTATCAAGATGTTGCATTACGCACGTCTGTGAAACTTGATTTATCTTCGAAGCTACGAATAATACCAGAATACAGTTATTTTCAACGCCAATATGATACCAGTATTGCCAGTAAATATGATCAAAGCAGCCATCGCTTACAATTACAATTGGCGGGNATTATTCANTCTGGTTTAAGTTGGAAATTACCCATATTCTATCGCTATAGTCAATTCGATAAAAAGCACTATGCGGATTATACAGGGTTTAAATTTCGCTTAAATAACCGCAGAGAGTTTGGTAGCCATCGCTACTCAATTGCTTGGCAGCAAAAGAAATATGTTGAGTNTAGTGATCAGTATCGTAATGCTGACATTGTTGATGTTGGNTATCGTTACGCCATAAATTGGCAGCTATATCGCTTTACCAGTGCTATTTTTTTACGAGACTTATCTAGGCCTCAAGATGAAAGTGATAGTTATCGCCGTGGCGGGGTAGATATTGATTTATCAAAATCATTTTTAGCTATATTGGGTACTCGTATTAATAGNTCTTTATATGCNGCTTATAATCAAAGTTATAGCCAGTACAGNACGGCAGACCTAAGCTTAGGACAACGNTATGGTGCGGACTATGATAAGGCGNGGCAAGATAACCGAAGTGATTGGCGAGTTGGTGCTCGCCTCAATATGGATCAATGGCAGTTACGTACGTATTATAGTCAGCAAACAAGAAANAGTAATTTAGACCTTTATGATTTTCAGCGCACTAANGTTGAGATGGGTTTGAGTTATCAATTCTAATGCTTATAAAAAAATAAGTTGAGAGTAGTCATGCAAGATAATAAGTGGAAAATATTATTAGTNGAAGATGATCTTGAATTAGCTCAGTTAATTCAGGACTATTTATCTTGCTATGAATTTATTGTTGAAGTTGTTCATGATGGCAGNCAGGCGGTTTCTCGTATTNGCAATGANCAGCCTGACCTNGTTATTCTCGACTTAATGNTGCCNGGTAAAGACGGNATTAGTATCTGCAAAGAAGTAAGAGCNGATTACTCAAANATCATTATTATGCTGACGGCATCCNGTGAATCTATNGANCATATTTTAGGCTTAGAAATTGGNGCTGACGAATTTATTCATAAACCGGTAGAGCCNAGGGTGCTATTAGCCCATGTGCGCGCATTAATTCGTCGTCANCAAATACCACNAAAAAGTATAGANATTGTTAAANCCCAGCTTGGCAATTTAGAGATCAATACCAGCGATCGCTTGGTTAAAGTCGATGGTATTATTGTTGANTTGTTAAATAATGAATANGAATTACTGCTTTTACTNTTTAANAATANTGGNNAAATAATAACTCGGGATGACATATTTAAGCGCNTNAAAGGCATTGAATATGATGGTGNGAGNCGTTTCTCGGATATTTTAATTAGTCANTTACGNAANAANCTATCCATTGATGGNATCAGTGNCAANCATATTAAAACNGTACGAAATAAGGGTTACATCCTAGTCGAAGAATTTTAGTTGAAGAGTTCTAGTTGCTTACNAATCTCTAGTAAAAGATCTGACTATCGTTACTTGCGAGTCTAATCTTNACAGGCTTACNGTTTGCTTTATGGCCTCTGCCNGCGTCTCTACTATGCTNTTACCAAGCTTTACTTAANACNGTTGAGAGGAGAAANATATGGGAAACTGTTATAACTCTACNACTGTNAATGCGCCCATTGANCAAGTATGGGATATGATNAAAGACTTTCANCAACTTGATTGGGCCGCCCCAGTAGCNACTAAAGTGGATGTGGTGGGGGAGNTNNCTGGTACTCAAGTNGGCGCACGNCGNATATTGAANGATGCTTTTCATGAAACCTTATTNTCNNTNGATGNNATNAACNANCGNTTNNCATANAGNATTGATGATGGTCCAGGTCCTGTGGCTAANGGGGTTATCGATAATTATGTCGGTCGTGTGGAATTGTTTCCTATTACCGATANCGNNGGAACCTTNGTNAANTGGACATCAGAGTTTGATTCTGCNGATGAAACTCAGGTGANCGAATTCTGTAATCCGATTTACTCTGGCTTATTAGCNGCATTGAAAACTCGGTTTTAATCGNGCGCATACTTGTAATATAAAAATCNANGACAAGGAATGTCTGATGCGTTATCTCATTATTTTNTTANCTATCCTGTTCCTATCGCCAGNATTGTTTGCACTGGATAAACCCAGTTTGATGCTGGCNAATGTCTATTCGANCAGTAAAATTTCAGACNGAGATATTAGCCANTACTGGGTTAGNGAAAANTACGATGGCGTNCGCGCTTATTGGGATGGTACGGGTTTGATNTCTCGACAGGGTAATGAATANCACGCNCCNGCATGGTTCGTTGCTGGTTTTCCTAAGCAACCTCTTGATGGCGAGTTATGGTTAGCTCGTGGCCAATTTGATCGTCTCAGTGGTATTGTGCGTAAAAAGAACCCTGTTGATGAAGAGTGGCACTTGGTTCGTTATATGGTATTTGATATGCCACAAGCATCTGGNGTTTTNGATCAGCGCCTTAATNAAATGCGGCTATTAACTGNTATGCCNGCTTGGTTAATTATAATNAANCANTGGCGAGTATCNNANGAGGCAGAATTNCTTAACCAANTAGACTCGTTTGTTAATACCAANGCNGAAGGGTTAATGCTGCATCATGGTGATTCNTTATACTCGGCTAAACGCAGTGATGATTTGTTAAAGTTGAAACCNAGTTTCGATAGTGANGGTATTGTTTTAAGTTACGNAGAAGGTAAAGGNAAATTTATCGGTATGATGGGGGCTTTATGGGTTNATGCGNTAATTCCCGATGAAGAAGGGCTGGCAGTAAGACAACGATTNAAAATAGGTTCAGGTTTTACCGATGCTGATCGTAAAANNCCACCGNCCATTGGCAGTNAAATANCGTTTCAATACTCTGGNCTAACATCGAAAGGAAAGCCANGATTNGTTCGTTANTGGCGCATGCGTAAATGATCTGCCTTTCATAATAGAAGTTAAAGCGGNNTTAAAGNTAAATTTAACACCGCTTGATTGGNAACTAATAAGTACCTGAATANCTAAGTACTTAAGTGGCTAACTATAAATTAGGCTCAGCTTTTGCTAANTCTTTAATNTTACCTGAAAANAGTAAATAACACGCCGGTACGATNATGATGGTTAATGCNGTACCNAGNGTCATCCCCCCCACAATCGTCCAACCGATTTGTGCACGACTTTCCGCGCCGGCGCCACTGGCTAAGGCTAATGGAATAGCACCTAATACCATAGCGGAGGTTGTCATTAGAATCGGGCGTAAACGCAGTTTGGCTGATTCAATCACCGCTTCTAATTTGTCTTTGCCTGCCGCTTGTAATTGATTAGCAAATTCAACGATTAAGATACCGTGCTTGGTAATTAAACCGACTAAGGTAATTAAGCCAATTTGGCTNTAAATATTAATCGANCCNCCAGTAGCCCACAGTGCTAATAGCGCTCCTAACATTGCNGTAGGNACTGAGAACATAATGATTAATGGGCTGCGGAAACTTTCAAACTGCGCGGCTAATACTAGATAAATAAAGATTAGCGCNAGGCTGAAAGCAAAGGTGAGGCTNCTGCCTGTTTTAATAAACTCACGTAACTGACCGCCGTAATCGACTTGAATNCCTGTTNTACCTACGCTAAGTTCNGCGACGGCAGCATCCAAAAATTCACGAGCTTCTTGCTGGCTAAAGCCAGGGTTTAAAGCGGCTTGAATGGTCGCCGATTTTAATTTATTAAAATGGTTCAGCTCTTTTGGNGCGATGGTTTCTGANACNTNAACNAGNTTCGCNAGNTGCACCATTTCNCCNCTGCTTGAACGCACATAAACATTGGTTAAATCATCAGGATTTGAGCGATCAACATCGGCTACTTGCACGATAACATTGTATTGNTCGCCGTCACGTTTGAAACGAGTGATCTCACGACCGGCAATCATAGTNTCGAGAGTTCGGCCAATAGTTTCTATGCCGACGCCAACNGCTGCTGCTTTTTCACGATCAACATCAATCGCTAACTCTGGCTTATTTAATTTCAANTCGATGTCTGGCTGAGCGAACATTGGGCTAGCCCAAACCTTCATCATTACCTGTGACGTCAATGCTTGTAAATCTTCATAGGAGCCTGTGGTTTGTATAACAAACTCGACCGGGCGAGAAACAATGCTTTGCCCTAATGANGGTGGNTTCATNGGNAAAGACATGACCCCAGTAATGCCAGCGAACATAGGGCCCATTANGCTGGCTGCGATTTCTTGTTGCGAACGCTCGCGTTNTTCCCANGGNGCNANTTGCACAAACTGCATACTNTTAGTACTCGTCGGNAANCCTACAATTGAAAANTAGCTATTAGCCTCGGGTACTTTATCTAATACACCTTCGATTTGGCGGGTATATTTATCGACAAATTCTGTCGAAGCACCTTCTGGGGCAATGGCAAAACCAATTACAAAACCGCGATCCTCNGAGGGNGAAAGTTCTTGTGGTAGCTGTGTATANACTAAGGCACTTAATAAAATGGTTANCAATCCTACGCCGGCAATCGCTAAAGGAAAAATAAGAANTTTGCGGAGAAATTTTTCATAACCATTTGCCATNGNATTCAGTANTNTCTCTCCCCAAAGGTAAAATTTACCGGGGTTACTATTATGCTTNAGCATACGAGAAGCCATCATTGGNGATAAGGTTANNGCAACAAAACCTGAAACNATNACGGCNCCGGCAAGNGTTAGCGCAAATTCGGTAATTAACTTACCNGTGCGNCCTTCGGTAAAGGCGATGGGGGCAAATACGGCGGCAAGGGTCAGNGTCATTGCGACAACNGCGAAGCCAATTTCTTNCATGCCTTTGAANGCGGCTTGAANGGGTTCCATNCCATCTTCTATATGGCGNTANATATTTTCNAATACNACAATNGCATCATCGACCACTANGCCAATNGCCAAGACCAGTGCCANTAAGGTAAGAGTATTCACNCTAAANCCAAANAGNNTCATNATGGCAAAAGNNCCNATNAANGANACAGGGATNGTGATTAATGGGATNAGTGTTGCGCGNGCATTTCGTAAGAAAAGAAAGATCACTAAAATNACCAGCATCACCGCTTCAAAGATGGTGGTTTGTACTGACTGAATCGACTTATCAATAAATACCGAAGAGTCNTAAGCNATATTTACCGCAACACCTTCAGGTAATTTCTCACTGATTTCAGCTAATAAAGTTTGAATACCACTGGATACATCTAATGGGTTGGCGGTTGATTGTTTAACCACNCCAAGTGCAACGGCGCTGCGACCACTGAANCGGGAAATAACGCGCTCAGCCTCTGGGCCGATNTCAACCTTTGCNACATCGGCTAAGCGAATCAGGTAGCCATTATCNTTACGCAGAATAATGTCTTCAAATTGCTTTGGCTCATTCAAGTCTGTTTGGGTTANNACGGTGAATTCACGTTCNGTACTTTCAATNCGACCNGCAGGTACTTCTAAGTTCTGACTCAGTAAGGCNGCTTCAACATCTTGGCTGGTAATACTATANGCNGCCATACGAGTACGATCTAACCAAATGCGCATGGCATAGCGGCGCTCACCCACAATTTCTACGCTGGCAACACCGGCAACNGTTTGTAANGGGTCACGTACTTGGCGTTCAGCAATNTCNGTTACTTCTAATGCGCTGTGGCGATCACTNGAGAANGCGAGCCANATAATCGGCTGAGCATCGGCTTCTACTTTGGCNACGATAGGCTCATCAATATCTTCTGGTAANAGTCCACGTACACGGCCGACTCGATCACGCACATCNCTGGCGGCAGAATCTGGATNNCGATCCAGTTTGAACGTTAGCGTAATTTGAGATTGNTCGGANCGACTTTTTGAAGACATAAAGTCGATGCCTTCAATNCCNGANAGTGAGTCTTCAAGAATCTGAGTAACTTGGCTTTCCATAATTCTAGCNTTGGCACCGGGGTAACGAGTTTCNACTGTGACCACGGGTACATCGATATTAGGATATTCTCGTACCGGTAANCTTTGATAAGCAATGATGCCGATCAAAACCACCAAAATATTCATCACAGTGGCAAGTACCGGCCGTGAAATACTTAATTCAGATATTTTCATCGATGATTACTCCTGCTCAGCTTGTTTTTCGGCTGACTGNTNTTCTTGTGAANCATTNNCTTTAGGNNCACTGCCATCNACAAAAATAGGAGTAATTGGAGANCCTGGCTGNAGTTTTAATTGGCCTGCGGTAATAACGATATCNNCNACNTTNATNCCGGTNAGAGCNACTTGNCCTTGNAANCGTTTAATAATTTTAATCGGAGCTGGGGTTACTTTTTCGTCTTTATATAAATANACNATGAACTGGCCACCTTGNGGNATNATGGCTTCTTCNGGCACGGTAATNCTNNNNTCTTCTTTGATTAATAGTTGAACCTTGGCAAANAANCCTGGGCGCAGCATANTATTATGGTTGGGTAGGCTGGCACGAACAAGAATNTTACGCCCTTGCTCACTGANTTGTGGGCTAATCGCCACGACTTCNCCGNTTANGNNTNGNGTCGGAAANGANGCGAGNTTAATCTCTAGCTTCTGNCCAGATTTTACTTGTGGTAGATAAATTTCAGGAATTTGNAAATCCAATTTCATCGNGCTTATATCGACAATTTTCAACATGTCAGAGCCNGCGACAATATAATCACCCGGGCTAAATTGGCGTAAACCAACAATACCTGAAAANGGCGCTTTTAAGGTCATNCTTGCGAGGCTAACTTTGGCTTGATCAAGTTGAGCTAGATTAATCTGTAATTGAGCCAAAGCAGAATCACGGCTAGTTCCTGAGGTAGCGCCTTTATTAAACAGCTTGTCTACGCGACGAAACTCAGTCTTAGATAATAATACTCGAGCCTCNGCTTCCGCTACCTGAGCTTTATATATAGCATCATCAAAATGCACTAAGGGGCTACCTTTCTTGACGAAGCTGCCTTCGATAAANCTAATTACATCGACTCTTCCGGTATTTTCGGGTCTTAGAATTAACGATTCATTGGCNTTTAAGGTGCCCACGGCTTCGATATACGTCGGGATTATTTGCTCTTTGGCATGAACAACTTCAGCNGGTAAGCCTTGGGCTACAGCCATGAAGGGCAGGCTGGTGGTGGCGAAAAGTGCCGCTAGGGCGAGTTTTGATAATACTCGCTTGNGNTTCGAGAATGTTGAATTCATGTGAGGCCTAATAAAAGTAAAAAATGATAAAAATATGATTAGTGCTATTAGAACGATTTTTATCANTAAGCGCTAGCCCCATTTTCGAGAAGNGNTGTTGATGANTATNNAACAATGATAGTAAAAACTATGAGGTTAAGNCGCACTTTATGGCTTAATGACAGTCTATATTTTCGTTTATACNNATANTTTANAGCGANAGGTTATTTATGGNTTTGTTTNTTTATAGCGCANTTGCGTTAATAGCGTTTGCNGCGAATTCNTTATTGTGTCGAATGGCCTTGGTTGATGGTGCTATCTCGCCATTACCTTTCACNTTAATTCGTCTGATCTCAGGCGCCTTGTTATTAAGTNTATTGATTCGACCGAGTAAATCAGAATTCAATAATATGATGAATATNAAGCGCAGTAAGGCTGCTTGGTTTTCTGCCGTCAGTTTATCTATTTATGCGTTTGCTTTTTCTTGGGCCTACCTTGAAATGGATACTGGNGTTGGNGCGCTGGTATTATTTGCGACCATTCAAATTGTATTAAATATAGTGGCTCAATTTCTGGGACAGAAAGTTAATAGATTAACGNTTCTGGGCATATTAATCGCTTTCATGGGGNTGGTNATTCTANTGTTACCAGGGCANTCAACNCCAGATTTTTCTGCTGCNGCTATCATGATGCTGGCGGGNCTAGGCTGGGCTGGTTTTGTNTATTCTGGTCGTAANAGTCAGCAGCCACTGAAGGACGTTGCGATTGCATTTCGCTGGTCATTACTCTGGTGCTTACCATTGGTTTTGTTCACTAATTGGCAAGGNAGTACATTCGAAGGAATACTTTTGGCNTGTNTNTCNGGCACGCTGGCATCGGCTTTAGGTTATGCCCTNTGGTATAAAGTGCTGCCNGAGTTAGGTTTACAGAATGCAGCCCAAGCGCAATTAATTGTNCCTGTTTTTGCCATGATNATGGGGGTGGNTTTTTTAGCNGANCAACTATCAAGCATACTGTTAGCCGCGAGNGCCTTGATTCTAATNGGTATTACTNTGGCGATTCGCAGTAAAAAGGCATAAGAATTGTTGAATTGCTTTATTTATTAAGCCGTTATTACTACTATGTTGATAACTTGCTACTTCCCCCCTTCTTTCTATATAAACGGAACTTCTATGATTGCTATGTTAGCCAATCTGCTAAAGGCATTAAATTCAGATTCAGCCCCGGGGCAAATCGCATTAGCCTTTGCCCTCGCGTTAATTGTCGGCTTAACNCCGCTATTTAGTTTACANAATTTAGTAATTCTATTTATCGCGTGTATCGTGCGGATTAATTTTGGTGCTTTTCTGTTAGCGACAGCGTTTTTTAGTGGCTTAGCTTATCTATTAGANCCCGCTGCAATTGCGCTGGGTGAATCATTGTTAACCAATAGCTCTTATCAAGAGCTTTGGACTGGGCTGTATCANANTGAATTNTTAAGAGCANCAGGNTTNAANAATACNTTAGTCATGGGCAGCCTAGTCATCGCANTGATTGCTTTTATNCCNGTATTATTGATCAGTCGTTGGTTAATNTCTGCNTATNGAGAGCGATTGATGATNTGGGTCGATAAACTAAAAATNGTCAANATGTTGAAAGCCAGTAAGTTTTATAAAGTTTACCAAGCGATAGCAGAGTANGGATAAGAAAATGAAACAATGGATTCGCTGGTCAGGTTTAGTNGGCTTTATCGTTATNNTGTCTTTANTGGTGNTNGGNTGGATGTTCGCTGCTGGGCCTTTAATTAAATACAGCATTGAAACATTTGGTAGCCAAGCCGCTGGNGCAAAAGTAGAGGTCGGNGAGGTAAANCTTAGTTTNNATCCACTCGGGGTAGAAATATTGAATGTGCAGGTNGCTAATGCCGATGCTCCGATGGAAAANTTAGTNGAGTTTGAACGAGCACTTGCTGATTTAGAGTTGATGCCACTATTACTGGGTAAGGGCATTATTAATAACCTAAGTTTAACCGGAGTAGAGTTTNCNACTGAACGNCTAACCTCTGGNGCTCTTGANAATGAAGCAGAGTTGGCAAAAGNATTAGNNGAGNCTGAAGAANCTNAGNAAAATGAANAGCTCTGNTGAAAANNGTTTAGTTGATCAAGGCCTNGCTAGCNTGCAGCAGTCGTTACCGACCGCGGATGAGTTATTAGCGCGAGAGCCGTTATTAACAGAGCAGCGTGGTAAGGCTTTTCAGCAGCAGTTTAAGCAAAGTCAGCAGGCGATNAATAAGTCCATGGCGGCTATTCCTAANGATCAAGCNCTNGCTCATTATGAAGATGAGTTTGAACGAATTGTGAANGGACGNTTTGCTTCCATTGACGATTTTAANCAGCGTAAAAAAGANTTCGACCAGCTAAAGAAACGCATAAAGTCNGATAAAAAGGCAATACAGGCNGCTGCTAAGGTTGTAANAAGCGCAAAAACTGAATTNCAGCANCAATGGCCNAAATTACAAGCGGCGCCACTTGANGATTTTGAAAATTTAAAATCAAAGTANCAATTAGATGGNGCTGGNGTNGGTAATTTAAGCCGCTTATTATTNGGTGANCAGGCAGGGCAGTGGTCACAACAAGCNTTGTACTGGTATGAGAAAGCTAAACCTTTTTTGATNTCTGANGATGGTGACGTAAATAGTGGCGAAGATAGCGAAATAGCAANNGNTGAGCAGNGTCGAAAGTCCGGGCGTTATGTGCACTTTCCTAGNGAGCGNCCGCTACCTGATTTCTTAATTNTTAAAACAGAACTGAATGTTACTTTAGCTTTGGGTGAAATNGCTATTCGTATCGATGATATAACCCATCAGCAGCANGTTATTAATCGTCCTACGGTAATTACGGCCAGTGGCAAGAAGTTACAAGGNATTGATGCTTTAAACTTTAANGGGATACTGGATCATAGAGTTAAGCCAAGNCTGGATCGTTTTGATCTTAGTATTAATAATATNGCGCTGAAAAANTATAATTTAGGCGCGATGGGGCTCAAATTAAATCACAGCCAAGTTGATGTGGTCGCGTCGGCGGAGTTAAGTGACGGTACTATTAATGCGCAAGGNAACGCAGTATTTAATGCTTCTAAATTCAGCAGTAAAGATAAAACNATCATGGCGAAAGAAACGGTCGCTGCATTNGANAAAGTGAATAGCTTTAAAATTGATGCCGGTGCGACCGGCAAGTTACAACAGCCGAAATTATCNTTTAGTTCAGATTTAGAAGATCAACTCAGCTCTGCATTCAGTAAGCGTTTAAAAGAAAAGCAGAATGAGNTGGAAAAGAAGTTAAAAGAAAAGCTTAATGATAAATTACTTTCTTATGCTGGAGATTACCAACANCAGTTAAAAGCTTTGGATTTGGCNAGNGGTTCNTTTGCTAGCAAGCAAGCCAAGTTACAGCAATTAGCCAACTCTGAGCTNTCGTCCTTTAAAGNGCAGCAGCAAGAAGAGGCGGATAAACGTATTGCTGANGAACGTCGTAANGCNGAAGATAAAGCGACNGAGAANGCNAAGAAGCAACAAAAGGAATGGGAGAAAAAAGCAAAAGATAAGTTCAAAAACTTATTCTAGTTTGCAAACTGTAAGTTTANTGTCATATTAATCCNGCACAATGGAATAAGCTCAGTAGAGNNNGTNNAANTNGGTCGTAAANGTAGGCTGTCGACTTTNTTTTTTATCATTCTCTACTAAGNTTNAAGTTCTTTTAGAACTTATGTGAAGCCCCAAATAGACTCTATTTAAGGCAGCATATTANACTGCAGAGGTGAGTATGAAANGGATTNTTCTTACGGNTATGNCATTAGCCTTTAGTTTATCAAGTCTGGCAGANCAGCCNCAATCAACNGCTGTGCTGGTAGGANCGTCAGATTTACTGGTCATGACTTCGATTGAANNTNNAAATNNAGGCATNATGTCNAGCTATAAGANTTANTCTCNGCTNAGTCAGNANAATCGCTTACTNAANCAANNCCGNATTCAGCAGCAGTACAGCCAGTTTNTNGAGNANAAGCGTACTTTCAGCAGCANTACCGNCAGCCTATAGCGCTTGNNGTAAGAAACTAATGTAGAGGATTGTTAATAGTTCAGAGTAAGCGTCTNGTNTAAGAGCTCATTAAAGTCTAGTAGANTGTGNGCATCAAAAGACTAGGCGCTCACTTATGTCCNTTAGAATTGAACGCTATGTTCAAACGACAGCTTNANCAGACTCTTCATTATTAGACTCTTTGTCATCAGAGCANTCGTTAGCTAAAAACTGTCATCCTATTTTATCCTCGATATATCAAGCCCGCGGTATTCAATCTGCTGAAGANTTGAACTACNANCTCGCAGGCTTACTGCCTTTTCATCAACTGCACGATATAGAAAAAGCCGCGAGCTTGATNGCNAATGCCATTGAGNGNCAGCAACGTATTCTTATTGTCGGTGATTTTGATGCTGATGGNGCGACCAGNACCGCCTTGGCTATTCGTGCNTTNCGTCANTTNGGNGCTAATGANGCNTGNTACCTNGTNCCCAACCGTTTTGANTACGGTTATGGNTTAACNCCNGAAATCGTTGAAGTNGCTTGTCANATGNAGCCGCANTTATTAATCACNGTTGATAATGGTATTTCATCCATCGCCGGAGTAAAAGCGGCAAAAGANGCAGGTATGACNGTCGTCGTTACCGANCANCATTTNGCNGCNGANGAATTACCCGCCGCNGATGCGATTGTTAACCCTAANCAGCCCGCTTGCCAGTTTGAGTCGAAAGCNGCTTGTGGCTGTGCGGTTATTTTTTATGTGATGACNGCNGTGCGNATTGAGTTACGTAAACGGGGNTGGTTTNTNNANNGNNCTGANCCTAATATGGCTCAGTTNCTCGATCTATTAGCGCTAGCATCGGTTGCGGACGTGGTGCCGCTGGATAAAAACAATCGTATTTTTATTGATCAAGGGCTAAAAAGAATTCGGGCCGGTAAATCCATTGCCGGTATTCGAGCGCTATTAAAAGTNGGCGGTAAGCAAGCGCATAACTTGGTTGCCAGCGANCTAGGGTTCGCTATTGGTCCAAGGTTAAATGCGGCTGGGCGNTTGGATGATATGGCAACAGGAATTGAGTGNTTATTAACGGATAATGATGCTTTAGCCGATCAATACGCCGAAGAGCTAAATAATCTTAACGAAGAGCGTAAAAATATCGAGCGAGAAATGCAGCAGCAAGCCATTNNTGGTCTGCAATCTAAAGCATTAGTCGCAACGATGAACCAAGCTGANGANGAATTAAGCACACTACCTTGGGGATTGTGNATTTATGATGCGCAGTGGCATCANGGGGTNATCGGTATTCTTGCTTCTCGGATTAAAGATAAGGTGCANAGGCCGGTGATTGCTTTTGCTAATGCAGATACCTCTTCAACTTCTTCTTCATCTTCTTCAGACCAGCAAGAGATAAAAGGTTCTGCGCGTTCAATACCGGGTTTGCATATTCGGGATGCGCTAGATTTAATCGCTAAGCGTCGCCCTGACATCNTAACTAAGTTTGGTGGTCACGCGATGGCCGCAGGTTTGAGTATTAAGCTNGAGCATTATGGCGAATTTCAGAATTTATTTGATCAAGTCTGTCATGAGNTATTAACCGCAGATCAATTAGACCAAGTGATACACAGTGATGGTGAACTGGCAGCGCAGGATTTAAATTTAAACCTGGCGGGCTTATTGAAGTATGCAGGTCCTTGGGGNCAGATGTTTCCTGAACCGGTATTCGACGGAAAATTTACCATTATTAATCAGCGAATTGTNGGTAGNAATCATNTNAAGCTCACGTTAGGTATGGNNAACAGTCAGGTNTGTATTGATGCGATTGCNTTTAATATTGATCTGGACGAATGGTTAGATGAGTCTTGTCAGCANATACATTGCGCTTATCAACTGGANATCAATGAGTTTCGNGGCAANCAAACGCTGCANTTTATTATTCGTCATATTGAAAAATTAACNTCTTAAAAATTAACGTATTAAAGAGTCATTATGAAACNNCTAGNATTAAAATATTTAGAGTTAAAATGNCCTCCGCCNATNGTGATGNTNGTANCCGCTATNATAGCGATGATTATCTCGCAAAAAAACNTAGCGTTTATTCAACAGCAATTAACGATTGTCGATAACTTTNTNTGGCCTTTNNTTTTCTTAATCGCTGGCATTGTCGTGGCNATTGCTGGGGTAAAAGAATTTAAAGACCATCAGACCACGGTAAATCCTATTCAGCCTGAAAAGACGACTAGTNTAGTGACCTCTGGNATTTATCAGTTTACCCGTAACCCTATGTACTTAGGGATGTTGATTGTTTTNTTAGGCTGGGCGGATTTATTGGATTCATTTTTAGCTTATAGNGGNGGGCTTACTTTCTTTTTATATATCTCGGCTTTTCAGGTAAAGCCAGAAGAANANGTGATGAAAGATAAATTTGGCCAGGAGTTTAGCCAGTATTGCGCTCAGGTTAGGCGTTGGTTGTAGNGCTGATTTCATGTTTTAACTGCCTTAAATGACACNGCGGAATTATATGGGAAAACNTTTCGTTATTATTCGGTTAAAAGGCAGTTTTCTAACGACAANCTGCTCTTATANCTACTNCTTCTTTAANCCTCATTTTTAATCACATATTACTCTTTTTAATCTTCACTTTATGCTGCCTATTATNTTGATATTCATTAATGATAANTAGGTGGCGCTGTGACAGAACTAACTCCNTATCTAAATGCNTTAGCNCGCCACGAAGGTACTGATCTNTATTTGACNACCGGAGCCCCACCATCNGCCAAGTTTAATGGAAAAATGAAGCTGTTAAGAGACGANCCNCTTAGGCCNGGAGAAGTNGGGGGGATGGCGAAGNANATTATGGATGAAGAGCAAAGAAANATATTTGATCATGATCTAGAAATTAATATTGCACTTTCNCTTNCNGGNNTTGGNCGCTTNAGAGTCAATATTTTTCATCAGCGTAATCAANTTTCCATGGTGATTCGTAATATTAAAATGGATATNCCCTCTTTTGCTAGTTTGAATTTACCTGANATTTTNCAGAGTGTCGTTATGGCNAAAAAGGGCTTGCTGCTATTCGTTGGTGAAACNGGTTCAGGTAAATCGACTTCTTTAGCGGCTTTAATCGATNATCGTAATGAACACAGCACGGGACATATCGTNACTATCGAAGATCCNGTTGAGTTTGTGCATAAACATAAAAAGTCTGTGGTTAGCCAGCGGGAAGTNGGGGTTGATACTCGCAGTTTTCACGACGCGTTAAAAAANACACTGCGTCAAGCGCCAGATGTGATTTTGATCGGAGAGATTCGAGATAAAGAAATACTGGAGCATGTATTGAATTATGCTGAAACAGGTCATCTGGTTCTTTCTTGTTTGAATGCGAGTAATGCNAATCAAGCGATTGATCGTCTTGCCNATTTCTATCCTGAATCAAGACGCAACCAAGTCTTGCAGGAGTTATCGAATAATNTGGTATGCATTGCCTCTCAGCGTTTAATTCCGACAANCCAAGGGGGGCGTATACCCGCAGTNGAAATATTGTTGGGCACTCCTAAGTCAAAAGAATTAATTGCCAATGATAAGGTCATAGAATTAAANCAAGCGATGGAGAAATCCAATACCGCCGGCATGCAAACTTTTGATCAAGCATTATTTGATTTGGTTAGGTCGAGCAAGGTCGATATGGANGTTGCCATTCACCACGCTGATTCAGCCGAAAATTTACGNTTAAAATTAAAGCTGAATCAAGGCGCAGTNAATAAAATTGAAAGCTTAGGGACTAGGACGCATTAACGATGCTCTCATCTTCACTCTCATCTTCACTCTCGCCTTCACTTTCACCGTCTGNGCTAGGCTTTGTNGGCTGTTGATAATTCTTTAACAGTTTNACTACCTCACCTGCTTTACGGCCTTGCATTGCACAGGTCGTCATCATGCCCGCCATCAATGCACCACCAACACCTGCGGTCATTATATCGGAACCTGTCATATACAAGTTTTTAACCGGGGTAATCGGATGTAAAAAAGGTTTGCTAAAACGATCGACATAATGATCTAACGCCAGCATTTCTCCTGCGCTGGTTTTTTGATACCAGTTAGTTGAAAGCGGGGTCGATANTTCAAAATAATCTAGCTTGTCTCTAAGTTGAGGGTGGCGTTCAAATAACTTCTCCATTAANCGCTCGGNAAATTGAGCTTTAAATGTTTCGTAGTCTTCGCCACGTTTCTGCCACTGGCTTTCATCCCATTTTTTAAACCAATCCATATTGGCTGGGGTGACTACTTCTACCGTCGATTTACCGGGGTAGCGATTTTCCCAGTCNGGGTCTTTAGCGGAAGGGAATGATATATAGACCAAAGGNAATTCTTCAGTTGGNTCTGCTAGGTACTTTTTTAAATTATTATCGTGATCGCCGTCAGGATAAATCCACAAGTTAGTNGTACTTAACCCGAGTTCNTCAGAGGTGCCTTTAAAGCCNGCATAGATACAGAGGTGCGCNGATGATGGNGAAACTTNCTNNAACCATGAATCAACCCCTAANCGNGATTGNACATCCTTAGGNANTAATTTTTTAACNGTATTGTAGAAACCGGCATTACTGACGATNTTATCGGCGCTGATTTCNGCCCCGCAGGCCATACGAACCCCGTAGGCTTTATTNTTTTTAATTAATACCTCATCAACATCAGCATANGTGAAAACTTCNCCACCATTTTTCTGGATNGTNGGAATAATACTGCGNGCAATTTCTGANGATCCACCAACAGGGTANGCGCCACCGGCAAGGTAATGTTTGGCGATTAANGCATGCATCANAAAAGCCGCATCGACCGGGGCTTGGCCGTAATTNCCCCATTGTCCGGTTAATACTGAGATCAAGGCTTGGTTAGANGTTAAGCCTTCTAATACTTCGCGAGTCGTTTGAAAGAACTCTTTGGGTACTAAAANTGGNCGCACNTTATTGTATAGNCCCGCCATCCAGCGNGGCATACCTTGGCCAGCNAANAATTTGGGNGTATAGCGGCTAATATCTCGAATCAGTTGGATGTATTGATCGATGACCTNGTCTTCACCGGGGAAGCGCTCTTTGAGCATGTTAGCGAGATTATCTCGGCCAGCGACAAAGCTGTATTCNTCCTTACCAATAATNACTCTGTCGTATTCATCNNCCATNGCNGCCCATTCTAAGCGGCCTTCACTGATAACATCGAAAACTCGACGTAAAGTAGAAGGTTTATGAACTTCACCGACGTAATGNACNCCCACATCCCACTCATAGCCTTCACGCTCATAGGCATGGGTATAGCCGCCCGCGGTATAGTGTTGCTCTAANACGCAGACTTTTTTNCCCANCAGCGATANNAAGGCNGCATTGGCCAAGCCCCCCATGCCGGAGCCGATGACGATGGTATCGTAATGTTTGTCAGCACGAGTTGCGCGGAATCGTTTGCCTGTTTTAACTTTTACTTTCGCCATGGGNTTACCTTAAAGACTGAGTCNAAATCACTAACTTNAAATGGAAGTATGCAACTTATTGCATATTGTGAGATTAGACTATCGCCTTATGAACTACTATGCAACTTATTGCATAATAAAGGTATACTGAGTCATGCCGNGAGAGCTAAGTGGGAAAGAATCAGTGAGAAAGACNAAATGAGGAAGCTTAAGTGTCATTAAAGCATGCGATTATGGTATTGCTCGAAACCGAAGCGGGAAGTGGCTACGATTTGCTCAAGCGATTTAAGCAAAGGTTGGGNTTTTTCTGGCAAGCNAGNCATCAGCAAATNTATCAACAGCTAAAAGTNATGTATCAAGATGGCTTGATTAACTGTCAGGTAGAGGCCCAGCAGGGTAAGCCTGATCGAAAAGTCTATACGATAACAAAGGCAGGTCATCAAGAGCTATTAGCTTGGCTGAATGCCACCTGTAAGCCGCAAAAGATCAATGATAGCCTATTGGTCAAATTATATGGTGGTCATTTANTAGACAAAACAGTACTGTTAGATGAAATTCAACAGCACAGAAACCAGCACGATAAGGCGTTAGCCATCATGCTGGAGATGGAGCTNCAATATAAACAGCTGATCGGAGCTGATAAGAAGTCCTTATCATTGCCTTTTTTAACCTTACGTCGTGGTATTTTGGGTGAGCAGGCTTGGCTGAGCTGGGCAGAGGAAGTTGAGGAGTTACTCAGCGCTTAAATTAGAGTATTGATTACTCGATATTAACAAGGATAGAGGTGTGCCATGGCGCACCTATGTTATAAGCAAGGTTGCTATAAGTATGGATAAGCTATCAAACCAACATTCTCATTTTAATAGTAGGCAATGCGAAGCTGCGCANAATGAACTGCATGGTAATNCTTACCGTCGTGGTGTATTGCAATTATTATTNTTAATGACAGTCATATGCGGTGTTATTTTTAGTTTATTGAATTGGTCTACAGATCAATCGTTAGCATATTTAGAACTGTTGTTGGCCGTTTATTGCCTGTTGCTATTCCCATTTTCTAAACAGGATAAAAATCAGTTTAAGCTCTCATTTTTATATTTAATCCCGNTGTATTCNCTTTTTCTATACCCATTAACCTCGCCCAGAGATGCTGANATTGCATTNGTGTGGATANTGGTAATTCCAGTGCTATCTCATTTGTTATTAGGCCGCTGGGTCGGTTTATGGGTTTCAATTAGCTTTATGTCGNTGGCATTTATAATTTATATTGTGCATTCATTAATTGAAAAAAATGTTGTAGATACNCTAGAGGTCAGCAATTTAGCCCTAGCAGCCAGTGCCGTCTTAATTTTCTCTCATATATATGAGGTCAGTCGTGTTCAGGCTCATGGCAAGCTCTTGTATCTGGCCACCACAGACAATCTTACCTCACTGGCAAATAGGGCGCGTTTTCTTGATGTATTTGANCGCGAAAGAAATCATGCNGTGCGAAATAAGACGGATTTATCTTTATTATTAATGGACCTTGATCACTTTAAGCAAGTCAATGATCTGCATGGTCATGATGTTGGGGACGATGTTTTAAAGTATGTGTCCGCTACTATTACCCANCGTTTGCGTAAAACCGATTTAGCTTGTCGCATAGGAGGAGAGGAGTTTGCTGTATTGCTACCGGGTGCGAACTTAGATCGTGCAATTATCGTGGCTGAAACTATTCGTAAAAATATAGCGGATTTACCGTATACAAAAGGAGACAAAATAGTCCCTTTAAGTATCAGTATTGGTGCTGCTGAATATGGCTTTGATGGTCGTGATTTAGAGAGTTTATATGCAATTGCAGATGGGCACTTATACAAAGCAAAAGCGGGTGGCCGTAATCAAGTTCGCAATCGTAGCACGATGCGCAATTGTGAATTAGACCTGGCCCTTGCTGACTAGAGTGTTAAAAGCTAGAGCGCTAAAAGGGCTAAAGCCATTGCTGTGGTGTGATGTGCAAGCTGTGCTTGTCGTCACTTAACCAAAGTTCACTATCTTGAATGCTGGCATTGAGTACTAAGTGGCGCTGCATAAGCTGATTAAGAGAGTTGTACTGTTCAGTACTAATATGAAAAACGGAAAGATTTTTGAAAGTCTTTGCCTTGCGCTCTACGTTTTTCCACCACATTCCTGCAGCATTATCACCGTAACTTATAATAATGACCTTCTTGGCCTTGTGGCAAGATTTACGGATGCGCTTTTCATCGGGCTGGCCTAGGTCAATCCAAAGCTCAATGTCATCAATTAGGTTTTTTTGCCATAAATCTGGCTGGCTATCTTCACTTAAACCTTTAGTGAATTGTAGATCTTCATGGGCAAATAATGTGAAAGCGATAGTTCGCAGGATTAAGCGTTGCTCTGTTTCTGACGGATGCTGAGCCATAGTCAGAGTGTGTTGCTGATAATAGTCTCTGTCCATATCGCTGATGGTCAGGTCTAGTTTGATTACAGTTGCTTTAATCGCCATGCGGGCTATTGAGTCTCTTTTTATATAATGAAAAGCAAAAAAAACCGGGCAATGCCCGGTTATTAAATTCTTTTGCCTTTAGCTCCAGATTGCTNTGAAGATAAAGAAGAAGAAGATAGAAAGTGCNGCACCGGCTGGCAAGGTAACTAACCAAGACATGAAGATGGCACCGATTTGACGATAATTCAGTGATTCACGACCTACCGCAAGACCNACNCCTAAGATAGCNCCTACCAGTGTATGNGTGGTTGAAATAGGTAAACCTGTACCTGATGCAACNACNACNGTNGTNGCNGCTGCNAGCGTTGCTGCGAAGCCACGGCTAGGAGTNAGNTGGGTAATNCCTGAGCCTACGGTNGCAATAACCTTNTGGCCNTAAGTTACTAGNCCGATAACNATACCGATACCGCCAATTAACAANATCCAAGCGGGNACCGCTGCTTNAGNNGCGATCTCACCGGAACTGCTNACAACGCTATAAATAGCGGCTACAGGACCAATGGCNTTGGCAACATCGTTAGAACCATGAGCAAAAGCCATGGCGCANGCGGTAAANACCATTAATATCGCAAANACCTTNTCAACGTTAGCNAANTGGACTTCTTCGCTGNTTTCAGGATCTGCATGCACNCGNTTAACAAAGAAAATGCCGATAAAGGTGATGANGATNCCGGCTGCGATTGACAGNAATATCGATTGCTGGAAACCGATATCAAGNCCGATGTGTTTCAGCCCCTTTACCAGAGTCACCATGGANATAATGAANCCAACTAAGAATATATAGAAAGGAACGACTTTCTTNGATTGCTCAAATGGATTTTCAGTATCGTGAATCCAATGTTGCACGGTCTTGTATAAAACAAAGGCGATACTACCGGCGAGCATNGGCGANATAATCCAGCTAGCAGCAATGGTACCTACTTTAACCCAAGCAACNGCTTCTACGCCGATGCCGACGGCCGCAAAACCTACAATAGCACCTACGATAGAATGAGTCGTTGAAACAGGCCAGCCTTTAACAGAGGCGACCAATAACCAGATGCCTGCGGCCAATAAAGACGCCAGCATACCAAAAACGAGTAATTCGGGAGAGTCTGCCAGAGCAGAAGGATCGATAATGCCTTTTCGAATCGTTGCGGTTACTTCACCGCCCGCTAAGAANGCACCAGCNAATTCAAANACAATAGCAATTAAAATAGCTTGTTTGATGGTAATTGCTTTGGAGCCTACTGAGGTCCCCATCGCATTTGCAACATCATTGGCACCAATACCCCATGCCATGAATAAACCAAAAATACACGCTAGGGCGATAAAAATATGCCCTTGTTCGGCTAGAAGTTCCATAACTCCTCCGTCGGATTAAAAACGCGCGAATTCTACCCTAGAGAACTCTCAGTTAATAGGCTGAGGCGGTAAAAAAATGCATAAACTAGACTTTAGCCCAGNCGAGAGAGAAACGACACATAANTAGTAGTAAAAACACTATAAATATGGCTTNAAGACAATCTGCTTTCATTAGACCCAATACTGAGTATAATTTTGNNTAAATANAGGCNATTAGCCATTAAANCATCTNACTTTAGGGGATCTGCGTGAGCGCTATTCAACAAGANCTTGATAAAGAAATTGAATTACATAAAAAGAAAATTGCNGAGNTNGAGCAATTAAAGATTGATCAAGAGAAAAAAATCGAAGGATTTACTGAATTTGATCAAACCATTAAGCGTTTATGCAATCAAATGGCGTTAACTGAAGCTGAATTATACGTTTCTCGTGGCGATCAAATCTTAGATTGGATCCAAAACTTGGGGAAAACAGAAAACCCAGGCCGTATTTATGAGGGGCTGAAGAAGCACTTTGAAAAAGCCCTTAAAAAAGATGGCCGTAAAGATGCTCGTAAAGATGCTCGTAAAGATAGCGCTAAAGAAAAGGTTTCCTCNNTNCCGAAACCTAAATTGNCTATTGGCCGCTATAAAAACCCAGCAACTCATGAAGCGGTTGAGAAGATCAAGCGTAATCCACGTCAGTTAGACGAATGGATTAATGAGTATGGCTTTGAAATAGTTCGTACTTGGAAGGTNTAAGCTTTTAAGTCACGGATTGCTGGTAAGAATTCGATCTAAAACAAAAAAGCCGTTTACTGTATTACACAGTTGCGGCTTTTTTTGTGCCCAGAGCTTTTATAGCTCTGACTAACCTAAGCGTAGATTTAGGATTTACGCTTTGGCGCCCAAGCCCANACCATTGTCGCTTTGACTGTCTCAACTCCTTTTGCATCGGTAATGACGACAGGAACATCGATATCTGCTTTNTCATTATTTTTAATGAATTCAACTTGCTCGTCAGTAAACGTCGCTACNGCNGTCATATCCCCAGTTGCTTGCTTTAAATAGACTAAATTCATCGATTTAATCACAATAATACGATTATCTGGAACGGTTAGNCCGGTCATAAAACCAGTGGCTGTTTCAGCCAATAANCCCATCGCCGCCGCATGCACACTGCCAATATGGTTTTGTACTTTTTTACGGTTNGGNATTACAACGATACATTCATTAGGGGTTAGCTTCTCGAAACGTAGNCCAGAAGTNCCGGCATACTTAATNACTCGGCCTAAAGCTTTNGAGAGNGCGAAGGTACGAATGAACTCAGGAAGTTTCTGAAAAGTATTAACGACAGTCGTTAAGCGATTTTGTTTAGCCATGGAGTANCCCTTAGTGGAAGCCAATGNAAGGATTCTTTAAAGAATCAATGATGGCGGCATATTACCTGACTGATGCATTAATCACCATGACTGTGGGGCCGGGATCAGATTGTCGAAAACGTCGATAGCTGGCTAATAATTGNGCAGGGATTTCTTGTTCNGAGAGCGCTTGAAACCCTAAACGATGATAAAGGGGTAAAGCTTGTTGAGTTGGCAAGGTATAGATGAGNTCCGCTTGNTGTNCAATANCATGNTTNATCAAACCAGAGGCAATGCCNGAGCCTCGGTANTNCTGNGCGGTTAAAACGCTGCGTAGAAAAAGNAAACCTTCGTAGGGTAATAAACGTAAAACNGAGCAANTTNNNCCCTCTTNATTGATNGCGATATACATAAGGTCTGCAGGTTTGGCTCTGGCTTTATCTTTATGTTGTTTATAAAACTGGTTGAGTTGCTGGNAATCGGAAGAGAGGTACTGCATAANTTGGCTCAAATNGTCATAGGNTTTTGGCTTATATCGATTGCCAGAACNGAGCNGAGGGGCTTAAATANACNTGGTATTAACGTACCANNTAGGAGTAATAANGCGCACNANAAAGCGTCTGCAATATAATAATAACAAAGTTGTAATAACTCGNCATTAAACTCGAGGCATTATTACAATACCGGAGCAACATGATGAATNTNANTGCTAAAACGAATCNGAAGAACAANCTAAGAAAANTCAAAAGTAAAAAACAAAGTAAAAAACAAAGTANAAACAAGCTNCCACTTGCTATGTCGTTANTAGCGACNATGCTTGCAAGTCAGGTAATGGCTATGTCGAATACNCCCAAGGTNGATGTCGAAGGCATTGAAGCCCCNGGTAAAATAGTNCGTTTTATCGCNGTTGGTGATACNGGAACCGGTAAAGATGGCCAATATAAAGTCGCGANCGCGATTGAAAAAGTGTGTGCGGCTCACGGTTGTGATTTTGCGTTAGGTCTCGGTGATAATATTTATGAATCTGGGGTTGATTCTGTTGATGATGAACAATGGNTAGATAAATTTGAAAAACCTTATCAAAACCTAGATTTTCCTTTTTATATGACATTAGGCAATCATGANAATTCGTATTTTTCNGGTGGTGGTTTGGCCAATACCAAGGGTGAGATTCAAGTGGATTATCACTACAAAGAAAATCGCTTTAGTGATAAATGGAACATGCCTGCNCGTTATTATCATTTCAGTGCCCCNCTAGCGGATANCGANCCTCTGGTTGATTTCTTTTCGTTAGATTCTAATCCGCTNGCGTCGTTATCCGATATTAGGAAAGATTATTGGCAGCTTCCTTATAAAAAGCAGCAAGCAAAATGGTTTGATGAAACGATAAAGTCAACATTAGGCAAATGGAAAATTGCCTTTGCTCACCATCCTTACATGTCCAATGGCAGNCACGGTAATGCAGGACTTTATGATTATGTNGCCGGTTTAGGNNGNGTTTATAAAGACTTTCTTGAGCAAGAAGTTTGTAATCGTGTCGATGTGATTATTGCCGGACATGATCATGATATGCAGTGGNTACGACCAGTGCAGCCGTGTGGAAAAACCTTCCATATGGTTTCTGGCGCAGGGGCGAAGTCTCGTAGCTTTAGTAATCCTGATCGTAATCAATCTTATTGGCANGCAGATGAAACCTTGGGTTTCTTTTATATTGAAATCGAAGGNGATGAATTTCGTGGCACGGCCTATCAGCTCAATGCTGCGGGTGAGTACTCAATTGCTCATCAGCAAANCATCGTCCGTAATGTCGACTAGATTAATTGACCATTCTCTTAATAACTGTTAAATAACAGCCGTTAATTGTTTAGTTACNNATTAGTATCATTAATCATGTTTATTAAACTATTTTATTGAANAGTGAAAATTTTGTAGGGATTGTTATGTCTGTTTCACGAAGAAACTTATTAAAAAATGCGGGAATATTTGGTGCTTCTACCGCGGTAGCCGGTCCAGCGATTGCGATGAGTAGTAAACCCGCAGTTGATCCGTTGGCGGATAAAGTTATTGTTGATTTTGGCCATGGGGTTGCTTCCGGTGATCCGTTAAGNGACCGGGTTATTTTATGGACGCGTATTTCACCACAAATAAATGCTGCGATAGCGGTAANNTGGCGCATTTGTGATGATGTAGAAATGCAGCAAGAAGTTAATAGTGGAGTTGTGACCACAGATTCTAGTCGTGATTTTACCGTTAAAGTCGATGCTGATGGTTTATTACCGAATACCTGGTATTACTATCAATTCTCTGTCGGTAATAAATTATCCGCGATTGGCCGTACTAAGTCGGCAGCAGAAACTGGCTTAGATCGCTTGCGCTTAGGTGTTGTTTCNTGTTCCAGCTTTCCTCATGGCTATTTTAATGTNTATCGTATTCTAGCCGANCGTAATGATTTAGATGCTATCGTGCACCTAGGTGATTATATTTATGAATACGGAGTAGGGGAGTACGGTGAAAAGTCATTAGAGCTGCAACGCGACTTATTACCGAAGCATGAAATCGTAACNTTAACCGATTACCGCCAACGTCATAANTTGTATAAGCGTGATCTGGATTTACANGCGGTGCATCAGCAATATCCATTTATCGTTACTTGGGACGATCATGAATTTGCGAACGATACTTGGAAAGAAGGTGCCGAAAACCATAATGAAGGGGAAGGAGACTTCCTTGTTCGTAAAGAGAAAGCGAAGCAGGCGTATTTTGAATGGATGCCTATTCGTCATCAGCCGGAAGATTTAGGTTCTTGTTATCGTAAATTGCCGTTTGGTAATCTAGTTGATTTAATTATGCTAGATACTCGGGTTGAGGGTCGAGACCAAGCNCCAAGTGGTATCTACGCTCAGCAAATTCGCCATGATGAAAACCGTACATTAATGGGTTTTGAACAAGAAGCTTGGTTACANAATCAGCTTAAAGCTTCTACNGCGAAATGGAAAATNCTAGGCCAGCAGGTACAAATACANCANNTAGGCCCAGTCGCATTACCGGATAAACTCGGCGGTGGNATTTCTTTCTTCCTTGATACTTGGGATGGTTATACNGCAACCCGTAAGCGCTTATTTAATTTTATCGACGATAATAATATCGATAATATGGTCGTTCTAACGGGAGATATTCACTCGACCTGGGTTGCAGACCTTGCCCATGATCCATTTGATAGTCGNTATTATAATGGTAAAACAGGAGAAGGNTCNCTCGCGGTTGAGTTTGTTACACCGTCTATTTCCTCCCCNGCNTTACCACCNGTTATNGGTGATATTGCCGCGGCCGCGTTGAANTCNAGTAGNCCGCATCTTAAGCATTGCGATATGGTGCATAACGGTTTCTTTATTCTAGATGTAACGGAAGAGCGNGCTCAAGCAGATTGGTTTTTTGTTAAAACNGTAAAAGAAAAATCCACTGAGCATCATCATGGTNTGTCTTATAAAACCAATGATAAAGCCAANCGNTTAACCAAGGTGATTGAGCCAGCTATCGTTAAAACCAATAGCGCTGTGTTTGCCCCTGAAGTTGTTATTGAAGCAGTGTAAGAGNGCTTAGAATTTAATNCCTTGGGCGAGGGGCAACTGATCACCATAGTTNATGGTATTGGTTGCTCTTCGCATATAATTTTTCCAAGCATCNGANCCAGATTCTCGGCCACCGCCGGTTTTTTTCTCACCGCCAAATGCGCCGCCAATTTCAGCNCCTGAAGTACCAATGTTAATATTACTGATGCCGCAGTCAGAGCCGCTAGCAGATANAAATAATTCACANTCCTGCAAAGAATTACTAAACAACGCCGATGATAAACCCAATGTAGAATTATTATTGATGGCAACCGCTTGTTCAAAGTCTTGGTAACGTATGACAAATAATAGCGGCGCAAAAGTTTCTTGCTGAATAATATTCGCAGTGGAGTCGATTTCCATAATGGCTGGTTGTACGTAAACACCTCCTTTGGGAACGGTATCAAGTATACGTTCACCGCCATATAATAATTTTCCNCCTTGTTGAATACCTTGGGCAATGGCATATTGCATTTTCTCAAAGGCTTGCTGATTGATGANCGGGCCCAAATGAATACCTTCTTCTCTGGGGTCCCCAATCTTGATGGACTGATAGCTGCTGATTAATTCACCCATAAATTGTTCNGCAATATCCTGATGAATGATTAAGCGCCTAAGGCTTGTACAGCGTTGGCCNCTGGTTCCTATAGCAGAAAATAAAACNGCTCTAANGGCTAAATTTAAGTCACTTTGCTTTGAGATGATTAACGCGTTATTACCACTNAGTTCTAATAAAGAACGGCCAAGCCTTTGCCCAACTCGACAGCTGACATCTTGCCCCATCTCAACAGATCCGGTNGCAGATACTAAAGGAATACGCTCGTCGTCGGCGAGCCATTGGCCAACAGACTTATCCCCCATAATAAGAGTATGCAAGGCAAAAGGGACTTCGAAATCACATTCTTCNATGGCTAAATTTACAATTTTAGCGCAAGCCAAGGAGCATAAAGGCGTTTGTTCGGATCCTTTCCAGATCACACTGTCTCCGCAAATAAAGGCCAGCATGGCATTCCATGCCCAGACTGCCATAGGGAAATTAAAAGCACTGATTANNGCTACCGGGCCTAACGGGTGCCAGCTTTCGCGCATATGATGAAAAGGACGTTCACTGCTAATCGTCAAGCCGTGTAGTTGTCGAGAAAGGCCGATAGCAAAATCACACATGTCGATCCATTCTTGAACTTCCCCTAGGGNTTCTTGTTGAGTCTTACCCGTTTCAAGGGTGATGAAAGCAGCNAGTTCAACTTTATGCNGTTCGACTAATTGAGATATCTTTTTTACCAGTTGGCCTCTTAANGGAGCTGGCTGAATTCGCCATTGCTGAAAAGCTAATACACTTTGATTAACAAGCTCANTGCTGAGTTGTTGATCGCAGCCAATCAGTTCACTAATAAAAGAGTGATCTATAGGAGAATAGCTTTTACTTTCAAGCTGAGTAGGTTGGCACCAATAGCTGTGTTCACCTTGTACCGCCGAGCAATAACGAGGGTTGCTTTGGGATGAGTTGTTATTAGNCNNGGCATGACTTGTTTGATCGATAAATTCTTCTAAATCTAACGGNGTTTTCATAATCACACCTCATTAATACACTGCTAGGGCATTAAGTATTTTCCGTAGTGAGTTTGATAAAACTGGTCTAATAAAATACTTTCTTGGCAAATGAAACCTGATCGCCCCAGTTTNTTTTTCATCCATANTTCAATAACCGCACAAAGNCTGGCAGCGGTACATATTTGGATGGCGCTATAATCTGTTGCTGATTGATCGGGCAGTTCAATGCTTTGATGNACGATACGTCTAACTTCGGTTAATTGTTGATACTTATTTAGANCGTTATTTTCATCTGCCAAGGGTTTAATTATTCCGGTTACCGTGACCATGATAAGCACCATATCTTGNGTCGTCATTGGAATNCTTTGATCTAATAGTTGGACGAGGTCGCAGCGTTTTTCAGGTTGTTGAAACTTTAAATCTTTCAGNAAAAACTTCATTAAATCTCTGTGTCCNGGGTAGCGTACAGTTTTATAATTTAATTGTTCAACCTTGCCTTTCAAAGTGCTAGTGAGNGTGCCTAAGCCACCGGATGTATTAAATGCTTCATATTTAATGCCTTCTAAAGAAAATTCTTCTTTACTCTCTANAGCCGTTTGGTAAGTGATTTCCCCCTGCTCNATGACTTGGCATTTATTGCAATACTCATTGACTAGCCCTGCTGTTGACCACGTTAGGTTGTACAGCATTTGGTTGGTGGGGAATTGCGGCAAAGCACCGACACGTAATTGTACACTTTCAAGCTGTTCGAATTGATCATATAAACTGCGCGCTAAGATACTAATAAANCCAGGGGCGAGGCCACACTGAGGGGCAAAAATTTGGCCGTCATTACAAGATTTTGCGAGTTGTTGAATCTTCTTGCAAGATTGCACATCTTCGGTNAGATCAAAATAGCTGAGCCCNTGGGNTAAGGCCGCCTCTGCGATAGGAATACTTAACGAATAAGGGCCAGCATTAATGACGGCATCAAACTGATTTAGTTNAAATAGTTTGTCAAAATTACAGTTTTCGTCCAATANCAGTGTTCGGCAATTTTCATTGGTCATAGAGCTTAATAAACAATCACTATTATTATCNGCNAGGGTGAGATCTAAGGTGAAGCCAAAATTCAGATCTGAGCTAATATCTGCGTTGAAATCTGGAGAGTTAAAGCCGCTTAGGAATTGGCAGATAGTACTGCCAATTTTTCCTGCACCGATAATAATAATTTTTATCATTGAGACCTTCTTTATTGTTAGGCCGAATTAGTCGAAGAGAAAATTTTATTCGCATTTGCCGCGACAAACCCCTGATACTCCTGCCCATCTNCTTGCTTAAAGCGCTTAGCAAATTCATAAAAGCAACNTTTAATCGTTTTAACTCCCTGGTCGAAATCGATTTGTATTTCATCNGCGAGGGTTGATGCTTGCTCCAATAAAACCTCAGGACTGCCTTTAATAATACCTCCCTCTGGGTTCATTGAAATATGGCTACTTTCCATNAGTTTTATTAATCCCAGCCAATCNAGTGGTCTATCACTATTGCTATTAAAAGCATTCATATCGAGGGTGAAATGGTTAGCATGGAAGCCAAGAGTGATTAGCCAAGCGGCGTACTCACTTTCTTGGCGTAAATACAAATACTCTTCCCANCTTGGTAATCCCCAGCAACGACCACAATAAAAAATACTGTTATCCGTGGGCAGGGANGAACGTATGGATAATTGATGGCTGATAATTTGCTGACTTTGNTCGCTNAATTGATCAATATGCAGNTGGCTAAGAAATATTTTAGGAATACTNGGATCTGGATGAANATAAGCACTGGCGGATAAATGTTTTTCTGGGAAGTGATAGTTATCTAATAATTTATAATCTAAAGAGACTAAATGTGTTTCTAAANTCGACATGTCCATGGCAGGNATATCAAACGTTCGAAAGGCAATGTGATCATTGATCAANACTNGATTGTGCTGNTTTAAGGCTGCCTGAATGATCTNAACCTGAGGGGTTAATAGCAGGTAATCTTGCCATACGGCGGTTAAAAATTGNTTGATAGAATAATGTTTCATTTTCACCTCTCATTTCATCCCTTAAGCCCAACCGGATTTGGTTGANCATAGAGCTTTGTTGATAACAGACGNTGACTTTCTATTGCGTGAGGATAGCGNAATTTTTCAAGTTGATAGTAGGTTTGAATGAGCTCGACTTCTAAGCCGATTTTTTTTCTGATGTCGACTAACGGTATATCTAAGTAGCGATCAAAATCGATGCGATCAAATGCTTGGCAATGGCTAATCTGGGCGAGATGTATTGCGTCCTTGAATACTTCTAGGTCTTCTTTGCTAAAGCGATAAATTTCAGGGTAAAAGTGATGGCTTATCCANGAGAACAGNTTCTCGTTCCAGCTTGAAAGGCGCTTAGTACTGCCCATAGTGAAACCAATGATAAAGGCTTCGTCTTTAGGCAATAACCCACGCCCTAAAACCAAGTGAATGCAATCGTGCTGGTGGAGGTCGACGCTACCGGGTAATAANCCGAGNCCGTCNGGATTTTCTAATAGGCGGACGATAAAAGGAATNTCTTCTGCAGGCGCACCTAGCTGTGCAAGGCTGGTTAAACCTTGGCGCAAGCTAATCTGGTCGCATTCAAAAGGCACAATCCAACTGCGGTAGTTATNAGTGCTCGATACGTCAGAAATCATAATTGCCCCCCATNAAAATAGAAGCGTCTCTTCATTTATAGAGGGGATATGGTTAGGAAACAAGGGCAAAGAACTGTGTGTTATAAAAACGAAACTGAACAGACAAAGACGTTATAAATAGAGGCATTTGGATGAGGTGCGAATAATTAAGTACGTAACTTGCCTAATTGCTGATCCAGTGAATCCACTTGCTTAATCAAATGTTGATTGCTCTGCTGCGATTGCTCAGATAGTTGCGCTAAGGTATCTGCCGCATCACCAATAATGGTTAGATTTTTATTGATCTCTTCTGCGACTTGGCTTTGCTCTTCAGCGGCAGCGGCCACTTGGTCTGCATTATCGTTAATGCTGTTGGTCGTCGCGACGACTTCGCCTAAAGCGGTAAAGGCTTGATNGGTTTGNTNAACACTTNCTTCNGCCTTAGCGCTGCTATTATCAATGATGGTGACCGCTTTAGAGACTTCTTGCTGTAGGCTCTGAATCATAGTATTNATTTCATCGGTGGAGTTTTGTGTTTTCGATGCAAGGCTGCGAACTTCATCCGCCACCACCGCGAAACCTCGGCCTTGCTCACCAGCACGCGCCGCTTCGATAGCTGCATTTAACGCTAATAAATTTGTTTGCTCAGCAATGGCCTTAATCACATCAATGATGCGGGTGATATCTTCACTACGGGCAGCAACTTGAGAAATTGACTCACTCGCGTTACTCATGTCGTTAGATAGCTCCCGTACGCCATCTACTGCGGCTGAAAGGGCGGATTGTGAACGATTGATAATATCTTGTGCTTGCTTCGCGCCATCAGCGGAGGATTGTGCAAGACGTGCAACTTCATGAGACGTAGCNGACATCTCATTGGTTGCGGTGACAACGCTGGAAATTTCCAATTGTTGCTGGCTGGTTTGCTTATTGGTATCGCGGCTAATTTGCTCGCTGGTTACGGATGAATCGCGTACTTCATGACTGACGTTTTTTAGNTCGTTAATCATATCTCGCAGTTTTTGTAAGAACAGATTAAAGCCGCCACTTAAAGCTATCAGCTCGGCATGAGTATCTAATTTGAGCTGTTGAGTTAGGTCGCCATCGGCGCTAGCAAGGTTGTCGATTCTATGACGTAATTCATACAATGGCTGGACGATGGATTTTATGATCCAAGTCATAATGATAGCCGCTATGAATGTCACCACGAGTGCTAACAGGACTTGCTGGGTATTAATGCTAGTAAAACTGTCTTCGAGTTCTTGCACTAGGGCATGCGCTCTCGCTAGAGCGATATCTTTAGGAAGTTCAATAATAAATTGCCATTGATTGCCTGACGCTACAATATTAATACTTTTACTGATCACAAAATATTGCTCAGTTTCTAATAGATTATTTTCATCGCTTAATTGNAGGTATGCACTGGCGCGCTCAGGTAAGGCTTCTTTTAATGGTCGNGCAGTTTTATCATGATAATGGCTGCTACCAACAATTAGGCCAGCCTCACTTATTAAGGTCACTTTTGCCGCACCGGAAAATAACGATTGGCTTAATTTATCGGTTAACGTTTGAAACTTCGGCAAGTTAACGTCAGCTCCGACAACACCTCTGAATTGATTATTAATTAATATGGGGACGGTGAGGCTGGTCATGAGTTCTTCATAGCCCTCATCAATTTCGTACATGTAAGGTTCCATGGCACAGGGNTTTTTATTATCTTTTGCACAGAGATACCATTCTGCTTCGCGGATACCGAACTCATTAACCGTATCAACATATTTTTCTTGGGAGTTTTCTATGCGGTATTGCACTAGATTTTTCTGACGATCACGTACCCAATAGATTTCCAAGGCACCGCTATTTAGAGCGTTATAATCCGCGCTGCTATCTTGGTAGGCAATATCATTAGCATCGTAACCATCAGTTTCAAACTGGGTATACATAGAACTGATATTCGTATTTGCGGCGAGCTGAGCTTTGACTAATAGATTTATTTGGCTGCGGCTAAAAGGTGCTTGCGCGGAATTGATGCTGGCTTCAATAATGGATTTCATTGTCAAAGGAACTTGATAGGCCGAGTTAATATAACTTGCGACTTTATTGCCGTAGCCAGTGGCTTCCGCTTTGAGCTGGTCGTATACCGCCGCTTTTAAATCTGCTTGAGTGCGTTCGCTAAGGGTATTGCCAGAATTATTTAACGCTCGGTTCACGTTAATGCTCAGCACCAAAGCCATGGCGAGCAGCATAATTAGACTTGCGGCCATTAATTTGATGCGTAAGGATGAGGATTTCATGGGGATCTCGCAAAAATAGATATTCATCTACGAGTATAGTAGTGATTGGTCTATTTGCTATTCAAGTAGCGGATTAATGACCTTTGTAATTACCTTAGCNGTGGCACTTATTTAGTGGAGGAATTTACTGAATATAAACATGGAATTGATTCATATCAAGCATAGAAACCTTGATAAATAATAATTCATCGCCATTTCTAATGCAGAACAAAGAATTTATTTCTATTCTTCTTATAATCGTTATTTAGGAGTCTCTTGATGAGAATGGATCGTTTAACCACCAGTTTACAAAATGCCCTAAGCGAAGCACAAAGTATTGCTTTGGGTCATGACCACAATCAAATTGATAGTGTGCATTTGTTATTAGCGTTATTGCAGCAAACTAATAGTTCAGTTCGTACTTTATTGCGTAAAGCGGGTATTCAAGTGCCTAGCTTTGAACAAGAGCTGNANAAAATATTAGCGGATCAGCCCACAGTGGCTACCCCAGATGGCAATATCCAAATAGCCCCAGAGCTTGGGCGCTTATTAAATCTCATCGATAAAGAAGCACAAAAGCGTGGCGATCAGTTTGTTTCCAGTGAGTTGTTCATTGTAGTGGCACTTGAAGAACGTGGCGCTGTAGGCAAACTGTTGCAGCAGCAAGGTTTAGATAAAAANACTTTAGATAAAGCGATTGATGATATCCGNGGAGGAGAGCAGGTGAANGATGCTAATGCAGAAGACAATCGNCAATCGTTAGATAAATACTGTATNGATTTAACNGANCGNGCAGANCANAANAAGCTAGATCCNGTGATTGGNCGTGATGATGAAATTCGNCGNACNATNCAAGTATTACAACGTCGNACNAAAAATAATCCGGTATTAATTGGTGCNCCNGGGGTNGGTAAAACNGCNGTAGTNGAAGGTCTTGCTCAGCGTATTATTAATGGNGAAGTGCCTGAAGGGTTAAAGAATAAACGCATACTTTCTTTGGATATGGGGGCATTAATTGCGGGNGCAAAATTTCGCGGTGAATTTGAAGAGCGTTTAAAGTCNGTATTGAAGGATGTGGCTAAAGATGAAGGGCGGATAATTCTCTTTATTGANGAGCTACANACNATGGTAGGTGCTGGCAAAGGCGATGGTGCCATGGATGCAGGNAATATGTTAAAGCCNGCATTGGCCCGNGGNGAGTTGCATTGNGTNGGNGCGACNACCNTNGATGAATACCGTGANTTTATNGANAANGATGCTGCATTAGAGCGTCGTTTNCAANGGATTTTAGTNGANGAGCCTAATGAAGAAGATACCATNGCCATTTTGCGCGGCTTAAAAGAACGTTACGAAGTGCATCATGGNGTNCAGATTACTGATAGCGCGATAATCGCCGCGGCAAAACTTTCTAGTCGTTATATCCCTGATCGTCAGTTACCNGATAAAGCGATTGATTTGATNGATGAAGCGGCTTCGGTTATCCGTATGGAAATNGATTCTAAGCCACAAGAAATGGATAAGTTAGAGCGCCGTTTAATTCAATTAAAAATAGAACGGGAAGCGCTACGCAAAGAAACTGATGAAGCAGCGCAGCAACGACTGAGTGATTTAAACGAAGAGATTAATAAATCAGGACGTGCTTATTTAGAATTGGAAGAAGTCTGGAAGCATGAGAAAGCCTTGTTAGAAGGTGCGTCTGAGATTAAAGAGACATTAGAAGCTGAAAANGCCAATTTGGAAGCGGCTCGTCGAGCAGGTGATNTACAAAAAATGTCGGAGTTACAGTACGGCATTATTCCCGAGTTAGAAAAGAAATTGAGTTCAGCAGATGAAGCCGAAGCTCAGGGCAACCATGTCTTTAAGTTATTGCGTAATAAAGTCACTGAAGACGAGATAGCGGAGGTTGTTTCTAAATGGACAGGGGTGCCCGTTACTAAAATGCTAGAGGGCGAGCGCGAAAAGTTGCTGCGCATGGAAGATGAACTGCATCATCAAGTTATTGGCCAAGAGCAAGCGATTACTGCAGTATCCAATGCTGTGCGTCGTTCTCGCGCAGGGCTCAGTGATCCTAATCGTCCAAACGGTTCTTTCTTATTCTTAGGGCCAACGGGGGTCGGTAAAACTGAGCTTTGTAAGGCACTGGCGAATTTCTTATTCGATAGTGACGATGCCATGATACGCATCGATATGTCGGAATATATGGAAAAGCATTCTGTTGCTCGCTTAATCGGTGCGCCNCCGGGTTATGTGGGGTATGAAGAAGGTGGGCATTTAACCGAAGCTGTGCGCCGCAAACCTTACTCTGTCATCTTGTTAGATGAAGTCGAAAAAGCCCATCCTGATGTGTTTAATGTTTTGTTGCAGGTATTAGATGATGGCCAGTTAACGGATGGGCAGGGTCGTCGAGTCGACTTTAAGAATACGGTATTGGTGATGACGTCGAACCTAGGTTCTGATGTTATTCAAACGATGGCGCTGGGTTCAGATAGCGATAATTTGGATCAAAATTATGAAGCNATGCGCGATGCAGTGATGGAAATAGTCGGTTCTCACTTTCGCCCTGAATTTATTAATCGCATCGATGAATCCGTGGTCTTTCATCCACTGCTTAAAGAGCAAATTGCCGGTATTGCTGATATTCAATTACAGCAACTTTCAGAGCGCTTGGCTGAGCGAGAGTTATCACTGACACTCAGTAGCGAAGCGAAAGCTAAATTGGTTGATTTAGGTTATGACCCTGTTTTTGGCGCACGCCCTTTAAAACGGGCAATTCAGCGTTGGATCGAAAATCCTCTTGCCCAAGCGATTTTATCGGATGAATTTCAAGCTGGGGATGAAATCATTGCAGAAGTAGAAGGCGATAAACTTCGTTTTCGAGTGCAGTAGCCTTTTATTTATTGTCGGTGGCCGTAATAACTTTATTGCGGCCTTTCTCTTTCGCTTTATACAGCGCAATATCTGCCCGTTCTAATATAGAGTGGCTGTCTTCGTTATTTCCCCAAAGCGCTAAGCCCCCGCTGTAGGTAAAAGGTAAAGGCAGGTCGGCTTCACACTCCTTTATGTATTTTTTAAGCCGCTTGCAGGCAAGTTGAGCCGTCTCTGGTGCTGTATTGGGAAAAATAACTAAGAACTCTTCACCACCATAGCGACCGATGATATCGCTTTCACGAAAAACCTTTTGCATACTGCGGGAAAAAAATTTAATCACCCAGTCGCCAATAGCGTGACCCAGGGTATCATTAATGTTTTTAAATTTATCAAGATCTAACATCGCGACCGAAAGAGGAATGCCTTCACGGCGGCTACGAGATATTTCTTCATCTAACCGACGAATACTTTCTCGGCGATTCAATAAACCAGACAGAGGATCTTTAGTCACCAAGTCGTATACTGCTCGGCCACGCTTAATACGTGATTGAACGGTTAATAACAAATCGTCTGATGATACGGGTTTGGTTAAAAACGCATCCGCCCCAGTAGACATCGCGCGCAACTGTAAATCAGAACTGGATTCCGCAGATAAAAATACCAAAGGCACACTGAGTAGGTTACCCATTTGACGGATGATACCCGCAAGATCTTGGCCGTTACAATAGGGCATATAAAGGTCAAGTAAAATAAGGTCTGGCACAAAATCTGTTAATGCTGGCATTAAGTCATGCTGAGGATCATTCACCGTTAGTACTTCAAAATCAGCACTGCGTAAAATACTGGCGTAATAATCTGACAGCGATTTTTGGTCATCGACGATTAAGACACGAAATTTGTGTGCTAAGTCTCGCTCTGTGAGTGAATCAATGGCTTGTAACAGTTGGGTATAATCGATGGGTTTAACGATAAACGCTTGTCCGCCAGCTTTAACCGCTTTCAAGCGCGCATCAATGCTATTGTCCTGAGAGATAAATATGAGAGGCAAAGAGGAGCGTACTTCTTCAACCTCCCCCAATAATTGAATTTGTTTATTATTGAGATTGTCTAAGTTTGCGATAATGCAGCAGGTATTAGTTTGGAAGCTTGGGTGTATTTGAGCGATGCCTGGAATGACGGTGATTTCAAAACTGGTACTGGATAATTTGTGTTTAATATCTTGAGCGAGCTTAGGATCATCTTCAAGTAATAAAATATGCAGCAGTTCATTATCCAATATTTTTGGCTTAAAAAGAACTTCACGAATTTCGGTATTTTGATCATCCGCAGGCTGTTGCATCATGCTAACAAGTTGTTTGTTAATACCGAGAATACGCTTACTTTCAATCTTGTCAGGTATTTTGTGTGACCTAAAAAATGATGACATTTCTGCTTGTAAGGTTTTTGCCACCGCACCAATAGACATTTGGCCAAACATTTCAGCGCTGCCACTAATATCCAAAACTTTGGTGAAAAACAGGTCGAAATTTTCGCGTTCTGGTTCGCTCATCCAGTCCTTTGCTGCATTCTCAAGCTGAGCCAATAGGTCAGGAATTTGTTGACGATATTTATCCTGTAACTCTTTATCCTGCACTCGTCATACTCCGTATGAGTAATTACATGGGTAACGAACTTGGCACTGAGCCTTTGAATGATCTACGACCATTTTTAAAGTCTAGACCAAGGTTGTGTGGCTGACTTACTTTTATTAGGATTTTAGGGGGATTTATTGAATTACGAGACTTGCAAAGTGTCTATTTTAATGCTTGAATGATAATCATTCCTATTTAAAGAGGTGGAGATCATGTTTAAGTTTTTTACGGACAAGAAAATGAAGTCACAATCGCACTTGCAGCGGCTATTAATTGATTGGGAATTAACAACATGCTCTGGCAGCCAATTTTATAATCAAGGTGACTATAAAAATGCGATATTGCAATTCGAAAAAGCGCTAGGTTTTGCAAAATCTGGGCTGTCGAGCAATAAGCAACGCACGACATTTATGAAATACTATACATTGGCCAGTATGAATCTTGCTCATGCGCTAAATACCTACCAAAAACAGCCACAATGGGAGCGTGTATTATCGGATGCCCATTTTAATATGCTGTCTATGATGGTCGATATTTCTGAGCCTGTGACCTTTCGCCAGGAAGCTAAGGCGCAAGCAGAGCTGTTATTAAATAACTTGATTCGTTATTTAACCAGTGTAGGAAAAAAGAAGGTCGCAGATAGCTTAGAGGAAGAGTTCTTCCGTTTGAAAATAACCAATCAAATAGCTTAAAGCAGGCTAGCGAGTCATTTTCTTAACGAAGACAACCACAAACAGGGCGAGGGTAAAGCTGCCAATAAAAGCCTCTATTGCGGCTAAAAATCGCGATAACCCCAAAGGCGTTAAATCCCCATAGCCTAAGGTGGTAAAGGTAACTACGCTAAAGTAACAGCAGGTGAGAAAATGCTGAATATTTTCAAGTAGTGAATTGTTGGTATTGATAGCAATCAGAATATCGTTATCGTTGATGCCCAGTAAAAAGTAACCTGCGCCAAAGCATAGAATAGCGATCATCGAAAACATAACAACACGAATTGGGCGCTCACCATAACCACAAAAAGCGTCGACAATTTTNGAGAACAGTCGCCGGCTAGAGANCANTGGCATCTGAAATCGGCGCATGACCATTTCACGTTCAAAAAAGTGCCCAGAAATTTCAAATAACCCTTCTTGTTCCGTCGCTTTTCTTAAATTACGATAGATTTCTTCTGCTTGCTGCCAATAATCTCGCCGGCTGGCTTCTGTTTTAGCTTGCTTTGCTTGCTGTTCTTGAATTATTTGCTCGCCCCAAACCGCGTTATCTAATCGACATCCTTCTAAGCGAGTACCCAATAGATTGCAGCCNGTAAAATTGGCACAGTGTAAATTAGAAAAGCGTAAGTCCGCTTTCATCAGTGANGAGCCTGAAAAGTCGCAGCCAAACAAATGTGCTTCGCTTAAATTAGCGCGATATAAGTCACAATCAATAAGGGCAAAGCCTTCTTTGTGACCGATATTAACGAGGTTGATNCCACTGAGTTGGCTTTTTCGCAGTTGATAACCGCTTAATCGGTGATTTTNAGCNGCTTGTTGCTCTAGNTTATCTTTCAGTCCCTCTTCNTCTTTTAGGGTATTTTGATGCCAAAANCATAGCCCTTCTGACTCTTCTGAAAGTGATAGGGTATTTGAGCATTGACCNGTTTGTGGATNATGGTAATCGCNTGATTTCATAGCTTGAGTGTAGGATANAAATGCTTGAGTAAACGTTATGGCTAATGATTCATCCNCTGCNGAATCATTTGTTCTTAAAATGCTATCCAATCTACATATTAGCTATTAATCGCCGTTAGGCTGTCNAATNAAATCAGGCTAAACTGGTNATAGNTATAATGCATAAAAATTTTGGTATTTGAAGTATATGATAAATGTTTCTTGGCATAGAGTATTAGGGCTGTTTGTTCTTGTGGTTAGTATATTACTATCTGGTTGCAGCGAGAGCAGTGATAGTGCTGGCGGTTTTAGCAATGATGTTGTGGAAATTGGCTACCTTTCTAAAGAGAATGTGATTCCTGCAGTCTGGGAGTTCTCATTTGATGCAAATGAAGAGCTGTCTTCTATTCAGTGGCAATTTAGTGATGAGGATTTTGTCAGTCACAGTTCCGCCCGCAGTGACAGTGTGACCCATACCTTTAATCAAGCCGGTGTTCATCAAATACGTTTACGGTATGAAACGGTCAGTGGTAAAAGTGGTACGGCGGCAAATGATGTGATTATTCAGTCTGGTTCCATTAGCGGTACGATATTCGCGGCATTAAACACCCTTGTTGATGTCGATACTCGGGAGCCTGCAGAGCCTAACGCAGAGAATGATAGCTTTGCTAGTGCTCAGCCTTTAGCAGCGAACAGTCGTTTGTCTGGGGTTGTCGATGCAAACGATACAGTTGATTATTATCAGGTTCGGTTGCAGAAAGATCAGACGATTAATTTACAAGTTGCTGATCAGGATAATCGCTCGTTTGAAACGATTCAATTTCAGATTTTCACGAGCGAAAATAGAGAAACTCCTAGCTTTCAAGCAAGTACTGAAGAAGACTCTGGGCACTTAAACACTCCTTTTGTTGTGCCTACAACTGGCAACTATTTCATTAAGTTAACCGCTATTTTTCCGACTTCGGCCGAAGTTGTAGTTGAGGGAAGAATTAAAGAGCGACACAGTCATGGTAATTATTCTTTGCAGATTGAAGCGGTAGCTGAAAGCGCAGATTTTGTTGCCGGTGAGTTAATCGTGATGATGAAGGAATCAGCGGGTAATAGCGCTCCATCTCAATCTAATGTTCAAATTCAGAGTCTGAATAACCTTCAAGGTCTGGCCACTCGTATGAACCTAGGGCGCATCATGGCGTTGTCTTTGACCAGTGCTCGTCAATTCATGGCAGCAAAAAATATAAGCTACAGTGCCTCTTTAGAGAACGATAGTCGCTGGCAAACGTTGCAGGTGGCCCGCTTGCTCGCCGCGCAAGATGATGTCTTATACGCTGAGCCAAACTGGAAACGTTACCCAACACTGGCTGCTGTTGAGGATCCTTTGTATACCAGTCAATGGCACTACGACAGCATAAATTTAGAATCTGCTTGGCAAGCGTTGAATAATCGCGGCAGTGCCGCAGTCACGGTCGCTGTTCTTGATACTGGAGTATTAACCGCTCACCCAGATTTAGCGAGCAATCTTGTCGCAGGTTATGACTTCATCGATAATGATTCGGATGCCAACGACCCCGGTGATCAAAGCATTGGTGGTCAACACAGTAGTTTTCACGGCACTCATGTTGCGGGCACGATTGCAGCGGTAGAAGGGAATGATAGTGGTGGTACTGGAATCGCTCCAGGGGTGAAAATCATGCCGGTTAGAGTTTTAGGGCAAGATGGTGGTACCAGTTTCGAGATTATAGCGGGCATCTGTTTTGCTGCTCAGTTAAGCCGTTCTGATAACTCTGTATGCAGTAATGTTCCTAGTGCTAATGCAGCAGATATCATTAATTTAAGCTTAGGGGGGCCAGGTTTTTCTGACATTGAACAAGCGGTTTATGAGGCGGTGGTAGCAAAAGGTATTATCGTGATTGCGGCGGCAGGTAATGAATCAACCTCGGCACCTTTTTATCCCGCGGGATATGACCAAGTAATATCGGTATCTGCGACGAATCGTAATACGGAATTAGCCAGTTATTCTAATTTTGGTAACCTTATTGATGTAGCGGCTCCCGGAGGTGATCTTACGAGTGACCAGGGAATATTGAGTAGTTGGGGAGATGACCGAAATGGCACGGCGGAATTTACGTATGGCTATTTACAGGGAACTTCAATGGCCGCTCCTCATGTCGCGGGGGTTGTTGCGTTAATGAAATCGGAAAAACCGAATTTAAATCATACTGAATTTCGTAGCCTCTTGGTTGCGGGTAATTTAACCCAAGATATTGGCGATGTAGGTAAGGATAATAAGTTTGGTTATGGGTTTATTGATGCACATAAAGCGGTATTGGCAGTATTAGGTCGCGGGGTGCCGAAGATACTGACTTCTGATAGTAGTGTGTTTTTTGATGTCAGTCAGATTATGCGATTTTTTACTCTCATCGGTAGTGGTGTAGATGATTTCAGTGAACTGGGGACTATTTCGGTCACTGTTAATGATGCTGAAAATGGCAGCGGAGGATCTTGGCTTGCATTAAATAAGTCGTCAGGATTAGGAGAGTATATTGTGACGGTCGCTCGTGGAAATATGGATGAAGGAGCGTATGTAGCAAACATTGTAGTTTCTTCTGATGTCGTAAGTATTGATGATGTGGTGATTGAAGTCGTGCTACAAGTTGGCAATGCTCAATTGACTGCGAATGCAGGGGTTCAGTATGTGATCATTTTTGATCCTGATGCTGAGCCTAATGAAGACGGGTTTATTCCTTCGAAAGCAAGTAGTCGTGCTTTGATTGCTGAAAATGGCCAATATAGCTATCAGATAACGGGGTTGTCAAAAGGCCGCTATACCGTCACGACTGGCTCAGATTTGGACTTTGATGATTTTATTTGTGATGCAGGGGAGTCGTGTGGCCAATACCCAACACTTGCCCAGTCTAGTATCTTAGTGATTAGTGAAGAGCAGCCTGCTTTAGATATAAATATGACGGTTAATTATTTAACCAGTAGTATCGGCGCGGCATCGGTATTTGATGGGGAACTAATAAGCCCTAGAGCCATCAAAAGGCCTAAGCCTGTCATTGAGGGTGCCGAGCCTTCTATAGAAGATACTAAACAAGCGGTTATCTCGAGCAAATCTAAACAAGATCAAAATAAGGTCAATCAATAACGTGAAACATTCTTTAATTATTTCATTTTTTATCGTGTTAATAAGTTTACTATCCGCTTGCGGTTCGCAACCGGCACAAATGGTTTATCAGGTGCCTAAGAGTACAGCGAGTCAACAGTGCTTTATTACCCAAACTGACAGCCAGATCTGGTTAGAGCAAGAAGATGAATGGAATGCTTTACCTATCGCGGCAAGGCAGCAGTTAGAGTCTGCTCAAGTTGATTTTACTCAAGAAAGTATTCTTATTATTAGTGCTGGGCAAAAGTCGAGCTCAGGTTATCGGTTAGAATTGACTAATTGGCTATTAGAACAAGATCATTGGCAGGTAACTCGTATTGCACATCAACCCCCAGCGGACAGTATGCAAGCACAGGTAATTACATCTCCGTGTCTGTTGGTAAAAATACCCAAAACAATTAAATCCTTCACATTAAACAATGAACAAGGTCAGATGCTTGGGCGTTGGCCTTATTAATTTAACCCGCCAAATACGCTTTAAGTTTAGGGCTTAGGAATTCTTTTTTCATTAGCTCAGGTTCTATCTGGGCTAATGAGTCCGCGCTATTAAAGGTTTGCCAAAACAGTTGCGGCTGCGTATTTATTTCTCCTTCCCTATTAAAATTAAGCTGCTGTAAAAAGGCCGCCGCTGCTTTAGCTGAATAGGTATTTTCCAGTGCAATCCCTTGGGCCTTAAAAGTATCGATGGCACTCAGGCTTTTTTCACTGGCGATACCATAACCTTCGCCATAAAAGTGATCGCTGAAATGACAGCATGGTATCTGCTCTGGTATTTTAATTCCCCATTTAGTCATTTGCTTAGCGGCCTGTTTAATGACCTTATTTACTTCGCCTTCGGTGCAGGCAGGAAAAGGTCCTAAATAAGCGGGAGCGACACGAATACCAATAATCTTACTATTGAGTCCACACAACTTAGCCCCTAAGGTAAGGCCGGCGAGGGTGGAGCAGCTGCCAACAGCAACAAATATATGTTCTGGCTCGGGTAATTGTCCTGCTTCAATTTGTTGTTTTAACTCGAATGCTGCGTTGATATAAGCGAATGTCGCCACAGCATTTGAACAACCTGCCCAAAGAAAATAACTATCACGGTTTAATCGATAGCGGCTGGCATAAAATTTTAAAACCGTTTTTAATAATGAGCCGCAAAAAATTAGTTCTGCTCCATAGGCCTGCATCAAGGCGATATTATCTTTTACTGTTTGCGTTAGCGGCTGTTCGAATAAATAGATACTGCATCTTAGTTGATTGCGATAACACATCATGGCGGTTGCGACTCCCGCATTAGTCCCTGTCGCGCCAAACGTTATAACGTGTTTTTTATGCTTGCGCTTAATATCTGCTAAGACAAAATCCAACTTTCGTATTTTATTACCACCATAATCAGAGTGAGTCAGGTCGTCTTGTTTTATCCAGGCATTAGTTCCTAAGCCGGGTAAGGCTTTAACAGGGGTTGGCAAGCAAGCAAACTGTTGCGGCTCGAGTTGCTGCTTGAGCATGGGGTAATGGCTGAATAGGGGGAGAT
>JAESQF010000041.1 GCA_016765295.1 Oleispira sp.
TAGGCTTTGGGCGTCAATCCGCAGCGCGATTCTCTTTTCTAATCTCAATTCCCTTAATTTTGGCGGCGGGATTGTTGAAAGCCAAAGAGTTGGTTGAGCAAACAGCACAGGTTGATTGGACTGAAATTGGTTTGGCTGCATTTATCTCTGCGCTGAGTGCTTATGTTTGTATTTATTTCTTTCTAGCAATGATCAATCGTATTGGAATGCTGCCTTTTGTTGTTTATCGCCTAGCCTTAGGCGCTATTTTATTAATCTGGTTTGTTTAATGACAATACTGGACGGAATAATTCAACAAGCGAATACCGAACTCTTTGATTTGCTTGAGTGGGCGAAAGAGTGGCAAGTTGAACTAACAGATATTGATCGCCTAAAGCAGGAAGGTTTGTATCTCATGGTCGATGGAGACCGTATTAGTCTTCAGCAAGGGGGCAAAAAAGCTCCTGGGCCGGTGCTGGTTGATTTCGTAAGTGGTGCTAGCGCTCATCGGCGTAAATACGGTGGTGGTAATGGCCAGAGTATTGCTAAGGCCGTTGGTATTAGTGGTGCTTATAAGCCGACAGTATTGGATGCAACAGCAGGCTTGGGTCGAGATGCTTTTGTGCTGGCAACGTTAGGTTGTGATGTCACGCTTATTGAACGCCACCCTGTGGTATATCTGTTGCTAAAAAGTGGTTTGCAGTGCGCTCAAGGTGAAGTGGAAGTTGCTGACATCATGGCGCGGATGAAATTATTGCAGGGAAATTCTATTGAGCTGCTAGGTGATTGGCTTAAATTGGGATATAAGCAGCCCGATATTGTGTATCTTGATCCTATGTTTCCTCACACGACGGCATCGGCAGAAGCAAAGAAAGAAATGAAACTGTTTCGCTCTTTGGTTGGGGCTGATGTCGATGAGGATCAATTGTGGGCGCAAGCGGATGCGATTGCTCGTTGTCGTATAGTAGTGAAACGGCCTGCTAAGGCACCGCCATTAGCGGGGAAGGCACCTAGTTATTCTTTATTGGGTAAGGCAAACCGTTTTGATATCTACAGTAAGGCTAAAGTCAGCAAAGCTTAATTGTGGATTAGGTGAGTCTTAAGCTAAGCAAGCTTTGAATTAAGCAGAATGTGAATTAACCAGACCAAGCAAACTGAATGAGTTTGCTTGGTCTTAGTTATTACGAGCGGCGGTTAGCTATTGCTGCCAGGTAATCTGTAAAATACTCTGACGCAGGCTGGCGTCCAATACTCGCTCAAGTTCTTCCGTCATAGCCGTTAGGCTATCATCAAAGGTCAATTGGCCTTCTTCGTTATTCACTAATAAGCCTTGTACCAATAATTGTTCGATTAAGGTGCGGAATAAGTTTTTATCAAAAAACTCTGGAGTGCTAATGCCGTGTAAGACCGAAATTCGCGAAGCAAGAATAGATGATTGCTCTTCTAATTCTTTTGCATTGATCTGGCCGCTGCCCACTTTATTCAGCAAGGACAGTGTCAGAAAATAACGCTCTTGAGTTTGCATCGCAACATTAGCAAAGCCCGCAAGTTTAACGTACTCGTTTGAGTTCGCCGCAGGGCGACTAAAGAGGTCGCCTTGGCGCTCTAGCAAGCCTAAGCCCACTAATGCTTCTAGCCAAGTATCAACCACCTCGGGTAGCTCTTCCAGCTCCCAGCGTAAGAATAATTCAGCTTTAAAGAACGGATATAAGAAGGCGCATAGAGTTTGAATTTCTTCGAGTTCATGTTCGCGGTTATTGACGAATAAGCTGGCCAACAGAGAAGGCATGGCAAAAATGTGGAAGACGTTATTGCGATAATAGCTTAATGAGACTGCTTGACTATCATCCGCTTGAATAATGTCCCCTAGGCTATGCTTGCCAATGGATACCATTCCCATATTTTCAGCATAGGCGATCCATTCTTTACCATCACCCTCGGGTATTTCAACTAAATCGGTATAAGGCAGTGATTGTAATAGGCGCTTATAATCGTCAAGCTGGTTGGCAAGAAGTTGGGCATCCATCGCTAAATGCGGTGTTGCTAATAAACCAGTAGCGACTAAATTTATTGGATTAACAGAGGCTGCGTTATTGATTTGCGTAGCCACTTCAAGTGCCATTTTATTAACCACCCTAGATGTCCAGTCGGGTTTGAAGTTATTATCACTACGCTGTTCGCGCCAGTTCGGTTGTTCTTTATCAAGTAAGTTATCAAAGTTTATCGGGTCACCAAAGGTTACGCGTACCTTGCCAAAGGAGCGTTTCATATTGCGTAATGATGCAAATATGCTGCCTAAGCCTTCTTTCTTTTTCTTTTTACCCTTTAGCTCGCCTTGATAACTACTGGACTCAAAAACTTTTTCGTAACCGACGTATACCGGCATAAAGATAATGGTTTTACGAGAATCGCGTAAGTAGCTGCGTAGTGTCATGGCTAACATGCCCGCTTTGGGATTTAGCGTGCGGCCAGTACGACTGCGGCCACCTTCAACAAAATATTCGGTTGAATAGCCGTTACTGAAAACAGAATGCAGGTATTCATCGAATACTGCAGCGTATAATTTATTACCTTTAAACGTGCGGCGCATAAAGAAAGCTCCACCGCGGCGTAAAATAGGCCCGGCAATCGGCATATTCAGATTGATGCCCGCAGCAATGTGAGGCACTTGTAGGCCATTGTGGTAAAGCACGTAAGATAATAATAAATAATCGATGTGGCTGCGGTGGCAAGGCACATAAATGATCTGATTATCTTTATTGGTATTTTGCAGGCGTTCAATATTATAAACATTAACGCCGTTATAAATTTTGTTCCAAACCCAAGTCAGCAGGACATCTAAGAAGCGAATAGCACCATGAGTCATATTGGCAGCAATCTCATCCGCATATTTAAGGGCTAGGGCATTGGCTTTTTTACGGCTGATACCTTTGATCTTCATCTCTTCTTCAATGGCTTCAAGTACCATAGGCTTGCGTGGCAGTTGATGAACGAGCGTACTGCGATGGGATAAATCTGGCCCCAGTACGGTGGCATTCACTTGGCGGAAATGAACGCGTAAAACTCGCGACAGTTTGCGCGCGGTAATTTCCGTATCTTTACCTTCGTTAATCAGCTGCCGCAGAGAAATGGGGGTGCTGAAGCGCAGGGCAGTTTCTCGGCCGTTTAGTATGATGGCAAACATGGTTAATAGACGGCCACCAAGCTTGCCACTGCTTTGTAACCAGATTTTTAGAAATGAACGTTCCTTATCGGGACTACGTCCCCAATAAACCACGACCGGTACAATTTGAATGTCTTGATCTTCTTGTTCGCGAATGAGATCAATCCAGCGGGTAAGGCGTTTTGAAACTAAAGGAATTCCGCGCTTACGAAAAGGCGCTCCGGCACGTTTGTAGCTGGAAAAAAATGGATTGATGCTCTTATTGTGTTCGCCGATATGGGCGCTAAGAGTACTCGGCAAGCCTGCTTCGGTGATAATCTTATCGACCACGAGTTCTTGGCCGTAGGATTGATACTGTAAAGCGTAAACGATGGGCTTGTTACTGTCTAAGCCAAGGTCTTGAACCGTTGGCCCGATAATTTTTGTTTTGATTAAAGTGTGGATCAAGCGCTGGTTTAAACGAAATAAACCATTTTTAATCGCCGTGATTAAATTCATATTAACAATTCCAATGTAAATGCGCGGTAAGTTTACCTGCACAATGCACTGGATTAAATGGCTTTAGCGCTAATAACCACCGTCAGTTACTCTTATTTACACAAAACCAAAGAGGGTAGGGGGAATTAGCGCTCTTTTGTCGGCGTTAATTAGTAGTGAGGAGGAGGAGGTTCGATGAAACTTCCAGAATTTTGAGCCCCTTGGCTACCGCCAATACTTTGTATCTGCTGGTAAAGGTATTTAAGTGCATCTTTGGCCGTTTTATTATCCAGTTGCAATTCAACTAAGGCATCGTTTAGTTGTTCTACGTGATGCTCTAGGTAAGCAACCTTAGTTTCAAGTTGCTCTATTTGCAGCTGTTGTTTGTCGTCTTGTGGGTTTGTCATAAGGATCTCTATGGATTTTTTCGAATTGTTGCAGGCTATGAGTTGTGGGTCAAAGAAATAGTGGATTTTAATAATTTATTGTACATTATTTGATCAAATGTGGGTATTAATTGCAGTACGGCTGCTTTGCTATTCTATCATGTTGATTTTTGTAATGAATTAGGCTTTTATAGCTAGGCTTGTTGGCTTCTATTTGGTCTTAAGCAAAAGAAAAACAGACAAAAATTTGCATCGAAGAGAGAAACGCATGAAAGGTATTATGATTAGAAAAGTTCTTGTGAGTTTAGTGCTCGCACTAATTGCCCCGTTTATTTTGAAGTTGGCTTTGAATAAAGTATTAACAGGTATTGTTTTAGCATCAGGCGCTACCTTGGCTGAGAGTCTTTCTACTTTGCCTAATATTGGTGCCATTTATACTACTGTGGCGTTGATCTTTTTCGCCATCGCTTTTGCAGCTGCTTTAGCTGTTCCATCTCGTCGTCGCCGTAATCGCTCAAGTGGTACAGTTGTAGAGAGTGATGTTGATGATGGTCGTGAGCGCGGCATGGTAAAGTGGTTTAACGTGAAGAAAGGTTTTGGATTTATTACTTGGGATGACGGTGAAGATGTATTTGTTCACTTCCGTTCAATTCGTGGTCAAGGTCATCGTTCTTTGACTGAAGGTCAGCGGGTTAAGTTCATGGTAGTACGCGGTCAGAAAGGACCACAAGCTGAAGATGTTTCAGTTGTTCGTGGCTAATATTGCTGCTAAAGAGTTTTAGAAAAAGAAAAGGGCGGATTTTTCGCCCTTTTTTGTGCCTGTTAATTGAGCCGTGAGAAAAGCTATTTACCTTGTAGCGCTTCTTTCTAGTGTCTTTGGTTTTGTGGGCATTGCTTAATTGGGATGGTTGCAACTTTGGGAAGACGGCGCAGGGGGCAGGTCAGTATCACATCTCCGTCTGGAGATTGTATTTGCCCTAAACGGTTAAAAAACTCGATCATTGCGAGTCTGGTTTGATTCCACAGTGACATAAAAAAGCCCCTTTATGCTGGATACTGTCAATGTAATATTTACAGTATAGCCAGCAAAAAGAGGCTTGTTCAAAAGCTTTGTAACAGAAAGTAGCAGATGCTTAAACTTTCTGAATCAATTCTTTTAATAGACGTGGGTTGCCGACGAAAATATCTGCAGGGGCTTTAATTAAAGGCTCTCCTGTTATATTCGCGGTTAAACAACCTGCTTCATGAGCGATTAAGCTACCCGCATTCAATGAAAACTCATCCATATCGCAAAGCATGGCGCCGTGTAGGCGATCTGCTGCGGTATAAGCCATCATCAATACGCTGCTGCCTAAAGCACGAACGTCATTGGCTTGGCTTATAAGGTTGGTGATTTTCTGGCTATTTTCAAAGGCGCGTTCACCTTCGCTATGATTTGGGGTTTTAAAACCAATCAATGCTTGGTTGATCTCACGCAGTTGGCCACAGCGTAAGCGGCGATTGTTTAGCTGCGCACCACGGCCACGGCTAGCGCTGAATTCGTCACCGTTCATTGGATTGGTAACAACCGTATGTTCGGTCTTGCCATTCACTAAGCAGCTAACGATGATCGCGAAATCAGGTAGGCCTACGCGAAAGTTAACCAGGTCATCGATGACACATACTTGCCATTGATTTCTTGGGGTTCCTTCAGCAGGGCTATGAAATCCAGTTTCACGGCCTTGGTAGCTATCTTCTGGGCAGGCATTTTTGAGCTCAAAAATGATGCTCTTTTCAAGGCCGATGGCGCAGTCAGCTACAAATTTTGATTTTTCCTGATCGCTACTTTGGTAGGGATCGAAACGGTCCAAGCTACGGACTAAGTCTTGTCCTGCATTACGTGCAGCACGCAGCGCAAGGTTTACAAGCGGTTGCATAGGGCTACTAATCTCTTAAAGAACGGTGAACGCGCGAGTATAACAAAGAAATTAGCTGAAAAGAATTGCTATCGGGCTTTTTCGTATCTTCAAGGCATTTGGGCTGCTAGAATGCTGGGCTGCCTTATAGTAAGTAGAAGAAGCCTCATGTTAGATCAGATTAAAATCGTTTTAGTAAATACTACCAATTCCGGCAATATCGGCGCTGCGGCCCGAGCAATGAAAAATATGGGCATCACTCAGCTAGTGCTCGTTGACCCGATCGCAGTGATTGATGGTGATGCCATTGTTCGTGCTTCTGGCGCGTCTGAGATATTAGATAGCTGTATTATTGTATCGAGTTTAGATGAAGCGGTTGCAGATTGTGGTTTGGTTATTGGTACCAGTGCACGTGGCCGGCACATCCCTTGGCCATTATGTTCGCCGCGAGAGTGTGGCGCCAAAGCAAGACAGGCGGTCGCAAATAATAATAGTGTCGCCTTGGTATTTGGTCGAGAATCTCGTGGTTTGACCAATGAAGAACTGCATAAGTGTAATGCTCATGTTCATATTCCTACCAATCCTGACTTCAGTTCATTAAACATCGCCGCTGCTGTGCAGGTCATGTGTTATGAGATGCGTATGTCGGCATTAGAGAGTGAGTCTGCTGAGGCGGGTGAGTCTGCTGAGGCGGGTGAGGGATGCGCCAATAAATGGGGTGTCGAGTGGGATTACGAATTGGCTCCTCATGGGGATTTAGAAAGATTTTTTGACCATTTAAAGGATTCCTTGGTTGATATTGGCTTCCTTGATCCCAATACTCCTAAACAGCTTATGACACGTTTACGACGGATGTTCCAAAGAACAGGGTTGGATACTATGGAAGTAAGTATGATGCGCGGTATTTTGGCGGCGGTTCAGCGTAAAGCTAAGGTCGCTAATGATATTGATAAAAATGGAAAGAATGAAGGTTAAAGAATAATGTTACGACGAATTCGAGAAGACGTAGCCTGTGTTTTTGAACGCGACCCTGCGGCGCGAAATACCTTCGAGGTATTAACGACGTATCCGGGGGTGCATGCAATTATACATTACCGTCTAGCGAACTGGTTATGGCTCAAGGGATTGAAGTGGCTGGCCCGCTTTCTATCTACTTTTAGTCGCTGGATGACAGGGATTGAAATTCACCCTGGTGCGACCATTGGGAATCGCTTTTTTATTGATCATGGCATGGGTGTTGTGGTGGGTGAAACTGCTGAAATCGGTAACGATTGCACGCTTTATCATGGGGTGACTTTAGGCGGCACTAGCTGGAATAAAGGTAAGCGTCATCCAACACTCTGTGATGGAGTGGTGGTAGGGGCAGGCGCTAAGGTGCTTGGACCTATTGTTGTTAATAAGGGTGCGCGTATTGGTTCTAATGCGGTGGTGACCAAGGATGTACCTGCGGGTGTTAGTGTGGTCGGCATTCCTGGCCGCATCGTGCGCAAGCCTGACCCTGAAGAGGATAAACGCCGCAAGGATATTGCCGAAAAGATAGGCTTTGACGCTTACGGTATGGTTGATGAAATGCCCGATCCGATTGCTCGTTCATTAAATAATTTGATGGATCATATGCTGGCAGTTGATGGCAAGATTAATAATATATGCAAGTCACTGCATAAATTAGGTGATACCTCTTGTGATGAGGCGCTGCCAAAGCTTAAGGCTTCGCATGTTGAGTCACTTGCGGATAAAGCTGCGAGTGATAGTGCAGAGGATAGTTCTGGGAATAAAAGTGGTGAGTAGTTGACTAATTTGCTCGGATTTACGCATAATGTGGATCTGAGCAATTTTGTTGACTATTTCTGGAGGCCAAGCTTTGCGCTTAACCACTAAAGGACGCTACGCAGTTACCGCTATGTTGGATCTGGCGTTACATGCCAAAGAAGGCCCTGTTAGCTTGAACGACATCTCTGGCCGTCAAGAGATATCTCTTTCTTATCTAGAGCAACTATTTGCTAAATTACGTCGTAACGACCTGGTTTCCAGTGTGCGAGGTCCTGGCGGAGGTTATCGCCTAAGTCGCGCAGGTGGTGAGATAAATATTGCCCAAATAGTTGATGCGGTCAGTGAATCTATTGATATTACTCGCTGTCAAGGTAAAGGGGATTGTCAAAAAGGTGAAGCCTGCTTAACGCATTATTTATGGTGTGACTTAAGTGATCAAATCCATTCATTTTTAGAAAATATTAATTTGCAAAGCTTGGTTGATCGTCAAGAAATTCGTGAAATTGCAGATCGACAAGATGGCTATCAGAAAAACCGCATTGATGTGGTTGATAGCTTAGGTATTTAAACTAGTATCGATGTCGGGTCAGAACTTCAAACCTGAGTATGTTAAACTGGCTGAATTAAGTATTTCTATAATTTCTCCTTATTCATGAGGTGCCTCAGGTACAAAGGCGGCTCAGGTAAAAGTGACTCTGGTAAAAAGAGACTCTGGTAAAACATGAAACTTGTATATCTCGATTATGCTGCGACGACTCCTGTTGCAGTAGAAGTTGCCGAAACTATGGCGCAACACCTTACCCTCGAAGGCAATTTTGCTAACCCCGCATCTCGTTCTCATCGCTTCGGCTGGCAAGCAGAAGAGGCTGTTGAAAGCGCCCGTATTACGGTAGCGAAATTAATCGGTGCCAGTAATCGCGAAATTGTTTGGACTAGTGGGGCGACAGAGTCCAATAACCTTGCGATAAAGGGTGTATTGGAAGGTTTTCAGTTTGGACATATCATTACCTCAAGTATTGAGCATAAAGCGATTTTAGACACTTGTGCTTATCAGCAATCAAAAGGCTTTGATGTTACCTATCTTGAGCCAGATAAAGACGGTTTAATTAGCGCTCCGCAAGTGAAGCAAGCATTACGCCCAGATACTCGGCTAGTGACTTTGATGCTGGTAAACAATGAAATTGGTAATGTTACTGATATTCAATCAGTTGCTAAGGTATTAGCCAGTCACGATGCTTTATTGCACTGTGATGCGGCTCAGGGAACTGGGAAGTTAGCCATTGATGTAGCGGAGTTGGGGGTTGATTTGATGTCAATCTGCGCCCATAAAATGTACGGGCCTAAAGGCATTGGTGCTTTATATGTGCGTAAAGCTCCTGAAGTTGTTGTGCATCAACAGATTCATGGCGGTGGTCATGAGCGAGGCATGCGCTCAGGTACCTTAGCGACCCATCAAATAGTAGGGTTTGCCAAAGCTGCAGAGTTAGTGATGAATAACTTAGCCGCTGAAATTGAACATAATACGAAATTACGCGACAAATTGTGGCAGGGGTTAGAAGTGTTGGGGGGTGTGCAGCGCAATAGCCATCCAACGCAATGCAGCCCTAACCACCTTAATGTGAGTTTCTCTGGGGTGGACGGTGAAATTTTGCTGGCTTCTCTAGCTCAATTGGCAATTTCATCAGGCAGTGCCTGTAATTCTGCCAGCGTAGCGCCTTCTTATGTGCTTAAAGCCTTGGGGTTGGCGGATGAGTTGGCTCACGCCGGTATTCGCTTCAGTGTTGGTCGTTATACCACAGAATCGGATATAGATTTTACTATATCTGAGGTGACACGAGTCTTGTCGGCTTTGCGTTAAGTTGATGTTTGATTAAAAGTTAAGCAATCAAGCTGTCAAAGCGAACTGGCTTGCCCTTAGCGGCGTAATAGTTACAAATTCCGTTCTAATTTAGTCAAAACCTGCGTATACTCCGCAGGTTTTTTATACCCTATTAATCCTATATTGGAGAATTATCATGGCGATCGAACGCACTTTTTCTATTGTTAAGCCTGACGCAGTTGCTAAAAACGTAATCGGCGAGATCTACAGCCGTTTTGAAAAAGCTGGCTTGCAAGTCATTGCTTCTAAAATGATTCAGTTGGATGACGAAAAAGCTGGCGGTTTTTACGCTGAGCACGCTGAGCGTCCTTTCTTCAAGGATTTGGTTGGTTTCATGACTTCTGGGCCTGTTATGGTTCAGGTTTTAGAAGGCGAAGGCGCTGTTCTTAAGAACCGTGACCTCATGGGCGCTACTAACCCTAAAGAAGCTGAAGCCGGTACTATCCGCGCTGATTTCGCTGAAAGCATCGATGCTAACGCTGCTCACGGTTCTGATTCTTTAGAATCTGCTGCTCGTGAAATCGCGTATTTCTTCTCTGACGCAGAACTTTGCCCACGCGGTTAAGTTTTGGTTAGAAGGTATTGAAGTCTGATACCGACCTTTGAGAGCAGCTTGCAATCTTTGACTGCACGCTGCTTTCTTAGTTTTTACATGCGCTATTTTAGACGTACCAATATGCTCCATTTCCCTTGTGTTTTTCTCTCCTTATTGATTAAGGCTTAAAACGTAACGAGAATACAAACGAAATGGTTTATCCGCTCAGGATGATACTCCCACTGCCCGGTGACCACGATGACAGACGTAACAAAAACAGATAATCAAGCAACTGATTTCGAAGCTTTAGATAGACTTGAAGCGGAAGAAAAAGCCAAAGCTCCTAGCCAGAAAGTTAATCTATTAGGCTTGTCGCCTAAAAAAATGGATGCTTTTTTTGAAGGCCTCGGCGAAAAGAAATTCCGTACGCAGCAAATGTTGAAATGGATTCATCAAATAGGCGAATCCGATTTCGATAAAATGACCAATATGAGCAAGGCTATGCGTACCAAGCTGGCGGAAGTTGCTGAAATTAGTCTGCCTGAAATCGTGCAAGAACAAGTGTCCAAAGATGGCACCCGTAAATGGGTGATGAAAATGCCTGGTGGCAGTTCTATTGAGACGGTTTATATTCCAGAAAAAGAGCGTGGTACTTTATGTATCAGTTCGCAAATTGGTTGTGCATTGGATTGCAGCTTTTGCTCTACCGGTAAGCAAGGCTTTAATCGTGATTTAACGGTTGCCGAAATTATTGGTCAGCTATTTGTTGCTTCTCAGAGTCTTGATACTCCTGGGGAGAAGCGCGTTCGCCGCATTACCAATGTGGTAATGATGGGGATGGGGGAGCCGTTATTGAACTTTGATAACGTTGTCGACTCGATGGAATTGATGCTGAACGACTTTGCTTATAGCTTGTCGAAACGACGAGTGACGTTAAGTACATCCGGTGTTGTGCCGATGATGGATAAGCTAGGTGATGTTGCCGATGTATCGCTGGCAGTATCTTTACACGCGGGTAATGACAAACTGCGTGATGTACTCGTACCGATCAATAAAAAATACCCGATTAAAGAATTAATTGCAGCCACCAATCGTTATTTAGCCAAGCTGCCAGATCGTCGTAAAGCGACGATCGAATATACCATGATGAAAGATGTAAACGACAGTACTCAGGACGCTGAAGAAATTGCCGAAGTATTAAAAAATACTCCATGCAAAATCAACTTGATTCCGTTTAACCCGTTTCCTAACTCAGGTTATGAGCGTCCTAGTAATAATCGGGTATATCGTTTTCGTGATTTATTGCATGAACGTGGTTTTATTGTCACTATTCGCTCTACGCGCGGAGATGATATTGACGCAGCGTGTGGACAGTTGGTTGGCCAAGTAGAAGATAGAACGCGACGCCAGAAAAAATATATTGATTTGCACCAGATTAATGATCCGGATGCAGTTTAACGCAGAATAAAGGATGTTCAGCATGAAATCTTTACAGCTTGTTATTTTATTGTGTGGCAGTTTGTTATTATCAGCCTGTGTCACTACCATTGAAAGTCGACTTACCCGCAAAGCAGATCCGGTAAAAGCGGTCGATAATTATACTCAGTTGGGATTGGCCTATATCGCACAAGGGAAGTACGATATTGCTCGTGCCCGCTTAAATCGAGCATTAGAAATCAATTCTGATTACGCGCCAGCAAATAATGCAATGGCGCTGTTATTACAATCTGAACAAGAGCCTGAGCTAGCGGAAGAGTATTTCTTAATAAGCATCGACCTAGATGATGATTTTAGTCAAGGGCAGTACAACTACGGTATGTTTTTGATGCAGCATAAGCGTTATTCAGAAGCTTGTAAGTATTTGGATAATGCTGCTCGTGATGTTGAGTATCAACAGCGTGGCAGAGCATACCAAAATTTAGGTTTGTGTTATTACCGTAATAACCAAATTGATTTAGCTATTTCTACCTTTGAGCGCACTTTAAAAACTCAGCGCTTTAATATCCCTGTATTAGTGAATATTACCACCTTGTTGATGGAGGCGGAGCGGTATGAGGAAGCAATGGCTTATTATGAACGTTTCTTACGTATTGTAGAGCGTGAACAAGGTCAGCATTCTTCAAACTCATTGTGGATAGGTATTAAATTAGCGAAACACTTTGAAAGTGATGACCAAGGAAAACAACTGGTTAGTTTGTTGAAGCAGAATTTTCCTAAGTCAAAAGAATATAAACTGTATAAAGCATCCATATAGCGGCGGTCAATTATGAGTATTCATTCACATTCTCCAATTGTTAGACGTAAAAGCCGTAAGATTTGGATCGGTAATGTCCCTGTAGGTGGCGACGCCCCTATCTCAGTGCAGACCATGACCAATACCAAAACTGAAGACGTAGCGGCCACCGTTGCTCAAATTAAGCGCGCCCAAGATGCGGGTGTGGATATAGTGCGAGTCTCAGTGCCTTCTATGGAAGCTGCGGATGCGTTTGGCGAGATTAAAAAGTTAGTAACAGTGCCATTAGTTGCCGACATTCATTTTGATTATAAAATTGCTCTAAAAGTTGCCGATTTAGGCGTTGATTGTCTGCGTATTAACCCGGGTAATATTGGTCGTGAAGATCGTATTCGTGAGGTGGTTGCCGCAGCTCGCCATAATGGAATTCCTATTCGAATTGGGGTGAATGCCGGTTCGTTAGAAAAAGATTTACAAGTAAAGTACGGTGAACCAACACCCGATGCTTTGGTTGAATCAGCCATGCGTCATATTGATATTTTAGATCGAATGAATTTCCCTGATTTTAAGTTAAGCCTTAAAGCATCTGATATCTTTATGACGGTAGCGGCTTACCGAAAAATTGCAGATCAAATTGAGCAACCCTTGCATCTTGGTATTACCGAAGCGGGTGGTTTACGCGGTGGTACGGTTAAGTCATCGATTGGTTTAGGTTTGTTACTGTTTGATGGCATTGGCGATACTATTCGTGTGTCTTTAGCCGCGGATCCGATTGAAGAAGTAAAAGTCGGTTGGGATATGTTGAAGTCGTTAAAACTACGTTCTCGTGGGGTAAATTTCATTGCTTGCCCATCCTGCTCGCGACAGAATTTTGATGTGATCAAAACCTTGAATGAGCTAGAAAATCGCTTGGAAGATATTCGTACTCCCATTGATGTGGCGATTATTGGTTGTATTGTGAATGGTCCCGGTGAAGCGAAAGAAGTGGATGTGGGTTTAACCGGTGGTTCGCCAAATAATTTGATTTATATCGATGGCAAGCCGGCAAAAAAATTGAAAAATGAAAATTTGATAGACGGTCTAGAAGCCTTGGTACGAGAAGGCGCGGCGAAAAAAGCCAAAGCATTAAAAGATGTCATCGTTTCTGATAGTTAATTAAGCATAGAAGGAAAATCTCTTGGCTAACAAGAAGATTAAAGCCATTCGTGGCATGAACGACGTATTACCAACACAAACTCCAGTTTGGCAATATCTAGAAAACAGTGTGAAAGCTGTTTTAGCAGGCTATGGCTATCAAGAAATTCGTATGCCTATTGTTGAGCAAACACACTTGTTTAAGCGTTCTATCGGTGAAGTTACCGACATCGTTGAAAAAGAAATGTATACCTTTGATGATCGTAATGGCGAAAGCTTGACCTTGCGTCCAGAAGGTACTGCAAGTTGTGTTCGTGCTTGTGAAGAGCATTCACTATTAACAAATAATCAAAGTCCGCGCCTGTGGTATACCGGACCTATGTTCCGTTACGAGCGTCCGCAAAAAGGTCGCTATCGTCAGTTTTTCCAAATTGGTGTTGAAACCTTTGGTATGGCGACGCCGGATATTGATGCTGAAGTGATTTTGATGACTGCGCGCTTATGGCAGCAGTTGGGCATTAACGATGCTGTTGAATTACAGCTTAATACCATTGGCAGTGCACAAACTCGTATTGATTATAAAGCGGCTTTAGTAGAATACCTGACACCGATTAAAGATCAGCTAGATGAAGATAGCCAGCGCCGTTTAGGGACTAATCCTCTGCGTATTCTGGATTCAAAAGATCGAAATACTCAGGCGCTATTGAACGATGCGCCAGAGCTGCATACTTATCTTGATGATGAAAGTCGAGCGCACTTCGCTAAACTGACCCAAATTTTAGATGCGGCGGGTATTGAGTATCAAATTAACCAGCGCTTAGTGCGTGGTTTAGATTATTATGGCAAAACCGTATTCGAATGGGTTACTGATAAGTTAGGCTCCCAGGGTACCGTTTGTGCGGGTGGTCGTTACGATGGTTTGGTTGAAGAGTTAGGGGGTAAGCCGACGCCTGCTGTTGGCTTTGCGATGGGGGTTGAACGCTTAATTCTATTATTAGAAACCTTGGATGTGATTCCGGCGGCGGTTAATACAACTCTTGACGTTTATATCACTGCCTTGGGTAGCGATACCGACCAAGCTGCGTTACTGTTAGCGGATAAAATCCGCCAGCAGCAACCGCAATTACGTATACAGACCCATTGCGGTGGCGGCAGTTATAAGAGTCAGATGAAAAAAGCTCAAAACAGCAGTGCTCACTTTGTTATCTTATTAGAAGATGATGATGTTGCTGCTAACCGTGTTCGCATTAAGTCATTGCGAGAAGATGGCGAGCAGATTGAATTGAATAATGACAGTATTGCTAATTGGTTAGCGACTGAAATATCTAAATAGTGCTTTTATAGACAATAAAAATACATATAAGGAAAATGGGTAATGTCAGAAGAAATAAGAACAGAAGAAGAGCAAGTTGAAGCGATTAAAAAATGGTGGAATGAAAATGGCAAAAGTCTAATCATTACTATCGTTGTGGTATTAGCGGGTTATTTCGGCTGGAACGCTTACCAAGATAATCAACGTGCGCAAGGTGAAGCAGCTGCGAGTATTTATCAGCAGTTGATGAGTAAAGCGACTAAGCCATTAAATGAGCAAACAGAAGCGGATAAAACAGAGCTTGAAACCGTTGCGGCGCAATTGAAAGCAGAATATCCAGGCAGCTTATATGCACAGTTTGCCAGCTTATATCTTGCCAAATTCGCCATTGAAGCGAACAACTTTGATGCGGCATCGGCTGAATTATCAGCACTTGTTGACGCTAATCAGGCGAGTCCGGTTACCTATTTGGCACAGGTTCGTTTGGCGCGAGTTTTGGTTCAGCAGAACAAGCTAGACGATGCATTAGCACTAGTAGTAACGACTCCAGAAGAATCGTTTACCGTTCAGTATGAAGAAACAAAAGGCGACATTTTGTTTGCTAAAGGCGAATTGGCCGCTGCTCGTGATGCTTATCAAACTGCCCGCACTGCTGCGATGGCATTAGGTATCAATACTCAAGTATTGCAACGTAAAATTGATGACCTTGCCGGAGCGCAAGAGGACGCTTAATTGATGAATTTTCACCTTATATTGATTGTGCTTGCCAGTTTTTTTATGCTGGCATGCAGTAGCCAAGAGATTAAAGAAGATAATGACGAGCTGGAAGAAACAGGCCCAGCGCCATTATTAGACATTGATGAAAAAGTTGAATTAGACGTTGTTTGGCGTCGTACCCTAGGTTTCGGTGTTGGTGAACTTAATTATCGCCTGAAACCTGCGGTGAGTGGTGATGTCGTTTTCATGGCCGATTATAATGGCGAATTATCGGCATTACAGCTTGCTACGGGTGATGAAATTTGGTCTTTATCATTTGATCATAAAATCAGTAGTGGTGTTGTGGTCTCTGCGGCTGATGTTTATATCGTCACCCAAGACGGTGTGCTACATAGTATTGCCAAAGACAGTGGTGAGATTACTTGGTCTCAGCAATTAAGTAGCGAAAGCATTGCCCCTGCGGTTGCCGATAGAGAACAAGTTTATGTCCGTACTATTGATGGCCATTTAACCGCCTTTGATCGTAAAACGGGCAAGCAAAATTGGACGTATGAAGCGGTGCTGCCGGTATTAACAGTACACGGCACAGCAGCTCCAGTTTTAATGCATAACTTAGTCATTTCCGGTTTCGCTAATGGCAAGTTGATAGCTTTAGATCGTGAATTGGGAATCCCCCGTTGGAATAAGCGTTTGGCAATTCCAGAAGGGCGCTCTGAATTAGAACGTTTAGTTGATTTAGATGGTACGCCAATTGTTGAAGACGGAATTGTCTATGCAACAGCGTATCATGGTAAGTTGGCAGCGATAGGTTTTGATGGTAAAACCCGCTGGGAAACGGCGTTATCGAGTTATTTTGGCCCAATACTGGGTTTAGGTAATCTTTATATCACTCGTGATGATGATCATGTGCAAGCATATGATCAAATTAACGGTGCTTCTGTTTGGAGTCAAAATTCACTGCAAGGACGTTTTTTAACTCAGCCAGTTAAACATGGGCGCTATATCATAGTTGCCGATTTTGAGGGCTATATACATGTGTTATCGCAAGTCGATGGCGAGATTTTAGGGCGTTTAAGTGTACGACCTAAACCTTTACATATGACCTTTCCTAACCAGCCAGAAATGCATAACTGGCGTCCTTTGCGTGGCAAAGATTTTGGTATCCGTAGTGTGATGCAATCGACCTCAGAAGGTCTGCTAGCTTATACCAATACGGGTGAATTGCTGCTTTTGCAGCTAGAGACTGAAGAAAACTAAATTATTATGGTTCCTGTAATTGCCCTTGTAGGGCGTCCCAATGTTGGGAAATCTACTTTATTTAATCGCTTAACTAAGAGCCGTGATGCTCTAGTGGCTGAAATTTCGGGTTTGACTCGTGATCGTAAATACGGCGAAGGCCTGGTTGGTGACGAGCCTTTCATTGTTATTGATACTGCAGGTATCAGTGGCGAAGAAGTGGGTATTGATGCTGAAATGGCTTCACAGTCATTTCTGGCAATCGAAGAAGCTGACATCGTATTATTTATGGTGGATGCACAGTCGGGAATCATTCACGCCGATCATCTACTGGCAGAATATTTGCGCAAAAAAGGCAAAGAAGCCTACGTTATTGCCAATAAAATCGATGGCCGTAACCCAGATGTTGTTTTAGCTGAATTTTATGAGTTGGGCATGGGCGAGCCTATTCCTATTGCGGCGGCACATAACCGCGGTATTACTACCCTAATTGAACACGTTCTAACCGAACTGCATGGCCCAAAAGTTATTGAGCCAGAACGTGAGTTAACCGGTTATGAAGAGTGGGAACAGCTTTACGGCGAAAAAGAAGAGCCTATTGATGTTAAAACTCAACACGAAGAGTTAAACGTTAAAGGCATCAAGATTGCCGTGGTCGGTCGCCCGAACGTGGGTAAGTCAACCTTGATTAACCGCTTCTTAGGGGAAGAGCGTGTTGTTGTTTATGATCAGGCAGGCACGACACGAGACAGTATTTATATTCCTTACGAACGTCACGGCCAAGATTACACCTTAATCGATACCGCCGGTATTCGTCGACGTAAGAGTATTACCGAAGCGGCCGAAAAATTTTCCATTATTAAAACCTTACAAGCGATTCAAGACTGCCATGTATGTGTTCTAGTTCTAGATGCCAAAGACGGTATTGTAGAGCAAGATCTACACATGTTGAGCTTCGTTTTAAACGCAGGTCGCGCTTTAGTTATCGCTATTAATAAATGGGATGGCATGACTGCGGAAGATCGCGTACGTGTTAAAACTGAATTGGATCGTCGCTTAGAATTTATTACTTATGCCGACATCCACTTCATCTCTGCCCTACACGGCAGCAATGTAGGTAATCTGTATAAGTCGGTTGATAATGCCTATGCATCTGCCATGGCGAAATGGTCAACTAGCCAGCTAACACGCTTGCTAGAAGACATGACAAAAAATCACCAGCCGCCGATGGTTAACGGCCGTCGTGTTAAATTGCGCTACGCACACCAGGGGGGGTCTAACCCACCTATATTGGTTGTTCACGGTACGCAAACAGACAAGTTAACGGAAGCGTATAAGCGTTACTTAGCGAATACTTACCGTCGTGTCTTGAGCATTCACGGTACGCCGATCCGCATGAACTTCAAGAGCGCTGAAAATCCTTTCGCACAAAAGAAAGAAGGGCCTTCGCTTCACCAGCTTAGTATGAAGAAAATGGAGCGTACGCAAAATATTCGTGCCATTAAGAAAGAAAAAGCGCGTAAGCAACGTGCTAAAAAACGTTAGATTGTATTAAACAAGATTCTTCTGCATACTTAATTTATTATAAAAATAAATATGCAGAGGGATCCTGTGAAATATTATATAAAATTAGTTTTAATTATTAATTTAGCCTTTCTATCCTTGACAACTCATGCCGAGGAGTCAGATAAATTCACTCAGTTTAAAATTTCCAGTTTACAACTCTCCTCTTCTTTTTCCTCTTATATTTATTTTCAAGGCGATGAAAAAAATCGCATGCGCTTACTGAATGCTAAAAGTCGTGGTGATCAAGCAATCTCAGAGATTCCTGATTCTGAAGTCGAATTAAAACGTAAGTGGCAGCAAATTTCTGATTATGTAGATGATTACCAGACGCATAATTTTAATGGTGCAGATATGAGCCTTGAGGGTGGCTGGGGGATTCTTCAGGGGGAGCTCAGCTTAATAGTAAGTGCTTATAAATCCACTTCGCCTAATGGAGTCGATGATATACAGATAAACTTAGAAACTATTTTAAGCCGATATATGTCGTTTGCTAATTCAACCACGGGTGGATACGGCGTGAGTTATAGTGAAACCCCATTGGAAGAACAAATTTATGCCATGGAACAAGCGTTATTAGCGCTAGCTCAGGCAGATAATAAATATCAACCTTTGGTTAAGAATTGGAATTACATCCAGGGCACGCTGTTGGCCTATAATTCGAATGTGGCACCTTTTGTCGTTTTGCATACTTTTGATGGTATGCGCAAAATGATAGCGGAAAATTAAATATAAGCTTTAATTTGTTTAATGCTAATGAAACCAAGAAAAAGCTCTCTTAACAAACGTTAGTTTGTATTAATCAAAATTCTTCTGCATACTGAATCCTTACAATAAGAAATGCAGAAGGATTCCTGTGAACCAATTTACCCAAAAACTTTTAGTCATTACTCTTATGTTTTTGTCTTTGGCGTGTCACGCTGAATCTGACATGGATAAGGCTGTTCAATTTAAAATAGCCAGCCTACAACTGTTATCTTCTTTTTCATCGTATATTTACTTTGAAGGTGATAGTCGAAATCAAGTTCGTTTACATCAAGCTAAGATTCAAGGCGATAAAGCCTTATTAGAGCTGTCAGTCCCAAATCAAGAACTAAGCCTTAAATGGAAGCAAATATCTGATTACCTTGATTCAAGCCAAGGGGATCAATTTGATGTGAATCTTGAAGCGGGTTGGAGCATTCTACAGCTGGAATTGAGCCAGACTTTAGAAACGTATGAAGCCGGTTTAGCCGTAGATAAAGAGACGGTTGCTGGCAATAATATCAGTAATTTACAAGTGAAAATGGAAATTATACTCAGTCGATATATGGCTTTCGCCAACTCGACATTAGGTGGTTATGGCATTACTTCTAAAGGGGATCCACTCGAAGATCAAATAAAAGCAGTGAGTGTCGATATGGCTGAGCTGGTTGAAAAAGATGCTAAATACAAACCGCTAGCGAGAAAGTGGAGATATATTGAAAAAACATTATTGGCGTATAATTCCGATGTAGCTCCCTTTGTCGTTATGCATACCTACGGAAAAATGCGAGAAATGTTAGCTGTTTATTAAGTTAAATTACCGTTAGTCTTTTTGATAAAGACGTAACGGCAGTATTATTAAACCGCGCGAATACCCGTTCTTTCGATCGTGATTTTACGATCTTTATAAAGCTTACCAATCGCCATCTTGAAGGCGCGTTTACTCACCCCAAAATGCATCTCAATCAGCTCCGCAGGGCTTTTATCACTTAACGGAAGAAAGCCATCACCTTCTTCAACCTTTTGCATGATCTGCTCCGCAAGGCCGCCAACTTTTTGGTAACCAATCGGCTGCAGACTTAAATCCAAACGTTTATCATCACGTTGCTTACGTATATAAGCATCAACTTTCTGGCCAACACGAATTGTTTGATGAATATCGCTATGGTGAATCAAGCCCCAGTATTTATTATCAACAACGGCTTTATAGCCCAACTCAGTACGAGCTGCGATAAGAATACGAACCTTATCACCTGGGTTGTAGTTGTCGTACATTACCGCTACTTCATCTTTGATAAAGCGATTTAAGCGAGTCGTCGCAATGATGCGGTCGGTATTGTCCATATAAACATAGACAATACAGTGTTGTTCGGCTTCTACGCGAGTTTTCTGTTCTGCGAAAGGCAAGAATAAGTCTTTAACCAACCCCCAGTCTAAAAAGGCCCCTGTCTCGTTAACGTCAGCTACCTGAAGGTTAGCGACTTGACCGACTGTGGCGCGAGGTCTCTGACACGTTGCAATTATTCTGTCTTCTGAATCAAGGTAGATAAATACCTTTACAGCATCACCGACTTTACACTTATCGGGTACTTGTTTATTCGGCAATAATATATTGCCAAATTCTCCTGCAATTAATAATGCACCCATAGGCAAGAGTTCGCCAACTTCTAATGTGGCGTATTTCCCCACTAAAGGTGTAGTCGTTAATTGATTGCTTGCTGGTTGATTGTCAGGGGTAGCAGGAGTGTTTGAATCTGTCATTAGGAAGGTCCGTATGAACGAGCTAAAACAACCGATTTTAACGGCTGTCAAAAGTCACTGATTTCTGCATCAGTGTGTGTAGCCGGATTATAGCAAATTATTAACTGGCTGCTAAGTAATCAGTTGTTATCGAGTCTATTTAACTAGCCAAATTTGAGGTAATACCACATAGAGGCTGTTCCTGTGTCGATGCAGTGTCCTTACATTATTAAAAAATACAAAATAAATAACCCTTTTCAGCTTCACCTTCGTTTATAGGATTGAGAATGTTTTATTACCCTGAAATTAAGGAAAAGTCATGAAAGCCTATTTGAAAATTTTAGTACCCGTAGCCATTGCTGCAGCGGTTGGTTGCGCGTCAAATCAAGATTCAGAAACAGACCCTGTTGTAAAAAACAAGACATCAGATACTCGCCAATCCACTATGCATTCAGGAACAATCGTAAAGACTGGAGTACTATCAGAGAGCTTCGGGCAGCCCAACGCCCTTGAAGCCGCCTCCGATGACCTACCGAGCAAGCATGTGCGCATGAAACTTGAACGTAAACATGTCGCTGATAAACCTCGAAAATCATTTCACATGCAATCTAAGCTAGCATCAAATCAGTTTCTCCCAACTGATATTCAGCCACATTTTTATCAAGATATAGGCCGAGAAAACTATGCTTCCATCGAGCAGAGCGCGGTTAAGCAGGTTTCATTAGATCCCGTTTCTACTTTTAGTATCGATGTTGACACGGGGAGTTATACCAATATTAGACGGATGCTAAATCAGGGCTATCTACCACCGGTTGATGCCGTTCGAGTGGAAGAAATGATCAACTACTTTGATTATGCTTATGAAGTACCAAGTTCTCAAAGCGAGCCTTTCAGCATTAAAACAGAGGTCGCTCAATCGCCCTGGTCGAGTGATCATATTCTGCTGCAGGTTGCTTTAAAAGGCTATGAACTGATAGAAGAGAAAAGACCCGCGGCGAATCTTGTTTTTCTATTAGATGTATCGGGCTCGATGAATTCTCCGCAGAAGCTTCCCTTGCTTAAAAAGTCACTCATCATGTTGAGTAAACAACTAAAGAGCCATGATAAAGTTTCAATTGTGGTGTATGCCGGTGCATCAGGAGTGGTACTTGAACCAACACCTGGGAATCAAACGTTTGAAATTGAACAGGCGCTCGAAAAACTTACCGCAGGTGGCGCAACGAATGGCCACTCAGGTATCCAGTTAGCGTACCAGCTAGCAAAAAAGGAATATGTTCCTAATGGAATTAATCGCGTCATTTTGGCCACAGATGGCGACTTTAATGTAGGCACCAGTGATGTCGAATCACTAAAAAAACTAATTGGAGAAAAGCGCAAAGAAGGAATAGCCCTAACGACCTTAGGTTTTGGGACCGGAAACTACAATGATGCACTAATGGAGCAGTTAGCCGATGTAGGTAATGGTAATTACGCCTATATAGATAGCTTAAATGAAGCCCGTAAAGTATTAGTCGAGGAGCTTTCTTCAACCTTATTAACAATTGCTCAAGACGTAAAAATTCAAATCGAGTTTAATCCCGAAATTGTAAAAGAGTACCGTCTATTGGGCTATGAAAATAGAGCGCTTAAGCGTGAAGATTTCAAAAATGATAAAGTGGATGCCGGTGATATCGGAGCAGGGCATTCAGTAACCGCGCTGTATGAGCTTGTATTGAAAAATAATTCGAGCAGTCGAATAGACCCATTGCGGTATCAGCAGAAAGCTAAAAAAGAGAAAAAAGAGAAAAAAGAGAAAAAAGCACTAAGACAAAACTTAGCAGAGTTAGCATTTATCAAATTTAGATATAAAGAATTAAATGCAACAACGAGTAAATTGATTTCTCGTCCTGTCCATAATCCTAAACACATCAGTGCCTTTGAAAGTGCATCCAGCGATTTTAGATTCTCTGCGACAGTCGCTGAATTTGGAGAAGTATTACGCCAGAGTAAATATATTGAAACAGTAGACTATAACGCCATGATCAAGCATGCTTTAGATGCCAAAGGAGCAGATCCTTTCGGCTATCGCAGTGAGTTTATTCAGTTACTCAGATTAGCGTCCACCCTGTAATATAAATGCTATAAAAAATAGATAACGATATGGATTATTCAATGATTGCAGATGAATCACTTATGCTCTCCTATGGCAAAGGAGATGCAGGATCATTTGATGTTTTGTATCATCGGCATAAAGGTGCGCTATATCGTTATTTTGTACGCCAAGTTTCAAATCAGGATTTGGCTCATGATTTGTATCAGGAGTGCTGGAGTAAAATCATAAAGGCCTCCGCAACTTATATGCAACAATCTAAGTGGACGACATGGGCTTATCGCATCGCGCATAATTTGGTAATAGACCATTATCGCGGGCTAAAACCTGTTGAAGCAGAGCAGGACATTGAAATCCAGTCGTATGATCCCAGTCTTGCTCATGATCAAGACATACTCGCTAAGCAATTAAAACATTGTATGGGCAATCTCCCCGCAGTTCAGTTAGAAGTATTTATTCTTAGTCAGGAAACTGACCTTACCTTGAAGATGATTTCAGATGTGGTGGGGGCTTCCCATGAAGCAATAAAGACCCGGCTGCGCTATGCGAAGACTGCTTTACAAGATTGCTTGTCGATATTTGGTATCCATTCCTCTAACAATACGGCCAGTTCGGAGTTTCGCCCATGAAAGATCATGATACCGATAATGATTTTCTAGATGACTTGTACTCTAACTCTGCGAAGGAAGTGCCACCTATCGAGTTGGACCAAGCAATTCTAAAACAGGCTCATGACAATGTGCATAAGCGTAGTTTTGTATGGCGATCTCAATGGCAGCAGCTGTTTTCTGTTGCCGCCGTTATGGTGCTGTCTGTGTATTTTGTCTTTGATGTGGGCGATCAAAGCTTGAATCTGGAAATTTATGAGTCGAATTCTTCATCTGATGATTTAAGCATCTCAGGAAAGGAGGCTTTGCTCATTCCGAAAAACTTGAGTTCTGATATTTTTTCTAACGCGATTAAAGAACAACCTGTTGAAATTAACTCATACAAACTCGAAGAAAAAATAGAAACAAAAAGAGAAATAAAAAGCGTTAGGCGAGCCTTATCTGCACCGGTGAGTGATGATGCTGAAAGCTTGATGGCTACTGCTGACGAGATGGTCGAAGAAATTGAAAAACTAATAGTGGAGGGTAAATTAGTGGAAGCGAATAAAATCTATGAAGAGCTCTCTGACACATACCCTAAATACCAGGTGCCCATTAGAATAGTTGAAGCTCTCAAGTAACCTAAGTGCTGAATTGAGGATGAAATAAATAATGAAAGTAGCTGCTTTAGTTTCTCTTAAAGCCGCTCTCTCATTATAAATAGTTATAGCGAACTATCGTGGTTCATAGACTTCAAAAAAGCCACAATATCGGCAATTGATTTATCGTCTAATTCACGTCCTAGCTGTAACGCTGCCATTAGTTTTACCGCTTCTTCTAAAGTTTCAACTTTACCATCATGGAAGTAAGGGGCTGTTCTAGCGACATCTCTTAGCATAGGCACTTTAAAGACCATCTTATCCGTTGGCTTATGCGTTAAATCAAAACGACCTTGATCATTTTGGTTCTCATAAGGTTTCACTAAACCTAATTTCTGATAAACCTGCCCCCCTAGCGCTGGGCCACTATGACAAGCGGTACAGCCAGTATTAATAAAGGCCTGTAGACCATCCTTCTCTTGCTGAGTCAGCGCTGTTTTGTTTCCCCGCATATAATCGTCAAAACGGTCTTTGGTTATCAAAGTACGCTCAAATGCAGCGATAGCATGGGCTAGATTATCGTAAGTGATAGCATTTTCTACATTGAAAGCGGCTTTGAAAGCCACTTGATATTCAGTAATAGCAGCTATTTTAGCAACCACCACTTGCTCAGAAGGCATCGCCATCTCTGCTGGATTTAAGATAGGACCTTTAGCCTGAGCTTTTAAGTCGGCTTCGCGACCATCCCAAAACTGTGCTAACTGGAAACCTGCATTCCAAACAGTCGGGGCATTACGGCCACCGAATTGACCCGCGATAGCACCCGGTGAGAACTGGGTATTATCAACTCCAGGACCAGTATCGATTACGTTATGGCAGCTATTACAAGATTGGCTATCGTTTACCGATAGGCGTTTATCCATGTAAAGCTTTTCTCCTAAAGCGATCATTGCTGGGCTATCGTTTTCAGCCCCCGGCATGGTATTGGGTAGAGTGCCAAAAAGGGCGTTCGCTTGAGATTGAAGCGCTTCTGCTTGAGCAGAAATAGAGATAAAAGGCAGTATCACACAAGCTAAAACTGCAGATCTTAGGGTTTGAAACATTATATTTCCTAATCGATATAAATTTCCGCGAAGGATACCAATGATGAAAAACAATCAAAGTTAATAATATTTATCGAGTCGATAGTTTTTATTAATCGATAGTTCTTATTAATTGATAGGCTTGGGTTGAGTAGGCTTAGGTAGGGTCTTCTTCAGCGGTAGAAAAGCAATAGTGAAAAACAAGCCAGCAGTTACTAACATCGTGAAATAGCCATCAATGGTGGTTAATACTTCAAAATGAAATAAAAGCTGTTCGACCACGCTTATACAGATACCTAAAAAGAGCAGCCAGTACTTACTGCATTCCAGTTTTGCACCGAAAAGCCTAGCAACTCCATAGCCTAGTAACGGGATAAATGACCAAATCAAAAACACGATAATTGAAAAGGCAATCGTTAGAGGTGGGATGTTAGCGTTATAAATCACCTGAGCAACAGAGAAGCTTTGGGCAAATAAGAAACCAAGATATAAATACAGCATGAAATACTTTTTCCCAAGTAATGGTTAGTATTGATTCTATGTTGGTATTTTAATCAATTCATTGTTGCTAAGCTGGGTCTACATCAAGGTTAGAGTCTTTTGTGGTGAATATCATAAGGGGATCGGGGTTTTCAATATCGTTGTCACTTTCAAAAACGGGCTTCAGAGCTATTCATCGGAGGATAGTATGCTTCTCTAATTAGATGGCCAAAATCACTGTCCCACTACAGTATATGAAAATGAAGATAAACCATTATTAAGAACAAAGTGTATCGTCTTGAATCAAGATCATAGTATTACAACGATCTGGAGTTTTGATCGGGATTTACCTGATTACTGTAGTTTAATTGGGTAAGAAATGATTTTCTGATTGTTGATGAGGTCGTTCTTTATAAGAAAATAGGGGAGATTATTCTAGATTTGAACAGTGAAGAAAATCTACCACGTTTCCAGAGAGGATCAGTTACAGGTTATATTTATATTGATGATCTTAATAATGCTTATTTTGACTGTATATCTGGTAGAAATGCACATTATTGTATGAATTTAAATAACCAAGATACTTATGAAATTATTGATCGAGATTTCCCCTTCGATTTTGTTTCTAAGAATAATAGTTTTTTAATAGCTAAAAGCGAACCCATTGAGCTAATTTTCTTAAACAATGAAAGCTTTAAGGAAATGTGGAGGACTCCTTTAGCGTTACTTCAACAGAATGAACCTTTAGTTAGTAGTTTTTGTGTTATCGATTACTACATTTTCTATACCGATCACCATTTTTTATATTGCCTTGATAGTCAAACGGGTAACCAACTCAATAAATGGAACTATATCGAGAAAGTTCAAATCTTTGATATTCCGGAGGTGAATGTTAGAGCGTGTATGTCTGTAGCGAGTAATGGAAGTGAGCTTGTTCTAACATCGAGTGGCTTATTTGGCTTGATTGTTGTTTTGGATTTTGACTGTAATATTATTTGGGTAAAACCAGCGTCCCGTTTGGGAGCAGTTGCTTTAGCGGGAGATCTTCTTTTACATCGATAGATCATTATCATACAGGGCTTAATGTTAAAACTGGCGAGCAGGTTTGGCAGGCAAAAGATCAGTCACTTTGTGATCGTGTTATGTATGGTGAGGATACCGTCGCTTATTCAGGTTTGAATTATGGCATAGAATTTTACCGTTGGATTTATATATTAATCGGGTTGCTACATGAACTTCTACCCCATCATCAAGCCCTGCACCTGGCAGGGCTTCCAGCAAACAGAGCAGCAGTTTTTGCAAGACCTTATTCTTGATGACCCCACTGTTAATCCTCTGCAGCCTCTGCCTAAAATTGTTTACGCCATGGATCAGGACGATCAGCTGGCTTACATTGGTGAGAAATTCTTTCAAGGAAAAACCGATGAAGAGATTAAAGCCAAAGCTTATGCTGATCTTAGGCGGGAGCTTGCCGAGGAGAATTGGCAATCGCTGGATTTAAGCGATAAGTGCGAGGGCTTACGAATACTGGTTATGCAAACGCTATTCTATGGCTCCGAAGTCTTACTGCTTGAAGAACGCATGAAAGAAGCGGGCAGTCTGTTAAATGCTGAGCGTTTATTGGTGTGTACGCCGTATCGTGGGCTAACCTTTGTTTTGCCTTTTGATGATGAAAATAAAGCGGCTTTGGAGGTATTTCTTGGCGTATGTTATGAACACTTTAATGAGCCCGAAAATGACCCAATATCCGATGTGATCTGGGCTTTGCAAGACGGAACTGTTAAAGGCATTCTGGATATTAACCAAGACTTTAAAGAGTACCACCACTCGCAAACACTGAAAGAAGCCACTGCACCTGAATCTGTTCATGCTAAAGACATAAAACTTTTCAACTCGGTACAGATCGGTTTAGGCGCTTTCTTCGGTACACCGCTAGCAGGGCTTTTATTAGTGTCTGCGAATTTGCGGAATACAGGCAAACAGGCAAACAGGCAAACAGGCAAACAGGCTACCGCTAATATAGTTGCAGTAGTCGCAGTGCTGATTATGCCGTTGATTATTTTGCTCTATGCCAATATTCCGTAACAGCCGTATGAAAAGATGTTTCCCGCTATTGCAGCGGTACTTACTCTGCTAATCGGTAGAGGGTTGATATCTCAAGAGCTGAGAGATAGCTCTAAAAGCCGCAGTTTATGGAGCTGGCTGGCTTATGTGTTGGGTGGCCTGTTGGCGGTATTTATTATGCTGTTGGGTATGGTTGATTTTATTCGTTAGGCTTACTTTATCTCTGGACCTTAGTTGGCACTAGATCTGCTCATCGTCAGTGCTATCTCTACCAGCCCTTTTGCTCTGACTAATGGTGCTCACCGCAATGCCAATAAATGCGCTGACGACTAAAATAATAAACACCCATAAATGGCCTATCAGCAGCGTAGAGATAAACAAAACAATCGCTATCGTAAACCCATAGAGCAGTGCTCTTTTAATCGACATATTCATCATCTCTTTACTTGTTTCCGAATATTAATCAAACCCGCCGCGATAATAAAGCCACTGCCTAGCCACGTTGTCCAAAGTGGGACTTCTCCCCAAAATAGCCAGCCCATAACAGCGCCGTAGATAACCGACGAGTAAACATAAATACCAATCCTGCCCGTGGGGGCAGTACGATAGGCTCGGGTCAGGGCTAATTGCCCTAACGTCGCCACAGCTCCCATCAAAAGAATCCAGCCCCAAGCATGGTCCGGAACTTCTTGCCACGCATAAAAAGCCGGTGGTGCAGATATGATGGCTGATATAACACCGAAGTAGAAAACGATCGCCACGCTGCTTTCGGTATTTCCCATTTTGCGGATGGTTACCTTGGCAAGGGCGGCTAAACCGGCGCCCATTAAGCCAATGACTGCGAAATAAGAAACACTGTCGGTGCCCGGTCGCAGAATGAAGGCTACGCCAATAAAACCAATCACAATGGCCCAGCGAGTATTGGGCCCTATACTTTCTTTTAGCCAAATATAGGCAATTAAGGGCATGAAAAAAGGGCTGGTAAGCTTCACTAAAAATGCTTCTGCCAAAGGCATGCGCGCCAGTACAAAGAAATAACAATACATGGCACTTAAACCCACCAATGCGCGCATCAGGTGCCAATGAAATCGTTTGGTTTTTAGCTCAGAAAAACCGGTTTTTAGCAGAATGGGCATTAGCATGATCAACCCCGCGATATTACGGAAGAAGACGACTTGCTGGGTCGATAAATCAGTGGATAAATGTTTGATAATACCGCCCATAATGCCCAGCAGAGCTTCGCCGAGTAATATCAGCAGAGCGCCTAAAACAATAGGGTGAGTCGGTAGTGCAGGTATACGGAGTTTCATTATATATCGATAATTAAATGTTTGTTCTAGCTTGGTGATCATTATGCCACCAGTGGAAGTCGCTATCAAAGCCGCCGCCTTAAAATCAGCCTCTAGGGCTTTTTCATGAGACCGAATTGTTATAAATCCTACCGCTGACTCTGGCCGCGACTCTATTAATGCTACGAATCATGTTTTTGTGATCTAGCTCCTCGCCAGTTTCCGTTAATTTCACTATATTGCTCTTTTTTAATCTGCTGAGATATCAACCCTCATGGCTGTCACGACTTCACCTATTTCAACACAAAAAACAGCCCTGGTAGTCGATGATTCCAAACTGGCTCGCTATGTACTTAAAGAAATGCTGTTGGACTTTGGCATTAAAGTAGAAACCGCGGAGTCTGCCGAGGAGGCATTAGGTTCGTTGAGTGCTTTTAGGCCGGATGTGATCTTTATGGATCATATGATGCCAGGCATGGATGGTTTACAGGCGGTGCAGGCGATTAAAAGCGACCCTAAAACCGCGACCATTCCCATTTTAATGTATACCTCTAAAGATGAAGGTGTGTATGTTAACCAAGCCCGAGCACTGGGTGCTGTGGGGGTATTGCCGAAAAAATTAAAACCTGTGCAGTTAGAAAAAGTCTTGGTTCAGCTAAGATTGATGCCCGCTAAAGAGCTTGAGCCATCTAAAAAACTTGAGCCATTAAAAGAGTCAGAGCCATTAAAAGAAAGTGAAACGGTCAGTGTAAAGGGAAGCCAGCACACCTTAGAAGAGTTAGCGCGCAGTGCCAGTGAAGAGCAAGAAAAAGACTCGATGCGGTTATTGTTTCGTCAATTATTTTCTGAACAACGAGACAGTATTAAACAAGACCAATGGCAATTAGTGGGCGCTATGGCAGAGCAAATTACCCCAATTGTTTTGGCAGCGCGTCATAAAATTGCAACTTGGCACGTAGTGGCTTTAAGCGGTCTATTTGTTTTTTTAATGGGCATCTTAGTACTGCTTTATAGTTTGGTGAGTGAGGGTGAATTGCAGCAACAGAAGCTTGATCATCAAATAAATGAGCAAAAAATCATTTTGCTCCGTTTAGAGAAATCATTCCAAAGCGCTCAGTTAAACCAAGAGCTTGCCGCTGAGAGTTTAAACAAAGAATTAAATATTAAACCGATTGAATGGGCCATTAATCAAAACCCTCAGTTGTCTTTTTACAATCCCTTGAGCAGTACTGGCACTCGGCGTTATGTGATTCAATTAATCAATCAGTTAGATGACTTTGGATTTAATGGCACGCTTTACATTCAATTTCACTCAGGCAATTTTTGCCAGCAAATCATTGAAAGTGGGGAGCAGGCTTTGGTCAGTGCTGAGAAAAGTCTATCTCAGTGCCAATTCAGCCTTCAGGGTATTAATAACCCGTCTGTATTAGCTGAGTTTGAAAATTTCTTGATTAATATAAGTCAGGAATTTCCGCATTTAAATGTGATATTTGAGTCTGTTGGTTCTCAATTAACATTACAAGATTATCCTGAGATATCAGAGGACATCACGGCTGGACAATGGAATGAAGTAGCCAAGAGGAACAATCGCTTTAAATTTGTTTTGGTTAATGAAGGTTAATGAAGGTTAATGAAGGTTAATGAAGGTTAATGAAGGTTAATGAAGGTTAATGAAGGTTAATGAAGGCTAATTGCTGGTTGATTACTACAATTACAGCAGCAGTCGCGCCGCCTTGCTCTGAGCTGGCTATGCTGTAAACTGCATCGCCAATATTAGCTGTCCAGTTCGTCAGGTATTTAAGATGCCGGCAGAATTCTCACAAAGGTAACCAGATCCCCATGAAAAAAGTGTTTATCAACGCTCAGCAACTGTTAGAGGATTCCTTTAAGTTGGCCGTCATGGTGTACGAGAGTGGCTTTCGCCCTGATTACATTGTTGGTGTTTGGCGTGGTGGCGCACCTGTAGGCATCGCGGTACAAGAGCTGCTGCATGTATTGGGTACAGAGTCGGATCATATTGCGATTCGTACCTCCAGTTATACGGGTATTGGTGAGCGTGATAAGAACGTGCGCGTACACGGCTTAACCTATTTGATTAAGCGCTTAGAAAGTGAAGATAGTCTGCTAATTGTGGATGACGTGCATGACAGTGGTTTGAGTATTGAGCAAACCATTGCGGATTTGAAAAAGGCGTGTAAGAAGAACACCCCAGAAATCCGTGTTGCGACCCCTTATTATAAGCCGGATAACAATAAAACGGACCGTATTCCCGACTACTTTATCTATGAAACCCATGATTGGTTGGTATTCCCTCACGAAGTGGATGAGCTAAGTGAAGAAGAGATTCGAGAGCACCGCCCGGAGCTTGTGGGTATTATCGATAAGATTGTGCACCTGAAAAAATAGTCAGCAGGGTAGTGGTCAGCTTAAGCGGGTTACTACCTTTCATTAGCACTTTCATTAGCGCTGTCTTTATCATCGGCCATGAACTCTTTAATATGTGTCTCTTGATTGTTGATGACAACTTGATTTTTCCCTCGCTCCTTAGCCTGTAAAAGTGCTTGGTCAGCGATGATAATGCATTCTCCAATAGAACTTTCCTCTTTTTTGGTAACATAGCCTCCTATTGAAATCGTCATGGGCGGTAGTGCATCCGCTTTAATGCTGGCCACTTGAGTGAGAATGCGCTGGCTTATTTTCTTGGGGTATACTTTCTTGGTATCTTCAATAAAAATGATGAATTCTTCACCCCCGTAGCGGCAAATAAAGCCTTCTTCTTCCAATACAATTTCTAATAATGTGTCGGCGATCTGTTTCAGGGCAATATCCCCAGTATTATGGCCGTATTGATCATTCAATTTTTTAAAATTATCGACATCCAGCATCATTACAAACATTCTTGCGGGTACTTCTCCCTTAAACGCTTCTAACTTCTTTAATAATGCATAGCGATTGGGCAGCCCAGTTAATGCATCGGTAAGTGCTTGCTTGCGCGCTGTGTTCTTTTTAATGATTAATTCATTGGCTTGCATGAAGTTACCTTCTAAGTACTCCTCACGCTGTATCACAGACATTACCCCGAGTAATAATGCAGAACCAAAAACGAAGGCGTTATTTACTATCACTCCCACATCGGTAGAGGAATATAAGCTATGGCCTAATACATAGGTTAGCCAGCTGACGAGCCCTATTACCACCGAAGTGAATAACGGAGCCTGCATCAGAGTAAATGTATAGATAATGATCAGTATGGTTCCTGATTGATAGGTATACAGACCAGCATCGGCCGCAACAATACCAATATATACAATCACCCCATTGAACAGGCATAGAACTGTGCCTATGCAGAAAAATGCGAGTTTTAAGCTTGTATGTTGGCTTATATAAAGAATGGCGAGAAAAATCACCAGTGCGACCACTCGAACAATCAGTACGTGAGTAAATTGATCACCCAATAAAAAATAGTCAGAAAACAAAAAAACTAGAGAAAGAAATATACCGACTAACGAATAGATTCGAGAATTACGTAATTGAGGGGCCCTCACAACTTGGTTAAATTTGCTTCTTAATTCAGGCGGTATGGGCATTCGGCTCAAGACTGCAAACTCCTATAAACAACGACTTTATTCTGAGTATAGTTGAAAGTGACTATGGGGGTGGTATCTATCAAAAATTGGATTAGCTGTCTTGTTTAGGAGTTGTTAGGATGGCTAAAGATACCCATTGTTATTTCTTTAACCTTGAAAGCATACAAATGAAGCCAATTAAATGAACCTAGGCATTGATAAGCATCATAAGCTCATTATCGACCACTTGAGTGCTCTTGAGGGGCTAAAGCTAGTGTATTTATTTGGCTCAAGAGCCGATGCCTCAGATTCAAAAGGAAGTGATTGGGATATTGCCATACTATGTAATCAAGCTTTAGATGCTAAAAAACGCTGGAATATAGCTCAGTCTTTAGCGAATGAGTTGGGGACTGATGTAGACTTAATCGATCTTTTGCAAGCATCGACTGTATTGCAGATGGAAGTCGTCAGCAAAGGAATTCGGTTGCATGGAGATCAGGCAATTGCTGATATCTTCGAAACAAAAGTTTTTAGTATGTATAGCCGCCTGCAAGATTCACGCAGCGGTATTATTGAGAAATTTATAGGTGAAATTAAAAATGGATGACTTAATCATTAACAAGCTATCAACCATTAAGCGATGCTTGCAGCGCATTAATGAAGAGTATGATGATGAAGCCTCTTTTAAATCTAATTTCACTAAGCAAGACTCGGTTATCCTCAACTTGCAAAGAGCTTGTGAGGCGAGTATTGATATTTGTAATCATCTGATAAAAAAGCAGAGTTTAGGCATTCCACAATCTGCAAGAGACAGTTTTGAATTGGTTGCAAAAGCGGGAATTATTAGCGATGTAAATCGAGATCAATTAAAAAATATGGTGGGCCTTAGGAATATCGCAGTTCATGACGATCAAGCGTTGAATATTGATATCGTAATTTCTGTGGTTAATCACCATCTTAAAGATTTTGAAATGTTTTCGACCAGTATTGTCAGGAATACCTGAAATGGTTCCAAGCGTTAACCTTCAATAATTCCTCAGAACGTAATCTATCATTGTTTTATCCTATGCTAGGCTTTAATGAGTGTTCTCACTGCTCAGTTTGGAGCCCCTCAATTAATGAAGCGTCTGATACCTTGCCTGTTAATATTGTTAGCTTCCGTCACGACGCATGCCAATACGGTACAGCAGGTTGGTGATGAATTTCGCTATAGCATAGATAGACAGGTAGATTATTTGTTGGATGGATCTTTGGAGCTTACTTTAGAGGACGTTCAGGCATCTGACCAATGGCAGCCTATTAATAGGGATATTGTTAATTTAGGTTTTATAAAAGAAGCGGCTTGGTTTCGGTTTGAGCTACAGGTGATTAATAGCAACGATTATATTCTACATTTACCTTACCCCATTCTTGATTACATCGATCACTATAGCTTTGTTGATGGTAAGCCTTATTTAGAAGTCAAAACAGGTGATGCTCGTAAGTTTGATACTCGGGCCGTTAATCATATCGATTTCATTTTTCCTTATCGCCTTGAGGCGGATCAAATACTGACTGTTTATCTTCGTATTGCCTCAGAAGGCTCTCTTGATGTGCCGTTAAGGTTTTCGTCAAAAGATTTATTCTTAGAGAGTGATACAAAAAATATATTATTTCGTGGTTTTGTTTTGGGGATACTCTTCCTCATGTTGTTTTACAATACGTTTATCTTTATCTCGTTGAAAGATCGAGTCTATGGTTTTTATGTATTAAATATATTTGCTTATATCGTGACATCAAATACTTATGATGGCGGGGCTTTTATGCTGTTATGGCCTGATACTCCAGGCTTGAATGAATATGTATTTCCAATCTTTAATGGGCTAATTCAAGTCACTAGTATTGTTTTTATGCTGGCATTGCTGCAAGTAATGGAAAAACCTACTTGGTATAAGAATTACTTCCTTGGATTGCTTGGCATCGTATCAACGTTTCCGATTTTAGGAGCCATGATTCCCTATTCAACGATAGTACCTATTGAAGTGGCTTTTTCGTTAATCGTTTATACCTCCTCCTTGATTTTGGGCATACACCTCTCTTTGAAAGGTGATCGCACCGCCATGTATTTTACGGTGGCTGTATTCTTATTTATGCTGGGTCTAGTCAGTAGTAATTTAAAAGCTCTGGGGCTTCTTCCTACTAACTTCTTTACTCAGCATGCTTATCAGGTTGGCTTCTTTGTTGATATGGTGGTTTTGTCGTTAGCGTTAGCGCAAAAGATTGATCTTGCTCGAAAAGAGCGGTCTTGGGCGCAAAAAGAAAATATTAAGAATTTAAAACGCTATGAAGATCTTTATAGTGAATCATTATCGGGTAATTTCCAGGTTACTTTAAAAGGTAAAATAGTCTCGGTAAATAATGCTTTTTTAGAGATGCTGGGCTTTGATAATGAGAAAGAGTTATTTGAATCTAAAATGGCTAACCGGATTGGGCTATTTTCCATTGATGATGATGCGTCTAGATATATTATTAATACGGTTAAGCAGCAGGGGAAGATAGTTGATTTTGAAGAAGAGGTGATTAAGAAGGATGGGGCAATAATTTGGATTTCTTTGTCGATAAGATCCGTTACTAATAACGAAGGCATTATTGAGTATTATGAAGGATCGGTGATTGATATTAATCAGCGTAAAGAAAATGAGACTCTACGCGAGCAAGGGATGAAAGATAAGATGTCGACCCTTGAGCAGTTGGTTGTTGGTATTAGTCACGAGCTTAATACACCATTGGGTACGTCAATCACGGGTTTGAGTTATATAAATAAATTGATGACTGAGATGAGGGAGAAAAAACAAGAAAATTTATTGAGCACGGCTGTATTTGATTCCCTTCTCAATGAAGAGTTTCAAGCGGTTGAATTAACAAGTTGTAATCTAACAAGGGTGAGTGAGCTCATTAAGCAGTTCAAGCATATCTCGGTCAGCCAACATGGCTATGAAATAGAGCAGGTTAATTTACTGGCGACCGTTTCTTCGGGTATTGCGAGATTTAAGAACACACTCGTGGATAACGCTATCGATATACAGATTAACTGTGATGAAAGTATCACGGTGATGACTTATGGCGAGGCGATNAGTGAGATTGTTATGCAGATGGTGAGCAATAGCCTGGATCATGCATTTGTGGAGCCTTGTGATAAAAAAATTGAGATTACATTAAGCGTAAAAGGGCCAAATATAGAACTGCTTTATCAAGATAATGGCAAGGGGCTTTCTGATAAGGGCAAGCTTGAACTCTTCAATCCGTTTTATACTACCATGAGGGGATATCAAGGTAAGATTGGACTTGGTATGTATTTAACGTTCAACCTGCTAACGCAATTGTTAATGGGAGAAATAGAAGTTGGNAANCCAGAGCGGGGGATCTCTATTTTGATGAAATTCCCCAGTCACCTTTCTTGATTTATTGTGGTTCGCTATGAAGGCGCAATTTTAAAAAGTAAAAGACAACAATCACGACTCCCGAAGTATTGGCCACAATATCCGCCATCGACATAAATCGTGACGGTACAAACGATTGCAAGACTTCCATTAAAGCTCCGTAACAAGCGATAAATACACTCAATTGTAGAAAAGTTCTTTTCTGAGTGGTGCAACCTGCCGCGATAATCGTGAATAAACCATAAAAGCTGAAATGCATTACTTTATCAAAATGCTCAATGGGTTGTGGCCCGCCTCCGGTTCGCAGAGAAGCCCATAAAACGAGTAGGGCATATAGGGCGAAGGCGATTCGGAAAGGGATTGGGTATTGTGATAGTAGAGTTTTAATCATGGGTTTATCTAATAAATTGTCTTATGGGTTGAGAGCGTTTTGGTTAAAAGGAAGGTGCTCGGCTGCTTGGGCCGCATAATCTTGTATATCGAGTTGTTCTTCTTTGAGGAAGTTATCAATCGCTTCGCTAAACTGAGGGTGGGCAATCCAGTGCTGGCTATGACAGATAGTCGGTTCAAAGCCTCGGCTGATTTTGTGTTCACCTTGGGTGCCAGGGTCAAAGTGGCTGATATCGTGCTCGATGCAGTATTCGATGCCTTGGTAATAACAGCATTCAAAATGCAGGCTATCAAACTCTTCTAAACAACCCCAATAGCGGCCGTATAGGTTATCGTCATCTTTAAAATACAGTGCGTTGGCAACGATTTTAGTATGTCCCTTTCCTTGATCTTCATTTGGCTGTTGAGCTTGTACCAATAATAACTGGTCTGGCATGGTTTGTAGGATTTTTTGAAAAAATTCTAGGGTCAGGTATCCCCGCATATTGCGTTTGGCGTAGGTCAATTGATAGCAATGATAGAAGTTTTCGATATCGGCGGGAGTGATTTGCTCAGCGGTTTTTTGGCTAAATACAAAACCTGAATTGAGTAATTTTGAGCGTTCCTTTTTAATATTTTTGCGTTTTCGGCTGGTGAATTTTTCTAGGTAATGAGAGAAATTTTCGAAATTCTCATTAAACCAATGAAATTGACAACTGGTGCGTTGCATCACCTTATCGAAAGACTTATTGCCTAAAGGTTTACTGCCGAAACTCTTATTTCCTAAGGAGTCGGGAAATAAACAATGCCAGCCGGAAAAGTGATTACTTTGGCAATACTCGGTTAAACCTTGGGCAATTTGCTGGTGGTAGCGTGCTAATTGCTCAGGATTTCCTTGGCTAATGATTCTGGGTCCCGTGGAAGGGGTAAACGGAATCGCCCAAACTAGTTTCGGATAGTATTTTAATCCATGCTGTTGGTAGGCGTCGGCCCAACCCCAATCAAAGACGTATTCGCCGTAAGAGTGGAGTTTTTTAAAAACGGGAGCGATGGCCAGTATCTGCTGATTTTCTAACGAGCTTCTGTCTAGCAAGGTGCTTTCTAGAATAGCGTAGCTCGGAATCCAGCCGCTATTTAATGCACGGCTTTGACTAGGGGAATCGATGCACAAGCAATCTTCTAAGGCGGCTAAAAACTCAAAGCGTAAAAAGGGATTATCCGCTGCTTTGCCTGTATTGGATAATGTGCGCCATTGGTCTTGCCCAATTTGATGGATACTATTAATGAAGCGGACGGTGTTCGCCATAGACTGGATGCGCCATTGATGATTTTATTAAACATGAAAGTTATTCAGCGCTAGTGTGCAGAATATTTGCTTTGAATTCAATTGATCTGCTGTTATTCTCACGTCCTTTCAGGTGCCCGCATGCAACTGTCTATTATAGAAGTTCTAAATAGTTAGTTAATGCAGGGATAATCGGGAAACAGGTAAAATACCTGTACTGCCCCCGCAACGGTAAGGAATGTTAATCAACGTTAACTTTCTGAGTCCGGAGACCGGCCTGCTAAACATGATATCTCAGGCGGGGTGACCCTGAAACGCATGACAGAATGATAATCTTTTCTTATCTGCATACTATTTTTGTAGTTTTATGGATAGATGGAAGTTTCATTCTGCACGCCTATTTCCTCGCTTTTGTTATTCGATTTTGTCGCTCACCAGAGTTGCACTTATTGTTTGAGGAAGGCACATGCCTGTAATACTACGTTATTTTCTATTGTTGATTTCTACATTAAGCTTTTCAGCACTTNGTATTGCTGCNAATGATGTCAGCTCTAAAAATACTTCTNCTAAAAGCTCTGCTTCTAAAAATATAGTCGCCTTTGTTTCGGATCGTTCCAGTGGCAGNTTAGTCGTCGCCGCTCATCGTTTTTTAGATCTTAACCCTCAGCATACNATTAGTATTCGCTCGGTCAGTCAAATAAACCTGATGAGTGATAAAGAGTTAATCAGCTTAGTGACGAAAGCNGATGCTATTTTGATGGCCGCAGTATTTNCCGAGCCNGTCGAGCGNTTTCTCAATCTTAAATACCCCAATCAGCAAACTCGAATTGCAATAAATGGCGATCGTCGTTTATTAACCTTAAATAGCGATCCTTTGAACCAGTATCAATCGGGTTTATTTGATATTTTATCGAACAGCCAAAAGAAGTCTTTATTTAAGCGCTTAACCAATGCCGAGCAGGGCNGTTATGCNAAGCAGCTANTTGANCAACAGAAGAGTTGGCCGCAATTTACTTATTGGCTGCAAGCAAAAGGTTATTGGCAGAATCGCAGTGATGAAAATCGTATTGGGTTATTNACANTGCTCNCTTCNNGNAATCAAAAAACCANCGATAANCATTGGCCCGANTTAAAAGCGGCTGAAACATTACGCTTTTATCTTGATAGCAAGCATAAGAAAACNCANCAAGAACTTTCANTNTTNGTCAAAAANCAGAAAAATTCGACTGTCTATATTCTTGATCATGATACCGGTGATCGTCCGGGNGATTGGCAGTTGCATNANAANTTATGTCAGGCNATATCANCTAAAGCNTCTGCCANNAGCAGCGCCCAGCAGACNAACTGCATCTCTGTTTTATCCGCTTGGGGTGACGCCAGTATCAATGCGGTAAAAGCNATACAGNCTATTCAGGGCAGNNGCAAGCAAGANAACNGCAAGCAAGATAACAGCGCCCAGCCTTTTGTGATTATCTCTCTGCAAGANTTTGTNGTGGGNGGTGGTGATGGTCGCGAGCAAGTGAGTGATCTATTTGTTGANCTTAATGTGCCGGTCTTTAAAGGGGTGCGAGTTACTGAACTTAATAGCGCACTCTATGATCTATCCAGCCAAGGATTACCTGCGGATAGTGTTCATTACCGTATTGCTATGCCTGAATTGCAAGGTATTGGCCAAGCGCATGTCTTAGCGTTAGCAGCGGCAACCGATATCGACCAGTTAACGGGAGCGCAGGTTTCCAAAACAGAGCCGGTNGATATTGAGNTTGCTCGTTTNGTTAGTCGCATTCATAAGTGGTTTGNNCTACANCAAAAAGCTAATAAAGATAAAAAAGTCGCCATCGTATTTTATAACCACCCCCCAGGTCGCCATAATATTGGTGCTGATAACTTAAACGTGCCNGAATCCTTGTGGCATATGTTAAATGAACTAAAGCAGCAAGGTTATGATTTAGGNCCNGCAGAANATTTCCCTGCCAGTGCAGAAGCCTTATTAGATCTATTGCAACANAAAGCGGTGAATTTACCCGAAGATGCAAAAGCCTTAGAAGANATGTCAGGGCTTATTCATAATATGANCGCCAGCTAGCTANCAAGCTTGGTTTAAAACCTTACCTGAACCNGTNCAAAAAGAAATGCAGCAAGGGCCACTAGGGTTTATGCATCAGCGNATTGAGCATTTTATATTCGATAAAGGTCATGATTATTTATTGGGTCTGTCTCAGCCTGAGCGCCANCGCATCTTAACTGAATTGTATGAAATGATGGATTCAACCATGCACGATTTACATCACGCTCTAGATGGCATTCGNCATAAAGGCCGTGANCGCGCATTGAATTTATTAGANCAGCTAGAAGAAGAATATGTGGTATTAATTGAAGCGCAAAAAGCNGACATTAACCATTATAAAGAAACTCAGAAGACTATCGCCAACTGGCAGCAAGCGGATAAACTTCAAGGCGCNATACTGGCNATGCAAATCGAAGGGGTGCGTGGNTGGGGTGAAGCACCGGGTANAACCATGGTATGGAATAACAAATTATTAATTCCGGGCATAGAGCTGGGTAATATCTTTTTAGGNCCGCANCCGCCTCGTGGCTGGGAACTGAATGAAGAATTGTTGCACGCGAATATGTCTTTTCCGCCNCCGCATCAATACNTNGCATTTTATAAGTACTTAGCAAAAGATTTTTCTGCCGATGCGTTAGTGCATGTTGGCCGCCATTCGACGTATGAGTTTTTACCTAAGCGTGGGGTCGGTTTATCGGCNATCGATTATCCATCGATTGTGGTGCAGGACATTCCNAGCATTTACCCGTATATCGTTGATGGTGTNGGTGAAGGTATTCAAGCTAAGCGTCGCGGTATTGCCATTATGGTTGATCACTTAACGCCGCCACTGGCGATTACNGAATTGTATGANGGTCTGCTGCAGTTACGTCAGCTGATCGAAAGTGCGGAAGCGGCGAGTGATGAGTCGACCCAGAANAAAGCCATTAAAGCGTTNCGCCATAAAATTGATGTATTGAATCTACGTGATGAANTAATCGCCAGTATGGATGAAGAGCTGATTGTNCGTGGGGTTGGTTTTAGTGAAGTGGATGATGATTTCTTATTGCATGAAGTCGGGCACTACCTAACTCACTTACAAGAAGAATTTATGCCATTGGGTCTGCATGTATTTGGCCGTGATTGGGATAATGAATCCCTTGATACCATGATGAAATCGATGGCTGATGGTGANAATTTAAAAGATAAAGACCAGAGTNTTATCCGNAAGGCCTTAACAATATCCCCGCAGGCTGAAATGAGTGCTTTTATTAATGCATTAAACGGCGGCTTNGTTGCACCGGGTAAAGGTAATGATCCTATTCGTACCCCAGAAGCATTACCGACAGGGCGAAANTTTTATGCTCTTGATGGCAGTTTATTACCGACGCAATTGGGGGTAGAAATTGGTCAGCAGNTAGCGCAAAAGGCCCGTGCTGAAAANAAGGTTGTTTTTAAGAAAAACAAAGCGGGAAACAAAACCTATGCAGAAAAAGAAGCCATTATCTTATGGGCTTCCGATGCCGTGCGTGATGAAGGTGCGATGATTGCTTTTGGTCTGGATATGTTAGGAATTAAGCCAGTTTGGAACAGTCGCGGTATTATTAAAAGTCTTGANTTATTACCACTCGATGAAAATCGCCGCGAGCGTCGNGATGTCTTATTTACCAGCTCTGGTTTATTTCGTGANCTTTATGGCTCGCAATTAGAATTACTCGATAAGTCTGTTTTATTAGGGCTTGCGGCCAGTCGCGAAACCATTAATCAGCAATATCCTGCGCTAACCTTAATGTTACTNCAGGCGCTAAAACCGATCGCAGATTTGGTNNANGCTCTGGATTTAGATTTAGACGCAGCNCAAGTNGGCAGAAAGTGGGATAACGAAAGCCTANATCAAAACCTAATCGCTCGTAACTGGGTTTATGAAGCGAAAGCCTTATTAATTGCTCACCCTGATGTNGATGTGAATATACTTGCTCGCCAGGCNAGTTTGCGAGTATTCGGAACTGCCCCNGGCGCTTATGGNGCGGGTGTAAATCGCTTAGTTGANCGCTCGGGTGCTTGGAATGATAGAAAGCAATTAGGCAAAGTCTTTATTAAACGCATGGGTCACGCTTATGGTGTTGATTCGCTAGGGTTAAATAGTGGCGCAGGTGCACAGAATCTTTTTATCGCTCAGCTTAATAATGTGGGTAATACCTATTTGGGCCGCGCCAGTAACCTATATGGATTAATCGATAATAATGATGCTTTTGATTACCTAGGTGGGTTAAACCTAGCCATTGAAACGGTTACCGGTGAGCAGCCAGATAGTTTTGTAATTTCTCACGCGAATAACCAAAATTTAAAAATGGATTCTTTACAGGTTGCGTTATTAAGTGAGTTGCGTGGCCGCTTTTTAAACCGTCAGTGGATTGAACCTTTGATGAAAGAAGGTTATGCCGGCGCTCGTACGATGGGTAGCGAATTTGTTGAATACTTGTGGGGTTGGCAGGTGACCAGTCCTGAAATTATTAAATCGTGGGTTTGGGAGGAAGTAAAGTCGGTTTATGTTGATGACTCCCTTAACGTCGGTTTGGATGAATTTTTAAAAGACAGTCATAACGTGCATGTCCAAACCAATATTATTGCAGTCATGCTGGTGGCAATTGATAAAGGTTTTTGGCAAACGGATGACGCGACTAAGCAGCAGTTGGCCGAAGCTTTCGCCAAGAATATTATTGAAAAAGGTATTCCAGGTAGTGGCCATACTCATGCCAATCATCCGGTTTATGATTTTGTTAAACCGCTATTAGATGCCGAGCAAGCGCAGAAGTTGGAGCAGACGCTAGCGGCGAGTCGCATGAACTATCAGCAAGAAGCGGCCGAGCAAGCGCCAATACGTATTCAGGAAATCGACATACAGCAAACAGAGCAGCAAGATCAGATCTCTGATGAGCAATCAACAGCAGAACGCTCTGAGGAGGTAGATGCTGTTGCCGCAGATAATTATTTGTATGCTGTATTTGCGTTTGCTTTATTACTCATGCTGGTGGGCTTTATTCGTGCTCGTCGTTTATAGCGGTTAAATTAAAAATAACTAGCAGCACTAACTTAGAAATAGTAATTAGAAGCAGTAATAAAAGGTAAGTTTTATGTTTTCATCCGTGTCGCTTAATATAATGCATCAGATAACGGGGTTTTTATTAGACCCGGTTGTATGGGGTTTGTTATTTTTTATCGCTCTAGCCGTTTACGAAACAGGGCTTGCATTGGGTGAACGCTTTGGCGGCATTCAGCGGTTAGCGGATACCTCGGGCCTAGTGGGTTTGCGTCAGGCAGGTAAACGTCGTATTGAGCGTGCAGACTTTATTACGCGCCTTGCCCCTATGTTGGGGCTGATGGGAACGCTTATTCCTTTAGGTCCAGGCCTTGCGGCTTTGGGCGAGGGTGAGTTAATGATATTAACCACCGCCATGAGCGTGGCGTTTGATACCACGGTTATCGGTTTATTAGCGGGGATTATCGGTTTTGTGTTAGGGCGTATGCGCCGTCGCTGGTATGACGCAGCCATGGAAGAGTTAGAAATGAGAACCGCGCTGCAGGCTTCATTATCACCAAAAGAAGAGCACTACCATGGATAAATGGCGTAGCAGTTCTTTTGATAGTCAAGATGATGAACCTCTAGGCCCGCTGGCAAATCTCGTCGATATCATGCTGGTATTTGCTTGTGGCCTTATCGCGGCTTTAGTCGCCCAGAGTGCTGATTTAAAACAGCACTTTAATGTTGAAAATTCCAAACCTGTACAACAAGGTAAAGAATTAGTAGAGGTGCCAGAATCATTAAAGAATTCAGTGCAAGGCAGTGAAGGTTATCAATCTATGGGGCAGGTTTATAAAGATCCTAAAACGGGCAAGCTTATATTAATTAGCCAATAAAATTAATCGTATTATCAAAAGATAATATGAATAAATATTAAAAACATAGAATAATTCCTAGGAAAAAAATGAAACATATAAAACAAAGCTCCTTAGCTTTGGCGATTTCGTTCGCCTCAAATTTACTTATCGTTGCTAATACACAGGCAGCCGGTATTAACTCTTCATCCGATGTTGCAGAGATGACTAATATCACGGTAAGCAGTAGTGCTCACATTGGTGATGCAGTCTCGGCGTCTATGGGCACTGTGGTCGCGGAACAAATTGCACAACGCCCGATCAGCCGCGCCGGTGAAATTTTAGAAACCGTACCGGGTCTTATCGTGACTCAACATAGTGGTGAAGGTAAGGCGAATCAGTATTTCCTGCGAGGTTTTAACCTAGATCACGGCACCGATATGGCGACCTTTATTGATGGTATGCCAATAAATAATCGTACTCACGGTCATGGTCAGGGTTATACCGATATCAATTTTATCATTCCTGAAACCATTGAGTCCTTGGATTATAAAAAAGGTCCTTATTATGGCCAAGAAGGGGACTTTGCCAATGCTGGCGCGGTGCGTATGCACACCAAAAACTCCATGGATAATAGTCTGATCAAGTTAGGTTTTGGTCAATTCGGTTATCAGCGTTTACTTTTGGCCAGCGGTACCGACAATCTAGTCGCCGCATTGGATATCAGTCGTTATGATGGCCCTTGGGAAGTAGCGCAAGAGCAAGAAAAAGTTTCCGGTTATGTGAAATATTCTTTTGGTAATGCAGTTAACGGCGGCAATGTTAGCTTCATGGGTTTTGATAATAGCTGGACCGCGACCGATCAAATTCCACAGCGTTATGTTGATGATGGTGGTGATCGTTATGATTCATTAGATCCGGATGCGGGGGGTAAAACTCATCGCTACAGTTTTAATTATGAAGGCTGGCAAGATATTGCGGGCAAAAATTTAGTAACCAATGCTTATGTCATCGACTATGGCCTAGAGTTAATCGCTAATCATACTTATGCCCTAGACCAAGTGAATGAAGATGAGATTCGCCAGCACGATAAACGTAAAATAATTGGTGGTTCTATGCTCTATGATGTTTTACCAACATCCGCGGGTGAGTGGCAAATCGGTATGGATGTTCGTCACGATAATATTTCCGATGTGGGCCTATCTGGGACTAATGGTGGTGTTATTCGTGAGCGAGTTTTACGTCATAGCGTAGAAGAAACCGGTGTTGGTTTATTTGTACAAAATAATCATAACTGGACCGATAATTTTCGTACACAAATCGGTGCGCGTTTTGATTATTTACAAGCGGATGTGGAGAATCGTTTAACCGGTGAAACCTCAGATGCCAGTGATACCATGGCAACACCCAAGTTCAGTGCGATTTATACCGCCAGTGAAACAACGCATTTATTCTTTAACTACGGACAGGGTTATCACAGTAATGATGCTCGTGGTTTTGCCGAAGGCAACTTAGATAATAACAATGAAAAAGCGGATGTATTTGCTCGCAGTGAAGGTGTTGATCTAGGGATACAAAGCCAGTTGACCAATACCTTGCAGCTTGCGGCATCGATTTGGTGGTTGACCTTAGACTCTGAACTTATTTTCGTCGGTGATGATGGTACGACTGAAGCCTCGGATAAATCAGAACGTAAAGGGGTTGAGGCGAGTATTTTTTGGCAGCCACAATCGTGGTTAATTATTGATTCTGACCTAGCACTTAGCCAAGCGCGATTAAAACCTAAAAGTGGTGGTGAGCAACATATTCCCGGCGCTATCGAGCAGGTATTCAGCCTTGGGGTAACGATGCATGATTTTGGTCAGTGGCAGGCGGGTTTACGCTTGCGTCACTTTGGTGAATTTGCTTTGAATGAAGATAATAGCCAGCGCGCGGATGCGGTAACTGTGTTTAATGCTCAGTTAGGTTATGACTTTACTACGGCTTTGACCGGGTCTTTCGAGGTGATAAACCTTACCAATGAAGTCGGCAATGATATTACTTATTTATACGAATCTCAGTTGCCAGGAGAAGCGGCGCCGGTTGAAGATGTACACTTTCATCCGATTGAGCCACGTATGTTAAGAGCGAGTATTGCGTATACTTTTTAACTGAGTTTGGATAGAAACTAGATAATGACCTAAGAGGGGAAAGCGCTTAAAATAGTATAATGACTTTACTTAATGTTTAAGTAGCTATTGTAGATAGATATGTCGATAGCAATATAAGACAGTAATAGAAGAGATTATTATGTTTATTTTAGATGAGCGTTTGCAAAATGATACGGTATTAATCGGCCGCTTGCCGTTAAGCCAAGTATTGTTGATGAATGACAAACGCTACCCTTGGGTAATTTTAGTTCCTGTTAGAAGTGATGTTTTTGAGTACTATCACCTTTCTGAAGTTGATCGTACTCAATTGATGAAAGAGTCGACACTAGTGGTCGAGAAAATGGCTGATCACTTTTCTGCCAGTTCAATGAATATTGCCGCCCTAGGTAATGTTGTTCCACAATTACATCAGCACCATATTTGTCGTTATACCGATGATCCCGCCTGGCCTGGTCCTGTTTGGGGACACAGTCCTGCAATACCCTATAGCGCTGATGAACTGGAGGTTAGAGTGACAGAACTGAAAAGTTTATTGCAGCAGCACTTTGTCGAAGACCTAGAAGCCGAAAACGATGTCGAAAATGTTGTTTATTGGTAGTGTCTATTTAATTAGTCGATTTGGGTAAATCATTTTGAAAGTTATTCGCCGCTACATGGATAACCGCTTACGTAATTTTAATTATTTAATCGGTTGTGAAAAAACCAAGCAAGCAATCGCTTTAGATCCTCTTGATGGTGAAGCGATGGTGGCTTTAGCCGCTGAGCAGGGTTGGCAGATCAAGCTCATTATCAATACCCATGAGCATCATGATCATATTGAAGGCAACCCTGCCGTGCAAGCTGCGACTGGGGCTGAAATTTGGGCCAGTGAATTTGCCCGTGGCAAGATACCAAATATGGCTCGTGGCTTGCTGGCGAATGAAGAGTTTTCGTTAGGCAGTATGAAGTTTAGAGTTTTGCCAACGCCGGGCCATACCCCAGTGCATGTTCGTTTATTAACGCTAAGTGAAGAAGTGCCGATTTTATTTTCTGGGGATACTCTTTTTAATGCCTGTGCTGGTAACTGTTTTAATGGCGGTGATGTCGATGAAATGTACGATACTTTTGTACGTGAGTTAGCGCCATTACCGAATCAGACCTTATTATTTCCGGGTCATGATTATATGAAAACCAATTTAAGTTTTGCTTTAACCTGTGAGCCTGGAAATGAGCAAACTGAATATTGGCAAGGCAAGGTTGAAATTTTATCTGCGGATGATATGCCCTACATGACCCTAGGCCAAGAGCGAGAGTATAACCCCTTCTTACGTTTGCAAAGCCCAGCTTTATTGCCTCTATTACAAGGAGCGAGCGAGCGGGCTACCTTCAAAGCGCTACGAGCTAAAAGAGACGTGTGGTGAGATGTTTATTACGTTATTGATTATGGGTGCTGAGACTAAAACATAGGCTCAATGTTATTGAGCCATCCTCATGCTGTTGCAGTTGTATATTGCCGTCTAGTAGTTCTTCAATAACCGAATGACACATTTTTACCATGATTAACGCATTCCCTTCGGGATTTTGCCATTGCTGCTCTACTTTTTGTGGCAGACTTGATTCGCAGTTAAACGAAATAATGGCGAAATTTCCCTCCAAGGCTAAGGTTACGTTTGTTTTATCAATGGCTAGTTGCTCTTGATAGAGTTCTGATAAGGCAAGTAGAGCCCGTTCTAAACAATATGAGATAATATTTTTGTAGCTATCGAGCATCAGTGAAAAAGGAAGTCTAGATTGAATTTTTTGTTCAGTTTTCTGGCTAGTGGAAAAGTTTTGAATTAACTCTTTAAGCAAAGCAACGACATCAAAAGTCTCGCTATCGAGTTGATTGCATTGTTTGAGGTGTCGAGATAAAAGCTCTACCAGTTCAAGTTGTTTTGCTTGTTCTAATTTTTTAGTACTTTCGTTAGAGTGTTTTTTGATCAGGCTTGTTTGTAATTGTTGTAGCGCATATTGCAGGGGACGTAAATTTTCTTGGCTTTTCTGTCTGTTCCGATACTGCTCGAAAGTTGCTAGCTGTTGTTGCATCTTTTTAATCTCGGCTTTAGATTGTATCTGCTCATGGCTTAACTCTTCTGTGCGCTTAGTCACTTTTTGCTCTAGGGCATAGTTAAGTTCAGCCGCTTGATTGCTGGCATTTACTTGCTCAGTTTTATCTAGAATACAAAACACAATCGCAAAAGGTAGGCCATTATCGTCCCATTCTGAGACCTGAATAGTCGTTTCAAAGTGTTTGATTTTATCATTACACTTCAAACTTAGCTCTGTGCAAATTCTTTCCATGTGGCCATGCAGTAATTGATTAATACGCTCGCGTTGCTCAATGCTATTCTCACCGCAGATAAGCTCTTTGAACCAATCGACAGGGTGTTCGATCGCGCTAAGTTCTTCAGGGCTGACGTCCAGGTGATAGGCAAAATGAGCATTGCCGTCAAAGCGGTCCAGTGCTTGGCTGTATTCACAAAACCCAAGCTCAGCATTATTTATTGCGATGGATAACTTATATTGTGTTTGGTTTAGCGTATGTTCAGTCAGTTCTCTTTTTTCAATATCATCCTTGAGACTGCTGCGCATGCTGTTAATAGCATATGCAACCGCATCAATTTCATCGCGCTTATCATTCGAGCCGAGTATTAATTTATTATCCAAATTACTAAGGTTAAAGCTTTCTGCCCACTTTGACATACGTAATAAACGATGGGTGACCAAGCGCTGAAAGATAAATAAAATAAATAATGAGACGGAAAAGGTTTTAATGAATTGTGTCGCCAGAATATTCAACGCTTTATAGAACAGCGTTTTATAAAGCCCTTGATAATCGAGGGTGATGTTTAGAACGCCTAGTGGATATTGACGTTCGGCACTGATAAAAAAGAGATCGAACGCATGCTTTTCTTTAGAGCCTTGTTGAAAATCTCCCGTGCTATGTAATAAACCTTCTTTGGTTTCAATGTAAACATTCAATACACCGGGGAAATTAATAATCCCTGCAAGTTGGGTTTTGATTTGTTGGCTGTCAAAATTCCACAGGCTGTAGCTGATGCTTTCTTGATAACCTGCCTGAATTTGGCTGATGCTCTGATTTAAGGTATATGTTCCTTGACGATAATCAGAATAAATAATATACGCTGAGGTTGCGAGGGTAACGAAGAAACTGAAGAACACAACGTAGGCTAAAAGCTTAACCGCTAGGCTATGTTGTGCTTCATTTTGTTTAGTAGGTTGCCCATCAACAGTATCAGGCACTGAGAAATCCTTTTGCTATCGTTATCATAAAATTGTTATTACGGATTAATCATAGCAAATTCGTATTAATACGCACACTACTGCTAGCAATTTTATTCGACTGAAAGCCATGCTCGGTTCTTTTCAAGGAAGGTTTGGCCTATGCCTTTCACCTTGATTAGATCATCAACCTGGCTGAAACTTCCATTTTGCAGACGGTATTCAACAATGGCTTGAGCTTTACTAGGACCTATACCTTTCATCTGCTCTAGCTGTTCGATACTGGCATTATTGATGTTTAGGGCAGGCTGCTGGTCGCTGGCATAGGCGGGGGTTGTGATTAATACAGTGAACAAGATAATTAGGCTTGAGAGAAAATTCCATCGCTTCATTTTTAAATTCCATCGCTTCATTTTTAAATTCCTTTCATTTGGTTGAATTTTAAAAATAGCAGACGCTGACAGAAGCGCTTTAAGAAATAAGAATGGTTTTCGTGGGTGAGAGGTAGAATCATACTTTAATAGCGAACCTTCCAGCTTGATGTTGGTACATTAAGCTGGAAGATTGGGGCTAAAGATTAGGACAGCTGACTAGATATCACTCATTGTCATCGTCGTTTTTCTTTTCAGCTGCCTTTTTTACTGCGGTTTTTTTCTTTGCCGGAGCTTTTTTAGCAGGAGCTTTCTTTTTAGCCGGTGCTTTCTTCTTAGGTTCAGTTTCTACCCATTTGCTGTCTTCAAAAACAGCACTCCAACCAGAAGCTTTACCTTCAATCTCAGACATGACGTACTGTGATTTAGTCTTACGGCTATAACGAATAACCGCAGAATTCCCTAGTTTATCAGAACGGGGAGCGTCTAATAAAAAGTGGTATTTAGGATCAAGTTCGGCCTGATGTGGAATAATCTCTGAAACCAAAGGCGCACGAGTTTCGCGGTTCTTCGGGAACTGACTTGCCGCTAAGAATAAGCCGCTCGCGCCATCACGCAATATGTAAGTATCGTCTACTTTCACACACTGCAGTTCAGGCATCGGGATAGGATCCATCTTAGGAGGGGCTGCTTCACCGCTCTTAAGCAATTTACGTGTATTCTTGCAGTCATCAGCCATACATCCAAAATACTTGCCAAAGCGGCCTGATTTTAACTGCATTTCATTGCCGCATTTATCGCAATCCAAGGTTGGACCGTCATAGCCTTTAATCTTGAATTGACCCACTTCGACTTCGTAGCCATCACAATCTGGGTTATTACCGCAGATGTGTAGTTTACGCTGCTCATCTAATAAGTAACTGTCCATGGCGGTATTACAAATAGTGCAACGACGCATTTCGTTTAAACGACGGCTTTCGGCTTCTTCATCACCATCAAGGCTGATCGCTTCATCGCCGGCGGTCAAATTCATCGTTGTGGTGCAGCGTTCCTTAGGGGGCAGGCTATAACCTGAACAGCCTAAGAATACACCAGTTGAACCAGTACGGATTTGCATGGTGCGAGAACAAGTAGGGCACTCAATGTCAGTATTAACTGGATCATTGGGGCGCATACCCTCTTCGCCATTAGCGATTTCCAATTTATCTTGAAAGTCACCATAGAATTCATTTAGAACGTTTTTCCACTTCAACTCACCATCAGCAACTTTGTCGAGTTTTTCTTCCATGGTGGCGGTGAAGTTGTAATCCAGCAAGTCCTTGAAGTTTTCGACTAGGCGACTGGTGACAATATCACCCATCTTTTCAGCGTAAAAACGTCGATTTTCTAAGCGCACATAACCACGGTCTTGAATGGTGGAAATAATCGCAGCATAAGTCGATGGACGGCCAATGCCTTGTTTTTCTAATTCTTTTACTAATGCCGCTTCCGAGAAACGTGGGGAAGGCTTAGTAAAGTGTTGCTTCGGCTGTAATTCGTCAAGCTTAAGCACGTCGCCAACAGCGACATCAGGCAATAAAATATCTTCATCGCCTTTACCGCCAGTAGGAAGTGCGCGCAAGTGGCCATCAAAACGAATTACGCGCCCCTTAGTTTTCAATTCAAACTCAGCCGCTTTCACGGTGATGGTTGAGCTAGTGAACTGCGCATCATTAATCTGGCAGGCAACAAAGCGACCCCAAATCAAATTGTAAAGGCGCTGAGCGTCCGGTTCCATCTTCTCTAGGTCTTCACCAGAGAAATCAACATTCGAAGGGCGGATGGCTTCGTGAGCTTCCTGAGCGCCTTCTTTGCTGCTGTATGAGCGTGGTTCAGCAGGTAAATACTGTTCGCCGTACTCTTTGCCGATGAAAGTGCGTGCATTGTCAACCGCTTCACTGCTCAAATTGGTTGAGTCAGTACGCATGTAGGTAATAAAACCGGCTTCATACAAACGCTGAGCTAGCGTCATCGTTTTCTTAACACTAAAACTTAAACGTGTACTGGCCGCTTGCTGCAAGGTCGAGGTAATGAACGGCGCAGCAGGCTTGGATTTTGTTGGGCGATCTTCACGATTGGCCACCGTGAAAGCAGAATTCTGCAATACCGCCATGGCTTTATCGCTGTGCTCTTGGTTATTTGGCTTATATTCAGCGCCATTTTCTTTAACCAACTGGCAGCGAAATTGCTCGCCTTGTTTGCTATCGAGTCTGGCAAAAGCTTCCCAGTATTCAACCGGAATAAAAGCGCGAATTTCACGTTCACGTTCCACTACAATACGTACCGCAACCGACTGCACTCGACCCGCAGATAGGCCGCGAGCAACTTTGGCCCATAATAACGGCGATACCATGAAACCCACCACTCGGTCTAAAAAGCGACGAGTTTGTTGAGCGTTAACACGATCAATATCAAGTTCAGAAGGCTTATCAAAAGCGGCTTGGATGGCCTTTTTTGTAATTTCGTTAAATACCACACGACGGTAGCGGCTTTCGTCGCCACCAATAACTTCCCGCAGGTGCCAAGCAATGGCTTCCCCTTCGCGGTCCAAATCCGTCGCGAGATAGATAGTATCGGCATCTTTTGCCAAACGTTGTAGTTCTTCTACGACCTTTTCTTTGCCGGGAAGAATTTGATAATTAGCGGCCCAATCGTTATCTGGGTTGATCCCCATACGATTGATCAGCTGCTCTTTCGATTTGCGTTTTTTATGCACGATCTTGTCTTCTGGAGACAACTTACGTGTAATCGCAGCTTGGCGAGCCCTTTCTTTAGGGTCGCTCTTAGCACCTGATCCCGAGGTCGGTAGATCACGAATATGACCAACACTGGACTTCACAATGAAATCTTTACCCAGATATTTGTTGATGGTTTTTGCCTTGGCAGGCGACTCCACGATAACCAGCGATTTGCCCATATTGATCTAAATAACCTATGTAAAGAAGTAAATAACCGATTCAAATCAGTGTAAAAAGACAATTTATATGCACTCAGAGCCTTCGGGTCAAGTGTTTGTGAAATGATTTTTCATTCACTTACCTACTAACAGGTCTGAAAATCGTTGCTAAACTGTCTATATAGACGCAGCTTTCAGCAATAATGTTAGCTAAGCTGGAATTTTAGAATAATCAATAAAGTAGGAAGGTTTAATGTCTTCAATCGGGTTAGTTCTGGCCATAGCAGTTCCCATTTTGCTGTTACTTATGGTATTTGTGGTCGTCGGTAAAAAACAACAGAAATCAGCGGCGCAGCGGGGGGTAGCGCGTAAAATAAAGGATTTCGCTTTAGAATTAACCGAGGCATTGGAGTTTTTATTAAAGGTAGATACGCATAAGGAAATTCAAAACTTAATATTAGAGCGTGTTCGTCAGCTTAATGAAAAATACTTGGCTGCTCTGCCTAAAAAGGAGCGGGAAGGTAGTAGTATTATTGATTTTGAAGGCTTGGAAGATAAAGTTAAGCAGGGCGGGAAAAAAAAGCGGGTATTAAAAAGTGATCGTGAAATTCGCTATGCAAAAAAGCAATTTTCTAAAATTCTTAAATCCTTTGGCCCCTTGATCAAAAATAAAACAGCCTCTGAATCTACAGTTTTTGAATTTAGGCGTTATTTGCGTATCTCAATTCTAGAAATGGAAGTCGATTCATTCAGTGCCCAGGGGGATGTGGCAGCAGATCGTGGTGATGTGACAACCGCGAGTGGTTATTATAAGGCAGCCCGAAAAATACTGATTGATTTTAATATGCAGTATCCAGAAAAAAATACGCGTATTCGAGAGCTGGCGAAAAAAACGGCGGCGTTATTCAATGGCGGAGAGGACAAAGAAGGGAGTTTGGCGAAAGAGTTATCGAAAGAAGATCAGCCTAATGTCGATGAAAATGGTTTTCCTCTTGACCCTAATATGGATAATAAGCAGAACTTTTAATTATTCATTTGGGCTTGTGTGAAAATCAACCAGCTAGATTTACTTGTAATAGAACCGCCACCCATAGAGCCCTTGCCTACCTTACCTAGTCTTGAGCATCTTCAGCGGCCAAGGGCTTTGGATGTTCTACACTTAGAAAAAATCCACCCGACTATCTCCGGCAATAAATGGTACAAGCTTAAATACAATGTCATTGAAGCTAAAAAGCAGGGGTTTAATACTCTATTGTCGTGTGGTGGCCCACATTCAAATCATCTACACGCTTTAGCCTGCGCAGGCCAGGTTATGGGATTTAAAACTCGAGCGTTTGTTCGAGGTTATGAAGAATTGCCTTTAACACCTACCTTAAAAGACTGCCAGCGCATGGGGATGTCGCTGATATTTGTCGATAAGCAAACCTATAAACAGCGTTATGACCCTAAGTGGTGCCTGCAGCAGAGCGAAAAACACCATAATTACTGGATTCCTGAGGGCGGAGATAACGATTTAGGGCATCAAGGCTGCGCTGAGTTAGCCCAATATTGCCAAGGTTATGATGAGGTGTGGTTGAGTATTGGCTCTGGCTGTACTTTTCTGGGATTGGCAGAAGGGATTGAATCCTTAGCGGCGATATCCTCAGGCCAGTTGCCCATTTTACAGGGGGTATTGGCAATCAAAGGCGGCGATGCCTTGGCAGCAAATCTATTGTCGCAGGTTGGTGGGCAGCATCGCATTAATACTGAGGGGCATTTGGGTGGTTTTGGTAAGTGCCCAACTGCGTTATTGGCTTTAATTCAAACCTATGATCAGCAAGATTTAGCTTTAGATCCCGTCTATACCGCTAAGCTTATGATGGCGTTTGAGCAATCATGGCAAGCGGGTCTATTAGATGTTTCTAAACGTTATTTGATTATTCACAGTGGGGGCTTGCAAGGCCGTAGAGGGATTGCAGCATTATCAACGATGGTTTGATTGTGCATATCGAGCAAGCCTTTATTGAGCGGTTATGGTATAAGCTGTAACAAAGAATGAATTGGATTTCCCCGCGATGGAAGAGTTTCGTAATATCGGCATCATTGGTCGGTTAGGCAGTAAAAAAGTGATTGAAACCGTACGCCGTTTAAAGCGCTACTTGGTTGAAGAAGGCTATCACGTAATTTTACAAGATCGTATTGCTGATGTTATGCCGGGTCATGGTATGCAAGTAAGTACGCAAAAAATGTTAGGTGAAATTTGTGATCTTGTCATCGTGGTCGGCGGTGATGGTAGTTTGCTGGGCGCTGCCCGCGCTCTAGCAAAACACAATACTCCGGTATTAGGCATTAACCGTGGTCGCCTGGGGTTCTTAACTGATATTAGTCCTGATGAAGGTATGGAAGACGCTATTCAGGCGGTTCTTGATGGAGACTACATTGAAGAAGAGCGCTTCTTATTAGATACTGAAATTAAGCGTAACGGTGTGGTAATTGCCACCGGTGAAGCCTTGAATGATGTGGTATTGCATCCGGGTAAATCAGCGCGGATGATCGCTTTTGATTTGTATGTCGAAGGTCAATTTGTGCATCACCAGCGCGCCGACGGCATGATTGTTTCTACGCCAACAGGATCGACCGCTTATGCATTATCGGGCGGAGGCCCTATCATGCATCCTAAGCTCGATGCCATTGTGCTGGTGCCGATGTTTCCTCATACCCTTTCTAGTCGTCCAATTGTCGTGGATGGTAATAGTGAAATTAAACTAGTGATTGGTGAGAGTAACGAAACCTATCCGACCGTGAGCTGTGACGGTCAGAAGCATCATCCTTGTGCGCCCGGTGATGCGGTGACGATTCGTAAAAAACCGCATAAGCTGAAATTGATTCATCCTAAAAATCATAACTCTTATGAAATTTGCCGCACTAAATTGGGCTGGGAAAAATCAGGGGTTAATTAATGCAGCAAGGTTACGATTTAATCGGTGATGTCCATGGCTGCGGTGAAACCCTAATTGTTCTATTGGAGCAAATGGGTTATCACAAAATCAATGGTGTCTATCAGCACAAAAGCCGTAAAGTGGTTTTTCTGGGGGATATTATTGATCGTGGCCCGCATATACGCTTGGCCTGTGAAATTGTCCGTAATATGGTTGATGCAGGTCATGCCCATATGATTATGGGGAATCACGAATACAATCTGGTTACTTATATGACCCCCGCACCAGCAGGGGTTGATCAGCCTTATTTGCGCGAGCATACCGAGCGTAATAGCTTTATTGTTGAGCAGACGGTTGAGCAATTTGCTGATCATCCAGAAGAGTTTAAAGATTACCTTGAATGGTTCACCGAGCTGCCATTATTTATGGAGTTTGATCATTTTAGAGTGGTTCATGCTTGCTGGGATCAAGCGGTGATTAATGAATTTGTCGGACGCTATGGTGGCAATCAGCTGCATAAAGGCTTACTTTCAGAATCGGTGAATACCGAGAGTTTCTTGTACAAATCCCTCGATCGATTATTGCGCGGTACTTCGTTGAAGTTGCCTGGTGATCGCTCTATGGTGGCTAAAGATGGCATGGTGCGTCAGTTTTTCCGTACCAAATTCTGGTCGCAGAACCCTCAGATTTATAATGATGTGATTTTTCAGCCAGACCCATTGCCGGCGGACCTTACACACGTGCGTTTAAACGCTGAGGAAAAAGAAAAACTTTTGTATTATTCCGAAAATGAAAAACCGCTGTTTTTTGGTCATTACTGGATGTCAGGGGTGCCTGCGATTATTCGCTCAAATATCGCCTGCTTAGATTACAGTGCGGTTAAATATGGACGCCTAGTGGCTTATCGTATGGATGGTGAGCAGCATCTGAATAATGGTAAGTTCACCTGGGTTCGAGTTGAGAAAACGGAGCGATAAATTAATTATGAGTTCAATTTTAGTATTTCAGGCCAGCCCTGAAATTAATTTAACTCCCATTACCGACCGCCTTTGGCAGGCTAAAATACCCCATAGAGTGATTACTCATAAAGGCAGTCAAGATTTATGGGTGGCTCGCGCTGAAGATGCTGAACAGGTGAAAATCTGGGTGCAGCAGTGGCAAGCGGGTGAACTATCAGCCAAGTCACCAGAGGAAGATGTACCTTGGCAGGTGAATGCACAGCAGAATATCATTGTTTTCAGTCGCTTTCCGGTGACGGTATCTATGATGATCGTGTTGTGGCTTGTTTATGGTGCTCAGCAAATCGGCCTTGTCGTGCAGCTTGATTGG
>JAESQF010000042.1 GCA_016765295.1 Oleispira sp.
ATGGCCAAATATGCTGTTTCAACTGCAAGACTGCATCCCAGTTTGGCGCGTGGCGGAAGTTACCGATACTGATAAAGTGCTGGCGTTGTTCGAAGTTGGGCAACCGATTTTGTTCAGTATCACTGATGGCATCTAGCATGAAAGGCAGGTGCAGTAGTTGTTGCTTTGCTACATTGAAGTGATTGACTAACAGCTCGACCTCGACTTGTGAAATCATCAAGGTTAAGTCGCTGCGGTGAATGGCTGCAATTTCGCGAACGGCCATTGGGGTATGTAAAAGACAGATGTCTGTCTTTAAGTCGAGTACTTGCCCTTTTTTAATCCCTTGTTGGCGGGCTTCTCGTAAACTGTGTAAATCTTCGGTATTGAGAATACGTAAGGCTTGAGGGCAGGATTTCTCGACTCGCCAGCCGAATTGTTCCTCCATCATAAAGCGATCAAAAATAACCATGTCTGGATTGAGCGTCTTAATATAATCATCAAAACTTTCGTTATTTAACTCAATTGCATCACAAGCCACATTCCATTGCTCGAGATCGGCCATGTGTTCGCTTAACTGTGCAGGACTGGCGAAGGTCACTTGCCAATCTTGCCCACGCATTGCNCTGATCAGCTGCATCATTCGACTACCTGCCGCAGAGGAATTAGGTTCTGGCCAAACATAGCCAATNATTAANACCTGCATAATATGATTCATTATTTTTCCANCTGCTTTTTAGGTTTAAGACGGCTTACTCCTAATATCACCAATACCATGCCTANGCCGTGATAAAGAGTGAATATTTCCCCAAGGAGTACAACGGCTAAAATACTGGTCATTATTGGGCCAACGGTTCCGGTTAAGGCCGCATTGGCTGGGCCAATACGTTTTACCGCTTCACTGATCATAAAAGAAGGAACAATCGTTGCGGCAAAGGTTAATAACAGAATGATCGCCATAAGTTCATTGCTGAACTCCCAGTTGCTGCTATTAAAACCAGAAGAATCTAGTCCATTAAATGCGAGCACTAGGCCAGAATGGATAATCGTTGCGAAGGTTGCGCTGGCCATTGAGATACAGGTAAATAATAAGCTGCCAAGACGATCGATATGCTTTTTACTGAAAAGCATATAAATAGCATAAGAAAGCGCACTTAATAGAATCAGCAGGCTGCCCTGAATCACTTGCTCACCCTGTAAGCTTAAGTCCTGCAAGAAGATGCAGATAATACCTGCATAACATAGCGCCAGAGCTCCCATTTGCTGCTTTGTAACTTTATGCCTAAAAATGATAGCGCCTAAAACCACAACCAAGGTGGGGTAGGCGTATAAAATGATTCTTTCTAATTGGGCATTGGCCAGCTCTAAGCCTTTCAAGTCTAAAAAGGTAGCCATGTAATAACCAAATAAACCAACAAAAGCCGCCGCTAACCAATGTTTAGTCGGTAGATGCATGTTTTTCTTGCGAATAATGATTGCACCAATAAATAGATAAACCGGTAATGCCAGTATCATACGTAATAGCATCAGGCTTAAAGCATCGATGCCATAACTGTAGGCCCACTTAATAATAATGGGCTTGCAAGAAAACAGCAGGGCCGCGCCGATGGCGAAAGCAAATCCTTGCTTATTGACGGTATCGATACTTGAATTATTCATATGATTCTTTAAAAAGTGTTAATCAAATTGGGTGAGCGCAAATTAAGACAATGCGGGTTGGTTAAGACCCAGCGGGGCTGATAATACAAGTTTCGACACTTTTTAACCATTTGATACAAGTTTCATTTGTCCGTAAGGGCCAAAATCCGTATAATGTAGCGCCATCTTGTACAGAAATTTGCATTCTGTAATTTAACCTTCTTCTCAGTTCCCGGATCCTGTATGACACGTTATATTTTTGTCACGGGCGGTGTTGTTTCCTCATTAGGAAAAGGCATTGCATCGGCTTCATTAGCCGCAATTTTAGAAGCACGTGGCCTTAAGGTTACTATGCTGAAGTTGGACCCATATATTAACGTCGATCCGGGCACCATGAGCCCGTTTCAGCACGGTGAAGTATTCGTCACCGAAGATGGTGCTGAAACTGACTTAGACTTGGGTCACTACGAGCGTTTCATCAATACTAAGATGTCACGTCGTAATAACTTCACCACTGGCCGTATCTATACCGATGTTTTAGCGAAAGAACGTCGTGGTGATTATTTAGGCGGTACTGTTCAGGTAATTCCTCATATCACTGATGAAATTAAACGTCGTGTTATTGAGGGCGCTGAAGGCTCTGATATCGCCCTAGTTGAAATCGGTGGCACGGTAGGTGATATCGAATCACAACCGTTCCTTGAAGCCATACGTCAAATGAAGGTAGAGCTAGGTTCTAAGCGCGCTTTATCTGTGCACCTTACGCTGGTTCCTTATATCGCTACCGCGGGTGAAACCAAAACTAAGCCGACTCAGCACTCTGTTAAAGAAATGCGCACCATTGGTCTACAGCCAGATGTATTGATCTGTCGTAGCGACCACAAAATTGATGCCGCTTCATTGCGTAAAATCTCTTTGTTTACCAACGTTGAAGAGCGTGCGGTTATTCCATTGGAAGATGCCGATACGATCTACAAGATTCCTGGTGTTTTACATGAAGCCGGCCTTGATGACCTGATTGTTGAAAAATTTGACTTAACCTGTCACGAGCCGGATCTAAGCGATTGGGATGCAGTGGTTGATGCTAAGCTCAATCCAGAGCAGCAAGTCAATATTGCCATGGTCGGTAAATACATGGAGCTGCTAGATGCTTATAAGTCGTTGATCGAAGCGATTGATCACGCAGGCATTCACCATAAAGCCAAAGTGAATATCCAGTTTATTGATGCCGAAGTGATTGAGCGTCAAGGCACCGATATCTTAAAAGGTAAAGATGCGATTCTAGTTCCGGGTGGTTTTGGTCATCGTGGCGTGGAAGGCAAGATTAAAACAGTTCAATTTGCCCGTGAAAACAAGGTACCTTTCTTAGGTATTTGTTTGGGTATGCAGTCTGCTGTTATTGAATTTGCCCGTAACGTTATGGGTTGGGAAGATGCTCACTCTACCGAGTTTGATGCAGATACTACACACCCAGTGGTTGGCTTGATCACTGAGTGGACAGATGCAGCGGGTAATACAGAAAAACGCGATACGAATTCTGATCTAGGCGGCACTATGCGTCTGGGTGGACAAGAATGTCGTTTAACGGCAGGTTCAAATACCGCTATCGCTTATGGCAAAGAGGTTATTGTTGAGCGTCATCGTCACCGTTACGAAGTAAACGCGACTATTATTGCGGAACTGGAAGAAGCCGGTTTACGCATTGCAGGCCGTTCTATCGATGGTGATTTGGTTGAGGTTGTTGAAGTGGCTGATCACCCATGGTTTGTCGGTTGTCAGTTCCACCCAGAATTTACTTCTACCCCACGTCATGGACATGGATTATTCAGTGCTTTCATCAATGCAGCGATTGAACATAAAAAAGCCTAGATTCTTAAGTTTGAAAAGAAGAATCTTTTAAGCGCAGAAAGATACTGAATTACGTTAAAACTGTTTAAAGTTTAAGAGCATGCCGCGTTGATCGTTATTCGTATCCGCGGCGTAGCAATATTAAAATACGGAGAAAATAGTTACATGGCTAACATTATAAATATCAAAGCCCGCGAAGTTTTAGATTCACGTGGCAACCCTACCATCGAAGCCGATGTTACTCTAGAAGGCGGTTTTTTTGGTACAGCTTGTGCCCCTTCTGGCGCATCAACAGGTTCTCGCGAAGCATTAGAATTACGTGATGGCGATAAAAGCCGTTATTTGGGCAAGGGCGTATTAAAAGCTGTTGCTAACGTCAATGGCGTTATTAAAGATGCGTTAATGGGTATGAACGCTCTTGATCAAAGCGCGCTTGATAATAAAATGCTAGAGCTAGACGGCACTGAGAACAAAGAAACATTAGGTGCTAATGCTATATTGGCCGTGTCTTTGGCTGCGGCTAAAGCGGCTGCTAAAGCAAAAGGTGTTGAGTTGTACGAACACATCGCTGACCTAAACGGTACTCCGGGTCAGTACTCCATGCCATTACCGATGATGAATATCATTAACGGTGGTGAGCATGCGGATAATAACGTTGATATTCAAGAGTTCATGGTGCAGCCAGTATCTGCTCCTACCTTTGCTGAAGCACTTCGTGCGGGCGCGGAAATATTCCACAGTTTGAAGAAAGTATTAAGCGAACAGGGTATGAGTACTTCCGTTGGTGATGAAGGTGGTTTCGCTCCTAACCTAGCCTCTAACGCGGATGCACTAGCGGCAATTAAAGTTGCTGTTGCTAACGCCGGTTATGAGTTGGGTAAAGACATTACTCTTGCTCTTGATTGCGCGGCCACTGAGTTTTATGTTGATGGCAAATACAACCTGAAGGGTGAAGGCAAGGTTTTCACTTCGAATCAGTTCTCTGATTATTTAGCTGAGCTATGTGAGTTGTACCCAATCGCTTCTGTTGAAGATGGTTTGGACGAGTCTGATTGGGATGGTTGGAAGTACCAGACTGATATCCTAGGCAAGAAAGTACAATTGGTGGGTGATGACTTGTTCGTTACTAATACTGCAATTTTGAAAGAAGGCATCGAGAAAGGTGTTGCTAACTCTATCTTGATTAAGTTCAATCAGATTGGCTCTCTAACTGAAACGCTAGCGGCGATTCAGATGGCGAAAGACGCGGGTTATACGGTTGTTATCTCTCATCGCTCTGGTGAAACTGAAGATACTACCATTGCTGATTTGGCTGTTGGTACGTGTGCGGGTCAGATTAAGACAGGTTCTTTATGTCGCTCAGATCGTGTTTCTAAGTATAACCGTCTATTGCGCATCGAAGAGCAGTTAGAAGGTAAAGCACCTTACAATGGTTTGAAAGAGATCAAAGGTCAGTAAGCCGCTTAGGCACCTTGATTGAAATCATGAAAAAGGGAAGTTGGGTTTTTATTACGATAAAAATTTGCTTCCCTTTTTGCATATTAAGATGTTTTGATAACCTTGTTAAAATGAATCAATGGATGAAGAAAAGTATATGGCTTGGAAGTGGATAGTCTCCTTATCAGCGCCGGTATTACTAATTTTACTTTTACAGTATCGTTTTTGGTTCGATGATACGGGCATGCTTGCTAGTTGGCAGTTGCAGCAGCAAATGACTGAGCTTGAGCAAGATATTACTGCCCAGCAGGCCCGCAACGATTGGTTAAAAGCAGAAGTCGATGATTTACGCAGCAGTAATAATTTAATCGAAGAAAAAGCGCGCGAAGATTTAGGTTTCATTGGTAAAGATGAAAGCTTTTATCTGATTCTTGATAAATAAAAGATTTGATAAATCTCAATAAGCGGTAAGCGAATGCCTTTCAGTTCTACTCATACATGGTTAGTTTTACCCGCCGCGGGCATTGGCTCACGCATGCATGCAGACCGTCCTAAGCAGTATCTATCAATGACGGTGAAAGGGATTACCAAAACCGTTATCGAACATACATTGGACCATGTTTTAGCTTACGCTGGCTTTTATAAGGCGGTAGTCGTCGTCACGAAAGGTGATCCTTATTGGCAAGAGATCTGTTCTGCTCGAGGTTACGATAAAGACGAGCGTATTTTAGTCGTTGATGGTGGCAGTGAGCGTTGTTATTCCGTTTTAAATGCTTTAATCGCGATAAGTGAAGTAGAAGAAAAAGATCAAAATAAAGATGTAAAATTTGAGAATTCCTGGGTTGCTGTACACGATGTTGCTCGCCCTTGCTTATCTTATGATGATTTAGATAAATTATTTTCGTCCGTAGAAGGCTATGCGGATGGTGGCATTTTAGCGGCCCCCGTTCGCGATACGATGAAGCGTGGATTCGTCTTGAATACAGATGACAGTAGCATTGACCNTACTGTTGAAAGAGAGCAGCTTTGGCATGCGTTAACTCCCCAGATGTTTCCGTTAAATTCTTTGCTTAATAATTTACAGTCGGCCTTGGCGGATGGTTTTGAAGTAACCGATGAAGCCTCAGCCATGGAACATGCAGGCGCTAAGCCTAGGTTGGTGAGCGGGCGCAGTGATAATTTAAAAATTACGCGACCTGAAGATCTGAAATTGGCTGAGTTTTATTTGAATCTCTGAAAAATGAGAGGCAAAAGATACAGTTTTGGTTCCTTAATCGCACTGCGCTTGCTATCGCTATTAGGTGTGTCCTTTTACGGCACGCCGTGACATCCATCCATGGAGGCTCGAAGATCCCATCCCAGGGATCTAACGGCCTCAAACGACACCCCTAATACCGATACGCGCAGTGCTAAAAGTAATTAAAATTTATAGAGTAAACTCATTTTTAGAATAGAAAAAGTAAGCCGTAAAATCTATTTTTTTGATAGTGCATAGTCTGAGTATAGTTCGTGTCGAAGTGTGGGGGGGCTTGGTTTTTGAGAGTTAAATTTAAAACAGAGCTAACAAAATTAAGTTAAGGTCTGAGTGCTGTGAGCACTAGAAGTTAATTTTGAAGGGCATGCGATCACATGGAAGTGATCGTTGAGCATACATGGACGTACTTGCTGCGACCCGCACAAAGTTCAATTTCTAGTGTGAGCGTTAGCACGACTTAATGTAAACGGTGTTATATGAAGTGTCGATTTAAGACGTTGTGAGAATTATTAGAAGGTTAAATGAATGCGTATTGGTCATGGTTTTGATGTACATAAATTTGGTGAAGGCGATTTCATAACTCTGGGTGGTGTGAAGATTCCTTATAGCCAGGGTTTGATCGCTCACTCAGATGGTGATGTGGCTTTGCACGCATTATGCGATGCGTTATTAGGCGCTTGTGCATTAGGCGACATCGGCAAGCATTTTCCTGATACGGATGATGAGTTTGCCGGTGCGGACAGTCGCGGTTTATTACGACATGTGATGGGTTTAGTAAAAGAGCAAGGTTATCAAATTGGCAATGTCGATATCACCATCATTGCTCAAGCGCCTAAAATGGCACCGCATATTGAAACCATGCGTGAGCGTATTGCAGAAGACCTGAACTGCGCGTTAAACCAAGTGAACGTAAAAGCAACGACGACAGAAAAGCTCGGCTTCGAAGGCCGTAAAGAAGGTATATCTGTACATTCAGTTGCTTTGCTAGTTAACCGCTAATCAACATTAATTAAGTAATACGAAAGATAGAGAAATATAATGTGGAATTTTGATTGGCCAAAAGCCTATCCTGAAACATCAGCTCATGGCACTTTAAAACTTAACCCAGAAGATTTTCAAGTTGATGAAATCCCACTGATGTCACCCAAAGGTGAAGGCGAGCACATCTACCTTCATATTAAAAAACGTGAAGTAAATACCCATTGGGTTAGCCGTTTATTAGCAGAGAAATTTGGCGTTAAAGAGCACGACGTTAGCTACGCTGGGCAAAAAGATCGATACGCAGTGACTACTCAATGGTTCAGTATCTATGCGCCAAAAGTTGAATTGATATTAGAGTCGCGCCCTTTCCCTGACGAAGATATCGAAATATTAGTTCAAACCCGTCATAGCAAAAAGCTACGCCGTGGTGATCTTGTTGGTAACCGCTTTGATATTGTATTACGAGATATTAAACCTTCGGCAGACCCTGATGATGTGAAAGCTAGTGATGGGACTGATTTAAAACAAACCATCGAAGACAACCTGCAAAAAATTAAACTAAACGGCGTGCCGAATTATTTTGGCCTGCAGCGCTTTGGTCGTGGTGGTGGCAATATGGACCAGGCATTAGCCATGTTAACTGGCCAGCGCCGTGAAAAAAATCGCCAGAAGAAAAGCATGTATTTGTCTGCTGCCCGTTCTTACATTTTTAACCAAGTTTTAGCCGCACGTATTGAACAAGGCCTTTGGGGTCAATCAATGGTTGGGGATATTGATACCTCCGCCAATGAAACTCAAGATGCTGGCAAAGCGACCGCACCTATGTGGGGGCGTGGACGCTTGAATTCACAAACTGAAACATTAGCCCTTGAACAGATTATCGCTGAACCTTTGCAAGACTTATGCAACGGCATGGAGCACGCAGGGTTAAACCAAGAGCGTCGAGAAATAGTATCGGTTATCGAAAATATGCAATGGCAGTGGTTGCAAGAAGAGGATGGTTCTTCCAGCTTGAAAGTTAGCTTTGCCTTGGCTTCTGGGCATTATGCAACGTCTGTATTGCAAGAATTTATGCAAGTAACAGAACCTGATCGCTATGAAGATAAGCCCTTTGTTTACAATGCCAGCGAGTCTATCGCTGAAAAGAACAATAAAGAAGAGAGCAAGTAATGGCTTTTCTTTTATCAAATGATGATGGAGCACACGCTCCAGGATTAGCGGAACTGGAACGATCGTTAAAAGAAGCGGGTTACGATTGCCATGTGATCGCACCCGATAGAGATCGCAGTGGGGTGTCTAATTCTCTGACCTTAGATCGCCCTTTACACCCTCTGCATCTCGATAACGGCTTTATTTCCATTAACGGTACACCAACGGATTGTGTACACCTTGGTTTAAATGCGCTCTATCGTGATGAGAAATTTAAAATCGAGCGGGTGATTGCCGGTATTAATTCAGGCGCCAATCTCGGTGATGATGTTATTTACTCAGGTACCGTTGCCGCCGCAATGGAAGGCCGCTTTTTAAATAAGGCCGCAGTTGCCATTTCTTTGGTGGGCAAAAAGCATTTTACGACGGCTGCTCAAGTATTAATTGATCTACTTCCTAAAATAGAAACGTTGTCTTTACCTGAGCGCACGATTATTAATATCAACGTGCCGGATGTTCCTTATGAGCAGCTAAAAGGCATAGAGATTACCCGCTTAGGTCATAGAGCTCGTTCTGATAATCCGGTATTAACCACCAATCCTCGGGGAAAGGAGTGTTATTGGATCTCTGCTGCAGGTGAAGGTGCTGATGCTGGTGAAGGCACCGACTTTTACGCCATCGAGCAAGGAAAAGTGAGTATCACACCAATTCAGGCCGATATGACCCATGGAAATGCTTTAGAATGCTTAACCCAGTTGGCAAGTAACTGATAGTTGCACTAATAATAAGCAATTAGACTTCTTTTAATGATAGAAGGCTTTAACTAGCAGCTTTAACTAGAAAGGATCCTCAGGTGGACGAGCAACAACTAGCCGGAATTGGGATGACCTCCCAGAGAACTCGCAATCGCTTAGTTCAGCGATTAAGGGAAAGCGGCATTGAAAATCAGCAAGTATTGGATGTGATTGCTTCGACCCCACGCCATATATTTATTGATGAAGCTTTAGCTCATCGCGCCTATGAAGATACCGCGCTACCGATTGGTAATGGACAAACCATTAGCCAGCCTTATATCGTGGCAAAAATGACTGAGCTGCTATTGGCAGGAGGTCCGCTGAAGAATGTATTAGAAATCGGTACGGGGTCGGGCTATCAAACGGCGATTTTAGCACCGTTAGTGAAGAAACTTTATAGTGTAGAGCGTATTGAACCCTTGCTGATAAAAGCACGGGTACGTATTCGCCAGTTAAAATTGAAAAATATCAGCTTTAAATTATCAGATGGGCATTGGGGTTGGAGCCAATCCGGTCCTTATGACGGAATAATTGCAGCGGCTGCACCGGAAAATATTCCTCAAGGTTTGTTAGATCAAATGGCTGAGGGCGGGCGCATGGTATTACCTGTAGGCGGCGAGAAACAATCTTTAGTGTTAGTAACTCGTACCGGTAATAATTGGCAGCATAAAATTTTAGAAGATGTAAAGTTTGTACCATTTTTAGCAGGTATTAAAAAATCTTAGTTACGTGTGCGCCACGGCGTTTGTAACAATCTGAAAAAGCCTGCGATTGCAGGTTTTTTTTTAGCACAATAACTCAATTATTAATAACTCAGATAGTAATGAGCTAATAAAAAATTAAGGAATGAATGTGAAACATTTATGGTTGTATTTAAAAGGCATTGCTATGGGCTGTGCTGATGTGGTTCCGGGTGTATCTGGGGGGACCATTGCTTTTATAACCGGTATTTATACGGAGTTATTGGACTCGATAAAATCGGTTAACCTACAAGCGCTTATCGTATTGTTTAAGCAGGGCCCAAAAGCCGCGTGGCAAGCAATCAACGGTACTTTTTTAGTTACGCTACTGGCGGGCATATTGACCGCAATTTTAACGCTGGCAAGGCTCATTCATTATTTACTCGACCAGCATGCTGTTCTACTTTGGTCGTTTTTCTTTGGTTTAATCCTCGCATCAAGTCTGCATATGGCGAAACAGATTAAACAATGGCAGCCGACAACGCTGTTTGCGCTATTAATAGGGGCTGTATTTGCGGCTTATATTAGTATCGCCAGTCCAACCAGTATTGAACCTAGCTACCTTAATATTTTCATTGCTGGCAGTATTGCGATTTGTGCAATGATTTTACCGGGTATTTCCGGCAGCTTTATTTTGTTATTGATGGGCTTGTATGCCCCGGTATTGGAGGCTGTGAAAGGCTTGCAGTTGGATATTATGCTTATATTTGCTCTCGGTGCGGGCATTGGTTTAATGCTGTTTTCACGCCTGTTAAGTTGGTTATTGCATCGTTATCAGGACTTAATGTTCAGTCTATTAACCGGCTTTATGCTTGGAGCCCTATTAAAAGTATGGCCATGGAAAGAAACTATTAGCTATCGTTTAAATAGCAAAGGCCTAGAAGTTCCTTTTGAGCAGTTAAATCGATTACCGGAATGGTTGAGTAGTGATCAGGTAATTGCTGCTTTAGTACTAGGATTTATTGGTTTTCTCTGTGTAATATTGCTTGAGAAAGTGTCAGTTAATGAAAGTAGTGAAAAAGTTTAACGTGTAAGCGGCAAAGGTTTTCCTGTTTCAAGGGTAAACTTAGGAAATAATAGGTAACAATTAAAATTAAAGTGTTTTTTAAATGTCATTGATAGACTTATTTGGAATAAAAAACTATTTTCTTATTGTTATAAGTTTATAAATCACAGGCTATTGTAAAAGGCGTAAAGCTGTCATGTTCGAGTGTCAAAAAAATAACGATAGAAACAGGCTCTTATCCAGTGTACTTGTGACTTTATTCATCTTGCTTGCAGCAGGTATGACAGGTTGTATTAGTAGTCGAGAATTTATATCAACTGAAGCTAAGTTCAGTAAAAGTAAAAAATCGACGACTTTCCATACAGTAGAAAAAGGTGAAACCTTGTTCTCTATTGCTTGGACTTATGGCTGGGATTATCACAAGTTAGCTAGCGCTAACTCCATCCCAAGACCCTATACCATCTATGCAGGCCAAAAAATTGACATCTCAAATCGAATAGCCGCTAAGTCCCCGACGAAAGTGGCAAGCGTCGGAAAAACGTCAAAAACACCCGTCAAGAAAGCAAAGCCTGCTATAAGGGCCAAAAAGCCTAGTCAGACTACGCCAACGAAAGCGATATTAGAGAGTAAAGATGGTTGGAATTGGCCTGCAAAAGGTAAGGTTATTGAGCGCTTTTCGACCAAGAAACCGCAAAACAAGGGTATTGATATCACCGGAAAAAAGGGGGAATCTGTAAGTGCAGCTGCGGCAGGGACGGTCGTTTATGCAGGGAAAGGCCTTCGTGGCTATGGCAACTTAGTGATCATAAAGCACGATGCCAAATTCCTTAGTGCATACGCCCATACAAGCCGCATTTTGGTCCGCGAGAAAGAAAAAATTAAAGCGGGGCAGATAATTGCCGAAATAGGATCTACTGGAACGAATAAAGTGAAACTTCACTTTGAGATTCGTCGGAATGGCAGACCAGTAGACCCCCTCCAGTTTTTACCCAGGCGGTAACTTGGAGGAGGTTAATGTTTAATCAATCGTTCTGGTATGAAACCTGAATTATAACAGGGACAACTAGAACGAAAAAAGGCGGGACGACAGATGGCAGCTCAACAGGAAATTAGTGCAGAAGTTTTCGATGACGTGGCAATCGAAGCACCAGTGAAAGCAAAAAAAGCCAAAGCTCCTGTAGAACGAACGAGCAAGGCCCCACAAGCGCGATTTATCGCTGAGCCGAGTTCCACCAAAGCCTTAGATGCGACACAGCTTTATTTAAACGAAATTGGTTTTTCGCCATTATTATCCCCAGAAGAAGAAGTTCACTTTGCTCGCCTTGCCCGTAAAGGAGATGAGAAAGGCCGTAAGCGCATGATCGAAAGTAACCTGCGCTTAGTAGTGAAAATTTCCCGTCGTTATGTGAATCGTGGTTTATCTCTATTAGATTTGATTGAAGAAGGTAACTTAGGCCTGATTCGAGCAGTAGAAAAATTTGATCCAGAGCGCGGCTTCCGCTTCTCAACTTATGCAACGTGGTGGATTCGTCAAACCATCGAACGTGCGATTATGAATCAGACTCGCACCATACGTTTGCCGATTCATGTCGTGAAAGAATTAAACGTGTATTTACGTGCGGCCCGTGAGCTGGCGCAAAAACTAGATCATGAACCTTCAGCGGAAGATATTGCAGCGCTATTAGATCGCCCTGTGGCGGATGTTAAACGCATGCTAGCGTTAAATGAACGTGTAACCTCTGTTGATACTCCTCTTGGTCCAAACTCAGACAAATCTCTATTAGATACCGTTGCCGATGATCGCAGCGCCGATCCTTGTACAACCCTGCAGAATAATGACATTACCGGTAGTCTTTCCGATTGGCTTGATGAGCTAACTGAGAAGCAGCGTGAAGTCGTTTCCCGTCGTTTTGGCCTTCGAGGTTATGAGACTAGTACTTTAGAAGAAGTCGGTCGTGAAATCGGTTTAACTCGAGAGCGTGTTCGTCAGATTCAAGTAGAAGCATTGAAGCGCTTGCGCGAAATTATGGAAAGCCAAGGTTTAAATTCGAGCACTATCTTTGGTGATGCTTAATTTATTAACGGCTTACCGCAGATGTTTAAAAAACGCTCGTTTAACTTTTTGATCTTGCTTGCTGAATAATGAATCACGACTAATATGAATTTACAGGTTAACAGGGAGTTGACCGCCAGGATGGCAAAAAAGGAAGGAACTGGACAGGATGTCTATGTAGGATGAAAGGGATGCTAGGGTGCTAAAAGGGCTACAGTGAAGTAGCCCTTTTTTTATGCGTCTAATTCTTTAAAGAATAAAAATTAGGGAGCTAAAAGTAAAACAGCTACTTTTCTAGCTATTTTTCTAAGTACTGCAACTTATCCGGTACGCCATCCCATTCTTCTGCATCAGCGGGAGCGTCTTTCATTTCAGTGATGTTGTTATCGCGCCACTTCTCAGATAGCTCAACGTTCAATTCGATAAACTGCTGCTGATCAGCAGGCACTTCATCTTCAGAGAAAATCGCTTGTGCTGGGCACTCTGGCTCACATAACGCGCAATCAATACATTCATCTGGGTCAATTACTAAAAAGTTAGGGCCTTCGTAGAAACAATCTACAGGGCATACTTCGACACAGTCAGTGTGTTTACACTTAATACAATTATCACCTACTACAAATGTCATTGCAGTCTATCTCCTCATCTCATTGGGTCTATGCCCATCACGGTGGCGACATTCTAGTGATGCCGCTCACATACCGCAAGGCTATAAATTGAATAAACTTATATCATAGGTAAATAACAATATGCAACTAATTGCATATCAAGCTACTTTTCTACGCTAATATTGATTTAAGTCGATAAATCTCTTCTAGTGCCTGTCTGGGAGTTAAGTCATCCACTGCTAGATTAGCGATGGCCAACTCAACCTCAGAAGGTCCTTGGGAGAACATATCTGATTGCATAGGGCTTCCTAAAGCAGGAGCCTCTAATACAGGATTGCTTAATGCAGGGGTTTCAGTAGGCAATGCTTTTACAGGGCTAGCAAAGCTTTCGTTTTCTAATAAACGCAGCTTATCTTTTGCCTGCTGAATAACCATTTTAGGTACACCAGCAAGTTGAGCAACTTGCAGGCCATAGCTTTGGCTTGCAGGGCCAGGTTCAACATTGTGCAAGAAAATAATGCGTTCATCGTGTTCAGTCGCGGTTAGGTGAACGTTAACCACACAATCAATTTGCTCAGGCAGAGTGGTCATTTCAAAATAGTGGGTCGCGAACAAGGTCAATGCGTGAACTTCTTTTGCCAGATGCACCGCGGCTGCCCAAGCCAAAGATAGGCCATCAAAGGTACTGGTGCCACGGCCTACTTCATCCATCAAAACCAAGCTGTTAGGAGTCGCGTTGTGCAGAATATTAGCGGTTTCGGTCATTTCAACCATAAAAGTCGAACGGCCACCGGCTAAATCATCGGCGGAACCCATACGAGTGAATATTCTATCCACAGGCCCTATTACAGCGCTATCAGCAGGTACATAACTACCAATATAGGCTAGTAGTACGATGAGTGCATTTTGACGCATATACGTCGATTTACCACCCATGTTCGGGCCGGTAATAATTAACATGCTTTGTTCTGGCTGTAGATTCAAGCCATTAGCAACGAAAGGATCATCAATAATTTCTTCAACCACCGGATGGCGGCCACCGACGATATTAATGCCACGTTCACTGACCAGTTTTGGAGCGCTGAATCTAAGTGTACTCGCGCGTTCGGCCAGGTTGATTAATACGTCCAGTTCAGCAAGACCTGTGGCGGTATCTTGTAAACTGAATAAATCTTGTCCTAAGCGCGTCACTAGTTGCTCGTACAGATGCTTCTCGCGCGAAAGAGAGCGGCTCTTTGCGCTCAACGCTTTGTCTTCAAACTCTTTTAATTCTGGAGTAATAAAGCGCTCTGCATTTTTTAGCGTCTGGCGGCGTACATATTCAACTGGGGCCGCGTCAGATTGTGATCTGCTGATCTCGATGAAATAACCGTGGACGCGGTTGTAGCCAACTTTTAATGTTGAAAGGCCGGTTTTTTCTTTCTCTCTCTTTTCGATCTCTAATAAATGATCGCCGGCGTTTTGGTTGAGGGATCTAAGTTCATCGAGCTCTTCGTCATAGCCATTAGCGATGACGCCACCATCACGGATAATGACCGGTGGGTTTTCAATAATTGCTTTTTGGAGTTCTTCTACCCACTGCGGATACTGCTTTATTAAAGCCGATAGCTCTTTCGCGCGTCCGGCGGACAGGCTTTCTAATAACTGCTGTAACTCCGGCAATCGAGCGAGAGCATCTCGTAGGCGAGCGAGATCTCGTGGGCGAGCCGAGCCCAGAGCAATACGGGATAAAATACGCTCGATATCCCCTATGCCTTTCAACTGCTGATGCAGTGGTTCCCAGTGATAATCATCAATAGATTCTGCGATCAATTGTTGGCGCTGTTGCAGGGTGTCTTGATTGCGAATGGGGCGGTTCAACCAGCGACGTAATAAGCGACTGCCCATGGCGGTTGCCGTTCTATCCATTACCCAAGCAAGAGTATGTTCATTATCCCCTTGCTGGTTAATATCAATTTCTAGATTTTTACGACTGGCAGGGTCAATGATGATGGCATCATCAGGCTGCTCAATTAATAACGTACGCACATGAGGTAAACCGGTACGTTGAGTATCTTGGGCGTATTGTAAAAGAGCGCCAGCAGCCTGAATCGCAACGTGTAAATGCTCACAGCCAAAGCCGCGTAAATCTTTGGTTTTAAGTTGGGCGGTTAATAAACGAAACGCGGTATCCGATTCAAAATGCCAAGGCGCTTGAGATTTTGCCCCAGGGCGATTGGTTAACGCTGCCGGGAATGCTTGATCTTCGTTGTATAAAAGCTCAGCGGGCTTGATGCGTTCAAGCTCAGCTAATAAAGAATCTTCATTGGCTACTTCCATCACCACAAAACGGCCAGAGCTGATATCCAGCATAGCGATGCCATAGACGTCGTCATCTTTAGCCTGCTTCTTTTTATTGACCGCGACCAATAAGTTATCACGACGCTCATCTAAGAATGCTTCATCCGTTAGGGTGCCAGGGGTAATGACACGCACAACTTTGCGCTCAAGCGGACCTTTAGACGTAGCAGGGTCACCGAATTGCTCTGCAATCCCGACGGAAACACCTAGGCGTACTAGCTTGCCGATATAACCTTCCGCCGCATGGTAAGGAATTCCGGCCATAGGAATGGGTTCGCCACCACTATGGCCACGGGCAGTCAGTGTTATGTCTAATAAGCGAGAGGCATTACGCGCATCGTCATAAAAAAGCTCGTAAAAATCACCCATGCGATAAAAAAGCATGGTTTCTGGGATTTCAGCTTTAAGACGAAAATATTGCTGCATCATAGGGGTGTGGGTGGCTGCTGCTTTACTCATATCCGCGCTGAAATCCTAAATCAAAATATTAAAAAACAGCATTGTAAGTGATTGTGGGGCAATTGAACAAAGCATCTGTGTAATGCAATTCAGTAAAGTTATTACAAATGACAACTTAAATACTAAAAAGTACTGTTTAGATGAGGGAGTAGTACTGGATAAAACACTGTATATATTGTCTTATCTTAAGAGGAATTGGACCGTTATAAAAATAACTATGACTTTGAGATGCATGTACCATGGTGTCTGTAGAGGTTTTGATTGTTTTTTTTGTAAAAAAACAAGATTATGACTTGGCCAACCTCGTTAGCTATGCTTAAATACTGGTTAAATCTACAGTGAAGCAAAAGATGGTTAGAACGATCTGATCATTCAGACTTATTAAAGGAACGTCATAATGGATGCGAATAAACAAAAAGCACTTGATGCAGCACTAAGCCAGATTGAGCGTCAATTCGGTAAAGGTTCCATTATGAAAATGGGCGATCACCCGCGTGAGGCGATGCCGACAGTATCAACCGGTTCTTTAACTCTGGATGTCGCATTGGGTATAGGTGGCTTACCTTATGGCCGTATTGTTGAAGTCTATGGTCCAGAGAGTTCGGGTAAAACAACGTTATGCTTATCGATAATGGCGCAAGCACAAAAGCAAGGTAAGACGGTTGCAATTATTGATGCTGAGCATGCACTTGATCCGCTATACGCAGAAAAGCTGGGAATTAATCTAGACACTTTATTAGTTTCTCAGCCAGATACCGGTGAGCAAGGTTTAGAAATTACTGATAACTTAGTACGTTCTGGTGCGGTTGATGTGATCGTCATTGACTCTGTTGCAGCGTTAACGCCTAAGGCTGAAATTGAAGGCGATATGGGAGACCACCATGTTGGCTTGCAAGCTCGCTTAATGTCGCAGGCTTTGCGTAAGCTGACTGCTAACGTAAAAAACAATAATTGTTTGGTGATTTTCATTAACCAAATTCGTATGAAGATTGGTGTGATGTTTGGTAATCCTGAAACTACTACCGGTGGTAATGCGCTTAAGTTTTACTCTTCAGTTCGTTTAGACATTCGTCGCACAGGTGCGGTTAAGCAAGGCGATGAAGTCACAGGTAATGAAACACGAGTAAAAGTTGTTAAGAACAAGGTAGCTCCTCCATTTAGACAAGCTGAATTCCAGATTCTATACGGTGAAGGTATTTACCATATGGGTGAAGTGATTGATCTGGGTGTTAAATGCGGCTTAGTGGATAAGTCTGGCGCTTGGTATGCTTATCAAGGTGATAAGATTGGCCAGGGTAAGGCTAATGCGGCAAAATTCTTGCAAGAAAATCCTGCGATTGCTGAAACGATTGAAGCAGAAATTCGTAACCAATTGCTTTCTAGTCAGCTGCCAGAGGATGAAGAAGGCAAAGCAAAAGATAGTGCAAAGGATAGTGCCAAAGACAGCGGAAAAACAAAATCAAAGGCCAAAGGTGAAGATGCAGCAGAAATTGCTGAATCTTAAGTTGTATTTTGTTTAGGGTAGATCAGCATGTTTACGAAATACTCTAATAGCGCTAAAACAGCAGGCTTCTCTAAGCCTGCTGAGTTATCTGATAGCGAATTACGTGTGGCAGCCATTAACTTGTTGTCACGTCGTGAATACTCCCGTCATGAGCTTTTTCAAAAGCTCGAGCCCCGCAGTAAAAATGAAACTCAGGTCCCCCTACTATTAGATAAGCTTATCGAATCTGGTTATCAAAGTGATGAGCTTGGATACCGATTGGTTCCAGCTGGCTTACGAGTGTGGTTTAAAGAAGTCTCAATCGTTGGATTTTGCTGATTATAAAGACAAGCAAAAACTGTTTCGTTACCTCGCCTACCGAGGTTTTGCCATGGATCAAATCCAATATGCCATTGAGCAGTATCAGCACAGCGACTAACTCAGCAGCCTAAGAAATATTTGATTTTTAGAACAGGCGCACAAAGTTAAAATTATTATTGTGCACTTATCTCGCTTTTAGACTCATACCATTGACTTACATTCGTCAAAAAACCAATATCGGCAACAGATAAAAATTAATTGAGCAGCCTATCAATGTAGAGGCTAGGGAGATGGATATGCCACTATTGCCACAGGTAGCGATATCTTTTGTACGCATACTGTATCAATTTTGGTTGCAGCAAGGGATTTCCAAGCAGGTATTAGATGATGTACTCGGTATAGATATTGACGAGCAAAAAACGGCTAAATTTGGCATCTCTAGTAATCACTTGGCGTTACTGCATAGAGCCGCAAATGCTGCGACAACTGATCGGATATTAGCAATACGTTTAGGACAATATATTGCTGAAAAAGATCTTGAGTTGGAAAAGGTCGTTCGTTATGCGGATAATTTATATCACGGTTTAAGTGCTATGGCTGAGCGCTCTAAGGTTATTTCAGAATCAGGCTATTTTATTTTGTTGGCGCAAGATAATGGGCGCCATGCTTTGAAGTTTAAAGCGCATGATGAAATTGATTTTAGCAGTCAGCAGCAAGATATGGTTTTCTCAACCGTTTTAAGCTGGATCGAAAAAACACATAGGGGAAGCTCTGAGTATATTTATTACCATTTTGATAAGAAAATAGCCACGCTGGAAGAGTATGAGAATCTTTTAAATTGTAAGCTAATTGCTGATGATCAGGTCTATATTGAAATAGATGTGAAATTATTAGCAGTCGATAATATAAATAAAAATACTAAGCTATTTGAAAAATCAATTCAGAAAACCAATAAGGTAATTGTTAAGCGACAGCAGCGCTTGGATTTGTACGTGCAGGTTGCTGAATGTATTGGGAAATCTTTATTAACAGGTAATGCGCAGCAAGAAAATATTGCAGAGCAGTTAAATATAAGTGTTAGAAATTTGCAGCGTCGTTTAAAAGAAGCGGGGACAAGTTATCAATCAATATTGGATGAGAGTCGCGAGGCCTTGGCGTTAAAATTAATTAACAATGCCGAACTTCCATTGTATGAAGTGGCTTATAAAGTAGGGTTTACTGAACCGAGTGCCTTTTATAAAGCCTTTAAGCGCTGGACTGGAAAACGCCCTGGAGATTATCGCCAAGACGTAATGCAATCTAAAAAAGAGCGACCTAGTGAAGTTTTAAGCGTGGTCGAATAACTTTATTTATATGACCAACCAGAGATAATAGAATGGTATGGAATAAACCGTGTAGCGCAACTTGGTGCATACGGTACAGCGATACATAAACAATACGAGCAAGGCGACCTTCAATCATCATCGAGCCTTTACTTAGGTTGCCCATTAAACTTCCTACCGTGCTGTAGCGACTAAGAGAGATCAAAGAACCTTTATCGCGATAGATAAAATCGCTTGGCTTTTTACCGGCCCGAAGACTGATGAGTACTTTTAGCAAATGGCTTGCTTGCTGGTGTGCCGCTTGTGCGCGAGGAGGAACCGCTTTGCCATCCTTTTGTAGGGAAAAAGCACAATCACCAATAGCAAAAATATTATCATCAAGGGTGGTTTGCAGGCTTCCTTTAACCGCAAGCTGATTTGAGCGATTGGTTTCTAAGCCATCAATATTAGCTAAGAAATTGGGTGCTTTAACCCCCGCAGCCCATACTTTTAGTTTTGCCTCGATCACAGCACCAGACTTGGTTACAAAGCCTTCTTTAGTGACTTCAGTAACCATCGTATTGGTTAGTACATCGACCCCAAGATTTTCTAGTTCACGTTTTGCTGAATTAGATATTCTGCGTGGCAATGCCGGTAAAATCTGTGGACCCGCTTCAATCAAAGAGACTTTTAACTTATCTGTTTTAAATTGGCTCATGTTATAGCTAGCCAATGCTTCGGTGGTATTATAAAGCTCTGCAGAAAGTTCAACTCCGGTTGCCCCAGCGCCGACGATGGCAATGCTTAGCTCTGCTGGATTATTGCTGGCATTCGCCTTAATGAATTGGTTTAATAATTTTTGATGAAAAACTTCTGCTTGTTGGCGGCCATCCAAGAAATAGCAATGCTCTGCGGCGCCTTTAGTACCAAAGTCGTTGGTAACGCTGCCTAGGGCTATAACAAGTTGGTCGTAATTGATTTGACGCGTAGGCAATATTTCTTCATCTTCATCAAAGATAGCCGCAAGCTCAATGGCTTGATTCTCACGATTAAGGTCAGACATTCTGCCCAGCTGGAAACTAAAACCGTGTTTTTTACCGTGGGCTTGGTAATTTAATTCGTCAATACCTGAATCAAGAGCGCCGGTTGCAACTTCATGTAATAGTGGTTTCCACAAATGAGTATGATTAGCATCTACAAGGCAAATTTCAGCTTTTCCTTTTTTGCCCCATTTGTGACCTAGTTGGGTTGCGAGCTCTAAGCCTCCCGCACCACCGCCAACAATAACTATTTTATGCACGATGAAATCCTATAAAGGTAAAATTGCGCGCATTATATCCGACAAAGCGGCCAGTGTGGGTTTCAAGGTCGTGTTATTTCAGTTGGGCTAGTAAAACCCGGCAAGATTTCTGATTTAGCGCTTCTTCCGCGCTATAAATTGTTAATTGATCGCACTGCCTAAGTGAAGTTAATAATAACTCGTCATAATCGCTATTATCTAAGCGTAAAATAACTTGGGCAAATTCATTGTAGAGCACGGCTAAATTAGGCTGGGCCTTAAGGGCTTGTTGAAATAATTTGATGGTTCTTGCTTCATTTGCGCCATACGTTATACGGCCAACGAAATTACCTACGCGCTCAATAATACCCGCATCAATACCTGCGAGCATGGCGCTGTAGAGTGGGTTGTCGGGGTATTCTTCATGTAATTTTTTTAGATTTCTTTGAGTCGGGCCCAGTAAACCTGATGCGGTTGCTGCGGGAGTTGACATTAAATCAAGGCGTCGAGCTTTTATAAGTACCTTACTAAGCATACTAATTTATAGTAAATATCTGCATTATGTAATTGGTTTTAGTGCTGTACTTAAAGAAAATCATAGGCTAATATTTTTAGTAGGTACCTATACTAATTAGTACTAGTAAGTGATTTTTTAAATATATGAATTGTTATTATCAAATAGAATATATCTATACTAAAGATTTCCCAAGTCGGGCAGTTCCACTTGTTATTCTTTCTAATGGCAAGCCAGGGTATGTTATTAACCAATGGATCTATTGGTTGATCAAGAGAGGTATGCCCGTTAATTCCTTACAATCTCACATCAACAGAGTTATGCAGATATATGAATACCATGCTATAAAATATCGAAATAAAGCTTTAACTAAAAACCAAGCTGAGAATTTGTTAGCGGATTTCCTTAATTCAAAGATTCTTGGTGATTCAGATATGAAATGGTCACCAAATCCAAAAAGAGCAACACTACAAGGCTATGTTGATACGATAACTAAGTTTGATGAATGGCATTCAACTTTTCATAGTGCTGAACGCCTTAATCCTTCAGAAACAAAGTTCATGACTAATATCGAAATCTATTTTGATTTCCAACGAAGAACAAAGTGGGATGCCATGTTACATTTGTTCCCGTCTAGACCACATAAGAAGAAAGAACGAAAAATAGAACTTACCCTAAATCACTCTAGATTTAAACTCGCAAACAGAAAAATTCCAAAAGCTTTCCCTATTGATCGATTTGTTGATTTGATTGAATGTACCTCAAACCCAAGAGATCAAATGTTGTGGCTCTTGATGGGAGGGGGCTCTCTTCGCCAAAGTGAGCTTTTGAACTTGTTCTATGACGACAATCGTGGGACTGACTTAGAGGGTTGTACTCGAATTAGACTGGCTGATCCAGAGGAAGGTGAATACACTTGGTCACGAAATGGAGAGTTAATAACAGGATCTCGCGCCCAGTTTTTAGATGAAGAGTACTGCAATGAGAAATTTAAAAGAACTAGGGCTGAGTTATATAAACTGAAGCCTAGAACACTTGGCGTAAAGGGACGTGATCATTCTGGCTGGAAAGGGATGACTTTCTCGGACGGCGGCGTTACGGAAGTGGAAGCAGATGGTCGGATCTCAAATATCAATGAAATGTTCTGGATCGATCAAAGAATGGGAATACGCTTTCAGCAAGCGTTTGAAGAATACGCAAATAATAACTTTTATGGTAAATCATCTAAGTGGCCCTACCATCCTTGGATGTTCATTACGGTAGAAAAAGGCAAAAACTTTGGTATGCCTATGCAACTAAGAGCTTTAAATAGAGCATGGAAAAGGGCTTTGAGCAGGATTGGTATGGATAATTGCGGATTAGGCCCTCATAGCTTACGCCATATGTATGGTTACTATGCTGCATCGATTCTAAGATTGCCAATAGAGACTACTAAAGTGTTAATGCATCATGCTTCTGTAACTTCTACCGAAGTTTATTATCATTTAAGTAATACCGCGGTAAGGAAAGAGCTCGAAAAAGCACATGCAGACAATTCAATTTTAAATAACATTATTTTACCTGGCGTTAGTAAACCTGTTATACCTTGGAGTATTTAATCATCGATTTCAAAACTACATTTGACCAATCCATACTGAATACTAGCCAAGGCTTCTGGTCTAACAGAAAAGTGTTTTTCAATAATCAGATATCTACTAATTTTATTTCCGAAGAAATGCAAAATACGCCTCTATCTGTTTTTTATTGGGAGATGCTTTACGATTTAGAAAAACCACTATACACATTGTTGAATACTTGGATTCACAACAAAAAAAATACATATAAAGTTTTTGCTAATAAACTGGTTCATGAGCTGATTACGTCATTTGAAATTGATATTATTCCTGTAAGTTATGAGGGTGAAAGTGGAAGGCAGTTCAATAGAATTGCAAGCTTCATTGAAAGCAAGGTAGATGAACTTGGATCGAAAGATGCTTGTGCTAAATGGCTATCACTGGAAGTGTCTAGGTGCTTTAGAGATAACCCCTACTCCAAAGCAAAGAAAAAAATCTATGGAGTTTACACTAACGCACTTAATGGGCCTGTATACAATCTAATCAAATCCGTCGATGACGGAACAAATACGAATGAGCAAGTTATCTCTTTCATGTCTAAAATTCTGGTAGAAAATCGAATTCTTTATTCGAATAAAATATTTAAGACAGATGTAAGTCAAGAGAAGTTTGACGCAGTAAAAGAGGTTCAAAGTTTCGGATTCGATATTCCAACCCCTGTGAATGGCAAGAGTAGTGAGAAGCTATTCACAAATGAATGCATGCGAGGGGTTGCATCTTTCCTTGGTTATCTTGTAGAAACTAAAAGGATGGTTCCATTCCCTAAACTGGTTATGCACTTGGTTCTACCTAACATGCAATCGAGGATTTCAGATCCTTTAAGATACCTTTCATCACAGACACACGTGAACTCTATTCGAGTTATTTGGTCTATTAGCAACCTAGAAACTGCTGAAGATATACCTGAAAATATAGATGAAATGTTTACGCAGTGGTTTGATGTATATAAGCACAGCAATACTCAGGGTATTGGAAGACTTTTAGAAAAACATAGTGCTGTCAATAAAGATCTTCCCGCACACCCATTTATCAAGAAAGCACGTGATACAAAGCACAGTAAGGGACGTGTCAAGCTCTATTCATTAGCTTGGATTCAGCAGCAACCGGATGACATAGTTAGCCCTATTTGGAAGCAATTTTTCGTCAGGATGCAGCGTGATCAAATGAGTACTAGTAGCAAATTCACATTGGCTGTTAGGTGTATGTTTAATTGGGCAATAATGAAGCGTGGCTTTGCAACTCCTAACGACATTACCGCTCTAGACCTTCTCAATATCCATAGTCCGAATAGTAAAGAAACTTTGTTTCATTATATTGATGACATGAAATCTAAGTCCCCAAATACATTTTGGTCAACTATTAAATCTTGTTTTGAGCGAGCTTACAACTCCGAGATTTTGCTTCCAGAATATAAGTGTATTTTGACAGGGACGAACCCGTTTTCAGCTTTTGATGAAGGGCCATTTAAGTCTACTAAAAACTCTGTAACAGTCAGATCAAGAATCCCTAATAACATCCACGAAGCCATGCTACAGACCTTGCTATCACCAGATGATGAGGGTAACCCGACATTTAGCTTTGTGAAAGATGTAATGAAGTATGATTGGTTTGATGCTTACAGTGAGGAAACTGGGAGAGTTGAATCTGTATGGTGTCCATCTAGGGCGCATGCATTAGCTCTACTGATGATCCTTCCAGTTAGAGTTAAGCAGGCACGCTGGCTTGATCAGGGCTTGTTGAATGATAATATTTGGAATGTCGAGGCTCAACAAACCGAACAGAATACTCATGATCTTAGTTCTTGGAAGTATCAAAACGGCAATAAGCATTTAGAACAATATGGCTGTGATAGTAGTGTTATTCAAAGTCAACAAGATCCTTTTACGGGTGAAGAGCAGTTATCCATATACGTGAATACGAATAAAACTCAAATGTGGTCTCCGGATGCAATTACTGGGTACCCCATTCATTGGCCGCATAATTCTGATAAGAAAGAACTTCTAAGTGGCATGTCTTCAAATGTATCTATTAGGTTAGACCTCCCCTACAAGCTAATACAAGACCAGATGCGTTTTCTCAATAAATACGACCCTAATCCAATACCTATAACATTTGAGGATGATGGTATTGATAGTCGCAGCCTTACCCTGAAATATCGTTCTCTCTATCCGTATTTTACACCAATATTTAGAGATCTTCATTACTCACAGTTCAGGGATGATGGTACTAAAATCAATCTAGCAGTTTCTCGTTCGAAGATCATGACGTTGTTTAACAGCCTTGCGTATCACACAGAAAAGCGTTTAAGGGCACAAGGGCATGACGCCACTTTAACTAGAAAAGTAGCCAATAAAAAATCTACGGAAGCTTATAAAGGGTACAAAACAAGATGGGATCTCCATTCTTTGAGAGTCTTCGGGGTTTCCTACCTAATGGAGCTAGGGGTTTCGTGGCCGGTTGTGCAAATGATTGTCGGGCATGCAGCTCCTGCAATGACGCTACATTACAATAAGCCTACTCCTGAATTTATTAGAGATGTGCTTAGGAATTCCTTTAAAGAGAGCGATGCGGTAAGCGGCTTTTATAGTTTCGCACAACAACATGATACCTCTGTACTAAAATTTGTTCACTTAAATAAGAACGCAAGCGGTGGGATTTCTCAACCGAATGGGTTGTTTGATGATATGACCTTATTTGTTGAGAAGCCTGGGGGCATATGTCCAGTGGGTGGTGATATGTGTGACGAAGGCGCGGTCAACAATGACAAACTTGCGGGTCATGGCAAGGCGGGTGCTTATGCTCCTGTTTCCGGGGGCTGTGGTAATTGCCGTTTCTTTTGTAGTACACCTGCTCATTTGTTATCACATCAGGCTGTTATTAACGAGATATTTATCAAAGTACGCTCCATTGGCAAGAAGCAAAAACTATTGGCCGAAAAAATCAAAGATCTCTCTTGGGAAGAGTCTAGTCGTGAAAATCAACTGGAAATTCAAAATCAACGCGATCTGCTAGCAGAGTTAGAAAGCCATTTAGAACCAGCTATCAGAGAATGGTCGAATAGAACGATACTCTTTCAGAAAACACTTGAACAGCTTGATGAGTTCATTGAATTCTCCAAAGACAAATCCTCCGGGAGAAAGGGGTTGATTTTGATTTCATCATCAACAAAAGAGGAGTTATTACCTGAACTCAGTTTTAAGCTTGAGCAAGTAGGTGAATTTGAACTGGTTCGCCAAACATTGCTAGCATCTCACCTCTCAGGCGGAATTGAGAAATGTGAGGAACTTACAAAATTACAGATACGTGATTTTATGGATCGGATAATGGTGCATGATAATCCATCGCACTTACTTCTTAGAATCCCAGATGAGCGGACTAGAGATAAAGTGGCCTTCCTTATGTCTGAAGCAATGAATGCAGTAGTTGGAACGGAATCGATTCAAAAATCCTTGGATAATAATACAGGCCTCACTTCTGAAAATACTATTTCTGCATCCAAGAAAAAGAGCTTAGATGATTGGATAAGTGGTGTATTTATGAATGCGCTTAAGCAAGGTAAATCGGCAACTATAGTGACATTATTACCTTCGAATCTATTTCTTGAAAGCACTGGTGAGTAATATGGAAAAAACTACAGACGTTTATGATGAACTTTTTGAAAAAGCTGGTTCTAAAGCTAAGACATCACTTCTTCATATCAAAAAGGCATGCGATCTAATAGAAACTACCCGTGGAATTATGAATATTAAGCGGGTAGGTGATCTAGCTACAGAGCAATATGGTGGCCCTAAGCAACAATCTATTAGAAATAGTAATTCACTGAAAAGATATATTCTATGTCGTATTGATGAGTACCAAAATAAATCTTCTGGAAATTTTAAAAAGTATTCAGTCACAAAACCTGAATCGAAATACCCGGTATCAGATTTGGATGCTAGAACAAAGCTTTTTATTGATAATCTAGTTGCTAGGGGTGAAATGATAGAGGCGAGATACAATGATCTTAAAAAGTGGCAGGAAAATTTTACTAAAGAGCACCCTGTAGACTTATCTGAGGCTATTTCATCAGGTCCAAGTCAATTGGGCGATCTTTCTGTCAAATACGATATGGAAACACAAATCCTCCCTGAGGAAGTTATTGTAGCAATACGAACACTACTTGATCTGCCAAATCACTTATTTGATATAATTGTTGAGGAGAAAGGAGAGAAGCGAGCTTTGATTCTTAAAAAACCAAGTGGTGATCATGTTTTGTTGGCTCCCAACAGCTACAAAACACTCACTGATATGATTAATCAAAAAAACTTTAATATCCAAAGCTAAAAAGTATAGTGGCTTAGTAATTCTCCTCTTCTTTAATATAAATACGCTTATAGGAAAATCTCCTGTAAAGCACATATCTAGAAGCAGTAAAAAAACAAATTTAACAAATAAAAAAGCAAACATCATTCTGTCTAAAGCTTCGCATAAATCACCTTAGCGTCAGCTAGGCTTTCCTAGTATGCTGAAAGCCTTTAGCGCTCGTAAAATTAAGGTTTGACAATTTGGGAGGAAAATCGTCAACCAATCCAAATTAGTACCTCTCGATATTAAAAAGCGCGATGGCAGTATTTGAGTACTGCCAAGACAGGACAATCTTTGAAATCGTAGTGACTACTAAAATCGGGTAAAGGTTGTATTTGTTGTTTATATGTGGTCTCCATATATTTCGATCATTCTCTAGAGTGATTTTCTGAGCCAGTACCCTCAGGTGTTAGCGCCAGTCGGTAGGATTTTATTAAATAATACCCCTACGTCCACTTTTAACGCAGTAGAAAAGTACAAAACTTCCCCATCAGAAATTTTACGTGTTCTCGACTCAATCTTAGCCAGAGTCCCACGACTTATATCCCAGCCAAGCAGGTTACATCTCGCGACGAGTTCTTTTTGCGAGAGATTCATACTTTTTCTAATCTCTCGAATGTTGGGGCCTATCAGGTTCATTATATTTGCTCCGTTATCGGAGCTTGATTCTTAACCATTACTTGTGCGAAAATGCTCCGTATTCGGAGCACTAATGGAAGAGTCTCAATAAAACTCTCATTTTGCCCATACAGAGCCTAATAATGAAAAAAACTTTAAAGCTAGACCCAATTTTACGAGTGATACTTGTAGATCAAGCTATTCAACAGTTTACGGTTACAGAGCTAAGAGATCTGTACACGAATTCATATCAGCGCTCTACGGGAAAAGAGATCGATTCAGGCGAGGCCAGGAAGTGGTTATATAGACGTATTTATAAAATGGCGTCGGCAGGCTACTTAGACAAAATACACTCAGAAAAGGGCACACTTATTGGGTATAAACTTTCGAAGCAGTTCTACTCTGTAAAAATTAAGGATGCAAGCTACTGTCACTTAGATTCCCTGAATGAAGTAAAAAAAATGACTTCAAATACAGAAAATAAAACACAAAATATTCTCAAGTCTTTGGAGGATAAAGCTAAGCAGTATCAAGTCGATTTAGATTCCTGTATCAGCGAAGCCGAAGAATATAAGCTTCTATATGAATCATACCCTTCTTTAAAACTTCAGCTAGAGACGCAGTACGAGCTGTCTAAAAATAAGAGTTCAAAGTTGCTAGGGCAGCTTACTGCGACCAAAAAAATTCTCTCTCAATTATCAATGAATCTTGCTAAATAATGAAGCTACGCAACTGGCAACAAGAGTGTATAACTCAAGCATTAAAGCATTTCGAATCAAACTCTCACTTTTTTTGCCAAGCAACTCCAGGTGCAGGTAAAACTACGATGGCAACGGAGCTTGCGGCTGAGTTATATAAGGGTGAAAAAGTAGATTTTGTTTTATGCTTCTCACCTTCAGTCTCAGTATCTAATGGCTTTCATGCGGCTTTAAGTAAACGCTTTGACAGGCGCTTCGATGGCAAGGTTGGTGCTATTGGTGGAACATACACTTATCAAAGCATGGCGTATTTGAATGATGAATTTTGGGAGATATTTGATCATCATAAGGTATTGGTTATTTTTGATGAGATACACCACTGCTCTGGAAGGACCGAGGAAGATTCAAACTCCTGGGGTGAGAAAATTCTTCAGCATGTTAAAAATAAAGCCACCTACACCTTGGCACTGAGTGGTACACCGTGGCGGTCAGATAATACCGCGATAGTATTATCAAAAGAAACACCGCCGATAGAGTGTGATTATCAGTACAGTCTGCTTAATGCGGTACAAGATAACGTCTGTAGAAAGCCAAAGGTAGTGCTTATAGATAATGAAAAACTGATTTTAAATACTAATAAAATCAAGTCAAAGCAATTCACAAGTATCGGTAATTTACTTGATGAACCGAATATTAAGTACAGCTTAATTCTAAATGACCCTAAAGCTATTTTGCATTTATTGAAAATGGGATGTGAAAAACTAGAGGCTATTCGTAAAGAAAATAGAAATGCTGGAGGACTAATTGTTGCGTCATCTATCTTGCATGCCGAAACGATTTTAAAAGTTCTTACTCAAGAACTAGGCCAGTCTGCTGTATTAGTCTCGTATAAAATTCCTAATGCGCATCAAGTCATTGATAGCTTTAGAGAGTCCGGCATCGAATGGATCGTGAGCGTTGGTATGATCAGTGAAGGTACCGATATTCCAAGGTTACAGGTTTGTTGCCATCTAAGTAATATTAAAACAGAGCTTTATTTTAGACAGGTATTAGGCCGAATATTAAGAGTAAATGATGCTCCAAATCAGAAGGCATGGCTGTATACGTTCGCCGAGCATAAACTTATGGAGTACGCGAGACAGATAGAGAAGGATATTCCAGACTCATACTTACTGATTAATAGTATATGCAAGAATGAGGGGAAAAAGATTGGCAATAATAACCCGCTCACCTACGCACTCTTAAACAATGGATTGCTTAACGAGATACCTAGTATTAGTTTCGATCAGGGTGTTGAAACTAATTCGACTAAAAATAATGATTCAGAGTTTATAGAAATTGATCTTCTTGGGAGTTATAGAGAAGAAATAATTTCAATTTTTGAATCCCCTTTTTATTAGCAATTTTTAATATAATCAAACGGTTATTTTCATGATGGACCAACAGTTGAAAGAACATATTTTAGGTATAATTTTTTTTAGTACTATGTCTATTGCAGTTAGCTTTATAGTTTTTATACTGCCTGTATTTCTCATTACAGGCTGGGAAGGCGTTCAATCCCACATTGGGGCATGTATCATTGCTTCATCGATTGCTAGCCTTGGTTGGTTTCATCAATTAGTGCAGTAGCTAATAAATCAATGCTTTCTAGAGGGGGTAGCTATAATAATGCCAAATAAGAAGATTGTGCATGTAGATATGGATCATACATTATGTGACTTTTCTACTTCATATTCGAAATACAAAAAAAATTATCCTGAGGTCGAATATCCTCATAGCGTACCAGGGTTTTTTAGTGGGCTCGCACCTATGCTAAATGCCATAGAGGTATACCAGTGGCTGGATAATCAAGATAATGTTGATTTGTATATCCTTACAGCTCCTTCCGTTCGCAATCCTAGCTCTTATACGGAGAAGAGACTTTGGGTAGAAAAATATCTGGGTATTGATGCTGCCTATAAATTAATTATTAACCCCAATAAAGGATTAACTTTAGGTCACTACCTCATTGATGACTACATTGAGGGTAAGGGCCAAGAGAATTTTGAAGGACAAATACTTCAGTTTGGGTCAAGTGAATATCCAGACTGGAAATCGATACGCAAATACTTTGAACTCGAATTAAATGATTGATAGTACTCCTGCCGTCAGCCTCTATACCTTCTCTGATGCAGCCAGGTTAATTCAACAGGCGGATGTGCTTCTTATTTGTGCGGGCGCAGGAATTGGCGTTGACTCAGGATTGCCAGATTTTCGAGGTGATCATGGTTTTTGGAAAGCTTATCCTGCGCTGGAGCACGAAGGGCTAACATTTTTTGATCTCGCAAACCCTCAAGGCTTTGACAAAAATGCTCCTAGAGTCTGGGGATTTTACGGTCATAGGTATCAGCTCTATAAGCAAACAATACCTCATAAAGGCTTTCAAATATTAAAGAAGTGGTGCTCATTAAAGAGCCATCCAAGCTTCATTTTCACTTCTAATGTAGATGGCCAATTTCAGAAGGCGGGGTTTAATGAGGCGCAGATTCTTGAGTGTCATGGTTCAATCAACCACCTTCAGTGTACTGGAGAGTCAGGTCGCTTATGTAAAGGGATATGGCCTGCTGCCAATGATTCAAACTTGCAGTCCTTAATAATCAATACTGAAAGCTTAACAGCGCAATCTTCCTTGCCTAAATGCCCGCATTGTCATGGTTTGGCACGTCCTAATATTCTAATGTTTGATGATTACAATTGGCAGCCTGAACGCACCGAAGCCCAAGAAAAAAGATTTCAGTGCTGGAAGAATAGTCTTAACATTTTAAAGCAAAAACTCTTGGTGATAGAGGTAGGTGCAGGAACTGAAATTCCTTCGGTACGGTACTTAGCCGAATCAATGAGTACAGATATTATTCGCATCAACCTTTGGGAGAGTAATGGTGCTGATAGCGTAGTGTTGATCCCTGCGAGAGGCATCGAAGCCTTGTTTGAAATTGATAAACTAATCGATAAAACCACTACAGAGCAGTAAGCCATATTACGTTAGATGCATTTCTTTTAGTTGGCGTAACGCTTTTTGATTTAGTTTCATTATTAACTGAAGACTCTTTATTTTTAACTAAACTTAATAATGGGAGTTGCCGCTCTAAATTACCTTTTTAGTAAGAATAGTCCTATGTCGAACTATTACCTAAAAGAGTTAATATAGCCTCCAGCTTATCTTGAGGTTGGCCAATTAGCTTGCGCCGCACATTATTCTCAAGATCACTTCTCGCACATGCTGTTATCATTCTCTCGCCTTTACCCGTAACGATCCAGTCAATATTGGGTCTTCTGCCTAATGATTCACGACCTGCCAGTTTCCATAGTTTAACTATATCAGGAAGAGTATTTCCATCTCTTACTGCATAAATTGTACTGGGGCTTTTATATCCGAGAAGCTCAGACTCGGCCTTCAGACTACCTGGCAGTTCATCGAGCATATCTACGATTCTATTCCCAATATCAGAAGCAATTGCTCTATCAGGTGATGTTTTTTTAGTTCTCATATCTATAATATAGATATATTTATTGTTATTTACTACTTAATTATCTATATTATAGAAATGAATGATAAGAAAATACAAAAGGAACTTGGGCAGTTCTTCACGCCAACCAACGTTGCAACCCTTGTTACACGGTTTGTTGGTGAAAGTGTGAGCGACTCAATAGATCTAGCAGCAGGATTTGGAGATCTCCTTACGGCCGTTCTCTCCAATCATAAAAATGCTTCTGTTAGTGCGCTAGATATCGATTCATTAAGTATTTCTAAACTCAATCAGCTATTCCCAAATGGAGACATAATAAAAGCAAATGCCCTGAAGCTTAGTCGCACAAATCAAAAGCGAGTAAGAGAAGGAGGCTTTGATTTAGCAGTAGGTAACCCTCCATTCAATCGGCAACAGGCTTCCTCTTGGACCTTAAAAGTCATTCGGGATGAATTAGACCTAGATTGCACCAAATATTCGTCAGTGAGAGCTGAAGTCGCTTTCTTAGCATTAAGCCTCCTTGCAACCAAAACCAATGGGTATGTCTCTCTCATATTGCCAAAAACTATGGCGGCAGGAGAAAGCTGGCAGTGGTTGAGAAGGGTTCTACTGAAAAAGCACTCTATAATTGCAGTCGCATCTCTTCCCGCAAGCGTCTTTCAAAACACAGAAGTGGAAACTTGCGTACTTACACTGAAAAAAAATAGGCCAACAACCTCCAAAATACAATTATTGGACTGTGACAAGAATGGCAATGAGATCAGCAGTGTTTGGATCTCACCAAAAGATGCAATCTACCGACTAGATCATGACTATCATAGCTGGCGATTAAGGCATACTCATGGGGAATACGAAACACTTGCTCAAGCAGGGATTCAAGTTGTCAGAGGAAACATTCACTCTAAGAAAGCTAGGGATATGGGAATAGAGATTTTTCATACCTCCAGCTTCAATAAGCTTAACCAAGGAATGGCGTACTTCCCGGAACTCCCCCTTGAGCTTTCTAGTAGTCTGGTATCAGTAAGTAAAGATGACATATTAATTCCGCGCATAGGAAGAAACCTGAACCACTTAGCTAAAGTTGCTTCAGGACAGTCCGTGATTAGTGATTGTGTATTTGGCCTGAGAGCCCCCAAAGAAAGAATTGACGACCTCCATAAGTCCTTAGAGTCTGAACAAACTAAGGGATGGATCAAAGTCCATACATCGGGAGCATGTGCCAAGTTAATTTCAAAGTCTAATTTATTGAACATGCCTTTGATGAAATAATGTTATATATTTGAATATCTGAATTTAGTGAGCATAAACTAGTGAAGCAATGGAATGCATACAAAGAACGTGTACTTGATCGCGTTCGACTATGCTGTGAAAAAAACGTATGGCCATTCGACTATGATAGATTTTTAATATGGCTAGGAAATTTCACAGACAATACCGATAGTCCAAGCATGGATGAGCTAGTCGCTTTATACCTATTAGATCGATTAGTTGTCAGAACAACAGCTACTGCCATTGCGGGCTATTCACGCCTTATTGTTAATGAGCTACGCCAAGCCTTCATAAAAGAAGGAATACTCCCAAAAGAAATCTCCATTAATGAACTTAAAAAGCAGTTAAGGACCTACCCAGGATCTCTAGGCATTAACTTCACTCCAGTTACTTTCGAAGGTGATCAAGGTGATTCAGGCCCCTCCCTATATCGCCGCCTTCACCCAATTTACAGAACTGACGCTACATTTAAAAAAGAACCTAAAGCGATTATATATGTAGATGATTGCTTAGGGACTGGTAATCAATTTGATACATTCCTAAAAAAAGTTAACCCTGTAGAGCTGTATCCAAATTCTGCCATATTCTATTGCCCACTTATTGCTTATAAAGCTACTCTCGAAAGATTACGAACTGAACAACCTGATATTACAATTTTACCTGTAGAAATCATTGATGAAGATGTTTTTCCTTTTTCAGAGAATGAATATGGAACTGTAATATCACAACATTTAGGTGTTTCGATAAGCCAGCTAGAAGAACATTACCTCAAGATGTTCTATGAGTATTGTGGAGCTCAAGGATTCTCCGATTATTGGAGTGGGTATGGCGGCATATGCATGCCAATAATATTTGAATGGGGCTGTCCCAATAATATACCGGGTATTTTACACATGGATAGATCCGGCAAAATAGAAAGCTGGCAACAACTATTTCTAAGGAGATCATAATGAATATCACAAAACTTCTGAATAGCCTTTCAGCGGCTAGAATGGAGTACGAATCAATTGACTATAGTGTTCTCAATCGTTTTGTGGTTCCTTTCAAAATTGATCAACTCGATTTGAGAAATCAAAACATTTCAATTGCACTAGTTGGTAGTCGAGGTTCAGGAAAGAGCACCTACATTCAGTATTTTTCACATGCCACACGGTTTGATAAAAGTTTACCATCTGTTGAAATATCAGAACTCGAATGTATTGTTTTGTACTGGAAGCCTGATATTGCTTATTGCCAAGGCCTAAATGAAAGCTGGCTGGGCGTAGAGCATGCCGAACGTTTTTTTATGAATCATGCATCTATCGAGATAATTGGTGAATTCATGAGGATGATAAGTAATGTCCAGTACCACTTTCCTGAGCAACTAATCAAAGTTACATACGAAGATTCAAATATTTTACGTGCGCTAAAGAATATTTCAAACAATGAAATTGAGTCGCTAGAACAAGTTGAAAGGTGGATTGATGATCAAAGGTTTGACCTTTCAACACGACTCAATCCGATCAATATCGATGGGATGCTTTCTTTAGACCCAAAAACCACTCTGAATTACTTAATCAACAACTTTGAACGGGATTGTCCAGTCTTTAAGAATACTCGCTTCAAAATATTTATTGATGAATTTGAACTTCTTAATGAAAGCCAACAAATACAAATCAATAGCTATAGAAAAGATTCTAAAGCTAAAATTAGTTGGAACGTAGCATACAAATTACATGCTAAAACAACCAGAGAAACTCGAAGTAATCAGCCACTCCAAGAGCCTGATGATTTTATAACCGAGGTTCTAGATGACTTAATTAAAGACAATTTTGCTCTTTATGCAGCTGAAATTTTTTTATTAAGTGTAAAATCTGCTGGCATTGACTGCTCATCTGTTAATGTAAATGCTCAAGATCTTGGGGATCGAAACAAAATACTCGACAGGGAAAATCTCAAATATCGAGAAAAAGTTTTAGGAGCAATAAAAAAATTATTGCCTACTCCAAAAGTCAAAGAATTATCCAGTGATGCCTACTTAAGCAGTAGCTGGCTTAGAAAAAAAGTTAAAGACATTGTAGATAATGAAGGCAGAGAAAGAAGTCTAATTGATAGGATTATGTTAGACACATCGATGGCAGTCACTATTGTAGGAACATATCTTCAAAAAAGCTTTAATCTTGACATGTTCCTGAATGGCGGAGCATCTTCCGATGATAAAATTAATACTTATGAATTCAACTCGCTTCTTACATTCCGAAATCAAAACTCTCAATTAACTCTTCCCGTATATTCAGGGTTCGATCGTTTCATTGCAATGACAACTCCGAATGTTCGTCATTTTAAAGTCCTATGCTTTAACAGCCTTAAGCAACTGGATGAAAAATCCAAGAGCACAGATATTTCATTCTTTGAAGAGATACAGCCAATTACGCCAGAAAAAATGGACTATGCAGCGGTCACAACGAGCAAACTATTAGTGGATGAAATAATTAGTTATCCTCCATACGGCAATAAACTATATATGCTAGTAAATCGCATAGGAGAACTGTTTAAGACATCTCAAAAAAGCTCTTATCAAACAGAGCCAGAAAGAGATATTTTTGCTATCAAATATGATTACGCTAATTCCGAACCTGAAATGGAAGATATACTTTCCGCGGGGGAAGCATGGAAAGTTCTAATATCAGACGACTCTAAACGACTCAAGAGTGATAGTCAGTACACCTCTAAAGAATATGTACTCAATCCAATTTTTTCACCTAAATTCGGAATTTCATATAGAAAAAAACGAGGAATAGTTTTTGACTTAGAAGAGTTCAAAATATTAATTAATGGCAGCTCCGATGATTTTGATAAAATAAGGAATAAATATAGAAAAAGCTGGAAGTGCGATAGCACCATCTCTAATGAAAATGCTGATGGTCAAATGAAAGATCAAGGAACCTTACTGTGATCAATATTAGCGAATGGGAAAGTTGTGAATGTAACGATCTCATAAAAAGAGTGGGCAAGGTCGAGTATGATGTGGCATTTTCAGGAGCTCACTTAATTGATGATAGAACAAGCTGGGTTGGTAATTATTTAAAAAAAGTGTCAACAACAACGGAAATAGTTAAATTTGACTACCATGAATCAGCTTTAGGTATTGGAGACAACTCTGTGCCTATTCGAAACCTAGACAGTCAAATCATACCCCCCAATAGCCGAATACTGATTGATGCAACTACATTAGCATTTCCTGAGCTCCTCTATTTATTCAATAATTTGAATTCAAACGGATTCGACTTCGACGTGCTGTATGTACAGCCACAGGAATATGGAAATGACGAAAAAGTTGAATTAGGAGACATTCAACCCATGCGTCTTTCTCTAGATGGATTAGGGCCAAAAACCCTAGCACCATATGTACAGTTTTCTAGCAGAGCTTCCATGCTAGTTTTCTTAGGATTTGAAGGACATAGGCTAGGAAGTATTTCTAATTCAGATATTTTTGGCATGCCAGAATATTCGTGTTTATTAGGTATTCCTGGCTTCAAAGCTGGATGGGAAAATAAAGCCGTCTACAATAATATGAGCTATTTATCAGAGTTAAATATTCGTAACATTTTAATTTCAGGAGCGAACGATCCGATATATACATATGAAGTCATAGAGAACCAATATAATGCAGCAAAGTATTCGAGAAAAAACCTATTTTTAGCTCCACTTGGCACTAAGCCTGCAGGAGTTGCTGCAGCTAATTTCGCAGTCAATAACCCATCAAACTTGGGCATTGTATACGATTTTATCCAAAGCAAAGTTGGTAGAAGTAGCGGTACCGATATAGCGCATAAATGGAAATTCAAATTCAGTAAAGAATGACTTCATAGTCATATTACTAGGCGACGCATTGCTTCATTATAATCCACGCACTATTGCCTCATCTAAAATCAGAGTACTTTCATGATAATTAAGGAGGGCTTTAGATTATTCGCACGATGAATCTAAAAGCACGAAGAGAGATACTGAGTAATACTCGTAATAAATTGATGCAGAACTGATATCATTCGAGCAACAAAGGAAGGGCTCAGTAGATCATAAGGAAATAAAATGAACGAATTCACACACATCATCTTTGGTCACGAAATAAATGGCCGCGTATCGGACTCGGATAGCCTGTCTCAAGTTTCATTTGTCGATTTAAAAACAAATGATGCTTGGTCTAGAGTATTTAATTTCGATAAAAGCGTACATATCCTTGAGTCTGATAATGACAAGGCTCTGATATTAGCAGAGCACTATCAGGCCAAAAGCATGAAGGGGTCTAAAGCTCTTCTTTCTATTGCTAATACAATGATAAAGATAATTACATTTATCGAGAGTGCTCTTAAGTCTGTCTTAGGTATTTTTACAGGCAGGGGAATAATTGGAATTTTATTCGTGTTAATGATAGTTGCAACTATGGCTATCGTTAGTGTTTATGCATTCATAATAGCTGCACCATTTATTTTAATATCATACTGTTTGAAGTGGCATTTTGGCAGAAAGCTCAAGATTGAACTGAGGTTGCTGCAGGAAGCTACGTTAACCCATTTGAATGCTACGGTTAGTTAGTGGAAGTAGATTTCGTTAATCAATGTTGCCCTCAATGGACATGCTCAAATAGAGAATGTTCTTGAAGATCGAACAGGGCTTGATTGCCTAACTCATGCTATTGAGTTGACTGGTGTAAAAATGGGCTGAGGTAATGGGGCAATCTGTACTACTTGAAGATTACAGGCCGATCCCTTACGCATCCAAGCATTTGAAAAAATATTAGCTGCCATTAGATTGGTATGAGGTGAATGAATAATATTGGACAATTAGTCCATCACCTGTGTTTGGCATAAATTTCACTGGCCCCTTACTCTTAATTTCTTTACCACCAAATAATAAGGTATTCGAGTGCTAAGATATAAATCAGCCTTTAAGGACGAACTTAAAGATATCGGTACCAAAGGCATATTAAACAAACATCATGGTGCATTAGACGCCCCATAGGAAAGAGGCAGAACTTAAGGATGATACTTATTACTCGATCACTACTTATTCAAATAGGCTTGCTCACAAACTAGGATTTGAACCGGATTGATTTATTGTAGGACTTGTTCCCTATGGGGTGTCGCGCAAGCTAGTAGCGATTTACAGAAGGGATGAATTTTCCATTTTTAGTCTTTTACCCAGCACAACAGGATAGCTCTGTTACATCCTTGTTAAACGTCTGGGCACATAGCTTCAAGCCTTCCACCATCGTAAGATAAGGGAATAACTGGTCAGCTAGATCTGTCACTGTCATTCCACTTTGAATGGCTAACGCAGCGCTTTGAATAATCTCTCCCGCTTCATGGGCAAGTAATTGCGTACCAATAATCCTGTTAGATCCTGCTTCAGCAACGAGTTTAATAAATCCGTCTGTTTCAAAATTTGCCAATGCTCGGGGTACATTTTCCATACTCAAAACACGGGTGATTGTATTAACTCCCTGTGACTTAGCCTGTTCTTCACTCAGACCAACGGTTGCTACTTGAGGATCAGTAAAGATCACAGCAGGCATGGTGGACAAGTCCAGCTTGGCTTTACCGCCCGTCATATTAATACCAGCGCGACTACCGGCCGCGGCTGCCACGTAAACCAACTGGGGCATATTGCAGCAGTCACCAGCGGCATAGATTCCATCCATATTGGTTTCCATTCGTTCATTGACAATTATTTCGCCGTTGCTTCTGGTATTAATACCCACGATATCTAAATTCAGCTGATCGGTATTGGCACGACGACCCGTACTGACCAATAAGCGATCACCCGTGAGGGAGCCTGAATCTGTTTGCACAATAAATTGTTGCCCATCAAAAGATACGTTGTTGGCCTGAGTGTGATTAAGTACACGAATATTCTCTTTTTCAAAACATTCACTAAGTGTTTCACCTAACAGCGGGTCTTCTCTATATAGCAACGTATGTCGAGCCAATACCGTTACTTCACTACCTAAGCGACGATATGCTTGAGCGATTTCAAGGGCGATAACGGATGAGCCAATCACGATGAGGTGTTGAGGCAGTTCCTCTGCAAATAAGGCCTCCGTTGAGGTCCAATAAGGAGTATCGCGTAAACCTTCTATCGGAGGAATTACTGGTGAAGACCCTGTTGCTATGAGTATTTTATCAGCGACGATTTCTTGCTCTGTGCCATCATGCTTACTCACAATTAAGCAGCTGGAATCTTTGAAGCGGGCATAGCCTTTCACCAGACTCAGTGCAGGGTTTGAGTCGAGGATGTTTTGATACTTGGCGGCCCGTAGTTCTTCAACCCTTGCGGCTTGTTGTTTTGCTAACAGTGCTCGGTTCACATTAGGTTCATGATTCTCCAAGCCGGCAAAAGGATTATTACGCTGTTGCTGAGCCAGTTGTGCAGCACGAATTAGTATTTTCGAAGGCACACAGCCCACATTCACGCAGCAGCCGCCTATCACTTCAGCTCCTTCAATAATGGTAACTTTTGCGCCACCTTCTGCGGCTTTAATAGCACAGGCAAACGCGGCTGAGCCGCTACCAATGATGGCCACATGAAGAGGCTTGTTGTCGCCGAACTTAGTTGTTTCTTCAGACGAGTAGCCTAGGCTTTTAATCGCATCAATAATATCCGCTACATTTACGCTGTCATCAGCCATTATTTCTGCTTTGGCCTGCTCATAGGACACCTCAGCATGCTTAATACCATTAATGGCTTCCAGTACCTCTCTAATATGGGTCGCACAGCGGGTACAGGTCATACCTTGAATCGATAATATAATCATTTTTATTCCTCTACTTTTATTTAAACCTCGCAGGCCCCATCATCACAATGCTTGTTTGCGGGGGAAAAGATGTCCCAGATCGAGATGGCCACCATCAATCCTAATGCTGAATAAGTAACATAAGTACTCCAACCATATTGGAACCATGGATACAGAGATAGCAACAGCAGAGCTGGCCCTAGTATGCCTAATAGGCTGCGGTGCCACTGCTTGTGGCTCAACCATCCTAATGCATTGATGACTAAGGTTAACCAGGCAAACAGAGGCAGCAGTGTGTTTATAAACAGTCCTTCCCATTGACTGAGAAAGCCCAACCCCAGCGCTGCAGCTAGGCTGGCAATGGCAGGAAAGCAAAAGGCACAGCCTGCAGCAGAAATAAGTGCGCCAAAAGAGCCTGTTTTATCGCCAATACGGGCTAGTACATTCATTAAATCGCTCATATCGCATTCCTATTACTTAATTGTGGATGGGTAGCCAGCATTAGCAGTTGCTTCTGTTAGTCTTTTTATTGTGTTTTTTTCATCATCAAACGTGACCTCGGCCTGATTCGACTCAAAACTCACTTCCGCTTGACTTACGCCATCGACGTTCTGCAATGCTCTTTCACCGTAAACTGACAGGTGGCGCAGTTCATGGTGGGAACGTCCAAAGTAGCCGTCTGTTGCTTGGCTAATCCAGGCAGGCTGAATAGCGTTAATAGTGTCAATATGGTGAATTTGTTCATTATGTTCTCCGAGGTTTTAATACGAGCAAGTTAAAAAAGCGATCAAGCAAACCAGATAATCCAGTAATTACTGGTGACTAAAGTCAGGGCCGCCAGTGCGGCTAACCAAAAGATCACTTGGCGGCGCTGGCGTACTTGCGGGATCGCGCAAGCGGTATCTGGTTCGCACTCCTCAACAGGGCGATACACCTTCCAGCCAGCAAAACCAAAGAGAGCCAGAACCGCTAGAATAAATAATGGGCGGTAAGGTTCTAATAGCGTCAAATTGCCAATCCAGGAACCACTAATGCCCAGTAGTAATAAAACAAAGGGACCTGCGCAGCAAAGACCCGCACCAATAGCAGCCAGTACCCCGCCAATAATGGGCAAGTTAGAATATTTTTGAGACACGATGCACTCCACTATTTTCAGCTTATGGAGTCAGTGTAATTGCCGTACCTATGTACGGAGTCAAGCAGATTTTTGAAAAGAAAGAATTATGTCGTTAAGGCTGTAGTGATTCAATAATTGGGCAGTGGTTTTCATCTTCGTTATTGCTGCATTGCACCAGAAGCCCATTAAGTGCTTTTTCAAGGCGCTGCAGATCGACCATCTTTTCTTTAACAGCAGAGAGTTTGTGTTCGGCCAGCTCCTGTACTTGGCTACAGGGCCTATCATTCAAACTCAGAAGGTTGGCAATTTCATCCAGCGTAAAGCCCAGTTCTTGTGAACGTTTAATAAAGCGAATGCGGTTAACCGTATCGCTGGGGTAGTGGCGGTAACCAACCTCAGGTTTTGAGGGTTGTGTAATTAAGCCCCGTCGTTCATAAAATCGAACGGTCTCTACGTTGATACCCAGTACTTTTGCCACTTTACTAATCGTTATCGTCATTTGTAAAACTTTATTGCTACTTCGTAAGTAATATACCAGCATTAGGCTTATGAAGTTGAGGAGGCATTAAAAAAGATCACCATCGCACCAGCAAGGCAAAAGGTAGCGCCCAGCAATTTCAAAAAAGGCGGAGATAAAAAATAGTCCAAATGTCATGAATTTCCTTATATAGGCTCATTTTTTAGGTAAAACAATCGAATAAGTGCCACTGAATCCGATAGGCCTATCTCAATAAATAGACGCTTTTACCAAGAGTGGGCACTGCTGTAAACAAATAAGACTTAGGCCGATGGTTTATTCTGATCGAATGACTCTAGAATTGGGCAACCATTGGGATTGGAGCCACAAAGGTTAGTGAGTAACCGTAACTCATCTCTGAGCGTATTTAGTTCTGCTAGATGCTGTTCAATGTCTGCTAGCTTCTGATGCGCTAATTCTCGGACTTGGGGTTTGGCCTTCTGTGGGTTTTCACGGAAATTCAACAAGTTAGCGATTTCAACCAGGCTAAATCTCATCTTCTGCGCCCGCTTGATAAACTTTATGCGAGAAACGTCTTTCTCTGTGTAAAAGCGCACACCAGATTCATTGCGTTGCACCTTGGGCATCAGTTCAATTTTCTCGTAGTAACGTAAAGTATCGGCACTGATACCTAACGCCACTACGACTTCGCCAATTCTCAGCATCATTTAAAACCTAAAGTGGCATTCATTAAACAGGTATACTCCGATTTTCATCAGTGTGATACCTACAATAATTCAATTTTATGGCAGAAATACTCCACGAATTGCTTTTTATCTGCACATCAATAGTAGGGATGAGCCAGCAGGGTTACTCCTGATATCACTCATTTGTAATTTTGTAGGTGATTGCACGATTCAATTTTTCCTTAGGCGCTCACTAATAGCCTGGTGCAATGCGGCTTTGGAAGGCAAAGCAGGAAATACCAATTCACCATTCAAGGCAATTGCAGGCGTATTCAGAATCCCCAGACTGACCGCGTAATCGATTTCTTCCACCACATTTATTTCACGGTAGCGAATAGTTGTATCACTGAATTCAGCGACAACCTCTTTGGCCAATAACTTTGCCTTTTGACAAATACCACAATCTGAGGCGGTCAATACTTCGACTAACACTACTTTATTCACAACCATGCCTTACTCCAAGAACGTTACTATTGCCTTTCGCCTTCTTGAGTGATGGCTCTATTTCGGTAATAGTGCCAGCAAACAATCATAAGTATAAGAAAGTGAATCACTACCTTGTACCAAAAAGAGATGATAAGCCCCTCCGTAAAGTGCAATAGAGAGAAAATTGCCACAACTGTTAGCACCTGAGGTTTGGATTTCCATAAGCCGTAAATAATATAAACAATCACAGCGAGAGAGATCGCTATATTGAAAAATCGGTAAGATATGACGCCAAACCCGAAATCAAACCGATCGGTGAACTGATAGATAAGTACACTCAGGGCACAAAGGCCGAACAACACTTCAAGAATGATCAAACTCCAGCGCTCAACTTTGTTCATTTGCTACTCCTTTTTAACTTTCTATCAGCTATCTCTTGGACAATGGATACCCTTCGTACTCTATACCCAAAATGATGATCCGAGAGTTGACGATGTCGGCGACATAGATGGCTGTACCATCAGGTTTCGCTGCCACCGCAACAGGGCTGTTGTAGGTTTGGGCATCTTTCTCCAAGTCAATATCTGGCAGTGGCCAATCACCCATGAATGCGCCTGACGAATCAAGCGTCACGACCCGATGATTGCCTCCATCGGCCACATGGATCACCCCATTGGGTCCAAATGTGGTGCCGGTTGGCTCCTTAAAGCCCTGGGTGGCGCCTCCTGGTCGAGGAAAAAACCAGAGTAAGTGCCAGCCCCATGCCGATGACCCTGAGAGATTAAAACGTTGGATTCGATAGTTATATGTATCGGCCACAAGAACTGAGCCATCGGTGTTGACGTTTACATCTGTGGGGTAATCCAGCTTACCTGGTCCAAATTGTCCAGCAGAGCCGATGGTACGCAAAAACTGTCCTTCCGCGGAAAATACCTTGATGACGCTATTATAGAAATCTGCCACATATACATTTCCAGCACGATCAACCGCTAGCCCTGTTGGAGCGTTAAACTGAGTTTTCCCCTCACCAGGGGTTCCCCATTCCAGTATGTAATTACCGTCTGACGTGAACTTCTGAATACGATCCTGGAAGTAGTCCGAGACATATATAGAGCCGTCGGGTCCTACAGCAACATCCATTGGATGGCTAAATTCACCTGGTCCATCGCCTTTTTTGCCAAACTGTTGAATGAACTTCCCTGATTCGTCGAAGACGATAATACGCTGGTTTCCCGTGTCACTCACCAGCAAGTTACCATTGCGTTTATCAATAGTAAGGCCGTGAGGCTCTTTAAGGCGTTGCCCCTCAGCTTCTTCCAGGACATTTAGCGGGTGGTAGGACATAGAGAAAGGGGATTCCTGAAGAGCCCAGCTCCAGCTATTGCGAGAGTCAGAGCAGGCTAGCAGAGTAATAGATGCCAATATTATGAGTAAGATGGGCCTGATTAAATTCATTGCTGGTTTTCCCTGAGTAGCGTTAGCATCGGATTTTCCTTACTATTGCAAAGCTTCATTAGCCGTCTTTTAATAAACAAAACCCATACCCACATTGAACTCAGCTCCCCGAGAGACTTGAGTGCCAAACAGATCTTCATACAGCGGATATTTGTATTCTGCTCGAAACATCATGCCCCCCTGGTAATAGACAAACACTGGTCCTGAGGATAGTCTTTGGCCGCCGGTGACACCTTCAGCATTGTGTCCTCGTTCTTGATAGCGTGCTGAGCCATCAATCATCACAAAGATGCCCTGATTCTTTAAATTGTTGTGGTAGGGGTGCCAGCCAATGTTTGTATCGAAACCGATTTCGTCACCTTCTTTGATGCCCCTACGACCCTTTTGGTTTTTCCAGTAAAATAAGTCGTAATACTGGTACAGATCCGATTTTTCCCAACTTGCCGAAAAGCTGATACCCAAATCTGTGCTGCCATCGCCTACTGGGTAGTCATTGGAGGTTGAGCCTGTCGGCAGGCGGATACTTGGCGTAATGGCGATGTTGCCAGTGGCTGTGGCTTGGTTGGTGTAACGCTTAAGTAGTAGGCCAACCACGGCATCACCCAAGCCTTTTCCTGATTGTTTGATCGGAGAGCCGTCGTAAATCACTGTGCGCTGTTGATCCAGATAAGGAACTTTAAGCGATAATCGCAACTCACGCTTGAAGGTATATATGCCTTCAAGCCAAGTGGTATTGACCTCATTATCCCGTCCCAAGGGGTTATCTACTTTCGACTCTCCACTTACGAGCTTGTCTGATCGGTGGGACTCTTGTCGTACTTGGAAGCCATAACCATTTTGCCAGCGTGGCGCCATATCCATTACGGGCTGATGAGCCCATACCGGCAAAGACCAGCTTAGAGTGATTCCAAAGATGATTAGCAGCGGTTGTTTAACGGAGCATTTCATAAGCCCACTTCCACTGATGTCACTATCACAGGTATGGGCTGATTGGCATCGAGTTTGAAACTACGTGCATTATTCATGTGGCCTTTAACCTGAATAAGGCCTTTGCCAACCAGTGCTTTAACATCATTACCCGTTATATCAAATACTTGACCATTCTCAGGATTGGTCAACAGGTAACTATTACCGGATTGTTGGACCTGCCCATGTAGATTCACATATACAGCAGTCGGGTCGTAGCCGCCCTTTATAATTGCATCATAGACCTGAGCCACATTCAGTTTTTGACCCGGCTGAAGCGCCAGAGTTATTCGGTGGGTATGGATATTCATCAGAACTCCATCGTTGCCAAATTGTGATTTATCCAGAAAACTTAACTTGGATAGAGCCTTTTCAGTGCCATAAGCGCAAAAGGAACAGACAACGCCCTTGACCTGAATAACTGCTTGGTTACGCTCAACCGTAACTGCTCCAATAGTTTCATTTGCCATTACATTCGGGATAGCGGTTAACAATGACAGAGATAGTCCCAGCACCGTAAGCGCTGCTCTTGATTTCATGGGTTTTCCTCATCGTCTTTTCTTAGGCTCCTAATTAACACTATAAGACTTGGAGTTAACTCCAGCACAAGCAATTTCTTTAAATATTTGATTTGGATATTCTATCTGTTTGACAAACAACCCTAATTATTGAAGCGTTTAGCTCCGAATTGATCGACCTCTTTTCAAAGAATTACTCATAAAATTAATAGATCACTACATTTTGACCTATAGCCCTATAGCCCTATAGCCCTATAGGTGATAAGTTTTCATGCCTTACAAGAATGCATTTAAAAGGAAAATTATGCGACTTCACTCAATCATCAAACTCACGGGTCTCGTGTTTGTTGTGGGCTTAACAGCCTGTCATACGGATAACATCAATACCCAAGTTTTACCCGACATGAATCCAGCGCCCGATATTGTTGAGGTCGAATTACGCGCAAAGGTTAGCCAGGTAGAATATCAGGACGGAGTAGCTTCAACCGTCTGGTCTTATAACGGTATTGTTCCAGGGCCTACCATCGACGCCAAGGTTGGCGATACCCTGATCGTACATTTTTACAATGAATTGCCCGATACAACCACAGTCTATTGGCACGGTTTAGAGCTGCCAGCCAATATGGATGGCAGTATGATTGCTCAAAAACCTGTACAGCCAGGTGGTTATTTCCGTTACGAATTTAAATTATTAAGAGCCTCAACCTTTTGGTATCACCCCCATATGCGGGGTAATGAGCAAGTTGAGTTGGGATTACAGGGCATGTTAGTAGTACACGATCCGGCGGAAGATGCACGCCTGGATCTGCCGGAAACAGAACATCTATGGGTATTGGATGATGTGCTGCTGGATGAGACTGGCAGTATGGTAGAAATCGGATTTCCTGACGAGCCTGCCGCGCGCGCTGAAATGCAAGTGAATGGTCGTGAAGGTAATACACTGTTAGTGAACGGTTTAGTAAAGCCAAGTATTGAGTGGACGATCGGCGAGCCCCAGCGTATTCGTGTCGTCAACACTGCAAATACTCGTTTTATGCGCCTGTCGATTCCAGGTCATACTATTTATCGAATCGGCGGTGATGCGGGTTTGTTAGAAGCTCCGATTGAGTTAGCTGAAATTCTCCAGGTTGAAATACCGGGTGATGGTCACATGGATGGCATGGACAGTGGTATGGGAATGGGTTGCATGGATATGGGGGGAATGGGCGGTGATATGCATGTCGGCGATATGACAATGGCTAGCATGGATATGCCAATGCCAAAAACCATGTCGAATCCGGACATCAGCAAGGGCTTAATACTAACCCCAGGCGAGCGCGCAGATTTCATTGTTATACCGCAGGGGAATGACGGAGATATCTTGCCGATCGAATGGCACGATATTAAACGGGGTCGTCACACAGCTTGTCTTATGGACGGCATGGTTAAGCTTGAACACATGATGGGCGATGGCGAAATGGCACCTATGACGATGGTTGAAGTGAAGTTGGTAGATGCTATTTTTGGCACAGATCCTGGATACCAACCCCCCGTATCTTTGCGCTCTATAACTCCGCTTGACGTGACGGACGCGTCGGTAATGCCAGTGATGTTTGGCCACACCGAGCCGGATATGAATGGTGATCTCGATTTCTTTGCAGCGATGATGAATGGTGAGGGCATAACTTTTGAAAACATCATGCCTTCCATGGCGCCAATGGCCAATGTGGGTGACACTCGTATTATTGAAGTTACCAATATGACAATGGGTGATCACAACTTTCACATTCACGGCTTTATGTTTCAGCCGATTGAAACAGAGTATGTGGATATGGATAACCCGATGAATAACTATATTGTGCCTGCTACACATCTGGAAGAGAAAGACACCATTCACCTCCCTCGTCGCACGGGTATGGTGAAAGGACGCAGTAAGACTATCACGCGTCTGGCGATTCACTTCAGTGATGAAGGTCGTGAAGGTCAAATATCTGCTTCAGGTAAAATGCCTACTGAATCAACCTCTGGTGGTTGGTTATTCCATTGTCACTTGCTTGATCATGGTGATCGGGGTATGGCAAGTTTCTTACAGATCTTTGATTAAATACAATATGCAAGCTGTATAAAAACAGTCTGTTAGATCAAAAGGATCGTGCTACTGGCACGATCCTTTTTTATGTTTTATTTAATGTAAGCCCTGTGCACGATTATTAGAACATAAGGCTACTTTGTGATATCGGATAAATTGGCGTACTGTTGTACAGTTTACGCCGTTGTAATTGCGATACTCTCAATTTTGCACGCAGTGCCGTTAAAAACAGGCATGCCGGTGAATGTATCCCTTACGCGATCATCGTGCAGAAGGTTTACATTAACTCCCGGATATTTATTAGCCAAGCGTTGCCCGCTGTTATAATAGTGTCCCCAAAATTGCTGTATCACCAGCACCCCAATTCTTACATCTGAGCTTACAACGACTCGAATATCTAGGGTTCCTGTTGTGGAAGTCACACGGATGGTTCCCCCGTTTGCTATACCCAATCGTTGAGCATCATCGACATTCATAGTGGCATGGTTACCCTGCAACTTTTTCATCATGCTTGGCATGTTGTGCGTCCAGGTATTAAAACTTGCCAGTCGGCGCCCGCCGGAAATCAGTGTGAATGGAAATTCCTCTTTATCGGGTAACGATTGGGTTAGAACCTTAGCAAGTTCAGCAGAAAATTCTGCAGGGCAAAGTTGTATTTTCTTGTCTTCGGTTAGTAGTCCCGATTTAAGAAATTGCCCCCATTTTACAGCGCCAAATTTAATGCCCCCCTGAGTTTTCATCAGTCGTTTGAGCGACATTTTTTTCTGCGACATTCCACTCACGAGTAAATATTGCGCAAGATGCTGTTCACTAAAACCCGAGCCAACCACTGCCATCATTTTATCCAGCGCATTGATTATGGGATTATTAAGAAAAGGAAGGCCGGCAGCTCTAAAGATATCACGAGCAATGTCCCATTCAGGACGGGCCTCTCCCTTAGGTTCCACCACTTTAGGGCGCCATTCGGCAAAAGGGTAGGGCTCAAAAGGCTGGGTTAATACGTGCAAGCCACCTTTTTCGTAAATTGTGGCAGCGGGTAGATTGTAGTCGGCGAAGGTGCCGGTATCCGATTTATACAGATCGATGCACACTAGCAGGTCCAATTTTTCAAGAGCCTTTTCTATTTTTTGTGTATTGGGAAAAGATATAACGGGATTTCCAGCGATAACTATTAACGCCCGAATCCTTCCTGGATCATCTGATAGTACATCGTCGGCAAACACTGTACAGGGTGGGCCACCAAAAATTTGCGGGTATTTTCCCACTCGCGATGGGGCGGGATTCTTGCGTTTAGTAAACTTATGAATCAGTGCGGTATTATCTATGGCTCCACCGTGATGGTAAACCCCGCCAGGCCGGTCAATATTACCGGTGATGGCATTCAGGGTAAATACAGCCCATTCG
>JAESQF010000114.1 GCA_016765295.1 Oleispira sp.
TCTGGCTTCGATATCAGATTTCACAATACCAATAGCAGCACGTACGGCATTCAGCGCGGGTTGATCGGTAATACGTAAATCACCATGAAACTGACTTTTAATATTTAACACATTGAGCACTTGGTCGATTTGCGGACGCGCACCATGAACAATAACCAAGCGCACACCCAGACTATTGAGCAAAGCAATGTCTTGTACTATGTGAGCAAAATTATCATCGGCAATGGCATCGCCTTCTAACATCAGCACAAAGGTTTTTCCTCTGTGAGCATTGATGTAAGGAGAAGAATGTCTAAACCATTTTACGTATTGGCTATTATCCATTTTCTTTATCTATCGTGTCTTTGCGGGTTGAATGAAGTGGAATTAATAATACTTCGCACTTCGATATTCATTTAAAAAATGTTACTACTTAATGAATTGCAACATATCACAATTCCAGCTGAATCTAAGCCTTTTTCAGCTCTTCTTAAGGCAAAAAGTATTAATAAACTCAGATAACAATTCTACGGTGGGCATTAACTGATCTAATGATATAAATTCATCCAGTTGATGGGCCTGATCGATTGAACCTGGTCCAAGAACGACGGTCTCCATTCCGAGCTGTTGCAGAAAAGGGGCTTCGGTAGCAAAGGCAACGGCATGGGCCTGATGATTGGTTAATTTTTCAGCGAGTTGAATCAACTCGGCGTTTTTATCCGTAGCAAAAGACGGTACTCCAGGGAATAACGATTCCAGTTCAAACTCAACATTATGCCTGCTGGCAATGGGTTTAATGCGCTCTTTCATTTCATGACGTAATTGTTCGTTGCTCATGCCAGGCAGTGCGCGTAAATCAAAGGCTAATTCACAGCTGCCACAAATACGGTTTGGGTTATCACCGCCATGCAGGCAGCCAAAATTTAATGTTGGCACCTCTATCTCAAAATCTTGATTATGGTTTTCTTTGGCAAGTTGCTGACGGTAGGCTTTTAATTCTGTCATCACATCATGCATCGCATCGATCGCATTAATACCCAAAGCAGGATTCGATGAATGGCCAGCATTGCCAGTGAGGCGAATGGTCTCCATCATAATGCCTTTATGCATACGAATAGGCTTGAGTCCGGTCGGTTCACCGATAATTGCATAGCGACCTTTAGGCTTGCCTTGTTCAACTAATGCGCGGGCGCCACTCATTGAGCTTTCTTCATCGGCGGTGGCAAGAATAATAAGGGGCTGTTGTAAATCAAGCTGCTTAGGATTACCTAACTGATTGAGGATGTTCTCAATGGCCTCAATCGCCAGGGCAAAAAAGCCTTTCATATCGCAGGTGCCTAAACCAAACAGCTTGCCATCACGCTCGGTGAGCTTAAAAGGATCGCTGCTCCAACGTTCTGGATTACAAGGAACAGTATCGGTATGGCCACTAAGAACGAGGCCACCTGGTCCACTGCCGAGCGTGGCAATTAGGTTGTATTTATCTGCTTCACCTACACGCTCTTTCGGCACGGGCATTATTTCGCAAGCAAACCCTAGTGGCGTTAGCCATTCAGCGAGTAAATCAATGACGGCTTTATTGCTACTGTCGTATTCTGGCAAAGATGAGCTGATACTCGGCGCAGCAATAAGCTGTTGAAAGCGTGAGATAAGTTGTGACATGGCCAGTTTCCCTACTCAATTTTGTGGACAGTGTTTTAAGTTGGCTTTAAATCGGTTTTAAATTCGTCTTAAGCATAACGTATTCTACTAATATAGGCCTGTTCGATGGTAACTCACTCTAATCCATCTTATTATTCTGAAATGAATAATAAGATGAATGAAGAAATCGAATTAAAGCTACGGTTAAATGCCAGTGAGCTACCGCTATTAGAGCAAGTATTAGCGAATGACCAATTTATCGCTGAGCCGACGTTACAGTTACTCAACCGCTATTTTGATACCCCGACCATGGCATTAAGCCAAGGGGGCGCCGCTTTGCGTATTCGCCAGCAGAAAATTGTTGGGCAAGAGCAGACTGACATTATTCAAACCCTTAAAACTCGAGGAACCAGTGCGGGTGGATTGCATCAGCGCATGGAGTGGGATTGGCCGTTATCGAAGGTTGAGTTAGATCTAACCTTGTTTAAAAGCTCCGGTGCCGATGATCATTTATCCCCTGATATAAACCTCACAAGTATTGGCGCACTCTTTACCACAGATTTTCAGCGAAAAGTTTGGCTCTATAAACAAGATGATACTGTGATAGAGATGGTATTAGATCAGGGCAGCGTATCAACGGATGAGCATAATGTGGATTTGTTAGAGCTCGAGCTAGAATTAAAAAGTGGTGATGCTGAAGTGCTGTTCCAATTAGCACAAAAACTAGCGCAGCAATGCCCAGTGCTGATGAGTGATATCAGTAAAGCAGAGCGTGGTTATGGACTATTAGCGCGTTCAAACGTACATAAAACCATTAAAAAAGATTGGCAAGGTAAGGTTCCGCACTTTGATGAGCAGCAAGATGTCATCAGTGCGGTTAAAACTTTTTTTGCTTATCAGCTTTCTGCTTGGCAGCGCAGTTTAGAAGCGGCGGTCTGGGATAAACAGCAAGACCAGATTGAAAAAGTGAAAGTACAGCTAACGCAGCTGCAAACAGTATTAGCACTTTTTAGTAGTATCGATTGTCTACCAGAAGCACAGCTTTTACAGCGCCAGTTACAGCAAGCAGCCGACGCAGAGATTGAAATATCACTAATCTGGGGGCAAGTAACCCTTGCTTGTGGTCATTGGCTTTATCGATTGGCGATGGACGGTGCAATGTTTAGCATGAGTACACAAGAAAAATTAGCTTTGAGAATACATACTGAGCAACTTACCACTAGATTGAATTAAGGCTCATATAAATGGAGTTAGTGAAATGAATTCTGTAGCAGATCGTCCTATCGCGACCAATGTATTAATCGATGATCTTAAAAAAGACGGTCTATTAGATGACGACGATTATCAGCTGGCACAATTTGCACGCCGTAGCCAAGCTGAACTTAAAATGCATCCTTTTACTTTTATTGGTAAGCAAAAACTAAGCAATAAAAAAACGGCAAAAAAACTCACCGAAGAAGTGATTTGTGAATGGGCCGCGGCGAAGCAAGAGCTGGAATACAGCCGTATCGACCCTTTAGACGTGGATGTGGCAGCAGTGACTTCAGCCATGTCTTACGCTTTTTCTGAGCGCCATAAAATACTTGCGGTTAAGGTTGATAAAGAAAATCTAATCGTCGCTTGTAGTGAACCGAATATCACTTCTTGGGTACAAGATTTAGAACACGTATCACGACGTAACATCGTTCGCATATTAGCCATGCCCAGTGAGATTGAGCGTCATAGGGTGGAGTTTTATCAACTGGCTAACTCCATCAATAGTGCTTCGGCACAGCATGATGGTATTAGTGGCATCCAAAACCTAGAATCGATGTTGGAATTAGGTAAAGCGAAAGCCCCAGACGCTAACGACGAGCATATTGTTAATGTAGTGGATTGGCTTTTACAGTACGCCTTCGAGCAGCGTGCCAGTGATATTCATATCGAACCCCGTCGTGAGATTGGCAACGTACGCTTTCGAATTGATGGCGTATTACACCTAGTTTATGAATTACCCGCGCAAGTCACCCAGGCCGTTGTCGCACGGATTAAAACCTTAGGACGAATGAATATTGCAGAAAAACGTAAGCCGCAAGATTCGCGTTTAAAAACGAAAACCCCTACTGGGGAAGAAATCGAACTACGCTTATCTACGTTACCGACTGCATTTGGTGAAAAACTGGTGATGCGCGTATTTGACCCATCGGTATTGGTACGTAACTTTTCTGAATTAGGTTTTAGTAAAGAAGATTATCGCCGCTGGCAAAAAATGACGTCACAAAATAACGGCATCATCTTTGTGACAGGTCCAACGGGATCGGGTAAAACCACCACGTTATATTCAACACTGAAAGAATTGGCGACGGTGGAAGTGAATGTTTCAACCATCGAAGATCCCATTGAAATGATCGAACCCTCTTTTAACCAGATGCAAGTAAATCATAGTATTGGTTTGGATTTCTCTACCGGTGTTCGAGCACTATTACGACAAGACCCTGACATCATTATGGTGGGGGAAATTCGTGATTTAGAAACCGCAGAAATGGCCGTGCAGTCGGCACTGACGGGCCACTTGGTATTATCAACCTTACATACCAATGATGCCCCCACGGCAATTACTCGATTATTAGAGCTCGGTTTACCACCTTATCTCATTCGATCCACTATGCTGGGGGTTATGGCGCAACGTTTGGTGCGTATTCTTTGCCCGCACTGTAAAGAAGAAGGCCCGATTGATGAGGCGACTTGGAAAGCATTGGTTGCGCCTTGGACTGTGGCGAAGCCAGAAAAGATTTACCATCCTAAAGGCTGCCTAGAATGCCGAGATACCGGGTTTATAGGACGCATGGGGATTTATGAAGTACTGCCGATGAGCAACGACATTAGTAATTTGATTAACGATAACTCTGATCATATAAAAATTAAGCAGCAAGCTATGAAAGAAGGTATGTATAGCTTGAAGTTGAGTGGTGCACAAAAAGTCGCTCAGGGACTAACAACGGTAGAAGAAGTCATGCGAGTGGCGCCTATGTCTTAACGATATAGCGTCATTTAGCAATTAGGTATTAAAAAATACGACTCAGTCATAGTTACCAGAGAAAATAACGGCTAAGCTAGGCACAGACATCGATTATTGTGCGTAATCATAATTAAGAACTTAGATTTTTATCTAATTAAGAAGTAAAGATAAACAGAATGGCAACAGACGTTAATACAGCGCCTCCTATTATTGATGTAGAAGCCTCGGGTTTTGGCCGCGGCAGTTACCCTATTGAAGTCGGCTTTGCATTAGAGAACCGAGAGATATACTCCTTTTTGATTAAGCCAGAAGATGACTGGACTCATTGGAGTGAAGAGGCCGAGCAAATTCACGGCATTACTCGTGAGCAGCTGCAAGCGGAAGGCATGAGCATAGAAGACATCGCCCTTAAGCTAAATGAGCTGCTGCGTGGCAAGACCTTATATTCTGATGCCTGGGGTTTTGATAGTTCGTGGATTGGTCGCTTGTTTGATAGCGCCGGCATAGTGCAGCGATTTCGTCTTGATACTATCAATAAGCTGCTTAAACCTGAGCAAGTTGAATTTTGGCATCCGACCAAAGAAGCCGTACTACAAGAGCTTGGTCTAAAAGCACACAGAGCCGCGATTGATGTGCAAGTACTACAAGAAACGTATGTGCGGATAGCGCGAATGAGCTAGTGGTGCGACAATGCGTTTAAATAGAATACATAAGAAGCCCTAGCCATTTACATGACTAGGGCTTTTTTCGTTTATAGAACTGAGAGAATGCTTAAGTATGGCAATCGTTCGCCTATCAGGATTTGGCTGTGATCATTAGTTATAAAGGAGTATTACAACTTGTATTCGCTATTTAATTATCAACCTTCAGGGAATTACTATAAATTAAGGCTATTGCTATCTCAGCTCTAGATATCATGGAATACCCAATCCAGACTGAGCACTTACGCGCCACACAGATTAAGATTACTAAGGGAGGTTATATAAAAATGTTTGAAGGGGAGTGTCTTTGTGGCTCAGTGAAATACGACGTTAATGAACCAATTTCGATTGTCGAATGTTGCCATTGCTTACTTTGCCGTAAGGCTCATTCATCTGCTTTCGCAATGGGTGTAACAATTAAGCGTTCTAGTTTTAAACTTATACGCGGTGATGAGCAGCTAGCAGAGTTCGAATCATCTCCAGGAAAATTTCGAATGTTTTGTAAGAAATGTGGCTCACACTTGTATGCATATCGGCCAAGCTGTATTTTAGATATTAGATTAAGGCCAGCATTATTAAATACGGATCTGTCTAAATTTAAAATTGAACACATCAATATTGAAAATAGATTTTGTATCTGAGCAATGTAAGAAGGCAGAAAAATTCAACAACAGCCGAACACGTGTTTTAGCCATTAGGGCTAGTAGCATTATAAAAACTTAAACCTAGCATAAGGAAGTAATATAAATGGAATTATTTGAGCCATATAGAATAACAATATTAGTATCAGGGCTAACAGGCTTAATGATGTTGATCCAAATTATAGTTGCTGATGTTGTGGCAATTAAAGGGCGGCATACACCGGGCTACCCTATTGCTCCTGACCATAATGATTTCTTATTTCGTGCTGCAAGAGTGCACGAAAATACCAATGAGAGTATTGCTGTATTTGCTTTATTCGTATTATTTGGTGTGCTGTCTTCTGCTAATGCTTTCTATCTAAATGTGTTTTCAGTAATTTATCTTGTCAGTCGCATAGCTCATATGTGCTTCTATTATGGTAATTTAAAATTAGCACGAAGCATTTCATTTGCATTGGGCCTAATTGGGCTAGTCGGCATGTTCATTACGGGTCTCGTGGCGCTATAGTTAAATGATTAAAGAAGCTAAATAATACACAAATACTAAAGAAGGAATCCAGTAATGAAAAAATTACTACCAACCGTAATTCTAGCGACATTATTATCAGCCAATACTATTGCCGGACCAGCGGAACCAACAGTGGTGACTCAAGACAACTTCCCACAAGCTTTTACTAATATGCGCCTGGGTGCAATGGTACAAAAAACGGGCGGAGTTAATAAGTTTTTTGAGATGCCAGTACCGAGTAGTAACCCAGATAAGCAGTTTGTGGTACGTATGAATAGGGATACTCCTTATTCAGTCTCTGTAATTGATATGTCTAGTGATAATGTCTATGTCACTGTTCCTAAAACTGATAAATATGTGACCATACAAATTGTTGATGAGAATCACGAGACGCAACCAATGATTTATGGCTCAGGCAGACATAAAATCAGTGCTAAGACTGATCATGCCTTTGTTATCGTGCGCGCACTTGAAGGTGATATACGTAAAAACTTAGTTATTGAAGCTGGCAGCGCTAAACCGTTTAAAGTATTAGAGTGGGATATGGCTTCGTTTAAAGCCATAGATAAAGCGGGTAATATTGATTTCAGCGATGGCTACGATCAGTCGAAGGCTTTCAGCAATAAAGAAAGCGGCCAGACGGCTTATATGAATTATGTTGGTGTTGCTGGTGGCTGGGGCGGTGCAATGGTTGAAGATAATATTTATCAGACGAGCCAATATTTTCCAGCGAATGCTTGCTATCAAGTTACGTTTGCAGACCCGCAAGCCAAGTTCTTCTGGTCCGCTACGGTTTACAATGGTGAAGGCCGCATGTTCAACGATATCGCTAATATTTCTAGTGAAATGAACCCTGCTAAGAATGACGATGGAAGCTATACATTGCACTTCGGTTGCTCGGATCAGGCAAATAACATTCCGGTTTCAGAGGGTAATACTACCGGTAAGTTTAACGTACTATTACGTCATTACGGCCCTAGCAAGCAGGTGGCAAATGACGAAGCTGGTTACAATCCAGCTGAACTTATCAAAAAAGTAGACTAACCAAGTCTTAGTTCTATAAAGGGCTTTAGCTCTTTAGAAAAGCCTCAACTCACCTTGGGGCTTTTTTATGTCAACTATTGGCAAAAAAGCATCTAAATGAAATTTTTGAGGGGTAGGAAGGTACGTCTAAATATCGTATTATTTTATACCTTGCTATGTAGATACCATTAATATTGAGAGGATTTAAGATGTTAAAAGTTGAAATAGACGAAGTTGAAGGTATTGCAATTTTAGAGCCGGATGGCAAATTGTCGGAAAGTGATTTTATCTCTGCGGCAAAAATCATTGATCCCTGTATAGAGCGTATTGGTAAGCTTAGGGGGATTATAGTCCATGTTCAGTCGTTCCCTGGCTGGGATTCATTTTCTGCGTTAATCGCGCATTTGAAATTTGTCAAAAATCATCATGAAAAGATTTCACGTATCGCCTTTGCAACAGATTCACCAATCGGCAGTTTCGCTGAAAATGTCGCAAAGCACTTCATAAGTGCGGAGATTAAAAGTTTTGAATTTAGTGAGTTGGAGGCAGCAAAAAATTGGATGCTAGAACTACCAAAAGTGTGAGAGTAAACTACCCATAGCTAATCATCCAAGCATCATTTATATAGGAAAAGAACATGAGCAAGTCAAACGGCACCATAATCCCGCTAGAGCCTGATACTCAAGTAGAGTTAGATAAAGTATTAAAGGCTGGAGGATCTGGCAAGGTCATGCTGGCAGGCAGTGATGAGGTATACATCATCAAGAAAGCAGAGAAGGGTAGTGACTATGAGCTGACTAAGGTTGCCTCAGAGTCTTCTAACGACAATATGCGCAGTGCGCTAGAAAAAATTAAAGCGAAGATGCAGTCATAAACAAAAAACCGCTCAGGCCAATATTGGAAAGAGCGATTCATTTCTTACTTATTTAGCTGTTATTAAGCAGGTCTAAATAAGCGCGAGTACCTTCTTCTACTGACGCGAAAGGTTGGTCGTAACCCATATCACGCAGCTTAGAAATATCCGCTTCGGTAAAACTCTGATAGGCGCCTTTAAGGTGCTCAGGGAAAGGCATGTACTCTTTTGTTGCTTTCGTAACGTGTGTACCTTTCTCGTCGTGCCAATCGATTACCGCATTCGCCACATCGTTAAAGCTCTGGCAGCGGCCTGTACCTAAGTTAAAGATGCCTGACTTATCTGGGTTATCTAAGAACCACAGATTAACTTTTACCACATCGCCGACATAAACGAAGTCACGGCGCTGTTCACCATCATCATAACCACCAGAGCCGCCAAATAATTTAGCCACGCCATTTTCTTTTACTTGGTTATTAAAATGGAACGCAACCGAAGACATGCTGCCTTTATGTTGTTCGCGTGGACCGTAGACATTGAAGTAACGGAAGCCAACAACCTGAGATTTAAACGTATGCTGAATCTCACGCACGTATTGGTCGAATTGCCATTTAGAATAGCCATAAACGTTTAATGGCTGCTCAAATTCACGCTGTTCTTTGAATACTGTGCCGCCACCGTATACCGATGCGCTAGAGGCGTATAAGAAAGGGATTTCACGAATGATGCAGGCGTGCAAAAGGGTCTTAGAATATTCGTAGTTATTTTCCATCATAAACTTACCGTCCCACTCTGTAGTGGAAGAGCAAGCGCCTTCATGGAAAATCGCTTCAACGTTATTCAAAATTGGATCGCCGATTTTTACTAGCTGCAGGAAATCATCTTTATCAAGATAATCTGCAATGTCGCAATCGCTTAAGTTATAAAACTTTTTACCGTCGGTTAAATCATCCACTACGATAATGTCTTTACGACCTTGTGCATTCAAGGTCTTAACAATGTTGCTGCCGATGAAGCCAGCGCCGCCTGTTACGATAATCATATTAATCAACCTGATTCAGAGGCGAAAAACGCCTGAGTCACTAATAATGTAGAAGTGTTGGTACAGGAACTGTTATACGAATAGGCCGTCCCTTCGCATGGAAGCGAAGGCCGAGCTTACATGGACGTACTTGCATGCGTGCCATGAGGGTAATAGTTTCTGTACCAAACGCTTCGAGAATAATAAAACGTTTTAAGCTTTTTCAGCTTGAATACGTTTAACGATTGCGCTCGTTGAGCAATTGTCTTTAAAGCTTAAAATAATCACTTCGCCGCCTGCATCCATAACGGCTTCGCCGCCGGCGATTTCTTCAATTTTATAATCCCCACCTTTCACTAAGATANTCGGAAGTACTTTAGTGNTTAGGCGCTCAGGGGTATCTTCAGTGAAGGGCACAACCCAATCGACACTTTCTAATCCCGCCAATACCGCCATGCGNTGATCGAGTGGATTAATTGGGCGAGTAGGGCCTTTTAAGCGTGATACTGATTCATCGCCATTCACCGCGACTAATAAACGATCGCCTAAGGTTTTCGCTTCTTTTAAATATTGCACATGNCCCGGGTGAAGAATATCGAAACAGCCATTGGTCATCACTAAGCTTTCACCACGTTCTTTGCATTCGCGCACCAGCTGCATTAATTCATCTTCGTCGAAAACGGCGGCGCCGCCGTGCTGCTCGCTACGAATGTCACTGCGTAATTCATCGCTAGTTACGGTTGCGGTACCCAGCTTACCAACNACGATGCCAGCNGCAATNTTAGCAAAAGCAGTCGCGTGTTCTAACGATTGGCCCGCTGCCAAAGCTGTGGCTAGCACCGAGATCACCGTATCGCCTGCGCCTGTNACGTCGTACACTTCACGAGCACGAGTTGGCAAGGTTAATGGCTCAGCATCACGCTGGATTAAGGTCATGCCTTTTTCACTGCGAGTTATCAATAGCGCGGTAAGATCATGNTCTTCTAATAGAGCTTGGCCTTTAGCNAGTAACGTCTCGTCATCTTTGCAGTAACCAACGACCGCTTCAAACTCGGCCAAATTAGGTGTAATCAGAGTCGCGCCTTTATAGGGGCTGAAGTCGGTTCCTTTTGGGTCGACTAATACGGGTGTGCCCGCTTTACGNGCTGCTTGAATCAAGCGCTGAGGGTCGGTTAATGCACCCTTGTTGTAGTCCGATAAAATAACCGCGCCCGCGGCTGCAACCTGTTGATCAAACTGCTGATAAATAGGCGTAAGGTCAACATCGTGAAACGNTTCTTCAAAATCAAGACGAATCAGTTGCTGATTACGGCTAAGAATTCTCAGCTTAGTAATGGTCGGGCTACTCTCGTGACGTAAGAATCCACAGCTCACGCCCTTGGCATTTAACATATACTCAAGGTCGTTAGCGTTTTCGTCGTCACCAGTAATACCNAATAGAGCAGCTTTGGCTCCTAGGGNCGCAATGTTTAATGCAACGTTACCNGCGCCGCCGGCACGGTTTTCAATGTCTTGTACTTTCACCACAGGTACCGGTGCTTCAGGGGATATGCGCGATGTAGGCCCCTGCCAATAACGATCCAGCATGACATCGCCGAATACTAATACCTGTGCTTGATGGAAGTTTGGAACTTGTAAATCCATCTCTATCTGCCATGTAAATTAAAGAAGGGCCAGTCTAGCAAAACTAGCCTGTAGGAACTAGCAGACTGACTATATAAGCTGAGAGGGTTTTGTTAATATGTGACCCTAGCTTATATCAGCGTTTAGTAATTATTCGGAGATCACGAGTGGCACGTTTTTTATATAACTTAGTTTTTACCTTAGCCATTCCTTTTCTCTTGATCCGCATGTGGCTTCGTGGGGGCTCGAACCCCGGNTATCGCCAACGTTGGGCCGAGCGCTTCGCCTTCTTCAAATTCAGCGGTAAGGCGAACGGTTTATTAGTTCACTCAGTTTCGGTGGGTGAAACTCTAGCGGCTGAGCCGTTAGTGCGCAGTTTACAAACCGCCAATCCAGACTTAACCATCACCATTACCACCACGACTCCTACGGGTTCAGATCAGGTAAAGCGTTTATATGCTGATGATTTAGCTGCGGGCCGAATCTTTCATGTTTATCTGCCTTATGACTTACCTTGGTTGATGTCGCGCTTCATTAAAAAAAGTACAGCCTAGTATCTGCATTATTATGGAAACTGAGTTNTGGCCGAATATCATTCGTAGCTGTAATAAACAGGCAATTCCTGTGNTTTTAGCGAACGCTCGTTTATCGGAGAAGTCAGCTAAGGGTTATGGAAANTTCTCTAAGTTAACCCAGCCTATGTTNCAGGGGCTAGATCTGGTCGCCGCACAACACCGCAGTGATGNTGAGCGCTTTATCAACCTAGGCATTGAAGAAAATCGTGTTGATGTGACGGGCAGTATTAAATTCGATATCAGTGTGCCAGAGCAGGCTATTGTGCAAGGTGCTGAACTAAAACAGCACTGGGGCGAAGATAGACCTGTATTGGTATTGGTCAGCAGCCATGAAGGTGAAGACGATTTAATTCTAAATAGTTATCAGCNGCTATTGGTTGATTTCCCCGATTTATTATTAACCATAGTGCCACGTCATCCAGAGCNCTTTGATGAAGTGGCTGCTTTGNTTTTGGATCGAGAGCTACAACTTGTGCGTCGCAGTGAAGCGTTTCAGAAGGGCAGTTTGCAAGCGAACCCCATGACTCAGGTGTATTTGGCCGATACTATGGGNGAGATGCTGGTATTACTTGCCAGTGCGGATATCGCGATTATTGGTGGCAGTTTTATCGAANATGGAGGTCACAATCCACTTGAAGCCTGTGCGTTAGCCAAAGCAGTCGTCATGGGGCCAAGTGATTATAATTTTGCCGCCATTTCGCAGCAGTTGATGAATCAAGGTGCGATGCAGCAAGCGAGNCGTGAGCAGCTAACTATCTGCTTACGTCAGTTATTAGAGCGTCCTGAATTGCGCGCCGATATGGGAGCCAATGGTCAACGGGTAGTAGCTGATAACCAAGGTGCCGTTGGGCGNCTTACCGAGCTGGTGGCTGANCAGCTTCATCGCTAGATTCAAGACAAGATAGTTTCAAGACAAGTTAGGTTTAAAAAAGTGTTTAGTCTCTGAGCTAATTTCGTTAATTGTGTAGTTGCAGGCAAGGGTGTCTTTCTACTGTNAAAATAGACACCTNCATACTTTCAGCGTACAACTGTTNACTGAAANTATGGNGANGCCATCATGAATGCATTAANNCAAGCCAGTTTGCCACAAAAAGGCTGGACCTGGTTTAGCCAAGCATTAACACAGCACAGCAGCTTTTCTGGCTACCTACAGCCATTGATCCAAATGTTAGTGCCACTGTGGACGACAGACGCNTATCGCGCCCAAATCATAGAAATACGCGATGANATGGCCGANATGTATACCCTAGTGCTAAAACCTCAGACNGGNCTGATTGATCGCCAGTGGCCNACCTTTGTTGCTGGCCAGTTNATTGAGCTGATGGTTGAAAANGANGGCGCACGNACGCTGCGTTGNTTTAGNATCTCNTCATCNCCNGCTTATTATGATNNTACCGGNTNNATCGAGCTGAGTATTCGTATTCAGCAACAAGGCCGTATTACCCCCTGGATTCGTCAGCAGCTAGCACGGGGTAGCCTAGTGAATATTTCTGCTGCCCAAGGTGATTTCGTTCTGCCCGAAGAGATGATCTACAGCCAGAAACCAGANAANTTATTNTTCATTGCNGGTGGCAGTGGTATTACCCCGTTTCGTTCTATGNTGCAGCAGCAAGCATTAACCCAGAAAACACAGAATAAACAATCCGCCGAGNTTGATATCCATCTACTGTATTACTCNCGTAACAATCAGCAAATTGTATTTCAGCAAGAATTCGAGCAGCTGCAGAAGGAATATCCGAGTATCACCATNACNTTTGTTGATAGTGAACAAGACGGTTTTATCTGCGCAGAACATTTACAAGCNTATTGCAGTGATTTTCTTCAACGTACGGCTTTTATTTGNGGCCCNAGNCCGATGATTCAGCANNCGCGNAAAGTNNTGGNNGAGCAGGGNATANNNAAAGAAAAAATAAATTTTGAATTCTTTGGCGCAGCGCCGNTNGNANTTGAAAATAGCGAACAAGGTATTGTGCATTTTCAAGCCTCGGAAAAAATCGTTATTAGTNAAAAAGATAAAACCAGTACGNTATTAGAGCAAGCAGAAGAGCAAGGNTTAAGCCCNGTTTCTGGNTGNCGTATTGGTGTTTGCCATCANTGTATCTGCAAGAAGAAAAGTGGTGTGGTATTTAATACTCGCACNCAAACATATTCTGATACCGGTAGTGAAGAAATTCAATTGTGTATCTCCGTCGCCCAAGGCGATGTNGTACTCGACCTTTAACGGACGATAAGGAAAATATTATGACAACTAATCTAGCCAGTAATCGTCCTGATGCAGAAACACTAAAAGCATTCGAAAACGATTTAAATTCTATTCGTGATCAGACCATGAAAAAAGTCGGCGAAAAAGATGCGCGTTATATTCGTAAGGTAATAAGGGTTCAGCGCAGCAGTGATATTGTTGGCCGAATATCGCTAGTGCTGGGTTTCTTTAATCCGTTATTTTGGCTTGCTGGGGTTGCCTTGTTAGCACTGTCTAAAATTCTCGATAATATGGAAATCGGCCATAACGTGATGCATGGCCAATATGACTGGATGAATGATCCACATATTAATTCACGCAAGTTCGACTGGGATATCTGGGGTGATGGTGCTTCGTGGAAGCGCTATCATAATCACGAACACCATACTTATACCAATATTATTGGCAAAGACCGTGATTACGGTTATGGCCTATTGCGTTTGAGTGATGACATAGCTTGGCGTCCTAAGAACCGTTTTCAATTTATTACCTACACTTTATTAAGTAGCTTTTTTCAATTCGGCATCGCTTATCACGAAGTTGCGGGTGAGCGAATTTTTGCTGGTAAGCGTAAAGAAAATTCCATCTTACCCATCAGTCGAGAAGAATTGAAGCACTCCTTCTTTGCCAAGATCAAAAAACAGGTTTTTAAAGAATATATTTTCTTTCCTTTATTAGCGGCTTTAATTTCATGGCCAATGTTCTTTGCGGTATTAGCGGGAAACATGCTGGCTGAATTTATTCGTAACTGGTGGACCGCGAGTGTGATTTTCTGTGGCCACTTTACCGAAGATGCGCAGACCTTTGATGAAGCTGAATGTGAAAATGAAAGTCGCGGTGAGTGGTATTATCGTCAGATTTTAGGTTCATCTAATTTTGAAGGTAGTCGAGGTTTTCATATTTTAACCGGACACTTAAGTTGCCAGATTGAACATCACTTGTATCCCGATGTGCCTGCACATCACTATCTGGATATGGCGAAGGAAGTGAAGGTGGTCTGTGCAAAGTATGGTATCCCTTATAATACCGGCTCCTTTGGTCAGCAGTATTGGACGGTAGTGAAGCGAGTCGTTAAATACTCTTTCCTTACTGAGGAAGAGCAAGGTTTACCGGCTAATTAGAATGAAAATATCGAAGTAATTAAAAATTGTCATAAAAAAACCACTCGATTGAATTGAATCAAAAGAGTGGTTTTTTTATGTGTGAAACTCAGTTAATTAAGACTTGCCTGTTGCTGGGGCAGGAATTTTAGTCGGCTCAACTTGAGGATTGACGGCCGTTTTACTGATTGATAACCATTGATTCAACTTCTTAATATCAGGTTCACCTAATGTGCCAGAGAAGAATTTAAGATTTAAAATATCTAAAATATAATCGTAGCGAGCATTGGCGTAATCACGTTGAGCACTGAACAAGTTCTGCTGCGCATTTAATACTTCAACGATATTACGAGTACCTACTTGATAGCCTGTCTCTGTGGCTTCTAAAGCACTACGAGAAGAAATCGTTGCACGTTTACGTGCTTTAATCGTTAATACATCGGTTTGAACTTTACGATATAAGCTACGGATATTATTTCTCACCGTACGCTGTTCTGAATCTAAATCGGCACTGGCTTGTGCAGTTTGTGCGGCGGCTTGTTTAGCTCTTGCATAATTACTACCACCGGCAAATAAAGGGATTTTGGCGGTGATGGCCATAGTGGTGGTGCTGCCATCGACAATGTCTATACCAAATGGCTGTTCACCGTCGGTATAACTTAGCTGAGCGTCAATCTGCGGAGCGTAGCTAGACCAGCCAGCCTTGCGATTGTATTCAGAAGCATTAACGCCTTGTTTGGCAATTTTTATACCAGCGTACATCGTCATACCTTGTTCAACCCATTCTGCAACAGGTTTATCTGGAGTAACGTAATCAATATCCGTTTTTAAACGGTTTAGTTCATCAAAGCGGGTACCAGTTATTTGTTCAAGGGCTTCGAAGCTAATATCGACCGCCGCTTCTTGACCAATTAGATTGGCGTAAGATAAATCGTATGAGGCTTCAGCTTCGTATACTTCAGTGATTGCAATTAAGCCTACTTCAAAACGCTGTTGCGTTTGCTCAAGTTGGCGTTTCACCGCTTTTTCTTCCGCTTGGGCAGTTTCTAAGTTTTCTTTTTCGCGTAATACACCGAAATAGGCTTCGGCACTACGAACGATTAATTGCTGCTCGCTTAATAATAATTCCAGATCCGATGCATCACCTCCTGCTGCCGCTGATTGATAAATGTACCAGCTGTTTAAGTTGAACAACGTCTGNCTAATCGTGGCATTGTACGATAATGCAGTAAGGTCTNNCGTTGNCATNTCCTTCANTTNCAATACTGNTATCNGTNTGNNTCGCACCAATACTAACTTGAGGAAGTAACGCAGCTCGGGCTANGCTAACTTGGTAGNCGCCCGCNTCNCGCTTGGCTTTAGCNGCGGCTAATTGAGCATCATTGGCTAATGAAAGTTGATAAACATCGTTTAAATCTGCCGCCATTGCATTACCTGCAAAAAGCGCGGAAGTTAGGGCAATAAATTTCTTCATGACAAGGTCTCTAGCGGCCTATAAAAATAATTTGTGCTGGATTCTAACAGATAAATCGGCTAAAAATTGGCTAAATTGTTCCGTTATCAGCAACACATCGTTACCGNGTTGTTAATTTACACTTCGTATCATATTTCAAGTGAGTATATATTGAATGGCTAAGTCAGAGTTAGGCGTGAAATTTAATCAACAAGATCATCAATCTGTGCTGACCAANCGNNTGCATGATGGATTCTTTAAGGTAGANCATTATCANATNGAGCATGCTTTATTTGCNGGTGGNCGTACGGCNACNTTTAGTCGTGAATTNTTTGAGCGCGGNGAAGCNTCNGCGGTATTACTTTATGATCCNAAAAAGGANTTGGTAATACTNACCGAACAATACCGTATAGGTGCTGCGCTGGATAAACAACAGGCCTCCCCTTGGTTACTGGAAGTTGTGGCGGGTATGATGGAAGCAGGAGAATCTGCGGAAGACGTTGCGCGCCGAGAAGCAGAAGNGGAAGCAGGCTGTAGCCTGAAAGAATTAATTCCTATCTCTAGCTATTGGTCATCACCTGGAGGTACCTCAGAAAAAGTGCATCTTTATTGCGCGTTAATCGATAGCACAGGCTTAGGGGGGATTCATGGGTTGGAGCACGAACAAGAAGATATATTGGTGCGTATCGTGCCATTTCAAACAGCTTTTAATGGCATAGAAAGTGGTGAAATTAATAATGCGGCGACTATCATTGCCTTGCAGTGGCTCAAATTGAGACATNNTGAGCTATGTGATGCGCAGTGATAAAAAAGTTATAAAAAGTGATATAGCTATAAAGATGNTACTGCGAGTCTTTTAAATCAAATGCATCTTTACCCTAGCATTATTCAAGCTTTTCGATAGGGTGACGACTGTTATGATAATAAAGNGTTTATTAGATATAGAGTAGAAGGATAAAAGTATGGCATTAAATCGTCGCTACGTGCCCGACTTAAAAAAGATGGCTGCTGCCTGCGAAGGCAACTACATACGCTTGAACAAATTAATGCCTAACTTTGAATTGGGGTATGAAACCTCTTTTCTAATCAGTGGTGATTCATCCTCTGCNGCTTCTCTGCATCAAGCACGAATCAATATAAAGGTCGTGGAGAGCTTTCCTTATACATCNACTATAGAGGTTATACAGATAGGCCTGAGTCCTGACTGGATTCAACCTCCCTCCATGCTCGTNCGTCTATATCATGATGTACGTTCCGCTGAAGTGACCTGCTATCAAAACCAGAAGCGTATTCACGGTAAATATGAGTATCCAAATCCGCAAATGCGCATGCCAGATGAAAAAGCGCAACTTAATCAGTTCTTAGCTGAATGGCTGACTCACTGTCTTAAGCATGGTCATGCAGAAGTGGCACTGGATTTTTTGCCAATACGATGAATATGTAAAATTAGGTAAAAATTAGATTGAAATGTGAGCTAATTCCAAACAAGATTNAGATATGGTCTATATAGTAAGAAGACTGTATTAAAAAATACATGAATTCACAGTATGGGAATGGAGCCGCTTTTGTATTCGTTTGAGCGCGAAGGCCCAATTCAATTCATTCAGATAACCGATACACATCTGATTGAGGCTGAAGATGGTCATTTAATGGGGTTAGAAACCCGCAACACTTTAGAGTGCGTGCTGAACAGCGTAAAAGCTGAAAATGGCGCCTTCGACTTTTTTGTTGTGTCTGGTGATATATCTCAAGACGGCTCGATGGCGTCTTATAGGCGCTTGCATGAAGCATTAGTGCCTTTTGCTGTGCCCTCATTCTGGTTTGCTGGTAATCATGACTGCATGAAAAATATGCAGACGGTATGCCANGGGACTGANCACCTTAATAATNTTATNCGTACCAAGCATTGGCAGCTGGTATTATTAAATACTCAAGTTGAGGGCTGTGTCTTTGGAAATCTNGGCGATGATCAATTCGCTCTATTAGAAAACGCATTGCAAGAACGNCCAGATCTTCATACTTTAATCAGCTTGCATCACCACCCAATTCCTATGGAAAGTGGCTGGATGGATGATATAGGGGTTAAGAATGGAGATCGTTTAATGGCGATTGCTAAACGCCATGATAATATAAAATGTATCCTTTGGGGCCATGTTCATCAAGAGAGTGATCGTCTTGTTGATGGTACCCGCATGCTTTCAACCCCCTCAACCTGCGTACAATTTACCCCTAAGGCTAAAGATTTTGATGTTGATCAGCTCGCACCTGGCTATCGACGTATGAATCTCAATCCCAATGGCACTATTGAGACGGTGATGTCCCGTGTAGAAGGCATTGAGTTTGACGTAGATTTATCAGTTAAAGGTTATTAATACTAAACATGTCCGTTCTTCCAAGTCATATTGGCTGTGTCTATTTGCACGGTTTCCTCAGTTCTCCTGATTCCAAAAAAGCACAACAACTCGTTCAGTACTTCACTGCACAGAATAAGCAGCATCAATTACTGATACCTACCTTAGACTTTGAACCTGAGCAGGCCATTAAACAAGCTCTCGCAGCCATTCGTCATCTTCAGCAGCAAGAAGGCATAGAGCATGTTTTTGTTATGGGTAGCTCGCTAGGTGGCTTTTATGCTACATATTTGGCGCAACAAGAAAACATTAAAGCGGTTTTGATTAATCCTGCGGTACGACCGTTTGAATTGTTTGATAAGTACCTTGGGCCAAACAAGCATTTTTATGATGGCCAAACCTATATTTTAGAAATGAAACACATTGAGCAGTTACAAGCATTGGAGGTAGTTGATCTAACCAAGCCAGAGAATATGTTACTTCTTTTACAAACCGCTGATGAAACCCTTGATTATCGCTTGGCAACACACAAGTACCTCAACTGCCCTAGTTGGATAGAAGCGGGTGGCACTCATAGCTTTGAAGGTTTAATGGATAGACTAGAGATGATTTTTAATTTTGTCTGAGTCCACCTGGCCGCTTTAATCTAGCCAGCTGAGAATGTTCTGTATGACTAATGAATTGGCGATATCAATAAAAAATGCACCAATCAAAGGGACGACAATAAAAGCCTGAGGAGCGGGGCCATAATGTTTAGTGACCGCTGTCATATTCGCAATAGCGGTTGGGGTCGCACCTAGTGCAAGTCCAATGTAGCCTGAAGACATGATGGCTGCTTCATAGTTAGACCCCAATAAGCGAAAAACAATAAAGACAACAAATACGCTGGCGACGATCACTTGCGCTGTCAGTAATAATAAAATGGGCAATGCCAGATCTATGAGTACCCATAGCTGCAAACTCATCAACGACATCGATAAAAACAAGCCCAAACTGACATCGCTCACGAGAGCTAAAGTAGGTGTCCTAGTCGGCCACGGTATCTTTTTAAACAATAGTGGGATGGTATTGGTGAGAATAATACCGCCAAATAGACAAGGTACAAATACGGGCAGCTTAATGCCGATCGTTATCAGAAATTCGTGTAGATGTAAGCCAATGCCAATAGCGATACTTAATATGAGCAATAAGGAAAATACAGATTCAACATTGATCAGTTGATGTTTTTCGTCAGCGATACCTACCGATAAACGTTGCTGGCTGGTAGGCTTAAGTTTATGGCGTTTAATTAAATAGCCTGCCATCGGGCCGCCAACAAGACCTCCCAGAACCAGGCCAAAAGTCGCACAGGCAATACCGATTTCACTTGCGTTATCAATACCGTAATCCTTAGCAAAAGTATCGGCCCATGCGATTGTCGTGCCGTGGCCGCCACTTAGGGATACCGAACCACTTAATACCCCTACCTGAGGCTCAAGCCCAGTTAGGGTCGCTACGGCAATCCCCGTGAAGTTTTGGATAAATAAATAACAGATAGCGATAATAAGTAAAATTAATAGCGTTCGTCCACCTTGACGCAAGTTAGCGAATTCTGAGGATAGGCCAACACAGGTGAAAAATACGACCAGCAGTACGTCACGCTGAAAGAGTGAGAAGTCTAAAGTTATATCAAATAGGAAATATATAAGGCTGAAAAATACCGAAGCGACAATGCCGCCGATAACAGGCTCAGGAATATTATAGCGAGCCAAGAAATTAACTTTACGCACCAGGTAGCGGCCAAGAAAAAATACAATGACGGCTAGGATGAGTGTTTGTCTAGGGTTAATATCCACAACATTCTCTTTGGACAGGTAAATAGCAATAATAGCGTAATAGTCATGTGCTAGTATCAATAGATATGAAAATAAGTCCTAAGCTCATACCGCTAAATCGATTAAATTATCTGATCGTAAGTTTATTACTAGCGGTTTTGTTTATGCTGGTCTACCAGCTACTAACGGCCATTTCCGACCCCACTCAAAAAGCGCTCGCATTAGATCATAAACTGAATCCCATTAGTATTGATAGCGCTTATTATTTAGATACTCGTGGTGATATAACGCTGCAGAATCTTATTTCAGATTCTAGTTTATTTCGCTCTGACATAGGTCAAATACCTTGGAGTTTTGAGCAGCAAGCCTATTGGTTAACCTTGCGTCTAAATAATCGTCAAAGCGATGAGCAAGATCTAGTGTTACATCTAGATAACCTGATGCTTGAGCAGCTTACAATTTATCAGTTAGATGATGAAAACCAAATCATTAAAACCCATGCGCTAGGTTGGCAGGAGCAAACATTAAGCCGTGAACAGCGCAGTATGCCACACATATCATTTACTTTGGCGGCACAGCAAACGACTCAGTTTTATATTCGCATACAAACCGAAGGCATCGCTAAAACCCCGATAAAAATATACTTACAAAACGACTTTAACCAACTCGCCCAATTCATTTTTTTATTGTGGGGGATATTTTCCGGAATATTGATTATGACGGCAATGTATAACCTAGTACTGTATCTCGGTTTAAAAGATCCGATTTATATTGTGTATATTGGTTATATATTATCCATATTGATGATGTATGGGGTAGTGATTGGCTTTGGGCATTATATTTGGCCAGAAGGATTTATACGCTTAATTCGAGAACATATTGTCACGGCAAATATTGCTGCACTCATTTTTACCGTCTCTTTCGCCGTATTATTTTTTAATGCCCAGCATGAAAAAAGCAAAGTGGTATATTTTGCTTTTGCTTACCTAGTGGGCCTGCTGTTATTAGCGATTATAAGCTGGTGGTTACCTGAGTATATTGCGGCACCATTATTTTTTCTTTCCATGATCATTATGTACCCGTTGGCCTTCACATTAATTGGCAAGCAGCTGGTCAGTGATTTCAGCTGGGCGAAGCTGTATGTTTTATCCTGGATACCCTTGATGGTCGGTGGCTCTGTACAGCCGATGGAGTTACTTGGGATTTTGCCCTATACCTTTTTTATTCATCATGCCTTGATGATCGGTGTTTTAATTGAAATTGTTTTAATGGCGATTGCACTTGCTGATCGTATGCGACATAAAAAAGAGCTCGCACTTTACGATGCGACTCACCACCTAGAAACCTTGCTACCGAATAGAAATTTGTTTGATCAAGCCCTGCAAGAAAATAGCGATCAAAAGATGGTGGTATGTCTAATTGAAATTACTGAGTTTCATACTCTATTACCCTATATCAGTAATGCCGACAATAATGATATTACTATTATGATGGCGACAAATATTGATCGACAAATACACACTAATGATCAATTTATAACGGTAGATTTTAAACGCGATCAGCGGATAAAGCTGGCTAAAATACAAGAAGGTGTCTTTGGTATGTTGTATGCCATTGGCTCCGATGAAGACGGCGGTAATAAAAAGTTAAGTGATCACTTACTGACGGTGCAGCGTGCGGTAGCAAAGGGCGTGCATATTAACGATCTTTTTATTAACTTAAGTACTCGAGTAGGTGTTTCTTTATCGTCATCAGAGAACGTATTAAATAGTCTTAATGAAATGATTAAACAAGCATTTCAAGCATTGGAACAAAGCAAAAGAACAGGAAAGCATGTTAGCTTTTTTCAGCAAGAGGATGCACTCAATATCGCAAAGCGCTTAGCTTTAGCCGCCGATTTACAAAAAGATTTGAATGCCAATAAATTAGAACTCTATCATCAGCCTCAAATAAATCTGCAAGATAACAGTATTGATGGCTCTGAGGTTTTGCTTCGCTGGAAGCATGCTCAATTAGGCTATATTGCACCGGATATGTTTATTCAGCTAGCAGAGGATACCGGAATTATTAACGAGCTGACTCTTTGGGTGATTGATACGGCTTGTCAGCACCTAGTTCAATTAATTGATCTAGGTTTCGATAAGCACAATATATCAATTAATATCAGTGGTAAGGATATTGCCGAAATTCATTTCTTAAATAATGTGAAAAGTATTCTTAAAAATTATACCATTCCTTTAGAAAGATTAACCTTCGAATTAACCGACTCTGTCATGGTTAATGATTTTCATCACTTAAGTGAAACCATGAAAGAGTTTTCAGAGATGGGGATTAATGTATCAATTGATGATTATGGTACCGGCTATTCTTCTTTAGTTTATATTTCACAACTTCCGTTTAATGAAATAAAAATTGATAGAAGCTTTATTATTCCCTTAGTGCAATCCTCGCGCAATAAAACAATCGTCAAAACCACCATCGATATGGCAAAAAGTTTAAACCTAAAAGTGGTTGCTGAAGGTGTAGAGACCGTAGAAATTGAAGCTGAGTTAAAACAGCATCAATGTCATTTTGCTCAAGGTTACTTTTATAGTAAACCTCTTAGCTTCAATAGGTACCTTGCTTGGTTAAAAAATCGACTAATATAGAAGTTGCTTTGACAGATTAAAATCTCGATACTTAAACAGTAAAAAATCAATAACGATTAAACAAAATAAAGGAATGACTATGTTAAACGCACGTTTTAGCAAAGCCTTGTTCAGTATTGGACTGTTAATACTATCCAATCTAGCACTGGCAGCTAATACTAAGCCAAACATCTTAGTATTTTGGGGGGATGATATTGGTATCACAAATATTAGTGCTTATAGTGACGGCATTATGGGATATAAAACTCCCAATATTGATCGCATCGCCAATGAAGGTATTCGCTTTACCGATTATTATGGAGACCAGAGCTGTACGGCAGGTCGCTCAACCTTCTTAACCGGTCAATCTGGTTTGCGTACAGGGATGACTAAAGTAGGTCTTCCTGGTGCTAAAGAAGGGATTCAAGATCGCGATATTACCATCGCTGAAATGTTAAAAGATAAAGGTTATACCACGGGGCAATTTGGTAAAAACCACCTGGGTGATAAAGATGAACACCTGCCAACTAATCATGGCTTTGATGAGTTCTTTGGTAACCTTTACCACTTAAATGCTGAAGAAGAACCTGAAGATCCAGATTATCCGAAAGATCCTGAGTTTAAGAAAAAATTTGGCCCACGCGGAGTAATTCACTCTTATGCTGATGGCAAGATAGAAGATACCGGTCCATTAACTAAGAAGCGTATGGAAACCGCCGATGATGAATTCATCGCCGCAGCGCAAAAATTCGTCGCCAAAGCGGTTAAAAACAAAAAGCCTTTCTTCGTATGGGTAAATACTGCGGGCATGCACTTTAGAACTCACATCAATCCAAAGCATATTGGTAAATCGGGTCAGGGTTTCTATAACGATGTCATGGTCGCTCACGATGAGCATGTTGGTATGATGCTAGATCAGTTAGATGATCTGAAAATTGCTGACAATACCATCGTCATGTATTCAACCGATAATGGTGTTCACTTCAATACTTGGCCTGATGCCGGTATTACCCCTTTCGCTGGAGAAAAGAACAGTGAAAAAGAAGGGGCGTATCGTGTACCTATGATGGTGCGCTGGCCGGGTAAGATTCCTGCGAATCAAATCTCTAACGAAATCATGGCTCACCTAGATTGGATGCCTACTTTTGCTGCAGCGGCGGGTGATAACAACCTAAAAGCGGACATGTTAAAAGGTAAGCGCTTCGGTAAGAAAAGCGCCAAGCTGCACCTAGATGGCTATAACATGCTGCCTCATCTAATGGGTAAAGAAGAAAAGAGCCCGCGTCAGATATTTCATTACCTTAACGACGAAGGTTTCCCGGTAGCGATTCGTATTGGTGATTGGAAAATGACCTACGCAGAAAACCGTGGCAAGACTATGGCGCTATGGACTGAACCCTTCATTATGTTAAGAATGCCTAAGGTATCTAACTTGCGTCGTGATCCATTTAGTCGGGCTGAAGAGAATTCTAACTCTTACTACGACTGGATGATCGACAAAGCACCGTATATCTACTTAGGCCTTAGCGAGACTGCTAAATTCTTAAGCACGTTTAAAGAATACCCACCAAGTCAGCCAACAGGCTCTTGGTCGGTAGAAGCTGTATATGATAAGTTTTTGAAAAAGTCTGAAGGCAAGTAAAGCTATTACTCGCTAATCGGATGAGAGCGCTATAGATTTCCTATAGCGCTCTTCTATTGCGCTTTTCTTTGCTTGATACATACCTTTATCAGCGAAAGATAATAACTGGTCAGAGTTCTTACCATCGGTAGGAAAAATAGCAGAGCCGATACTACAGCGGACATTCAACGTTGTGCCGTTAATAGACATATCGTTATGGATCGCTTGGCTCAAGCTTTCAATGACAGTGGCTATATCTGATTCTTTATGAGTATTCTCTAGCAATAAAACAAACTCATCTCCACCGATGCGAGCAATAGTATCGGATTTACGAATGCTTAGGGAAATTCGCTTAGCGACTTCTTGCAGTACTGAATCTCCGACAGAATGGCCATAATGGTCATTGATTTGTTTAAACTGATCGAGATCAAAATAGAGTAAAGAGAAGGGGCTTTTATTACGGCCGTATTGATCTACTAAGTGAGAAATACGATCGAATAAAAGATTACGGTTTGGAATTTTGGTGAGTTGGTCATACTGCGCCAATTGACGTAGGTGCTCAGTTTCTAATTTGCGCTCAGTGATATCTCTATTAATCCCCAGAGCACCAATCATCTGTTCTTGCTCATCAAGAATAGGAATACACATAGACTCAATCCAGCCGATTGAGCCATCTTTACGTAGCATTCTTACTTCACCAGTCCACTTGCCAGACTGCGCCACAGCCGCTAGAACATTACTGGTGATATGCTCAACGTCTTCAGGTACATGAAGCATACTCACAGATTGGCCTATAGCTTCATCATAGGAATAGCCATACAAAGCTTCAGAACCGCTGTTCCAGTCTGTAATAATACCCGCAGCATCGGTGACGACCACTGCATCAAATAAATGGTTAAACGCTTCAGCGCGTTGAAGTAATCTGCTGGAATCCAAAATTTATTAGCCTAAAATTTATTTATCGTTATATTAAGAGAATAGCAACTAACAGGGCTAAAATCAGGTATTTGTTAACGGTAATACCATCTAATTGCTATAGATCTTCACCGCTTGCGAGTTCGATAATGCGTGTAGAGTCAAATCCTTGCACCAATTTATGATCTATCAGTAATAGAGGGACACCGTCACCGCCAAGTTCATTATATTGGATCCTACCTTCGGTCGATTTTTCTATATCGTACTCAAAGAAGGCGATGCCTTTTTTATTTAAAAATTTACGCGTTTTTGTACAGTAGCTGCACCAAGCCGCTGAATAGAGGATTACTTCGCCATTATGCGCAGCGGCATAATCCGGTGGAGGGTTTATAAAATGATTAATGCTATCCCACTTCTGGTAAGTGATAATAGTAAGCGCAAGAAAAATCCATTTTTTCATTGGTATATAGCTACTTATTAATAAAGGTAATAAATAACCATATCATGGTCGTTTGAGCAGCAAAAAGGATAAGAAAATTAGATGCTCTGTTCTCGGCAAATGGTATGAGTTTGGGTTGTGTTAATAGTTGAACTCGTGCCTATGTTATTGCTTTAAGTAGATCCCTCTAATATAACTCGCTTACCCTAGGGAAGAAGCCAATTGCCTGCGGGGAATACTATTTTCAATAGTAAGCTATTAAATAGTTAACAATGTTATTGATAGATGGGTTTGAAAATAATGTGAATTATTGCGCGCAGTTTAAAGGAGGCATGGTTATTAATCAGTAATAGATGACTTCTTGAATCGATATTAATATAAAAGGACTAATAAGAAAGGACTAATAAGAAAGGACTAATAAAAAAGAAAGCACATCATGGAGAATGTGATGTGCTTAACGGAACCCAATTTACTCTTTATTAGATTCTGCTTTAGTGACAGAAATAGCTACGGCTTTAGAATAAGCAAAGTGTATTACGTCACCCTTTTTAATATTAGTAAAACGTTTAGCACTTTCGTCAACTTCCAAAGTCTTCAGGCCTTCAGGACCTTTTAGTAATATTGTGCGGGCGTCATAATCGATTGCTTCAACAGTCGCGCTCAATTTAAGCGTTTCGGTTTTAATGCCAGCAGGCATTTCACCTTCAGCTGCAGAAGCGACCGTTTCGTATATTCCATCAGCTAGAGTAGATCCTGGCTTGGTAGCAACAATAGCGACGGATTCTAAGTATTCAACCGTTACTAGATCATCCGTTTGAATGTTTTTGAAGTTCTTAGTATCTTGATCAACATCCAATTCAATCGTTATTCCTGCCTCTGTTTCTAGAGTCAAGGTGCGATTAACATAGTGAATGGCAACAACCTTGGCAGTGCGTTGAATAACTTGAGTCAATACGCCGCCAGCTCTGATGCCTTCGCCTTCAATAAGCTGCAACTCTTTGTGTACTGGCATACTCGCTTCTTCAGCATTTGATGTCGCAGTAAAAGATAAAAGACCTGCAAGGACTAGCGTAGCCAGTTTAGTTGAACGTTCCATATTGATAACTCCTGTAATGCCTTGGTGACCAAGGGAAATAATGTATATGAATGGTATTCTTATTAAGGTTCTAGTTCAATCCAAAAGTGCCAATGAAATAACTCCAGCAATAACGCACTGAGTAGACAAATAAGGCCACCCTTTTCATATTTTGTTATTAATAGGCTGGATACCAAATAACGAGCCCATGGGTTTTTTAAGATGAATAACCACAATGGCCGCTCTTAGAACAGTGCCTAGAATGAAGCCAAAACTAAAGGCGATAGCGATCCCCAATAATTGATAGTCTTTTTGTAAATACAGCGCGAGTAGCACCGTTAGGGTTGTAGCAAAAATTAAAACATATAAGTTATGCAAGGGGTTGCCGGTGAACTTGATCAGACTGCTTGAAATGACTCGTAGCGGTAATAACAACTGCGCTGCTAACATAACCAGTAATACCTCATAGCCCAAGTTCAGCTGGGTTTCACCGTAAAGTCTTAACAGGGGTTTAGCAGATAGCAGCAAAACCAATATGAGAAGGGAATTTGTATACCAGAATATACGCAAAGATCCAATGACCTTATCTTGAGTATCAGCCCCTGTATTAGAAACAGTATCCAGCAACAGAGGTTTTAGCTGAGTGCTAACCGCATCGGACAAAATCATAAGAAGCCCGGTAATAACGACCGCCGGAAAAAATATACTCACTGCATGGGCTCCCAGTAAATGATGTACCAAAAGCACGTCTAGCTTAGCCACCAATATAGTACCCGCGCCGCTGGCCAATAATACCAACGATTGTTGATACCAGAGTTTGGTATTAAACCTTTTAGTCTTGGTGCGAATAACTGAGTTTATTAATACGTACTGATAGATGGCCACCAAAGCAATAGAGAGTATGAGAACCTGGCAGATAACTGCTAATGGCAAAGAGTTATCATAAAAATAAATCACGAGACAAAAAACTAAGGTTAATATTTGAAACAAGCTCTGCCGACTTATGATTGATATCGTTTTCTTATTTAGCACCAGCAAGAACGCCGACTGAGTGAGCATTAATGCCCCCAGCGGAACTATTAATAATAAATAGTATAAATGTTCATTAGCCAATTGATGGGGTGAGAATATAGAGAAACCCAATAATACGCAGGCTACAAAAAATACGCCGATAGAGCCAATGGATATCAAATAAACTTGTTGCAGGCCACAGAGTAAATCTGTCTTTTGTTCTTTGTATAGCGGCATCGCTAGGCGCATTAACGAAGATGAGAATCCTAAATTGGCCGGTAAGAGTAATACTTCACTCAAAACCAATAATGCTGCAAAGCTGCCATAATGCTCAGGAGACATTAACCGTGCTAATACAATAGTAAGAACAATGCGGCTAAAATGATTCAAAAACGTAAAAGGAGTTAGGGAGAAAATCTGTCTAGCAATATCCATAGTTTAAGTACTCCTGCCCCATTTATATTACCTTCGGAATCAAGGGCTATTCCATTCGCTAAGTGATTTTTACCGGCAGAAAGCATGGGCCCGGATAGTTGAATAATATTCTATAAATATTTAGATATAAACAGAGGTATGTCTTTTAATATCTGAATAAAATCACGTTATAAACTGGGTAATAATAAAATCTTAGCTTCTGAAGAAACAAGTACACGATTATCAGTGTCTGTTATTTTTCCAATTAAATGCACTATACAGTTTTTCGAATCATGTGTTTCTGTCGCTTCTTTTACTTGCCACTCCATTGTGATTTCCGTATCGGCTTTAATTGGAGCGGGAAACTTAAACGACATTTCTAAACCAAGAATGGAAGTGGACTCTGAAAAATGATTAGGAATCATTGCCGAGAACATTGCTGAAATTGCACTGCCGCTGGCAATAATACCTTTGAATCTTGTTTTCTTAGCTCTTTCAATATCGTGATGCAAAAAATTCATATCACCACAGTCGGTTGCCATTTTTTGTAGCTGAGCTACAGAAAATGAAACCTTCTTACTAAATGAATATCCAGGGCCTACTTTATATTCCATGTTTTACTCTTCATTAATCAATTATTGACTATCCGTAGCAATAATTAGGTCTGTATTTTGTGCCGCTGAATGTTCAATCAACTCAACCATCTTGCTTTGGATCGTGCCAAGGTTTCTAGATTGCACAGCCGCTTCTAAAGGTTCGTTAAGAGACATACCGTAACTACGACAACCATTTTTAGTAGGAATAGACATAGACATCGGGATACCTTGGGCGACTCCTCCACCAATTAATTCGATAGCGCGTGCACTGGTTAAGACTTCTTTTGGGTCGCGTATAGGCTGAAAAATAATGCCATTCTCGTCTGACCGCAACAAAACGCCAGAACGGTCAGGACGCCAGTCATCGTCTAGCTGTGCCATGAAGCGCCATGAACAATACCAGTCTTGGCAGACAGAAGGTCTTTTGGTATAGATTTTACAGCCACCTTCCGCCATCAAGTTGGAACAGACTTGATCGGCAGGTTTTTTAAAATTATCATCATCAATAAGAAGAACAACACAGCACGCTGTACATTCTCCACATTCTCGGCCAGAGACTAAATGCGATTCGTTATCGTTACTCAATTTTTTACCTAATATCTTGCTAAAGGGAGTGGCGCATAGATGAGCCATTATAATACCCATCGAAAGAATCGTAAAACGTATCTGGGTTAAATTTTCCTACTGAGGCAAGTTAGTCATGGCAGAAGAACGGGTGCTTCGCCTACTACAAGCAAAGCACGTTTTGAATTCACTATAGGCTAAAGATTAAAAGCTAACTGTCAGAATTACTTCAGGGTATGTCGTAGAGCAATCAAGTATGGGATTACAGTCCAAATATTCTTCATAGACAATACCGCCGCCAATATGAACATTGTTATTGGTACTGAAATAAGCACCGGCTCGATAACCATATGAATTCTGATCATCGATGCTTATGTCTTTGTAATCACCATAGAATGTTCGGCGATAAAATACACCCAGATAGGGCTTAATAGTTTTCGCCTGAGTGAACACATAGGTCAATTTAGGGCTGACTTTTGTTATAGAAGGGTCACCACCAATCCAGTACTGTGCATCAATCCCGACTTCCAGCCCTTTGGCTAAGTAATAACCAGCGCCCACACCTAAAATGAGGTATTCATCATTGAAAGCACTTCCCGAACCCACGATAACCCCAACACTGGTAGAATCTTTTGAAAATGCAGTACTGATACCACCGGTACCCACACTGGCTGCTGTAGCGGTATGCGCCAGACCAAGCAGCATCAATAAAGCGGCCACGTTATTCATTATTTTCATCTCACGTCCTTAATGTTGGTGATTTTTTAATAGAGGGAATTCAATAGCATTAATTAGATATTAACTATTAGATGTTAACTACTAATGAATGACAAGGGCTTGGTTGCCTAGTTCGGTAGGATGCTATAAATACTGGTCATACGCCTGAATCTTCATTTTTAGCCTTTTTGCCAGAAACTCACTCGCCTCTCCTAATTGATCTAATATAAGGCGAGCTTCATTTTGATAGTTGCTAATCTTTTCTTTATGCCAGTGCTTTGGTGGTGGCTGTAAATTTGTGATGCGATCACATAGCTTAACCATCCACACCTCGATCGGTTGACGTTTTATTCGTTGAAGGCTGTCCTGCATTTGTTCAGCCTTGGAAGGTAAGTTTTCATTTTTAGAGAGTGATAAAACACCGTCAGCAATATCAGAACCAAAAGTATTTCTAATGTCTTCGTATGTGGTTGAAGTATCTTCAATTGAATCATGTAATAACGCGCATAAAACGAGAAGATTAGGATTATCGATATTATTATTGGCTATCGTTGCTGTCGCTTCCATAGTGACAAGCCCAAGGTGGTTAATATAGGGAATATCACTGCTAGGTATTGTTTGCCCGTTATGGATGACGGAAGCGAAGTTCCATGCCTCTAAGTATTTATCTTGATCCCAAGTATTCATGAAGTATCTTTTGTATTATCAACCTTTATTTGAATGCTCATTCTTTAGTTTTGACTCTATATTTTCGATAGGTTTTTTGGTACGTACACTGTTAAAGATATTAATAAGAAGAAGCTAAATCATATAATGATATGAAATTTATCTATTCAGTGTTAATTGTGATTCAATGAATTCATAGTGTTCTGAAAATAATATCATTCAGAACACTAAGGTTTTTTATTGTATTATTCTACGGGTCGGACGTTGTGAATATTATTTTTAAAGTTCTCAGTGTTTTCTTGATTTTTCTTTTTTATCATTGAAAGTTCTAATTCTTTAGCCCCCTTTTTTAAGCTGGCCATGTTTTTTATCAAATCTTTCTTTAGCTGATTCTTATCTATCATTTTTATCCTTAATACGTTTTGAATAATCAGATTGTTTTATATCTCTTAGTAGTTCTAAATCGTCTTCATCTCCGCCACTCAGCAATCCAACTGGTTCATCTTCAATACCTTCACCAGATAAAACTTTTAATTCTCCATTTTTTTTAAGGCTTTCAATATATTTTTCTGCCTTCTCTCTTGCTTCTTTTTTACTTAGCATGCACTTTTTTCCTCATGTAGGTTTTTTTACCTAGGTAAGGTAAAGGTTCGCTAAACCCAAATTGCATATAATAAGACGCGACTGAGTCATTTATAGGATTGATAATATAAATTTCATCTGCATCAATCAAATCTGCGTAAATCATCGCACATGTAGAGATTATCTCAAATGCTTTGGTCGTGAGCGGGCTTGGTTTGACAGGAGATGATTCAACGAGCATTAATTTCAATTTTGTTCGGTGTTGAGAAGGTCTGCCATATGTTATTGCGCATAGTTGGGAGCCAGACCAAACTGATATTTCAAAACGATCAGGAAGGTTTTTCGATTTCATATATGCTTGCTCCCAGCTCCAAACTGATCTGGTTTTTCGTAATCCATCACCTTGTAGTTTTTTCCATTCATCGGCTTTCTTAGCCGTTGAAAGATCAATACCATTAATTTGAACTGATAACCCAAGTGTTTCCTTGGTCAATTCATATGCAATCTCACGTAATTCTTCATAATGTCTAGCCATATGAATGACTGATGAAAATTTGAGTCGCTCTTTTTTCAATTGATTCGATTGCATCGTCCACCATCCTTAGTGTTTGTAATATCGCTATTAGATGTTAATTATTGGCGAATGGCAAGGTACAGTCTACCAATTTAGACTGGAAATCAGCCGAGATTAAATAAATTACCATGTGATTTTATGCAAAAAAATGATGTAAGGTTTAGGAGTTATTTAAACAAATAGTGTGATGTTTTATTCAGGGGGAGACTGGAGCTCAATAAACTCTGTCGGGTAGATGCTCGGTTTTGTAGTCAGTACTACTTATGTCGTAGTATGAGTTTTTCAAACACATATTTCTTATTGCTAGGCTGAAAATTAGATTACACATTTAACCAATTGTTAATAATTGAAGGAACTAATGCAGTAGCTTTTCCTCTTAACAGTTTAAAACCATGAGGCTTTTTCTCAAGGTTTAATGTAACTATAATTTTTTCAGCATGAAACCTTGCCTTCTTTAATATTCCCGCAGCAGGAAAAACCGAGAGTGAAGTCCCTACAACTAAAACTCGGCTAGCAGTAATAATATGATCGCGTGCTATTTCATAATTGTGTATTTGTTCTCCAAACCATACGACGTGAGGTCTTAATTGGCTTCCTTTCTCACAAACATCACCAATATGTATTGGCTTGTCTTCCAATGGATATAAAAGGCGGTCATCTAATGAACTTCTTGCAAATTTTAGTTGGCCATGAACATGAACTACATTGGTAGATCCCGCTTTTTCATGCAGATCATCAATATTCTGAGTTATGACTACAACTTCAAATTTTTCTTCAAGTTTAGCGATAGCTTTATGTGCAGCATTAGGAGAAGCCTGAAAAGCTTGAATTCTTCTTTCATTGTAAAAATTCAATACCAATTTAGGATCAGCACTCCAACCTTCTGGTGTTGCGACATCCTCAACTGCATGTTCATTCCATAGGCCATCTGAATCTCGAAATGTTTGTAGTCCGCTCTCCGCACTTATGCCTGCACCAGAGAATATAACAATTTTATTTTTATCAATTTCAGGTTTCATGACTATTCTCAAGTGATATGGTGGTTAAATAATCTAACGTTCGTAAGTACCGCGCGCGGCTTTTGCGCGTCCAGCCAGCTTTGCTGGCGATCATTAATGTTCTTGTTATGAGTGGGCATTGTTTCGATAAAAATTAATATCTCCCACAAACTCGGTTAACTTTTGGTCAAATTTACCTTTAACCATATCCATTACAGCAATTCCGTTTTCCATGGGCCTTTCTGTTGGAATTTCCTGAAATGCGCCAACAGCCCAGACAGCACTGCTCTTGTTCATTCCGTCGTAATGCGGGTCAACGAGAAACAATATGTATAATTCTAAACCGTATGATTCTTTTATAGATTTAATTTTCCAAGAGGACTCAAGCCACCAGTCAGTATCAGCATCTTCTTCAATAAATTCCCACCCTGTTTCAGACAGCTTGGTAAGAAGAAGCTTCTTATAATATTTCATTGACCTAAATTACTCATAACGCCAACCACAACTGCGTAGTAAGCTTGGCGATTTTTGTGCATCCTTTTGCACAGAAGGTGACAAGTTTACGGAGTCTGATTGCTGATTTTTGTTATGAGTTGGTTTACGGAATAGGTACATATTTAATCCAGTAAGGTGCAGTCCAGCCAATAAAACCACCTATAAGAGCGACCGCTACAATATTTTCATTATTTAGGCCAAATATAAGCCCCACCAAAAGACCAGCTATGACACCACCACTTAACTGTAATAGCCACGCGTTCTTGAAAGCCTTTGGTTCAAATTCAGGCGCAGCGACAAAGCCAATAAAGAAACCAAATAAGCAGACAAGTAATAAACGTTCCCATTCACCAAAATATAATACTAGTGATACCAGGCCGAATAATGCAGAAAAACTTAAACTGCATAGCATAGAAATCTTCAGTGCTTTCACATTAATACTCATAACAGCTTAATCATGCGCATGCGCGTTTGCACGGAAGTGACTTTTAGAAACTTCACGGCAACTGATTGTTTTAACTTGGTAATTTTTGAAATCCATTTCCAAGCTCCAGATAAACACGCATGCGCGTTTGTATCTTTTTATACGAGATAACGAGGGTCTCGTTATCTCGGTATCTATATTGATAATGCACTGATGTTGCATGACTTTTATCCATCCTGCCAGTGTAAACGCGCATGGCTAAGGTTGAGTTCCGTGCAATCGCGCACAAATTCCGCACTTATTCCAAATCAACTGTATGGATAACCATGCTTTTAATTTAAGATGCCAACATTAATCGCGGTGAAATTAAACAGACTGTTTTTTGTACACAATATCGTCATCCTGAGCCATAACTGGCTAATGCAGGGGTTTAACCCTCTGAAATGTAAGCATTTCTATTTTTGATCTAGGAATTATTATCGGCCTCAGTATACTGGATGCAAAATTCTATCCGCGTAACTCTATATCCGTGTTACTCAACTCTATATCTAGGGGATAAAGGCATAAATGGCGAATAAAGAATATAACGCCCAGTCGATTGAGGTCCTTACCGGCCTTGATCCCGTGCGCAAGCGCCCAGGGATGTACACAGATACAACCCGTCCCAACCATTTAGCACAAGAAGTGATCGATAACTCGGTGGATGAGGCCTTAGCGGGTCACGCAACCGAAATCACGGTGACTGTGCATGAAGATGGTTCGTTAACCACCGTCGATGATGGTCGTGGTATGCCCACTGATATTCATCCTGAACATGGCGTTTCTGGGGTTGAATTGATTTTAACCAAGCTTCACGCTGGGGGTAAGTTCTCGAACGATAACTATCAGTTCTCCGGTGGTTTGCATGGGGTGGGTATCTCGGTAGTGAACGCGCTATCGACCGATCTAGAAGTTAAAATCTGGCGTGGTGGTGAAGTCAGTCGTATTGGTTTCCAAAATGGCGATAAAGCGCTGGAATTGGAAGTGATTGATACCTGCGGTAAAAAACGCACGGGCACCAGTGTTCGCTTTAAGCCTGACCCGAAGTATTTTGATAGCCCTAAGTTTTCGATTCCTCGCCTTAAGCATAACTTACGTGCGAAAGCCGTATTGTGCCCAGGGTTGAAAATCACCTTTAAAGCGCCGAATGCAGAAGATAATGCCGAATGGTATTACGAAGATGGTTTAACCGACTATTTAAAGATTCATGGTGCGGGTTTAGACGTTTTACCGAAAGAGCCTTTTACCGGATCGATGCAGGGTAAAGCTGAAGCCTGTGATTGGGCTGTATTCTGGTTACCGGAAGGTGGCGAATGCATTCAAGAAAGTTACGTGAACTTAATTCCTACCGCGCAAGGTGGAACGCACGTTAACGGTTTCCGTTCGGGTTTATTAGATGCGATTCGTGAGTTCTGCGAATTCCGTAATTTATTACCCCGTGGTGTGAAGCTGACCCCAGATGATATCTGGGATCGTTGCTCTTATGTGTTATCAGTGAAGTTAGCCGACCCTCAGTTTTCGGGCCAAACTAAAGAGCGCTTATCCTCACGAGAAACAGCGGCATTTGTTTCCGGTGTGACCAAAGATGCGTTTGGTTTGTGGCTGAATGAACATACCAATGATGCAGAGCTGATTGCGGAGATGGCGATTGCCAGTGCGCAAAACCGTTTACGCAAAGCGAAAAAAGTATCTCGTAAAAAGATTACTCAAGGCCCTGCATTACCGGGTAAATTAGCGGATTGTACCAGCCAAGATTCTGGTCGAACTGAAATTTTCTTGGTGGAAGGGGACTCTGCTGGCGGCTCGGCTAAGCAGGCGCGAGATCGTGTATTCCAAGCGATCATGCCGTTACGCGGTAAGATTTTAAATACTTGGGAAGTTGATTCTGGCCAGATTTTAAGTTCGGAAGAAATTCATAATATCGCGGTGGCCTTAGACATCGATCCCGGGACGGATAGCTTAGAGACTCTGCGTTATGGCAAGGTCTGTATCTTAGCGGATGCCGACTCGGATGGTCTGCACATCGCCGTGCTTTTATGTGCGTTGTTCGTGCGTCACTTCCGCTTGTTGGTAGAAAAGGGTCACGTCTATGTGGCGATGCCGCCCTTGTATCGTATTGATATCGGTAAAGAAGTTTTCTACGCGCTAGACGAAGCCGAAAAGAACGGTATTTTAGATCGTATCGTGGCCGAGAAAAAACGTGGTAAGCCAAACGTGCAGCGATTTAAAGGACTGGGTGAGATGAACCCCTTGCAGTTGCGCGAAACAACGATGGACCCGAATACACGTCGCTTAGTGCAGCTTTCATTAAATGATGGCGATGGCACGATGGAAATGATGGATATGTTGTTATCGAAAAAACGCGCACCCGACCGTAAGGTCTGGTTAGAAGATAGTGGCAATCAGGCTGAAATTAACTAAGGACTGAGCTAAAAAAAATGACTGATATTATTGATGAGTCTGGCAGTTCAAGCAGCTACCTAGACGATGGCATAGAACGCCAAACGTTAAAAGATTATACCGAGAGTGCGTACTTAAACTATTCCATGTACGTGATTCTCGATCGTGCCTTGCCGCATATTGGTGATGGTTTAAAACCGGTTCAGCGCCGTATTATTTATGCCATGAGCGAGCTGGGTTTGAAGTCCACCGCCAAGCATAAAAAATCGGCTCGTACCGTCGGTGACGTATTGGGTAAGTATCACCCCCACGGTGATAGTGCTTGTTATGATGCCATGGTATTCATGGCGCAGCCATTCTCGTATCGTTATCCGCTGGTCGATGGCCAGGGTAACTGGGGTGCGCCGGATGACCCTAAGTCGTTCGCGGCAATGCGTTATACCGAAGCAAAATTAGCCAAGTATGCCGATGCGTTATTATCGGAGCTAGGCCAAGGTACGGTTGATTGGCAGCCAAACTTTGATGGCACCATGGACGAACCTAGGGTTCTACCTGCTCGTATTCCGAACCTACTATTAAACGGTACTACGGGTATTGCGGTGGGTATGGCAACGGATGTTCCGCCACACAATTTACGTGAAGTGGTCAGCGCCTGTATTCATCTATTAGATGAACCGAAAGCAGATATCGATGCAGTGCTAGAGCATATCCAAGCACCGGATTACCCGACTGACGCAGAAATTATTACGCCAAAATCTGAAATTAAAAAGATGTATCGCGCGGGCAAGGGCTCGATAAAAATGCGTGCTGTCTATGAAATGGAAGATGGCGACATTATTGTTACCGCATTACCACATCAAGCGTCGGGTGCGAAGATTTTAGAACAAATCGCTGGCCAGATGACGGCGAAAAAATTACCGTTAGTCACCGATTTACGTGACGAGTCTGATCACGAAAATCCAACACGTTTAGTGATTATTCCTAAATCGAATCGGGTCGATATTGACGCGTTAATGGCGCACTTGTTTGCGACGACCGATTTAGAACGCAGCTATCGTGTGAACATGAATGTGATCGGTTTAGATGGCCGTCCACAAGTTAAAGATTTACGTTCACTTTTGGTTGAATGGTTAGAGTTCCGTACGCAAACGGTTCGTCGTCGCTTGCAGCACCGTTTGGATAAAGTGTTAGCGCGCTTGCACATCTTGCAAGGTTTGATGGTTGCGTTTTTAAATATCGATGAAATTATCGAGATTATTCGCGCCGAAGAAAAACCGAAAGTCGTCTTTATGGATCGCTTCGGTTTAACCGACATTCAAGCGGAATCGATTCTAGAATTAAAACTTCGCCATCTTGCTAAGTTAGAAGAATTTAAGATTCGTGGCGAGCAAGACGAATTGGATAAAGAACGTGATTATTTAGAAAAAATTCTCGGTAGCGAACGTCGTTTGAAAACCTTAATCAAAAAAGAACTAACCGCCGATGCAGAAATGTTCGGTGATGATCGTCGCTCTCCAGTCGTTTTGCGTAACGAAGCAAAAGCTTTTTCTGAAACAGACCTGCTAGGCAGCGACCCCGTTACCGTTGTTATTTCTGACAAGGGTTGGGTACGTGCCGCTAAAGGGCATGACGTAGACGTAGAAAGTTTAAGCTATAAATCTGGGGATAAGTTCTTATTATCTTGTATCGGTAAGAGTAATCAAAACGCCGTGTTCATTGATGATGGCGGTCGAGCCTATTCAGTGCAAAGCCATACACTGCCATCAGCACGAGGGCAGGGCGAGCCACTATCCGGTCGTTTAACCGTTCCTTCGGGCATCGGTTTTAAAGGCTTAGTGATGGGGCCAGATGAAGATCATTACCTAATGGCGACTGACGCCGGTTATGGTTTTATTACTCAGCTGAAAGATATACAAACCAAAAACAAAGCCGGTAAGGCGATGTTAACCGTGCCGACTAACGCACGGGTATTGTCGCCAGCGAAAATCGATAGTATCGAAAAATCGTGGATCGCCGCCATTAGCAACGAAGGCCGTATGCTGGTATTCCCAGCCGCCGATCTTCCCGTAATGGGTCGTGGTAAGGGTAATAAGATGATTAGCATACCAGGGCCGCGCGCAAGCAGCCGTGAGGAGCTAATGATCTCGGCGATTGCCTTTGGTGAAACCGATACCTTGTTAGTTCATTCAGGCAAACGCCATACTAAGTTGAAGTTCTCAGATCTAGAACACTACTTTGGTGAACGTGGCCGCCGTGGTAATAAACTACCGCGCGGATTCCAGAATGTAGATATGGTTGAGATTGTGCGTAAAGAGAAGTAGCTGATTTAAGTCAGAGCTTCTGATGTTCGCAATACAGAAAAGCCCGATGAGTGAAAGCTCCTTGGGCTTTTTTGTGAGATGATAATTGAGTTAGTGAGGTAAGAATACTGGTCTTTAACTCAAAAAAGAGGAAAGTTGAGTTATAGATATTTGATTGGAGTTGGAAATGAGTCATCTAGAACAGCAAGTTGAACACCAGCCAAAGAACAGTCGCTTTGTCTTAAGCCAAGACGATAAAGAATGCATTCTAGAATATAAGCTAGTCGGCGCGAATGATATTCAGAAAATTGACTTCAGTAGCACTTATGTTCCTTTTGCTTTGCGTGGTCAGGGCTTAGCTGAGAAATTGGTTGCTGCGGGTTTAGCTTGGGCGAAAGAGCAGGGCTATCAAATAGAAGCTAGTTGTTGGTATGTAAAAAAATTCTTATAACGATTTTATAATATACAGTCTTTAATCGTAGCCATTAGCAACAGTCTTTGAGTTAGATCAACGCTTAAAGTTTGTGTCGCTTCGGACTAATATGATGAATGTAATGGTGTTATTTCTTTTCTGCTAAATCAATGAAGTGTTCTTCTAGCATCATATATTCAGTTTTGGTTCTCTTTAACTCGTCTTTCAATTGTACTTCGGTATCGTTACTGTCTAATAAATCCAGAAATTGAGTCTCTAAAAAATTCTTTTCTGTAAGGGCCCTTTCCAAAGCAAGTTCGATTTCTGATATGTCATTAGTAATCGATGTCATATCGCTATCAGTTTCGCTATCGGTAGTGGTTGCGCTTTTAGACTCCTCTTCCAGTATTAAGTACCCTTGCATTAGTTGCTCTAGTTCACTATTTTGATTTTCTATTTTTTGCTTTTGTTGTGTGATCGTCACAGACATCTCGTTGAGGATGTCTTTACTGTTCTCCTGAATCTCCACTGGGGTTGTTTGATCATTACTCTCAGTATTGTCAGTATTTAAATCATTGTTAAGATTATCCATTTCAGACTTATCTCTCAATAGCCTTAATTTTATTAGCTCTTGCTTTTGTATTAGTAATTTTTCTTCAATGAAGGTTAATCTATTATTACCTTGGTTTATTTGTTTTCTTAATATACTGACGGTATCTTCGTAGGCATCAGATTGAGCCTTAAGGCTAGCGAGTTGTGCTTTGATATATCGTTCTTTCGTTTCTTGATCTAAGCCTTCGTTATTTTCAATTTCTTCAATTTCAGCCATAGCATCTTGCTGTTGCTGATTAATCTTCTGTAAATTGGCAATGCACTCTTGCTGTAATTTAAACTCCTCTATACCTATTGGTGCGTTGCCATCATCTTTTTTATGCTTAGCAAAAATTTCTTTGAGGTGCTGGATCTTTCCTGAGATTAAGACCTCGTTAGATGCTGTCTTTTTAATTTTAAAATATATATATCCCCAGCTAATTATCAATAACACCAAGAGGTTAATCATTATGAATATTATTATCTGTAATTTTGACAAGAGACCTCTCATTTCATGTTAGATATGACTCATAATGAGTATAGATCATTTTTTGTACTCGTATAAATGTCTTGATGGGGAGTAAAGTCACGTCACTATCAGTATGTATGGCGTATTAATGAAGCTGAGCTAATCTATAAGAAGGTAATATTTTCCTTTGAGGGTAGTGATGTGGCAGGACATAGGGTGGAGTAGAATGAAAATACTCATTGTGGATGACAGCAAGGCAATGCAGCACATCGTAAAGCGTGGCTTAGAGAAGCTAGGTTATGATGACTTGGAGTTCGAATTGGCCTCTAGTGGTCTGGATGCATTGAAGATAGCAAAAGAGTGGCAGCCCCAATTAATTCTATCTGATTGGCACATGCCTGAAATGACGGGGCTAGAGCTGATGCATGAGTTAGATAAAGCCATGCTGGATATTGATATTGGCTTTGTTACGACTGAATCATCTCCGAGGAGAATAAAAGAAGCGAAAGATGCTGGAGCACTCTTTGTCGTGAGTAAGCCCTTTGATGTTCAGACCCTTCATAATGCCGTATTACCTGTCCTACAGAGAAGGGGAGTTAAACATCCACAGCAGGATCTTGAAGTTGAAGGTGATGATGAAGTTGAAGCTTCACCGGGTGAAAACGGTAAGCTAGATATCGTCATGCCAAAAAGTGAATCTTTGCAAAAAGCATTGAAGTTATTAACCGTCAAAGAAATTTCGGTTGCTACTAAAGATATCGATGATCCTCAAGCTAGCTGGCTTCCTTGTGTTATCGGCCTGTTCGGTCTTGATAATGAGAAGAATATTAAAGTGGTTATTGTATTTGATATTTTAGCCGCGATGATTTTAGGGGCTAATTCAGAATCAGTCTCCAAAAGTAAGATTGATGCTGCCATTAAAGATAAGGTGATCCCGAAAGATGTAATCTCTAATTGCGAACGTGCTTTAAGCATGATCAGTTTAGTGATCAATCGTGAAGTTGCTAGTCGAGAGCTAACGATGATTAGCATGTCTACACTAACCGCTAATATTGATAAACTCGCTACGTTAGTCGGGCGAGCAGGGGTGAAGCGAATAGATTATGATGTTTCAAATAAAGATTATAGCGATGGGCGTATTATTATCTTATGCCCATGATTACTAGACAGCTGCTTTACCCTTAAATGATAACAATAGAGCAGGGTTCTCAAATTGCAGCTAGTTGTTGGTATGTTAAAAACATTTTCTAATCACTATTCGTATTGAAACCAAATTGTAATACTTTAGCCATAATATAATGCCAAATCATGAAGTATTGGAAAGTAATCAATGAATTTGCATGGCTCAGTTTTATCTCTCGCAATAATCTCGGCATCCTTGACTGCATGTGGTGGCTCCTCTTCTAATGATCGGGAGGGTGATGTAGAAACAGCTCTTGCGCAGTTGAATATTCAGTGTGTCGATGTTGAAAAGGCCGTCGCTGCGAATAGTAGTGGTGTATTAAGTTTAGCGTTAGTTGATTCCTATTTTTCAGGAAGTAAATTCGCTACCTCATCTGCTGAAATAGTCAGTTACGATCAGTGTTCAGATCGCCTTTATGTTGTAAATTCTCAAGCAGCCAGTATCGATGTATTAGCTCTCAGTGAAAATAATAGCGCTCCGTCTAAAGTAGGTACTATTGATCTATCTTTAGCGGCAACCTCTGCGGGTATTGAGATTGGTGCTGCAAATAGTGTTTCTGCTAAGCAAGGTCTAGTTGCGGTGGCTATTGAAGCTAAGGTGAAACAAAACCCAGGGCTCATCGCTTTATATCGTTCAGACGATCTTTCTTTACTCGCAACGTATCCTACAGGTGCTTTACCAGACATGGTCGCTTTAAGTAGCGATGGTCAAACGATCTTAACGGCGAATGAAGGTGAGCCAAGTGGAGATTACTCTGTAGATCCTGAAGGCTCTATTACGATTGTGGATATCTCTAAAGGTTATGTTGAAAAAGCTGAAGTAAAGCAGGTTTCATTTGTAGTATTTAATTTTGGCGAAAGTCGTCATGCTGAGTTGAGTGCTAGTATCAGAACTGCTGGGCCAGCAGGCACTTCTGTCGCGCAAGATTTAGAGCCAGAATTTATAGCGCTAAACAGTGATAATACAAAAGCCTATGTTGCCTTGCAGGAAAATAATGCGATGGCGATTATCGATATTGCGACAGCTCGTATAGATTCAATAAAAGGCTTAGGAGAAAAGAGCTGGAATGCGGCTAGTGGTAATAGGCTTGATGCTTCTAATAAAGATAATGGCGTCGGTGAGTTCGCTAGTTATGAACAACTCGTTGGTTTATATATGCCTGATACGATCGCCAGTTTTAGTATCGATGGTGCGGGCTATATTATCTCTGCTAATGAAGGGGATGGCCGTGAATATATTTATTCTACAACTCAGAAGGCTTGTGCCGCCGCAGACCATGATTGGGATGGTGATGAGTATGAAGTAGGAGGCGATGATGAAGACGCGATTAAATATGCAAACGAACTAGGCGACTGTATTTCGTTTACTGACGAACAGCGTGGTAAAAATATTGTTGCTCTAGTCGATGCATCTCATCCGTTAAAAGCGGCGCTAGATGACAATAACCAACTTAAGCGCATTAAAATCGTTGCCGATAAAGAACACTATTCAGCTGAAGATAACATCGTTATTTTTGGTGGGCGCTCCTTTTCAATCTGGAATGAGCAGGCTGAGTTAGTATTTGATAGTGGCGACGATATCGCGAAGAAAGTTTTCGCCATCGATAGTGAAAATTTTAACGCAACCAATGATAATAACGATCCTGCTGAAACAGCGGATAACCGCAGTGATGATAAAGGTACGGAGCCAGAAGCCATAGAAGTTGCAGAAATCAATGGTAAGCATTACGCCTTTATCGGCCTAGAGCGTCAGGGCGGTATTATCGTCTACGATGTTACTGTGCCAACGGCACCGGTATACCAGTCTTATATTAATAATCGCGACTTTAGCGAATCAGTTTGTACGCTGGTTGAAGAAGGCGATTGCGAGAATGGTATTTATAATCCTGCCGCTGGGGATTTAGGGCCAGAGTCGATTGATTACTTTACTCGAGTAGGTAAGCACTATATTGCGGTAGGTAATGAAGTGAGCGGTACAACGACTGTCTATCAGATTGAATTTGATAAATAGAAACCTAGCTAGTTTCTAAGTCATTTTAAAGGGACATGGTGTGATCATCATGTCCCCCCGATTAAACTTCGTTTGGTGACTTCAGCCGTTCGACTTGCATCTAAACTCCAACTAATGGATTAATTCGTCACAACTATTGCCTTTGACTATGGGGTTTTACTTATAGCTCCTGGCAAAAAGTTCCTGTTGGATTAGCTGACACATCAGTTCCAGTCATTACATCAAAGATAAAAAATGGTTCAAAGGTATCGGTACCCGACGGACTAATAAGTGGCGTCGAATAAGTCTTTGTTGCTAGCGCTGCCGCTAATGTAAACTCAGTGGAGAGTACTGTTAGACTTGCATCGGTGACATCATACAAGGCACCATTCAGTGGTTGGAACTTTACCCCTCCCGTTGACACTTTGATTGACTCCCCTGTCTTCATAAGCACATAGGCGGAAGGAGGCTCGGGTAACTGTTCTGTAAGGCCTCTGTCAACGTTAGGCTGCCTGAAGTTGCCCGCAAAATAAACGTGTCCCTCCAATCCACTACTAATTGCCGCTACACGTACTCCACCTATTATCCCGCCACTAACGCTATCAGGAAATGAGTGTGAAACTCTGAAACTGGTAAATGTTACCTTAACGCACATATCACTCGGATCTAACGGATTTAAGCCGAGCTTAATTTCATCACCATCGTTAAATAGGAAAGCATCTGCATCACCGTCTGTGTTTGCCTTTTTAGGGTGAGTGCCCTTTAACTTTTCTTCAAAATCATTAAGACCATCAAGGTCCTCATCCGAGTCATTAGGATTTGAGTAGACGTTCTCTGAGGTAGGTATGCCAACAACCGAAACAATCCAGGGTTGATTAACTTCATCACCATCACTGCGGCCATCTCTATCACTATCAGTCTTGAGCGGGTTGGTGGTTATTGGCGAGTCCAGAGTACCTTGATAGATTTTTGCCGAATCAAAATCTGCAGCCTGATATGGATAGCCGAACAACTCTTCATAATCTGAGCGACCATCATTATCGGTATCCTCCACCCTTGGGTGCGTACTCCCTGTGTAACCCGTTTCCGCCAGGCTAATATTCTGTTCTAAATTATCCCATACACCGTCACCATCGGTATCACGGAGCACAGAGCTCGAGGTGGGAACGAGTACATTACCAGGGTAATTACTAATACCTATGTATTCCGGATCACCAGAACTAGACGTGGATAGCGTATAACAACCCGTCACATCTGGTAGGCAGGTAATATCACGGGTATCTTCGGTATTTAACTCAGCCGTAGCGATAAGAGGATCAATCGAGCTATAGACCGAATACAGACCAGAATATGCAAACGTCACTGGCCAACCGTCCGACTCTTCACGGCCTAGCAGAGTATCACCGTCAAGATCAGCAATATCACCGGCATCTTGTACAGTAGGATCACTAGCGAAAGCTAATTCGGCACCATCGGGCAGTCCATCTCCATCGGTATCAGAATTCAGGGGGTTGCTGGTACATTCCACTTTATAGCGTGGAGTTGTATCGCCAGCTATATTTTTACATTCCGATGTCGGCACCAAAGGAAATTCAAGGTAGGTAACGTAACCCTTACGTTCGTCGAAATCGGTAATGCCATCAGCATCGGTGTCCTGTTTTTTGGCATCGGTGCGTGGCGTCGGACCATCACCGCTATAGGCTGTGAATGTGTTGGTAACCGTGCCATCTAAATTGGCAACGGAAGTGACCGCATCAAAACCGTGGTATTCATAAAAATCGGGAATACCATCTGCATCGCTATCGAGTGAATTACAACTGGAAAAACCTTGATAAGTACCGATAGCTTTAACGTCAACTACCCATTTGTCAGCGATATTTGCATAGGCACCATCAGAATTTTTCTCAGCACCAAACACTTCGAGATAATCACTTAGGCCGTCACCATCGCTATCCAAAGCACTATCGCTACAACCATTCAAATATTCAAGGCGGGCAGGTATTTTATCTTGATCGTCATCCTGAACATAGGCCAGGCTGATACCCCTTCCCGACAACAACACTTGGTCATCTGCTTTGATAGCACCAGCACCAAATGACAATTGTGCGTCTAGAATCAAGCCAGACGGTGACACCAAACTCCACTGTCGAGTTGAATTGTTCTCAATTTGCCTTATTCGGGTAATACGTTCGACACCGTTATCGTTAAAGGTAGTCGCATAACTGAACAGCCGACCAGAAGCGTCGGATGCAGGAATATCAGTAGCACTATCGTAGTGTGTTAAGCCCAGTACATTTTGCATTACATCATGAAAAACAACGCCGATATTTTTGCCCGACAAGTCGTAACTAATCAGGCTGTCAACGTCATCAAACGCAAAACCGTACGCTGCACGCACTTCAGTCGGGGTTATCTGTTGCTGCACGGCCATAGAATCCACGACAGAGCCAATGGTACGACCAAAACTGGTCGCTACTCGATAAAATTCTGTGCCTTCTCCAATCGTCGCACCCGTCTGCTCAGCACCGCCAAAGTCCAGTGAGATATAAGACGTGCGATCAACCACGTCCTGAGAGGTATAAGCAAAATTACGCCCAATCTCATCGGTAATATTGTAATTAGATATTTTAAAGATGACGCCGCTCGGGTCGCGCATCAGGCGCTCGACCTGTGCAGGAAAAATATCTTTAGTGGTGAAAATTAATGGCCCAATTTTGTCAGCCAATGGCCCGAGGTTAAATTCATTATTTAGACCGTCCACGGATAAATCTGGCACCAGAGTTGCCACCGGCAAATATTTACCCGGATTTCGAATGTCTGAAACTAGGGCGGTAATTTGTAAATCGCGCATAGTAAATGCAACATCGCCCGCGGCAGATAGATAGACCAGGGTACTCATTCTAGCGGCTTCTACATGCCGAGAAACTGTAGTACCTGCACTTACTGCTTCAGTAGTTTCTAGTGATTTATTGTACTCATTCTGAGTTAATTTTGATGTCTCACTTGACCAGCTTGCTGACCAGGCATGTTCCCCGCCCGCTGTTGCAGATGCTGTAATCTTAGCCTGTGGAATGCCAAGTGATTCAGCACTAACCTCAAACTCCGTTTCAGCTGTAGCGGATGCCGAAATCTGATTAATCTCTTCATTCGTTTTAGAATATGTTTTCGTATCACTTTGTGTCAGCGTAGAACTAACGGTTCTAGTAACACCTGTTGTCGTAGTTGCGTCTTTAGTTTGATCAAACCGCACATCCAATTCCAGAGTGATACTTTCAATCTCAATAGTAGGCTGAGCCAGGTCGGCAATGCGGGCATTTCGGTTGGCTAGAATGACTTCATCACCATCCATAATTTGGTCACCATCGGTATCGTCTAACAGCGGTGAAGTTTTGAAGAAGGTGACCTCTTCGCCATCCATTAAGCCATCGCCATCACTATCTTGTTTACTTGGGTTGCTGAAAATACCATTGTACTCATGGGCATCACTCAATAAATCACTGTCGGTATCGCGAGAACGTGGATCTAGATTCAAACTGCGTTCCACACTATCAGACAGGCCGTCACCATCGGTATCAGCCAGGGTTGGA
>JAESQF010000115.1 GCA_016765295.1 Oleispira sp.
GAGTGAGCAAGCAGCACAAGGGGGTGAGGTGGTTAGCCGAGCCGTAACCGCGATGAAGAGGTTAACCAAGCGAGTAATAAGATTGCCGATATTATTGGCGTCATCGATGAGATTGCTTTCCAGACCAACCTATTGGCCTTAAACGCCGCCGTTGAAGCAGCGCGAGCCGGTGAGCAGGGTCGAGGCTTTGCAGTGGTTGCGGGCGAAGTTCGTAACCTCGCCCAGCGCAGCGCCGGAGCGGCGAAAGAGATTAAAGATCTCATTCGCGACAGTGTTGAGAAAGTAAACGCCGGTACTAACCTGGTGAATGAATCCGGTAAAACCTTAGAAAGCATCGTATCTTCGGTGAAACGCGTAACCGATATGATTGAAGAGATCAGTGTCGCGGCGCAAGAGCAGTCCTCGGGTATTGAGCAAGTGAACAGTGCCATCGCGCAGATGGACGAGATGACCCAGCAAAACGCCGCTCTAGTAGAAGAAGCCACCGCCGCGGGTGAAGCGATGGCAGAGCAATCGAGGGGCATGATGACGCTGATGGACTTCTTTACCTTAAGTGATTCCGCCAGCAACATGTCTGCAGGCTATGTTAATAGCCCAGCACCGATGGCAGCGCCCGCAAGAGGTATTGCTCATCAAGGCAAAGGTGCCAAGATGAGTAATTCTGCTGACGACGAATGGCAAGAGTTTTAAGGGCTGATATGTCGAGTGCCAAAATGAAAGTGGAAATGGATTTTGGGGAAAAGGAATTCCCCATGAGCCATGAGGATTTTCAACGGATTGCAGGTTTGGCAGGGCGCTATACCGGGATTGTCTTGGGCGACCATAAGCAGGATATGGTTTATGGTCGCATTGCCCGCCGGGTGCGTAAATTGAATCTAAATGATTTTTCAAGTTATTTAGATTATTTAGAAGCCAATATAGATGAGGAGTTATCGAATTTTATAAATGTGATAACCACGAATCTAACGTCTTTCTTTCGTGAAAATCACCATTTTGAATATCTGCAGAAAACCGTATTAACCGAGTTGAAAAGAAAAAACAGTGCGACCAAGCGGCTACGAATATGGTCAGCGGGTTGTTCGAAAGGCATGGAGCCGTATTCAATTTCGATGACATTATTAAAGTCTGGCATCCCCTCCGATTGGGATGTGAAACTGTTAGCGACGGATCTAGATCCTGAAGTATTAGAGACCGCACGTGAGGCTGTCTATTCAGCAACCGAAGTGGATGGTTTAGAAGAGAGAACCATAAAGAATTACTTTCAACGGGGTAGTGGTGGTAAAGATGTAAAAGTTAAAGATAAGGTTAGGCAGTTTATTCATTTTAAACGCCTTAACTTATTAGAAACCTGGCCAATGACCGGGCCCTTTGATTTTATATTTTGTCGCAATGTCGTCATCTATTTTGATAAACCCACACAGAAAGTTTTGTTTGACCGCTATGCCGATTTGTTAGATGTTGGTGGCTATTTATTTATTGGCCACTCGGAAAATTTACACGGTATTAGTGATCGCTTTGAAAATATGGGCAATACTATTTATAGGAAAATACGCTAATGGCAGCACTGCCAAGCCATTTGCCTCCACACCTACAGCCGCCCTTAAGCCATGAGTTTGAACATGTAAATCGTTATTGGGACAAGGTGCACCAGGTATGGTCGGCTAAAATATTACCCGGTGAACTGTATGTCTCGACGCATGGTGAAATGATTTCGACGGTATTAGGCTCATGCATTTCAGTGTGTATTCGCGATAAAAATAAAGGCATCGGCGGTATGAATCACTTTATGCTACCGCAAGATAGTGAATTTTCCAGTGAACGTTGGGGCGATAACCCTGCCACGTCGGCCTCCCGTTATGGTAATTGGGCGATGGAGTATCTTATTAACGCTATTTTAAAACGGGGTGGAGAAAAGAAAAATTTTGAGGTTAAAATATTTGGCGGTGGCCAGATGATGGCGAAAATGACGGATATTGGTCAGAAAAATATTTTATTCGTTTACAAGTATTTATCCGATGAGCAATTAAAAATTGAAGCCAGCGATGTTGGTGATGTGTTTGCTCGCAAGGTATTATACTTCCCTGATACGGGCAGCGTGAAGTTGAGACGTATTAAAGATCTTAAAAACGATACGATTATTCGTCGTGAGATAGCATACGAGAAGTATGTTTCTGTGGATAATCAGTCTAAGCCTAGTGCTGATAATGTTGAGTTATTTTAGGAAACTATATGGCTAAAATACGTGTATTGGTAATTGATGACTCTGCTTTGATTCGACAAATGTTGACTGAAATATTAAACAGTCGAGATGATATCGAGGTTGTTGGCACCGCCGCAGATCCCTTTATTGCCAGAGAAAAAATAAAACAATTATCCCCTGACGTTTTAACCTTAGATATAGAAATGCCTAAGATGACGGGGCTGCAGTTTTTGCAAAACCTCATGCGTCTGCGGCCGATGCGGGTGATTATGGTATCGACACTCACTGAGCGGGGTGCGCCAGAAACACTGGAAGCACTCGAACTCGGTGCCGTTGATTATATTTGTAAGCCTAAAGCTAAAACCGAAACTAAGTTGCGCATTTTTGCCGATGATTTAGTCGATAAAGTTCGCATGGCTTCAACGGCTAGGGTAAGGCCTTTTGAACAAAATAAAGTTACACAAACAAACATTGCTAAGGATACCAACTTTTCTAGAGTTATTGCTGTCGGGTCGTCTACGGGAGGGACGGAAGCGATTAAAGAGTTATTAACATCGGTTCCCGCAAATTGCCCCCCCATACTCATTACTCAACATATTCCTAAAGTATTCAGTACTTCCTTTGCCGAACGTTTAGATCGGGTATTAGCGATGGAAGTTTTTGAAGCGCAGGAAGGTATGATTATTCGACCAGGTTGCGTTTATATCGCCCCAGGTGATTTTCATCTAACCATAGCGACATCCGGTAGTAAAAAAGTTTGTCGCCTTATTCAGACAGAAAAAATTAACCGCCACCGTCCCGCCGTTGATGTCATGTTTGATTCTATCTTGGCATCATATGGCTCTAAGGTTGTTGCCGTAATGCTAACGGGAATGGGGGCAGATGGTGCTAATGCTATGTTAAGGCTGAAGAAAGCTGGGGCGATAACGTATGCCCAAGACGAAGCAACTTCTGTTGTTTGGGGGATGCCTCAAGCGGCATTTAATATAGGGGCTGTGGATGAAGTTTTGCCCTTGCAGAAAATACCCGGAAAAATGTTGAAAGCTGCTCAGCAGAAATGAAAGATTTATGCACTAGGCTAATGCTGAATTTAGGCTAAGGTTATAAGAAGGTTATAAGAAGGTTATATTAAAGGCACAAGGAGAGATAGCAAATGGGTGTTCAGTCTAGTATCGATAGTAATAATAAAGAGTTGACCATTAAAATAGATGGTCGTTTCGACTTTAGTGCACATCAAGAATTTCGTGATGCGTATGAAAGTATTTCTAGTGAGGTCAATGTGTATGTCGTTGATTTAGGTAATACCTCTTACCTAGACAGTTCGGCATTGGGTATGTTGTTATTATTACGCGATCACGCCGGTGGTGATGACGCAAATATTAAAATTGTAAAATGCAACTCGGATGTTAAAAAAATATTAACGATTTCTAATTTCGAACAGCTTTTTACAATTCAATAACAGAACCATTGGATGGCTAGCATGAAAATATTGATTGCTGATGATAATGCTTCGGATCGGTTATTATTAAGTAAGATTATCAGAAGGCAAGGGCACGAAGTTATTGAAGCAGAAAATGGCAAGCTGGCAATAGATTGCTATGTAAAAGAGTCTCCGGATATCATCCTTATGGATGTATTGATGCCTGAGCTGGATGGCAAGGAAGCAGCAAAAGAGATCAAGCAATTAGCGGGTGAAGATCTGGTTCCCATTATCTTCTTAACCTCCTTAATTGATGCGCAAAGTCTGGCAGACTGTTTAGTGTCTGGTGATGATTTTCTCTCAAAACCCTATAATCATATTATTCTTAAAGCCAAAATCGATGCGTTTGGTCGTATGCGAATGATGCATGCTACTTTACAAAAACAGCGTGATACGATTGCTGAAAACAATCAGCACATGTTGCATGAGCAGCATGTCGCCAAAGCGGTATTTGATAATGTTGCCCATTCGGGCTGTCTCAATGCCACCAATATAAAATATATGTTATCGCCTTTGGCTGTTTTTAATGGCGATGTATTGCTCGCGGCGCGTAAGCCTTCCGGTGGTATGCACGTTTTTCTTGGGGATTTCACCGGTCATGGTTTGCCTGCGGCGATCGGCGCAATGCCAATGGCGGAGATATTCTATGGCATGACCGCTAAAGGCTTCGACATACGAGATGTTTTGCGTGAAATAAATTTGAAGTTGAAAAGCATTCTGCCCGTGGGCTTTTTTTGCTGTGCGGCGGTGGTCGATTTAAGTTTTACCAAGCGCAGCATCAGTATGTGGATGGGCGGAGTGCCAGATAGTTTTTTATTATCCGATGAAGGGCGTAAGCTAGAATCAATTCGTTCACATCACTTACCTCTTGGGGTATTAAGCAGTGAACAATTTGACGACGAAATGAGCGATCACTCCATGGCAATGGGCGATCGCTTGTTTATGTGGTCGGATGGCATTATTGAAGCTCGCAACGCAGACAGCGATATGTTTGGCGAAGAGCGTTTACTGTCAATATTCAATGGTAGTTTAGCCCCAGATGCATTATTTGAAACAGTGAAAGAACAAGTGAATGAGTTTGTCGGTGAGTCTGAGCGTGATGATGATACCACCATTATTGAGCTTAAAATGGTCGATGAAAGTGAATTAGAAGACTCTGAGCAAGTAATGGAGCAGGGGACAATTACCGGACCTAGTGATTGGTCATTAGAATATGAATTAGGGGTTGATTCATTGAAACATTTCAATCCATTACCGTTGCTTATGCATATTATGATGGAAGTTCCTGCATTAAGAGTGATGGGAGGGCAGTTATTTACCGTGGTTGCTGAACTTTTCTCTAACGGTTTAGAGCATGGCATTCTAAAGTTGGATTCATCGCTAAAGTCGACTCCCGCGGGATTTGCTCAATATTATTCATTACGCCAGCAGCAGTTAGATAATTTACAAGACGGTTTTATCAAGGTAAGGATGAAGCATAATTCAGCGGGTGGACGCTCGGGTATATTTTCTCTCAGTGTCGAAGACAGTGGCGAAGGATTTGATTACCCAGATAAATTTTTAAAAGTGCCAAATGAGTCACAAAAGAAGTATAGCGGTCGTGGCATACCGTTAATTTATTCATTATGTCACTCTTTAGAATATTTCGGCTGTGGTAATAAAGTGACCGCAGAGATACACTGGCCCTAGTAATAAATTAATAGTAACTAACTAGAAATTACTGGGAGGTAGGTTTGGATAAAGCGTCACATTTTGATATCGAAGCACTATCGATGCTTGAAGAGATCATGGAGGATGAATTCCCCGAGTTAATTCAGGTCTATATTGATGATTCAGACCCTAGGATTACCGCTTTACAGCGAGCTCTAGAGCAACAAGATTGTACTGCGCTACGAGACATTTCTCATAGTTTTAAAGGGGCTTCAGGCAATATTTCAGCGCTACCTCTGGCAGACTTATGTTTTAAGTTAGAAGAACAAGCGCGTATAGACGTACTTGAAAGTATCCCTTCTTTGATCACGGCGATTGATAGTGAATATCAAAACGTCAAATCTATTCTGTTATCTTTAATTCCATAGCCAACGGATAGTTGGCCCACCCTTTGCTCTTATATACATAAGATTAATGGGAGGTACTATGGAAACCCAACCAACGCAGCAAGGTTTAATGCAGCTCTTTATGAGCTTGGGCTTATCAACAGACAATTCACTGACGATATTAGGGGAGGGTGAAAAGCCCGCAGCTTCAGGCTTTGATAGCCTGCTCGCAGGCTATTTACCCGATTCAACGTTAGCTGCGAGCGCTGGCACCCCGGCGCCCAGTAGCGCGAGTCTTTTGACCGCTGCTCTGTCTAGCAATGGACCTATGGTCGAGGCGCTGAATGTGACCGCGGCGGAGGTCGATAGTTTGCCGCTGCTGCACGAGGCAGGCGAAGAATTGCCGCTGGGGGGATTAGCGTTTGCCAACGCGGGTACCGCAACAGATTCTTTAAACGCGAATAGCAAACCTCAGTCAGAAAGTGATGACAAGGTGCAAACGATATTAGAAGAGCAAGGTTTTTATGCTCAGTCATTAGTAAGCAGCACGCTGCCGACTAATATGACTAATAAAAATAACGCGGCTCAAGCGGTGTCGACTGGGCCCGCTAATATGGCCGCTATTTCTGAGCAAGGCTCTGCCGCTCATGCGCTGGCAAGCTTGCAAGCTCGAGGGGCGATAAATAATAAAGCGGCAGATGTTACCCGCGAACCGCTTTCTACAGCAGCTGAATTAGCCTCGGATGAGAATTCAACTGAGGATCGTTTTCTCGGTGCTACTCGGAAAAATTCGGATCCCTTATCTCTTTTACCCGGTTCACTTTCATCATCACTCTCATCTTCCCTTTCATCAGCAGCTGCATCTCCATTAGCAGGGCCGCAACTGACTGCGACCGGCGAAAGTAATATAAGTTTGGCATTAGCAATGGGAGAGGATCCTATTCAGCAATCATTGCAGGATTTAACGGCAATGGAGAAAGACGAAAAAACAGAGGTAGACGCGAAGTTACTTACTAGCGAGCGTAAGCAAGATGATCAAACGTTAAAGCTGACTAAGGGTCAGCAAGCTTGGGGAGATGCATTATCTGAACGTATTAGCATGAATGCCGCGAAAAATATCAAGCAAGTAACCATACATCTAGATCCCCCAGAGTTGGGTAGCCTAGAGCTTAAACTGATCATCAAAGACGATCAGCAAACTCAAGTACAGGTTCAAGTATCGAACCCACAAGTAAAAGAAGCGTTAGAAAGTAGTGCTCACCGTTTGCGTGAAATGCTGGCTAGCGAAGGATTGGAGTTGACGGAATTTGATGTGCAAACCGGAGCCGAGCAACAGGCAGGAGGACAGCAGCAAGATTCGGAACAGGGATTGGCTCAAGATCAACAAAATTCTGACACTTCATCTCTGGCAACAGAGGAAACGTTAAATATTAATATTCCTAAAAATAATAATTTATTAGATACCTTTGTCTAGGTAGTCCCGCCATAGCTGTCTAAGCTGTCTATAGCGCTGTTTTCAAACGAAGACGGCGTATCCAATCTCTGCTAGTTTTTTTGACGAAAAAAGCTGGCATACCTATTGCTAAATTGACTATGTCTATCGGAGAAATGACACTATGGCTGCTGAACAAGATTTAAAGTTGGATCAGGCAAATCCAGAAACCGAAGGTGGAGGCAAGAAAAAACTCATTATTATCATTGTGGGTGTTCTTGTCGTTATCGCTATTGCGGTTGGGGCAACCCTCTTTTTAATGTCATCTGATGATAGCGCAGAGGACGGTGATGCCGCGGAGGGTTCGGAAGAGATGGTTGAAGACGTCCCTGGGGTTGTACTACCCGCACAATATATCAAGATGAAGCCAAGGTTTATCGTTAATTATAATATCGGCACCCGACAGCGTTTTTTGCAAACCAGTATCGAAATTATGACGCGTTCACAAGGGGTTGTTGATGCGATTGAATTGCATAACCCGATGCTAAGAAATGAAATTGTCCGCATATTATCGGATCAGGATTTTAAGAATTTACGAACGCCAGAAGGGCGCATTGAATTAAAAGTTAAATTACAAGACCAGCTAATAGAAGTATTAAAACGCGAGTCTAATGTCGAAGGAATCGAAGCAGTATTATTTACTGACTTCGTCATGCAATAGGGTAATCACGTGCAGGATTTATTAAGCCAAGACGAGATTGATGCGCTATTACACGGCGTTGATGATGTAGATGTTGAGCCTGAATCAGATATTGATGCCGCGGGTGTTAAGGCTTATGACATTACCAGTAATGACCGTATTGTTCGCGGTCGCATGCCTACGCTGGAAATGATCAATGAACGTTTTGCCCGTTATACTCGTATAAGCATGTTCAACTTCTTGCGCCGCAGTGCCGATGTGGCATCGGGTGGTGTGCAAATCATGAAGTTTGGTGAGTATGTTCATACGCTGTATGTACCCACCAGTTTAAATCTCGTCAAAATTAGACCATTACGGGGAACCTCTCTATTTATTCTAGATGCCAAGTTGGTCTTTAAGTTAGTGGATAATTTTTTTGGTGGTGATGGCCGTCATGCAAAAATTGAAGGTCGTGAATTTACCCCAACAGAAATACGCGTTATTCAATTGGTTTTGACGCAAGTCTTTAAAGATTACAAAGAAGCCTGGCATACCATTTTGGATGCCGAATTTGAATATGTTGGATCAGAAGTGAATCCGGCTATGGCCAATATTGTAAGTCCCTCTGAAGTTGTCGTGGTGAGCACCTTTCATATTGAACTCGATGGTGGTGGTGGTGATATGCATATCACCATGCCTTACTCGATGATTGAACCTATTCGAGAAACCCTTGATGCCGGTATGCAAAGTGATATTGATGACGTTGATGATCGTTGGCAGCAATCTTTAAGAGAAGATATTTTAAATGCCAAGGTGGCAATACATGGCACCGTGGTTGAGCATGAGATGACCTTGCGAGAAGTGGCGGCTTTAAAAACTGGGGATATTATTCCTATTGAAATGCCGGAGTTTTTCACTTCGCAGGCTCAAGGTGTGCCGATGTTTAGAGGTAAACTGGGTGTTTCTGATAAAAACCTAGCCGTTAAAATTGTTAAACAACTTAATCATAAACGACGCTAGTGCGTTGTTAGGGGGATATTATGAGTGATGACACTCAAGATGAGAATGGACCAGATAGTGAGAAAACCCCAGATGTGCCTGAAAGTGCTGATACGAGTGCAGAGTCAGGAGCTGATGCAGGTCAGGTAGGAGATATCGATGTTGATGATCTTGCGGCTGATGTGGCTGCCGGGGTTGATGATGCCGCTGACGGTGATGCAGCCGTCGGAGATGAGTGGGCCGCCGCGATGGCGGAAGACCCAACGGCAGAAGAGGCAGGTAATGTCGGTGATGAATGGGCTGACGCTATGACGGAAGAAACTGAAACCGTACAGCCAGCGCCACTAGATCCACTGACCGATGACAGTAAGCCTGTAGAAGACGCCGAATCTCCTGAGCTTGATGTGATTTTAGATATTCCTGTTTCCATCTCAATGGAAGTCGGGCGCACGGAAATTCCGATTCGTAATTTATTGCAATTGAACCAAGGCTCAGTGGTTGAGCTTGATCGACTTGCCGGTGAACCTCTCGATGTACTCGTTAACGGTACCTTGATTGCTCATGGTGAAGTTGTGATGGTTAATGATAAATTTGGTATTCGCTTAACAGATGTGGTGAGTCAAAGTGAAAGAATTCAGCGTTTGCGTTAATAAAAAAATCCATCAGGCAATTTTATTTGTTGTTGGATTTATGCCGATGTGGTCGCAGGCTGAGGAAACTCTCTCCTCAGTCGATCCGATGTCTTCTGTGGTACGAGTTGTTTTTACTCTAGCGGGAATGATCGCCTTTATTTTTCTGTTGGCGTATTTCGCCAAACGCTTACAAAGCATGAATAAGTCTGGCATGGCCGGGGCTTTTGGCGGTCAGGGTAAAATGATTCAAACTTTGGCCACGGTTTCTATCGGCTTAAAAGAAAAAGTATCTTTGATTCAAGTGGGTGAGCAACAATTATTGATTGGTATTACCGCTCAATCTATTCAGACACTATTAGTATTGGATCAACCGATAAAACAACAAGACGTAGAACAACAAACCCCTGCTTTCCTTGCTATTTTTAATAAGGCGCTAAATAAAGCATGAAGTTTCTAGGCGCGATTGTTTTTCTATTATTCCCTCTCTTATCCTACGCAGATATTAATGCTCTTGGCATTCCTGCGGTGACTTTTCAGCAAACCGATACCGGTGGCGAATATACGGTCACCATTCAAATTTTAGCGTTAATGACGTTATTAAGTTTATTGCCTGCCATTATTATGATGATGACGGCATTTACTCGTATTATCGTGGTGATGGCGATCTTGCGCCAAGCTCTTGGTTTACAGCAAACCCCTTCTAATCAAATAGTTTTGGGTATGTCGATTTTCTTAACGGCCTTTATCATGATGCCTGTTTTTGAGAAAGTGAATGAAATTGCAATTCAGCCTTATCTGAATGAAACAATTAAGCCATTAGAAGCGTTAGAGCTTGCTTCTGGACCGATGAAAGAATTTATGCTGGCGCAAACGCGAGAAACGGATTTGAATTTATTTGTTAGGATTTCTGGCAGAAAAGATTTACTCAGTCCAGACGAAACCCCTTTGCATATTTTAATCCCTGCCTTTGTTACCAGCGAATTGAAAACAGCATTCCAAATCGGTTTTTTATTATTTATCCCCTTCTTGATTATCGATCTCGTGGTTGCCAGTATTTTAATGGCAATGGGGATGATGATGTTATCACCAATCATTATTTCTTTGCCGTTTAAAATCATGTTGTTTGTATTAATCGATGGTTGGGCTTTGGTTATGGGCACTCTGGCTAATAGTTTTGGAACTATTTAATTACCTTATGAATAGGGAGGCGGTATGGGGGTAGAGCAAATTGGCGACTTATTTTCACAAGCGCTATTTATGATTGTTACCATTGTTTTTGTCATGGTTATCCCTAGTCTTGTTGTTGGCTTATGTGTGGCGACGTTCCAAGCGGCGACGCAAATTAATGAGCAGACGCTAAGTTTTTTACCGCGCTTAATTATTACCTTATTAAGCCTTATTTTCTTTGGCCCTTGGGCGGTTAATAAGGTCGTTGAGTTCACTTTAGGTATTTATACCAATATTCCTTTTTTGGTAGGTTGAGGTGAATTAGGACTATGTTGGAATTTACCGCCTTAGAATTAAACAGCTGGGTTAGTCAGTACTTTTATGCTTTTGCCCGTATAGCAGGTTGCTTAGGGGTTATGCCCCTATTGGGTAGTAAACTGGTGCCCAGACAAATTCGCATCTTATTATCCGTATTTATCACCTTTATTATCGCCCCCTTATTACCGCCTATGCCGGCTGTTGACCCTATGTCATTGGCCTCTTTTATAATTATTTTTGAACAAATGCTGATTGGTATTGTATTAGGTTTTATGGTGGAAGTTGTAAGTCAGGTTTTTGTCTTGGCGGGTCAGTTAATTGCCATGCAAACCGGTTTAGGGATTGCAACAACGGTCGATCCCGCCCAAGGGGTTTCTGTGGTTGTGGTGAGTCAGTGGTTTCTATTTTTAACCAGTCTGACTTTCTTGGCATTAAATGGCCATTTGATCGTGATAGAAGTCGTGGTTGAAAGTTTTTATACTATGCCTGTTGGCGGCGGGGCTTGGACCGCCGATGAATATGGCCGGATGGTGCGCTGGGGCGGTTGGATGTTTGCCTCAGCTTTAGTGATTGCACTGCCGGCATTAACCTCGTTATTGATCGTTAACTTTGCTTTTGGTGTGATGACGCGAGCTGCGCCACAGTTGAATATTTTCTCCTTAGGTTTTCCTGTCACTATGCTGGTTGGTCTTTTGATTATCTGGTTGATCATTGGCCAAGTTGGCGAAAGTTATCATGTATTATTAGAAACGCTTTTTGAATTTTTACGTTCGTTAATTCGAACACCTTAGTTTTTATTACGTTACTTATGTAGATACTTTATTGGAGCCCTAACATGGCTGATGAAGACAGTAGTCAAGAAAAAACAGAGGAACCCACCGAGCGAAAGATCCAGAAGTCGAAAGACGATGGACAGACTGCACGCTCGAAAGAGTTGAATACAACGGCGATATTATTATTTGGATCATTAGGACTGGTTGCTTTTGGTTCTTACATGAGTGAAAAAATTTATCACATAGCACGTTTTAATCTTGATGTTGAACGCGCCGCATTGTTTGATACTAGCTCTATGTTTAGTCATATGTCTCAGTCTATGTGGGAAGCAGTTTCGGCATTGGTTCCTTGGTTTATTTTAGTCATCATCGCTGCTTTTTTATCACCGTTAGGTGTCGGTGGGTGGATTTTTAGTACTAAGGCCCTTGCCCCTAAAGCGTCTCGATTAAGCCCTCTAGCCGGTATTAAACGCATGTTTTCTGCTAATTCTTTGGTGGAGTTATTTAAAGCGTGGGGGAAAGTTTTAGTGGTGGGTACCTGTGCTTACTTCGTCCTTAAATATTATTTTAATGATGCTATGGCATTGCAGAATGCTGCAGTGCGCCCTGCGATTAAGCGCTCTACAGAAATTGTTTTGTGGGCTGCTGTGATTCTGTGTGCGTCAACCTTGATCATTGCAATGATCGATGTGCCCTGGCAAATTTACAGCCATACCAAAAAATTGCGTATGTCTTTACAAGAAATCAAAGACGAATTTAAAGATACCGAAGGTAAACCCGAGGTGAAAGCGCGAATCCGCCAAGTGCAGAGAGAAGCGGCGCAGCGTCGTATGATGGGCGCGGTACCCGATGCCGATGTGGTTATTACCAACCCAACGCACTATGCAGTGGCGTTAAAATATACTGGGGGTTCCGGAGCGCCCATTGTGGTGGCGAAAGGTATTGAAGAAACAGCGCTTAAAATTCGAGAAATTGCTAAAGAAAATAATGTGCCGCAAATGGCAGCACCGCCACTGGCCCGTGCGATTTATGCCCATACTCGTATTGATGATGAAATACCCGAGGGGCTTTATACCGCTGTAGCTCAGGTATTAGCCTACATCTTTCAGGTGGACCAGTACGCGAAAGGACAAGGTCCGAGTCCAGATCATCGTCCAAATATGCCAATTCCTGCAGACTTAAGAGTCGATGCGAATACTGAATAAAAGAATAATTATTCAGATGGTTACCACCTAGATAGAAGTAGATCCATTATTGGGTAATTATGGAGCAAATATGCGAGGCATGGATGCCGAACCTAAGGCTACAGGGAGCGCAAGCGCTATGAATACCTGCAGTAGCTGGTATTTACGCCGTTTTGTGGAATAAATATCCAGTCATGGATCGGTTTATAAAATTTTCTGAATAATTACAATAAAAACACATTAATTTTCTTAAAAACCCAAAGTGTGCACTCTTTTTGCAAATAGACTTATTAACGTCAATTTTTTTGCAGTAGGGTATTTATGGCCACGTTAGATCGCGGACAGATATTTCAACAGATTAAAGGCAATGCCATTACCTTGATTACAGGTAATCTCGGCATTCCTTTAATGCTAATGATTATGCTTGGCATGATGACCCTGCCATTACCTCCTTTTTTATTAGATACCTTTTTTACCTTCAATATTGCAATCTCTATCGTCGTGCTTCTAATCTGTGTTTATGCGATTAAGCCGTTAGATTTTGCTGTTTTCCCCAGTATTTTATTAATTGCTACTTTATTACGTTTAGCCTTAAACGTTGCGTCTACCCGTGTGGTTTTACTGGAAGGCCATAAAGGTGGCGATGCTGCGGGCAAGGTAATTGAAGCTTTTGGCGAAGTATTGATTGGTGGTAATTATGCGGTGGGCCTAGTAGTTTTTGCGATTTTAATGATTATTAATTTTGTCGTGGTCACCAAGGGGGCTGGCCGCGTTGCAGAAGTAAGTGCTCGCTTCACCTTGGACGCGATGCCAGGTAAGCAGATGGCGATTGATGCCGATTTAAATGCCGGTTTAATGGACGCAGATCAAGCCAAAGCACGACGACAAGAAATTGCTGCAGAAGCTGAATTTTATGGCTCTATGGATGGTGCCAGTAAATTTGTAAAAGGTGATGCCATTGCCGGTATTTTGATTCTGGTGATTAATGTTGTCGGTGGTTTTGCTATAGGCATGGGACAGCACGATTTATTATTTGCCGATGCCGTACAAAAATATACTATTTTGGCGATTGGTGACGGTCTAGTTGCACAAATTCCTTCGCTCTTACTTTCTACTGCTACTGCCATTATGGTAACTCGAAACAGTGATGCGAAAGATGTAGGTGATCAGATTATTGGCCAGATTTTTGCTACTCCGCGCGCACTCGCCATTACCGCCGTCGTTTTGTTTTGCATGGGTATTATTCCCGATATGCCTCATCTTGTTTTCCTTTCTGCTGCTTTTTTATCTGGGGCGGGGGCCTACTTTATTCATTGGCGTAATGAAGGGGGTGTCTTTGTTAATGGCAAGCCGGTTAGAGGAAAAAATGCGGAAGCGGCTCAAAGCAGCAACTCAGCAGGGAAAGGAATGACAGATACGGGTATACCGCCGCTACCCGGTGAAGCGCTACCTGGGGCCGAAGTAAAAGAATTGGGTTGGGATGATGTAGAAGCGGTTGATCGTGTTGGCTTAGAAGTTGGTTATCGCTTAATTCCTTTAGTGGATAAGAACCAAGGCGGACAGTTGTTAGCCCGAATTAAAGGGGTGCGTAAAAAGCTTTCTCAGGATGTTGGATTTTTGATGCCTTCGGTTCACATTCGCGACAACCTTGATCTAATGCCCAGTCAATATCGTATTACCTTGATGGGAGTGACACTGGCAGAAGCGGAAATTTATCCCGAGCGTGATATGGCGATTAACCCTGGCCAGGTATTTGGCAAAATAGAGGGAATAGAAACCTTAGACCCCGCTTTTGGCTTAGAGGCCATGTGGATTGAAAGTAGCCAAAAAGACAAGGCTCAGACCTTGGGTTATACGGTTGTCGATGCCAGTACGGTGGTGGCGACTCATTTAAATCAGTTATTGCATAAGCATGCTCATGAATTGATTGGCCATGAGGATGTGCAAAAGATGCTGGATATCTTGACGGACGTATCACCTAAACTTGCGGAAGAGCTAGTGCCCAATACGGTTTCTATTAGTCAACTATTATCGGTATTACAAGCACTATTACGTGAAGATGTGCCGGTGCGAGATATGAGAACCATAGCCGAGTCTTTGGCGAATATGGCTCCTCGTAGTCAAGAAATTGCCGCTTTAACCGGGGCAGCAAGAACAGGTTTAGCCCGCTTAATCGTTCAGAACATCTTTGGTACCGCGGACGAGCTGAGTGTGATGACTTTAGACCCTGCTCTGGAACAGTTGTTGCTTAAGACAGTACAACAAAGTGCGCAGCAGACAGGAAATATGGACACTCTAGTAATTGAACCCAGCATGGCCGATTCCATTCAGCGTTCATTGATGAGTGCGACACAAGAGCAAGAGAATGCAGGTCGCCCTGCGGTATTGGTTGTATCGTCTCAATTACGCCTAGTACTTTCTCGTTTTGTGCGCAATACCATCGAACATTTAAGTGTGCTGTCGTACCAAGAAATTCCTGATGATAAAACCATTACTATCGTGGCTACTGTGGGGGCTCAATAAATGAAAGCAAAACGATTCACCGCCAAAAATATGCAGCAAGCCCTGCGCATGGTCTCGGCTGAGCTTGGCCCAGATGCGGTTATATTATCCAACAAACGCTTGGGTAAGGGGGTAGAAGTTATTGCTGCTCTTGATTACCAAGAGATGGCTGATGAACAACAGCAGCAAGAGATTGATCGTCAATTAAGCTTGCAGCAAGAACTTGAGCAAGCCAAGCAAGCCACCGGAAAGATTCGTCAAGCTCAGCCCTCTCAAGCACAAGCCTCGCAAGAGAAGCCCAAGTTAGATCATGCAAACGTTTCTTCAACCGCCGCATTAAAAGAAGCGTTAATGGGAATTAAAGAAGGCACTATTGCTCAATCTAAGGCACTCGATGCGGTTATGCAGAGTGAAGAAGAGTTGCAGCAAACAATGAGTCAAAAAACCTCAAGTATGAGCAGTGCTGAGGCGGAGCCCTTTTTAGCCAAGGTTTCTGATGAACTTAAGGACTTAAAGAACTGGTTGGTCAGCCAGCAAGGTAATGCTTGGAATCCCAATCGACCTTTAAGCTGGCAGCAAGCGCAAATTTGGCAGCGCTGCCAAGATCTTGGTATTGACCCTTCTTGGGCCGATAAGCTGGTCAGTGCGATTCCCGATGATGATGATGAAAATATTGAAAAAGGCTGGGCTCAGTGCCTACGTTTTATTGCCGAAGACTTACCGCTAGCAGAAAATAATATGCTGCATACCGGTGGTTGCTTTGCTTTTGTTGGACCAACCGGGGCCGGAAAATCAACCACGATAGGCAAGCTTGCTGCTCAATATGTGATGAATCATGGCAGTGACAATATCGCTTTGATTACCATGGATAATTACCGCATTGCGGCTCACGACCAACTGAAAACGTTTGCCCGTATTATGGAAGTGCCGTTGATGGTGCTAGAGCCTAATGGTGATTTATCCGCACTGTTAGAAAAATTAAGTGATAAAAAATTTATTCTGATCGATACCGCAGGTTTAGCAATTCAAGATCCACATTTCTCTGTGCAATTGTCTATGCTTAAAGGGGCAGGGAATAAAGTACATACTTTATTGGCCTTGCCTCTAACGAGTCAGGCTCGTTGTTTACAAGAGAATTTTGAACATTTTAAACCGGCGGGAATCGATGGTTGTATTTTTACCAAGTTGGATGAATGTTTTAGTTTGGGGCAAGCAATGAGTATTGCCTCAGTAACCCGTTTACCCATACATATGGTAACGGATGGTCCACATATTCCAGATGATATTCATTTTCCTAATGCAGAGAAAATGGTGCGTTTAGCAGAGCAGATGGCGCGAATGGCTCAAACCCGTTGGCAGACCTCAGAAATGAGTTCGGCAGCAAATAATAATTTTATGCAACACGGAGTGTAGTCATGGCTCAACACCCAGTACAAGTAATTGCAATCGCTGGTGGTAAAGGCGGTGTAGGAAAAAGTAACGTAACNGTGAATTTAGCATGCTCACTATCAGAGCTAGGGCGTCGTGTTGTTATTCTCGATGCCGATCTAGGTTTGGCAAATATTGATGTATTACTTGGTATTACNGCCAATAAAACCATTGAAAACGTATTNCGCGGNGAATGTACTCTGCGTGAAGTGATGGTTGCGGGTCCNGGTAATGTGAANATNGTGCCCGCGACTTCNGGTGCGCAGCATTTATCCATGCTAACCACACAAGAGCATGCGGGGTTAATACAAGCCTTCAGTGATATTGGTGATGAACTCGATATTTTATTAATNGATACTGCCGCCGGCATTTCGGATGCGGTNATGAGTTTTGCTNGGGCAGCGCAAGAGATTGTGATTGTCGTGACGGATGAGCCAACGTCAATTACCGACGCTTATGCTCAAATTAAATTATTGAATCGTGATTATGGAGTTTTCCGNTTTCGCGTGATTGCCAATATGGTGCGATCNCCACAAGAAGGTACGGCTTTATTCGCCAAGTTGATTAAAGTAACCGATCGNTTTTTAGATGTGGCGATGCAATATGTCGGATCNGTTCCTCAAGATGATGCCGTGCGNCGTGCAGTGCAGAGGCAAAAAGCAGTTGTTGAGGCNTACCCAAGNTCAAAAGCGGCGACGGCTTTTAGAGGCTTAGCTAAAAAAGTAGATGCTTGGCCTCTAGCCTCAACCCCTAAAGGTCATTTAGAGTTTTTTGTAGAGAATTTGGTTCAAGCGGGAGCCCATGGGTAGTACCTGTCATGAATGGATGTGCTATGTACGATGAAGTCAGCAGCTTAGATTTTGACGAGTTNGTGCGTGATCACGCTTTATTGGTGAAACGCATTGCTCATCATTTACGTGGGCGCNTACCCGACAGTGTGCAATTGGATGATTTNATTCAAGCGGGCATGATCGGNTTGATAGAAGCCGCACGCAAATACGATGGTGGCAAAGGTGCGAGTTTTGAAACCTACGCGGGTATTCGTATCCGCGGTTCCATGCTGGATGAAATTCGTCGAGGNGANTGGGCGCCTCGTTCAGTGCATAGAAATACGCGTCGCATCAGTGAAGCAATTAAAGAAGTTGAGCTAATAAAAGGGCGTGATGCGGAAGATCAAGAAGTCGCTGANCATTTGGGTATGAGTGTGGATGAATACCATACCCACCTTAAAGATTCCGCAGGNTGTCGTTTATTCAGCTTTGAAGATGTCATGGAAAAAGGTGAGCAAGGCCAAGAGCANNTGGTCGGTNCAACNCCNGGTCCTTTTANGGGCATTGAACGAGATGCTTTTCAATCATCTCTGGCGGATGCGATTAAAGTTTTACCNGAGCGAGAGCAGCTGGTTTTGGCATTGTATTACGATGAAGAGTTAAATTTAAAAGAAATTGGCGCTGTCTTAGGCGTTAGTGAATCCCGTGTTAGTCAAATACATAGCCAAGCCGCTTTAAGGCTTCGGTCACGGTTAACTGAGTGGTCTGAATAACCACGNGTTACATTTTTTCTGCATCAATAAAGCTTTTCTGGTTAATNATTAATCAGCCTTGTTGAATTTCATACTTAATCTAACCCTTTGTAATTTCTATTAATTTTCTTTCTGGCTAAAGCGCTATCTACGACTACACTTTTAGATAGAAGACATAANGAATTTAAAAAGCTGGCATTCGGAGGTCGCTTTGGACAAGAACATGAAGATTCTCGTTGTAGACGATTTTTCTACTATGAGGCGTATTGTCAAAAATCTGTTACGTGATTTGGGCTTTACCAATACACAAGAAGCAGATGATGGATTAACGGCTTTGCCTATGTTGCAAAGTGGTAATTTTGACTTTCTAGTTACCGACTGGAATATGCCTGGGATGACGGGGCTGGATTTGCTAAAGCATGTCCGCGAGGATGACAAGCTCAAGACTCTACCTGTATTGATGGTCACCGCAGAGGCAAAGCGTGATCAAATTGTTGCGGCTGCGCAAGCGGGTGTCAATGGTTATGTTGTCAAACCTTTTACGGCAGCGGTGTTAAAAGAAAAGATTGATAAAATTTTTGAGCGTGTTGACGGTTGATAACAAGGAACTGGTATGGCTGAGCTGAAAATAGATCCTCAAGCGCCATCCTTTCAGCAGGAGATGAAAGACCTTGCTGAAGACTTGTTGACAAAGATCGATGGTGGAGATCTTGGAAAAATTGTTGGCGTTGTCAATAATATCAACGGAGTGCGCGATAGAACACTGTATGACGAAATCGGTAAGTTAACTCGCGGGTTACATAATGCGATTAAAGACATAAAAACCGGTGATGAATTGAGTGATGAGTCGGGAATGGGCCAGGCCTCCGATAAGCTTGCTTACGTCATTCAAATGACAGATAAAGCAGCGAATCGCACGATGGATTTGGCTGAAGAGGGAATGCCTCTTAATANTGAAAATTTGGATGGAGCAGTCGAACTGCAAGAACANTGGCAAAAGTTTTTACGTAAAGAATTAAAACCCAATGAATTTAGAGATCTAACAAAAAAAATTGANNGTTATTTTTCTCAGGTTCAGATTAATTCTAAAAAGATATCCTCAAATTTATCAGATATNTTGATGGCTCAGGATTTTCAAGATTTAACTGGGCAAGTAATTCAACGAGTGACGAAGTTAGTATCTGAAGTCGAAGAACGCTTAGTAGACTTGGTAGCTATGGCCGGTGAAGTTGATCGCATAACGGGAATTTCCCATAGCGATGCTCATCAAAATGAACCCCCACCAGAAAATGATAAAAAAATTATTGCAGAAGGGCCTCAAATCGATACCAGTTTAGAGGGTGTTGTTGAAGGTCAAGATGATGTTGATGATTTATTATCCAGTCTTGGTTTTTAAGGAGCTAATGGATGAGTTTCGATGAAGATGATGAAATCCTGCAGGACTTTTTAGTTGAAGCTGGAGAAATATTAGAACTTCTTTCTGAGCAGCTGGTCGACCTAGAACAGCGGCCTGATGATTATGATCTATTAAATGCAATTTTNCGTGGTTTCCATACGGTNAAAGGCGGGGCTGGATTTTTACAGTTAAATCCTTTGGTAGATTGCTGTCATGAAGCGGAAAATGTTTTTGATATTTTACGTAATGGNCAGCGCAAGGTAACATCCGATTTGATGGATGTTATTTTGAAAGCTTTAGATACTGTTAATGANATGTTTGATGCCGTGCGCGCGGGGCAAGTACCTGAACCTGCAANTGCAGAATTATTAGCGACTCTACATCAGTTAGCNCAGCCGGAAAGTGAGGATAAACCTGCCGCTGAGGAAGTTGCTCCTGTAGNAGAAGCTACTGCTGATAACGTTGGCGCTGAAAGTGTGGCAACGGTTGCTGCCGGCGAATCAGAAGATATTACCGATGATGAATTTGAGCAGTTATTAGATGCGCTTGACGGTACTGAATCAAAGGCTAAAGCGGAGACTAAAGCAGAGACCCCAACAAGCGATGATGGACTCTTCGGGGATGATGATGTTTTCTTTGATGCTAGTGATGAGCCCGCTGCAGCGACAAGTTCTGATGAAATTACCGAAGATGAATTTGAGGCTTTNTTAGATCAAATACATGGCCCAGGTAAAGGTGAAGCTGCTGCAGCGGAAGNNAAATCTACCGAGAAGTCGGCGCCGAGTACAGCGGCTTCTGCCGCTAGCGGTGATTTAATTACCGATTCAGAATTTGAGGATTTATTAGANCGGCTTCATGGTAAGGGGCAAAACCCTTCNGCCGTAGAGGATGCTGTCAGTAAACCAGCTGAAACTGCCGCNAAANCAGAAGCACCNAAAGCAGAAGCACCNAAAGCCGNGGTCAAAGCGAGTAAGCCTGTGGCGGAAAAGCCTAAACCTGCAAGTAAGCCCGTAGCAGGTAAGGCAGTAGCAGGTAAGGCAGTAGCAGGCAAGGCAGCGGGCGGAAAACCTGCTGAAGCGCCGGCGGCAGAAACAACAGTACGAGTAGATACCAAACGACTCGACGATATTATGAACATGGTTGGGGAATTGGTTCTTGTGCGTAATCGTTTAGTCCGCTTAGGACTAAAAAGTAACGATGAAGCTATGTCAAAAGCGGTTTCTAATCTTGATGTTGTTACCGCAGATTTACAGTCTTCGGTAATGAAAACTCGGATGCAGCCNATCAAGAAAGTTTTTGGCCGTTTCCCTCGAGTTGTTCGTGATTTAGCTCGCTCATTAAAGAAAGAAATTAATCTAGAATTNCGTGGTGAAGAAACCGACCTAGATAAAAATCTAGTAGAGGCTCTTGCTGATCCACTGGTTCACTTAGTGCGCAACGCAGTAGATCACGGTGTTGAAATACCAGAAGTGCGTGAAGCCGCAGGGAAACCTCGTGTTGGTGCTGTGGTTTTAGCAGCGGAGCAAGAGGGTGATCATATTTTNCTATCGATTGAAGACGATGGTGCTGGTATGGATGCTGATGTCTTGCGCAACAAAGCCGTTGAAAAAGGCATGATGGAACAAGATGCAGCTGATCGCTTAACCGAGAATGAGTGTTATAACTTAATTTTCGCCCCGGGATTTTCGACTAAAGATGAAATCTCCGAGGTATCGGGTCGTGGTGTGGGGATGGATGTCGTTAAAACAAAGATCACCCAGCTTAATGGCACTTTGAATATCGATTCAACGATCGGTAAAGGCACGCGCATTGAAATTAAAGTCCCTTTNACTTTGGCAATTATGCCAACATTAATGGTGATGCTAAAAGAACAAGCGTTTGCGTTTCCATTAGTGAGTGTTAACGAAATATTCCACTTGGATCTGTCGAAAACNAATGTTGTTGANGGGCAAGAAGTNATTGTTGTTAGAGNTAAAGCCATTCCATTATTTCATCTAAAACGTTGGTTAGTGAAAGGGGAAGAAAANTCCCCGGCAGATAAAAGTGCTCATGTANTGGTGGTCTCTATTGGTAATCAAAGAGCNGGTTTTGTNGTAGATCAGTTAATTGGTCAAGAGGAGGTTGTTATNAAACCTTTGGGAGCCATGCTNCANGGNACTGCNGGAATGGCAGGGGCAACAATTACCGGTGACGGCCGCATCGCTTTGATTTTAGATGTNCCTAGCATGCTANANCATTATTCAGCGCGTCAANTNNCGGCTGCTTAAAGGATGAGCTTTTGCCATGACACAATCGATGAAGCTCAAGGTATTAGTTGTTGATGATTCGGGATTTTTTCAGCGCAGAGTCACTGANATTATCAATGCCGATCCACGTTTAGAAGTTATTGCCACNGCAAGTAATGGTCAAGAAGGCGTGGAAAAAGCGTTAGCATTAAAACCTGATGTCATCACTATGGATTATGAAATGCCGGTGATGGACGGGGTTACTGCGGTCCGACAGATTATGAGCCAGCACCCCATTCCGGTACTGATGTTTTCTTCCCTCACCTATGAAGGTGCGCGCATAACATTGGATGCACTTGAAGCGGGTGCTGTTGATTTTCTTTCCAAGCAATTTGATGCTATNGCAGCATCAGAAGCTAGNTTACATAAAGTATTAACCGATCGGATTTGTGAAGTGGCTAAGGCAGGAAAAAAGAATCCTGTAAGTCGAGTATCATTACCTTCAAACTCCTTAAAAAAGNCCCCAGCTGTTAATAAATCTGTTGTTAATAAAGCATCAGTAAATACGGCATCAGTAAATACGGGTTCACCTTCTGATTATCCCACTACAATCCCCTCTGTTGCTAATTCATTGCACCATGTCGACGTTGTTATTATTGGTACATCAACCGGTGGACCTGCCGCCTTGCAAACTATTTTCAAAAATATTCCGGAAGGATTTTCAAAACCCATAGTCATTGTCCAGCATATGCCGGGTACTTTTACTAAAGCATTTGCCGAGCGCTTAAATAAATTATCGCCGCTTACGGTAAGTGANGCTGNGCANGGTGATAAGTTGCAAGCAGGGCATGTTTATGTGGCCCCAGGTGGTATGCAACTCATGATTGATAAACGTAACGGTGGCTCCATACATATTCATGAAAGTGATGATCGTATTAGTTATCGCCCGAGTGTCGATATTGCTTTGGCTTCCGCGGCAAAACATTTTGGCCGTAAAGCNTTAGCNGTAATTCTTACGGGAATGGGTTCAGATGGTAAAGAAGGTGCACAATTNTTAAAACAAGCGGGTGGTACGGTTTGGGCTCAGGACGAAGCCAGCTGTGTCATTTATGGCATGCCTATGGCCATTGTNAAAGCCGGACTTGCTGCAAANNTTTTGCCGCTTGATGATATAGGCCCACATATTTTTAATGAGGCTAATTGATGGATCGTTTAGTTTTATTGGTNATNTTNGGAGCAATATCGAGTGTTNTTTCTGGCCATCTNTTAGAGGGTGGNTCATTAGCNTCCCTTTGGAANGGNCCTGCTTTATTAATNGTTTTTGNCGGCTCTTTNTTAGCAACNNTNGTTCAAACTCCNATGTATCTAGCGCANCGGGCTTTNAAATTACTGTCGTGGTTAGTNGTTCCNCCTGAAGCTTCTCTTGATCAATTATTAACGAAGNTAACNACCTGTGGTAATGCCTATCGTAAAGANGGNATTTTAGGTTTGGATCGTATTGCTCAGACTGAAACTGATCCCGTTATGCAGCGAGCGTTAATCATGCTAGCGGATGGCCAGCCTGCTGAAGCNATCGAATACAGCATTCGTTTAGAAATAGAAACACATCACGAAAAAGATATGTATGCCGCAGAAGTGTTTGATAACTTAGGGGGTTATTTACCGACGCTGGGAATCGTTGGTGCTGTACTCGGGTTAATGCAAGTNTTATCACACTTGGATCAGCCGGAAGAGCTTGGGCGGGGTATTGCAACGGCATTTGTGGCNACATTTTATGGTGTCGGCGCAGCCAANCTTATTGCGATTCCGATTGCCGGGCGTTTACGTTCATTTATTCAGCGNCGCACACGCTATCACAAAGCGATGATCGTGGGTGTGATGGCAATGCGTGAGGGTATTAATCCTCAGTTGATTCGTTATCGCTTGGAAGGTATGGATTTATGAGTAGCCANCACGGTCCGGATCGTCACCGTTGGCTTATTTCTTATGCCGACTATATGACCCTGTTATGCGCCTTTTTTATTATGCTGTATAGCGTCGAATTNNTAGATGAAAATCAATANAAAGCAATACANGAAGCNCTGGATGGCATGTTCACCACGAGTTCTCAGCANNTGCTGCCGCAACCGGAAGTATCGACCACTATTTTAGACGATAGNAATGGCATGATGCCNCTTTATCAAACGGTTACTCAGCAGTTGCAAGTATTCATCGATAGTAATGANCTGATNGTNGANCAAGAGGGTGANTGGGTAAAAATACGTTTAAAAGCNGATACCTTATTTCCCGCAGGTGGNTGGGAAATNAGTGATGANATGATGGATTTNATTGAAAANCTTGCNNNTGTNATTNGNCCGATTCCTAATGAAATAAATGTGGAAGGGCATACCGATGANGTGCCTATCAGTAGTGCCAGTATNGTGAGTAATTGGGATTTATCNGCATTNCGGGCGGTTGCNGTGGTNCGNGCNTTNGAANTGTTTGGTATCGCNCCACAACGAATGGCNGCCGTNGGATTCTCTTACCATAAACCGATATTTGCTAATGATAGTGACGAACACCGATTAGNAAATCGNCGGGTGGAGATATTAATTAANCAAGGCAGTATTAANCAACCCTGGGCAAGAGAAGATAATATCGAATGAGCATGGAAATTGCAGTGTTTCANTATTACTTGTTTCAGTGTCAAAATAAGGATGGCATATCGTGCGAATTTGGTCGATAGCAAATCAAAAAGGTGGTGTCGGTAAAACGACTTCCGTGGTTGCATTAGGTGGTTTGTTAGCNGANCGCGGTGCCCGTGTATTATTAATTGATCTAGACCCTCATGGCTCTTTAACCAGNTATTTTCGTTATGATCCAGANAGTCTAGAGACNAGNTTGTACGATCTGTTTTTTAATCAGCGCTGTAAAGANNTAGATTTTATTCATNAANTTATACGCCCNACATCNCGTAAAGGGGTCGACTTATTGCCGGCAACGACAGCTCTTGCCACCTTNGAGCGGCAAGTAAGCGGTCANGATGGTATGGGTTTAGTCTTGGCGAAAACATTGGCCCANTTGTGGGACGATTATGATTATGCCTTATTGGATACTCCGCCAATTCTTGGNGTCTTGTTGGTGAATGCATTGGCCGCTTGTCAGCGTTTAGTGATCCCAACTCAAACCGAACATCTGGCATTAAAAGGTTTAGAGCGTATGGTACATACGCTTAAAATGGTGATGTCTTCACAAAATCGNCANTTACCTTATACGATTGTACCTACCTTGTTNGATCGNCGTACTCATGCATCTTTAACCACGCTAAAAGAAATGCGCCAGCTTTATCCTGAGCATTTGTGGCAGGAAGCAATTCCNATTGATACAAANTTTCGTGATGCCAGTCATGAAGGNNTATTTCCTAATGAAATGGATAGTTTATCTAGGGGGGTTCGTGCTTATCGTCACTTGTTAGCCGANCTAGATCAAGCACAGGAGGTGGAGCATGAGCGGACNATTGCACAATAATAANAGCNGNATNGTGAATCAAAATAGAATTGTAGGGTATTTAGATANNCTNTTGGTTGATCACTCTCTTTGGGATGAAAAATTATCCNTNGCGATGAATCCTCCTGTTCGACCGTTAGATACNATTGCCAAAGGGAANTATTTATTANCNACAGAATGCTTTGGTAGTGGTACTCGCAAGCAAAAATATATTCATNTTTTAAATGCTNTAAGTCTTGTGCGTCAACTTCCNGTATCNCGTTTGAAAAATANTATACTTCACCNTTGTTTGCCGCTAGCGGCTGAGGCGATGCCTTGTGACTAAGCAAGGGGATCCGCTAATCAAGGCAAGTCCAGCCAAGGTAAGTTCGGCTAAAGAAAGTCCTGTCAAAGAAAATGTGGTGGCGGGAGTTTTACAAAATTATCTTGATCAGTTATTGATTACTGCGACTGCACCGCAAAAAATTGAAAAAGCCATTCTCATTCCTGAGTTCGACGAAATTGATTATGAAAAAACTAACCCTGCAGTAGAAATAAATGAAGCGCCGCAAGAGGTTCCCGTAGAAGAGAATCTGGCCCAGGTTGAATTGGTTCGTGTCGATTCCCCCATCCCTACTGAAGTAATTGAAGAACAACAAATAACGTCTGTGGTTAAACAATCTTTACAGCCGCTAATTGATCAGGAATCTTGGTCGAGCCAAGGGGTTGAGTGCCTAGTTTTCAGTGTCGGTGGCTTAAAACTTGCGGTTCCATTGTTGTACTTAGGGGGCGTTCATGAGATTGATGCAAACGATGTTAAGCCTTTAATGGGGCAGCCTAAATGGTATTTGGGCATGATACATAATAATGAACAAAACCTGCAAGTTATCGATACGGCTAACTTTATTATGCCTGAGCGTCCGCAACCTTTAGCCGAGCAGAGTTACAAATATTTAATTCAATTAGAAAAAACTCCTTGGGCGATAGCCTGCCAATCTATTGACGATACGGTTCGACTGGAGGCCGCGGAAATTAAGTGGCGTGGAAATCGCGGTAAGCGCGCGTGGCTTGCTGGTACGGTGATTGAAAAAATGTGCGCTTTGATTGATGTGTCGGGGCTATTGCAGCAGGTAGAGTCGAGCTGTAAGCCCGTGTAACTTTATTTGATTTTAAGCTGGTACACTTTGTGCTCTCTACTATAGTTAAGGAAGGTACAACACGTTTATTGACGCAAGCCAATTAATCTGGCCTTTCTAGTGAGGAAGTTTTATGTCTGCCAATGCCACGAAAAGTACAGAGGATCCAATTTTACAGTGGGTAACTTTTCGTTTAGAAAATGAATCCTACGGTATTAATGTGATGCAGGTACAAGAGGTTTTACGCTATACCGAGATCGCTCCTGTTCCAGGAGCGCCTCCGTATGTTTTAGGAATCATTAACCTTAGGGGGAATGTTGTCACTGTTATTGATACGCGCTCAAGATTTGCGTTACCCGATGCTGAAACAACAGACCAAACGAGGATAGTGATTATTGAAGCGGAAAGCCAAGTCGTAGGCATTCTGGTGGATGCGGTGGCTGAGGTTGTGTATTTACGTCAGTCTGAAATTGAAACCACTCCAAATGTCGGCAATGATGAAAGTGCTAAATTTATCCAAGGTGTTTGTCATAAAAACGATGAGCTATTAATTTTGGTTGATTTAGAGAAGCTCATGTCGGATGAAGAGTGGATGGAAGTTTCTGGTGTTTAGCCAGAAATAGGAGCTCGAAATCATGTTGTTATTATCATCTCTATCGATGGTTCATTGGTTATTAATTAGCAATAGTTTGTTATTAGTCGCCACCGTTGCTGGCTTTGTCTTGGTTAAACGTAAATATCAAAATGATTTACTTAACTGGCAACAGCAAACCCAGAAGCTAAGGCATGATTTTGACGCAATAAGTAAAAGTACCTTTGGTATTGGCCGTTGTGTAAAGAAGCTAGAGCAGCGTTTAGTTGAGAATGAACGTAAGCCTGCTTTAGCATCATCAGATGAAGCTCTGTATCAACAAGCCCAGCGCTTGGTCGGTATGGGGGCCTCTGCAGATGACCTTGTTTCCAGTTGCGGAGTCGCCCGTGCAGAAGCTGAGCTTTTAGTTTCAATGAATCGTCAAGTAGCTCATTAAGCAAGTAGCCCATAAAACTGGGCTTTATTGATTAATTCTAGTGTTATTCTTTTTTGATTGTTTCAGATATCCTTTATTACAAAACAATCCTAGATGAAGCCTAAGGCTTCCTATACTTGGTTTAACAGGTATTAACTAGGAGACTAATTAAGCAAGGGTTGAGAGCAGCATTTTCATTTGCTTTGATCACTTTCTTTATGGCATCTACGACTCAGGTCTCTGATGGTTCTTTTTCGAATGAAAAACTATTACATCAACAGTGGCTAGCAAGCCAAGTGTATAGTGCCGCCTTTAACGATATTTCCCCCGCCTTTGACGATCTGTATGTTATTAAGACCCAAGATAAGGGGCGTGAAATCGTCATTTATTGTAATACTACCTATTGCTACAAAAATCGTAATGCGCTGATGACCAGCTAGAGTCACCCGCTAGATATGACCCGCTAGAGCAGGGCGTTAGGCTTAGCTTAATAGCTAAGTCCTAAACGTCGGTAGATAAACCCCATCAGCCATGCCGGCCCTATCATTAAAAATTGGATATCTTTAAAGAAGGAAGGCTTCTTTCCTTCGATATGGTGACCAATAAACTGAAATACCCATAAAATAATAAATAGTACGATGCATGTGAGGGCTAGAGAAGCTATCTGTAAACTTTCATACCAAGCAATAAGGCTATAGCAAAGTAGAGTGAAGATAATTAACCCTATGGCTAACCGTGGTGATAAGCGTAAATAAAAACCTGCGATAAATAAAAATGAAAGTGTCGACCAATTAAAATACGGGTGAATGCCTGACATTATTGTAGGCACTGGAATTGCCCAAACTAATCCGAGAATCACTAGGAAAATTAACGGTACACACAGCCAATGAATAAATTTATTGGTTTTATTCTGATGACTATCACCGTATTCGTTAAACCATTGATCAGCTGTTTTATTCAACATATTAACTTCCTCGCTACTTTTTATTGTAATAATCAGCTTACGTGAATAAATCTTTCAAGACATTAACTCTGCAGGCCAGTATATTTGACCTTTGAAGACAGATTGAATAAGTGAGTATGCGGGATTGAAAACAGTTTCTGTTATATGGGTAAAAGGGCTATTACAAGCTGCAAGCATGCAGGGGGTTAGTGAACATGCTGTCTTATCGTCAGCAGGCCTTGCTCCTGACAGTTTATCTGTGGCCGGTGACCGTATAAGCCTGAGTGATACACTTCTGTTGTGGCGCGCGGCTGAGCGTCTCAGCGCAGATCCTTTATTTGGTTTTAATATGGGCAAGTCGTTACAACCCAGTCAGTTTCAGCTTATTGCCTTTACTATGCTGAGCAGTAAAACCTTAGGCAGTGCCATAGACAAAATTTTAAAGTATCAACGATTGATCAGCGACGGTGGTGCTTTTTCTTTAACTAAGCAGCATGCAGTGATTGACCACTCTAAAGCAGCGAAAGAAGTCAGCTCGCTTATCTATCGACCAACGGAGAATGATTTTAGTTATCATCAGATAGATGCAGTTATAGCCGCCGTAGTGAGCTTCATTCGCTGGTTATTAGGGCGTGACCGTTTAATACTGGAAGTTCATTTACAGCATGATAAACAACAAGGGCTAAGTCTTTATCAAGACTATTACCAAGCTCCGGTATTGTTCGAACAAGCGGATAATAGCCTTTTGTTCGATTCGAAATTACTGGCAGAGCGTTTGCCTGGTTATGATCCGAACTTAGCGGCAATGCACGAACAAATGGCTGATAGTCAGCTTAAGCGCTTATTAGAGCCGAGTATTATTGCTCAAGTGCAAGCACAGCTGATGGCATCGGATGCTGATGTTAGCCGTGATAAAATTGCACAAAAAATGGCCATGAGCGGGCGCAGCTTACAGCGTAAATTACAGCAAGAAGAGAGTAGTTTTCAGCAATTATTTGATGAGTTCCGCCATCAGCGCAGTTTACTGTTTTTGCAGGATAAACATCTCTCTTTAACCGATATCGCTCAGAAACTAGGCTTTGCTGAAAACAGTACTTTTTACCGTGCTTTTAAACGCTGGCAGGGGATCACTCCGGGTGAATATCGACACGTGCTATTAGAATCTAAGACCCAGCCCTAAATGAAGCTGTTGCTCAATATTATTCGCTTCGGGCAGTTGATAGTCTGGGTTATCACCTTTCCCTTGCCGCCAATGGCGAATTTCACCTTGCCAGCGGCTAAAAGCAAACCAGCGGCGGTTGAAGCGATATTGATAATATAATTCTAACGCGCCGTATATACTCAGAATTTCATTATCTTCAGCGCTACTTTGAGTAACCGCGTCACTATCAATACGGATGTCGCCAACGGCTAATGCTATCCCCCAGTTAAAATTAAAGCCTTTATTATAGGATTCGCTGTTAACTCTTATCTCAGTTAAGTTGATTTGGCTATTGTATAAACTGCGCTGGGGAAGGTCGGCTATGTCAGCTTGTATTGGCTGATCAATCATATATTGCTGTAAGGTCAGGCGAGTCAGTGGCTGATGCTTGCGATAAGGCAAAATAAAAGAAAGGCCTATTCTGCTCTCGCTATAAGCTAGTAGAGCTTGTTGACCTTGTTGAATTGAAATAGCATCTTGAACGCCGGATGTATTAGCTGAGAAAAACAGAATATCTTCATTTGCCTTCAGTGCTTGCTGCCATTTCTTTTGCCCTAAATGCAAAACTAACTGGCTATCCCCGATTCTTTTAATCGCTAAATCAGCGTACCAACTCTGGCTGTAATCATCGGCTGTGGCGTTGCTATCACTGCTGAGTACTCGTTTGGTTTGACTTATCGTTAGCTGGGGGAGGCTTGGAAACCAATTGCCTAGGTAGGTTGAACGCTTTGGTTTGAGCTCACAAGAATAGCCGATTAATGGCTGAGTATTTGTACTAAATCCTGGTAGGGCGCCAACGTTTTTCTGGTCAGCGATTAGTGCGCAGCCAATGGAGTTTAAACTCGCATTCACATTGCTGTGAATACCCATTAAAAGGCTGAAAAAACATAAGTATTGGCAAAAAAGTTTCATGCCAATACTATCGGCTGTTCTCTAATAATCTAAAGAGTCAAAATCTAAAAAGTCAAAAGCTAAAGGTTATTGATGATCTCTAATACATCATCATGATGGCTTTTGGTTTTAACCTTCGCCATCACATGACGTAAAATACCTTCTTCATCAATGATAAAAGTCACGCGATGAATGCCGATGTATTCTTTGCCCATGAATTTCTTTAATGCCCAAACGCCGTAACTCTCGGCAATGCTATGGTCTTCATCAGAAAGTAGAGTGAAGTTCAGCTCTTTCTTTTCAGTAAAGCGGGTTAGTAACTTAGCCGCATCAGGGCTAATGCCTAAAACCACGGTATTGGCCGCTGCGAAAGCACTTTCACTATCACGAATTCCGCAAGCTTGAGTAATACAGCCAGGCGTCATCGCTTTAGGATAAAAATACAACACGACTTTTTTGCCTTTAAAATCGGCCAATGAAACTTCGTCACTATTTTGATCGGTAGTGGTGAATTGTGGGGCGATTTGATCGAGAGGAGGGAATGTTAAACTCATAATGGCAACCTAGATGATAAATACATAAAAATATATACGAAATTAATCCGCTAAGTTTGCCATAAATTCACTTGGAAATAACTATTAGCAGTTAATTGATAACTCATTTAAATAGCTTTCGAGGGTTTGTTTTGCTTTATTGCCCGCTGGACTATTGCGGAATACAAACTCGTGGGTTTTATCTTGTAAAATAATTAACACATCAGCGCAGAAGTCACCGTCGTGAGCTTCACGTACCGGCTTCATACGGACTTCAATCACTTTATCGAGGTTGATGTAGAACTCTCCGGTTAACTCTTCTAGCGGTTCTTTTGCTCGAATTCGAACCATCGCCACTTTAGGGTTAATGCATAAATAAGCCATATCTTTCTCCAGTTAAGTTATTGCTTTAACTAGATAGTAGAGCAGCTCAAATGGGAGGATATTGATATGGGTCAGTTATGATCGCGAGTTAAGTCAGTTTGATACGAATTGCGGTCTTTGGAATGCAGCAGCAAGGCAGTATTTCATCATCATTAATCCAAGCCATAGGCTCTTCAGTATAATGAACTTCGCCTTCTAAAAGCTGAGTGCGACAACTGCCGCAGTAGCCCTCACGGCATTGGTAGTGAACGGGAATATCTTGTGCTTCAAGAGATTCTAAAAGCGTCTGGGCATTTTGAAACGGCACGACTTGAGATTGCTCTGCGCCATTATGAATAGAAACCATGTGTACTGGCTTATCCATACCGGCAAGGTCAAACTGCGCGCTTGATTCTGGCTGTTCAGGATCTTCCGTATTAAGCAGTAAACTGTCTTGCACAGGCTCATTGTCGAACTGTGCTTCAACGGTGTCAGCTTCTAAAGAGAATTCTTCATGTTTAGGCGCTAAGCCATCAAGACTGAATTCTTTAGTAGTAATCGGGTGTTCTGTTGTTTTTTGCATATTACTAGTGGAGGCTATTAAAAATATAATAACCTCCAATTTAAACCTTTTTAATCTAAAGTTACTAGATCAAACCATAACTTGCGGAACTATTAATTAGTCCCATTAGTAAGATCATCGCATTCAAGTTAAGGGTTAACTTAACCTTGATATGCTTTGTCTGCATGCTAAATTTCAGCATTGTAATTATCCTTTTCGTTACACAAAGCAACTTGACACCTGTCGCTCCAAAAGACATTATAACGATCTTAGCTCTGTTCAATGTCTTTTAGATTTGATCAAGCCTTTCTCAGACTGCTTATGTGGCCGAGAAAGATAAAAGGGAAACTGTTACAGCAGCTTCCCTTTTTTTATGTCTGTCTATAAATCAAAATCCCCAAAATCTTCAGTATCAACCGCACTATCAATCGCGCCGACTAGATAAGAACTGATTTCAGCTTCTTGTGGTGCCACCTGAACGTTATCACTGTTCAACCAAGAGTTGATCCACGGTAGTGGGTTGTTCTTAGTCTCAAAAATGGTCGGTAGACCAATCGCGGCAATACGCTGATCGGTAATGTATTCCACATATTGCGCTAGGATTGCCTCGTTAAGACCAATCATAGAGCCATCTTTAAATAAGTAGCCTGCCCATTCTTTTTCTTGCTCGGCAGCGTCTAAGAAAATCTCACGGACTTCTTCTTTACAGCTGGCGGCGATCTCACCCATTTCTGGATCATCTTTACCGGCGGCCATAATTTGTAGAATGTGCTGAGTACCGGTTAGGTGCAAAGCTTCATCACGAGCAATCAACTTAATGATCTTGGCATTGCCTTCCATTTTTGCACGTTCAGCAAAAGCGAAAGAACAAGCAAAGCTGACGTAAAAACGAATGGCTTCTAAAACGTTTACCGAAACCATCGTCAGATACAAGGTACGCTTTAAATCACGTAAGTTAATATCAACGATTTTGCCATTGATCGTATGAGTACCTTCACCTAACTGGGTGTAGTAACTGTTTTTTGCGATCAGTTCGTCATAGTACTTAGTAACACTAACCGCACGACGGGTAATGAAATCGTTACGGGTAATGTCGTCGAAGACTTCCGCAGGATTTGGCACAACGTTACGCATGATGTGCGTATAACTGCGGCTATGAATTGTTTCGCTGAAAGACCAAGTTTCGATCCACGTTTCTAATTCTGGTAACGATACAATGGGTAGAAAGGCGACGTTAGGTGAGCGGCCCTGTACAGAATCCAAAAGTGTTTGGTACTTAAGGTTGCTCAAGAAAATGTGCTTCTCGTGCTCAGGTAAATCAATGAAGTCTTTACGGTCGTTAGCAAGGTCAACTTCTTCTGGACGCCAGAAGAAAGACAATTGCTTTTCGATTAGGTTTTCAAAAATCTTGTGCTTTTGAATGTCGTAGCGCGCAACGTTCACCGTTTCACCAAAGAACATCGGTTGCTTTAGCGTATCAAAAGTATTTTGGTTAAACGTGGTATAGGCCATAAATTGCTACAACTATAAAATAAATGTTTTAAAAATAAATTCTTTGAAATAATAAGTACTTTAAAAATACGCTGAGTGTTTTTCATCATACTCAGCGTATTTTGTAAGGCTTTAAGTAATAACTAACAAAAGTTAGATCTTACAAGCGCCGCCTTCACAGTCATCGTCTTCAACTTCAGGTGCTTGCGGATCAGACATGCCATCACGGGTATTGTGATAGTACAACGTCTTAAGGCCGTTTTTATAAGCGCTTAGCAAGTCTTTTAATAAAACCTGCATAGGTACTTTGTTGCCTTCGAAACGTGATGGGTCGTAGTTAGTATTAGCTGAAATAGCTTGGTCTACGAACTTCTGCATAATACCGACAAGCTGCAAGTAACCTTGGTTACTTGGAATGCTCCATAGCAACTCGTAGTTTTTACGTAAACGACCAAACTCAGGAACTACCTGCTTCAAAATGCCATCTTTCGATTGCTTAACGCTAATATAGCCACGCGGTGGCTCAATGCCGTTGGTTGCGTTACTAATCTGCGATGATGTTTCAGAAGGCATTAATGCGGTTAGGGTAGAGTTACGCAGTCCTGTTTTTTTAATGTCAGCGCGTAAGGCTTCCCAGTCATAAGCTAAAGGCTCATCACAGAATTTATCAACGTCTTTCTTGTAGGTATCAATCGGTAAGATACCTTGGGAATAGGTTGTTTCTGAAAAAGCTTTACAAGCGCCTTGCTCTTGAGCAAGTTTGTTAGAGGCGCGCAATAAATAATATTGAATCGCTTCAAATGTGCGGTGAGTTAAACCGTTGGCGCTGCCATCAGAATACTTAACGCCATTCTTCGCTAGATAATATGCGTAGTTAATGACACCGACACCCAGAGTACGGCGATTTAAACTGGCCTTTTGGGCCGCCATTATGGGGTAGTTTTGATAAGATAATAAACTATCGAGTGCGCGCACCACCAAATCAGAAAGCTCTTCTAGTTCGTCTAGATTGTTAAGAGTTCCTAAGTTAAACGCAGCCAGCGTACAAAGTGCGATCTCACCTTCTTCGTCATTTACATCTTGTAATGGCTTAGTCGGCAGTGCAATTTCTAGGCATAGGTTCGATTGACGAATCGGTGCAACTTCTGGGTTGAACGGGCTGTGGGTATTACAGTGATCAACGTTTTGAATGTAGATTCGACCGGTACCAGCACGCTCTTGCATTAGGGTCGAGAATAGATCAACGGCTTTCACGGTTTCTTTACGGATCGATTCGTCTTGCTCGTATTGCACATATAAGCGCTCGAACTTCTCTTGATCGGCGAAGAATGAATCGTATAAACCAGGAACATCGGACGGTGAGAACAAAGTAATGTTTTTGTTCTTAATCAAACGTTCATACATTAACTTGTTTAGCTGAACGCCATAATCTAGGTGACGAACACGGTTTTCTTCAACACCGCGGTTATTTTTCAATACCAGTAGTGATTCAACTTCTAAGTGCCAGAGAGGGTAGAACAACGTTGCTGCACCACCACGAACACCGCCTTGAGAACACGACTTAACGGCGGTCTGGAAATGCTTATAGAAAGGAATGCAACCGGTGTGGAAAGCTTCACCACCACGGATAGGGCTACCTAATGCACGAATGCGGCCACCGTTAATGCCGATGCCTGCACGCTGAGATACGTATTTAACAATCGCGCTAGAGGCGGCGTTGATTGAATCTAAGCTATCACCGGCTTCGATCAATACACATGAGCTGAATTGTCGAGTTGGCGTACGTACGCCGGCCATGATGGGAGTCGGCAAAGAAATCTTAAAGTTAGAGGAGGCATCGTAGAAGCGCTTGATGAAATCTAAGCGGCGCTCTTTATCGTATTGTGCAAACAGGCAAGCCGCGATTAATACGTATAAAAACTGAGCACTTTCATAAATGTCGCCCGTTACGCGGTTTTGAACGAGATATTTCCCTTCTAACTGTTTCACTGCCGCGTAGCTGAAATTCAAATCACGGCCATGGTCTAGAAATGCATCCATAGCGGCAAATTCTTCAGCACTATAATCGCTCAGCAGTTCAGCATCATAGCGTGAGTCGGCGACCATTTTCTGCACGTGATCAAAAAGCTTAGGTGGCTCGAACTGATCATAGGCTTTTTTACGCAGATGAAAAATGTTTAAGCGCGCCGCTAAATATTGATAATCAGGGGTTTCTTCAGAAATTAAGTCGGCTGCGGCTTTGATCAAGGTTTCGTGTATTACAGAGGTAGTAATACCATCAAAAAACTGTAGGTGAGCTTTTAGCTCAACCTCAGAAACGGAGACATTGTCCAATCCCTCGGCTGCCCAAGTGACAACCTTGTGGATTTTTTCTAAATCAATTGTCTCTTGGCGACCATCTCGTTTGGTGACGTAAAGCGCGCTGTTCATATATTGGTGCCTGTTGAAAATCTTGTGATTCCTGTTGCTCACCATAAGGTGAACACGAAAATAGGGTTAGATTTGACGCTCTGCTTGATCTTCGGTCAAATGACGTGTAAATCGTTGAGCAGATTGATAATGTTTCTAAACCGAGACACAGGATATTGCGGTTGAGAGTACATTTCAACCCCTTATGTAGTGTTTGCCTGTGGATAAGCTGTGGAAATTAAGTGGACACAAATTTACTACGAAATAGCGTTGAAAGTGGTCGAAATCCATTGCATTTTTACAATTTACAGGGAATTAAATAATACTCAGTGCAATCCATTGATTTAGCGTCTAAAGTTATATATAAGCCATTCAATATAACGGCAGTTCAAATAATAACGGCAGTTCAAGAAATTGAATAGGAAAATAGCGTGGAACTAAAACAAGGCAGCGGCCAAGATGAAAATTGGCGCATACTCATCGTGGAAGACGATGAACGATTGGCAACTCTCACTAAAGATTATCTTGAAAGTAATGGCCTTCAGGTTTCAATTGAGGGTGATGGCAGTCGTGCAATCGAACGTATCAAGTCTGAGCAGCCAGATCTTGTAGTATTGGACTTAATGCTACCAGGAGAAGATGGTCTGGCAGTTTGCCGTATCGTACGCCCACATTATACTGGGCCTATCTTGATGTTAACCGCTCGTACTGAAGATCTTGATCAAGTGCTCGGTTTAGAGATGGGTGCTGATGATTATGTCGCTAAACCGGTGCGTCCTCGTGTTTTATTAGCTCGAATTCGCGCTTTATTGCGTCGTGTAAAAGAACAAGCGGAAGCCAGTAATAACAAAGATGAAGCTTCAGCTAAGCGCTTAACCTTTGGCAATCTAGTCGTTGATAGCTCAATGCGTGAAGCTTGGCTAGATGGTAATAGTATCGATTTAACCAGTGCAGAATTTGACCTATTATGGTTATTATCGAGTAGCGCTGGCCACGTATTAACTCGTGAAGAGATTTTTCACCAGTTGCGGGGTATTGAATACGACGGACAGGATCGATCGATTGATGTGCGAGTTTCTCGCATTCGTCCGAAAGTTGGGGATGATCCAATAAACCCAAGGCGTATTAAAACCGTACGCAGTAAGGGTTATTTATTCGTTAAAGAGATTTAACCTCAATATACCATTTGTTAATACACTACTCGTTCTGAGTAGTGTTCTTTATCTGCTGTTAGAAAATCTAAGGAGTAATACGCATTTTTATTCGAGTTTATTCAGGCTTGTTAACCGCATTAGTTTCTGTGGTATTACTTTGTATGCTGGCGTTGAAATTGGTTGATCACGTTCGTGGCGCGCAATTTAATCAAGATGTTGTGCGTGGCAGCCTTTATTTAATAGCGCAAAGATTGCAATACGACTCTACTGAACAAGGTGATTTAGAAGCCCGTTTTGATGTTCAAATTGACATTGTTAGTTATGAAAAAGCTCAGTTAGATGAATATCAGCTCAGTCGTTTAAATCGTAATGATGTCTTAATGTTGTCAGATGATTTGGGTTATGAGGCTCAGCTTATTAGCGTATTAACTGACGATAATGTCATTAGGGTAACTTTGCGCAACGTGACTGAAATTCAGGCACAAGCAACGGGGCAGCTATTGCTGGAAGACTGGCAGCGCAGTGGGCTATCCATTGAGAATTTTCTCGTGCAAATCTCTCCGCATTTCGGTTATTCGTTAAGTTTATTACCGCTTTCTCAATTTGATTTGAGTAAGGGCGATTTGAGCCGAATGCAGTACGGGGATGTACTTATGCGTATTGCTATTGATGGAGAAAGTGCCGATGCCATTATTAAAATCCCAGGAAAAGACCAGGTCATTCGTTTGGGCCCGGTGAAAGCTTTTAAGCAATATACGCCTACCGGTATAGTTATTATTGTGATGATTGGCTTTATGCTGCTGGGGTTAGGGGTTTATTGGGTGGTTAACTCATTTGAAATGCGTTTGCGTAAACTTGAGCAAGCGACCAGCCGATTATCACAAGGGCATCTCAATGCCCGTGTTGGAATTCATGGCTCTGACCCAGTGAGTCGTTTAGGGCAATCATTTAACCAAATGGCCGATCATATTCAGCGCTTAATCAGTGTGCAGCGAGAAATGGTACGTGCGGTCTCTCATGAATTGCGCACTCCTGTGGCACGGATTCGTTTTGGCGTACAAATTATTGAAGATGCCGCCGGTGATGATCCTTTTGTAATGAAGCAGTTAACGGGGATGGATTCTGACATCCAGGAATTGGATGAGCTGATTGATGAGATTCTTACCTATGCTCGTTTAGAAGAGGGTGGACCACTATTAGACTTTGAATTGACTAATATCCAAGAGTTGATATTGCAGTTGGTCGATGAGGCCCGTCCGCCTAGTCATGTAGAGGTTAATTATGGCGGTGCTATTGGTTCGCAGCATGAGGCAGAAGTTGAATATCGTTATATGCATCGCGCGATTCAAAACTTAATCGGCAATGCCTGTCGTTATGCTAAATCCCAAGTGAGTGTCACTTTTTCAGTGGGTGCTGATACCTGTCGGGTTGATGTATCAGATGATGGCCCTGGTATTCCAGAAGCAGAATGGAATCGAGTATTTACACCGTTTGCACGTCTTGATGATAGTCGCACTCGTAGCTCTGGGGGCTATGGTCTAGGTTTATCAATTGTTAGGCGGATTACTTATTGGCATGGTGGGCGTGCCATGGTGAGTAGAGATGAGCGTTTAGGTGGGGCGAAATTCAGTCTGGTTTGGCCAAAGCGTCATCAAGAGGTAAGTTAAGCGAGGGAGCAATGACAATACCTCGTTAACAAAAAGTAACGATTAACTACTTATACCTAACAGACAGGTGTGACAATGACTGGCAATATTTATCCCACGTATCCTATGGACACGTGGTGAGAATGTAGCGAAAATATTCGCTTTTTAGGGACTCCTTTGTTGAGTCCCTTTTTTTGCCTGGAATTTGGCCTATTGCTAATGATTTAGTTATTTTACCGGTTCGATGCCGGTCAGGTTTTCATTACAGGCTTGTAGCGATTGTTGTAAAAAATCGCTCATATAGCTGGTTGTTCTTTGGTCTTCACGAATAGCCGCATACAGAGTTGGCCAGATGCCATTTTCACCTAAAGGTTTTGAGCTTATGAGCCCTGCGTTTAAATAAGGCTGCAGAGCCCAATTGGGTAAGCAGGCCACACCACGTCCACTGGCGACTAACTGTACTATCATCAGGGTTAAATCAGCTTGGCGAGTATTGCTAGGTTCAATACCGTTGGGTTCAAGAAACTGAGTGAAAATATCAAGACGTTTACGTTCTACCGGATAATGAATCAATGTCTGATCCGCTAAGTCTTGTGCTTCAATATATTTTTTACTGATTAGTGGGTGTTGATTGGCGATGGCCAATAGTGCTTGATAGCGAAATAATGGCTGGTAATAAATGCCTTTCATCGGAACCGGATCAGCCGTCACCACAAGGTCCAAATCTCCTCTGGCTAGGGCAGGCAATGGTTCAAAGTGGAAGCTGGCCATTAGGTCAATTTCGACTTCTGGCCATTGATCGCGAAAGCTATTAATTGCAGGCATTAACCAGTCAAAACAGCTATGGCATTCAATCGCCATGTGTAAGCGACCTGCTTGACCACCGGCGAGTTTTTTAATGTCGCGACTGGTTTGCTCTAGCTGAGGAATGACTTTATCAGCCAATTCAAGAATATGTTCCCCTGCACGGGTGAATCGAATGGGTTTGGTTTTTCGTATAAATAAGCTTAAACCTAAGCGCTCTTCGACATCTTTTAATTGATGAGATAATGCTGATTGAGTTAAATGTAAGCGTTTGGCTGCTTCGACGAGTGAGCCACCGTCACGTAGCGCACGTACGGTTTTAAGATGCTTAATTTCCAGCATGAGAATATTCTTTGTTGAGAAAAATTAATGCAATATTACAATTAACATGTAAATTATTCAACTAAGATGATAGTTTAGCCAGACGCTCGGCGGCGCTATTCAACTGGATAAAGGCTTGGCGTAGAGTGTTTTGGCACGTAAAATATTAAAATAACATTATAAAAAAATACCGTTAATTCAGGAATCATCACTATGTCCCGCTACCTTCTAGCGATTGATCAAGGTACTACCAGCAGCCGCACAATTATTTTTGATATCGATGGTCATATCATTGCCAGCAGCCAGCAAGAATTTCCGCAAATATTTCCTCAAGATGGCTGGGTAGAGCATGACCCGGAAGCAATTTGGCAATCCACTGAAGAAACCTGTCGTGAAGCGATAAAAAAAGCATCACTAAAGGGGAAAGATATTTTATCTATCGGTATTACCAATCAGCGTGAAACGACGGTGGTATGGGATAAAGTAACGGGTAAACCTATTTATAATGCCATCGTTTGGCAAGATCGTCGCACAGCAGACCGGTGCCAGGAGTTAAAGGAGCAAGAAGGTTTACTTGAAAAACTCACTTTAAAGACGGGCTTATTATTAGATCCTTATTTTTCTGCCAGTAAAATCGAATGGATTTTAGACAATGTAGATGGTGCTCGATCTCGCGCCGAAGCTGGGGAGTTATTATTCGGCACGATTGATACCTTTTTATTATGGCGCTTAACCGGTGGTAAACAGCATGCAACCGATGCCACCAATGCCTCTCGCACGTTATTATTTAACATTCATACCAATCAGTGGGATAACGAATTATTAGAACTCTTTCATGTGCCGGTCAATATGCTGCCAGAAGTACGTGATTGTGCAGCGGATTATGGCTATACAAAAGAAGAATTATTCGGTGCGGAAATCCCCATTGGTGGTATTGCTGGTGATCAACAAGCGGCATTAATTGGTCAAGCTTGTTTTAATCCCGGCATGGCAAAAAGTACCTATGGCACTGGCTGCTTCATGATTATGAATACCGGTGACCAAGCCCTGCAGTCGAAAAATCGGTTATTAACTACCATCGGTTATCGGATTAATGGTAAAACCACTTATGCCTTAGAAGGCAGTATTTTTATGGCAGGGGCAACGATTCAGTGGATTCGTGATGGCTTGCAACTGATTACCAATGCCCACGAAAGCCAGTCACTAGCGGAAGAAACGGGTGCGGATAATTCTGTTTATATGGTGCCTGCTTTTACGGGATTAGGTGCTCCTTATTGGGACCCGGAAGCACGGGGTGCTATTTTTGGTTTAGCGCGTGATACCGGAATTAAAGAAATTGTTACCGCAGGTTTGCAGTCGGTATGTTATCAAACTCGTGATTTACTCCAAGCTATGGCTCAAGATGGTGCTTGCCCAGCCAGTATCCGTGTCGATGGTGGCATGGTGGTTAATGACTGGCTGATGCAGTTTTTAGCCGATACTTTGGGAGTAACCATTGAGCGCCCTCAAGTAACGGAAACGACTGCGTTAGGGGTGGCTTATTTGGCCGGTTTGCAAGCTGGAGTATTTGAAAGCCTAGAGCAAGTGGCCGATTTATGGCATAACGAAGCGAAGTTTGAGCCGCAAATGGATGAATGCGATCGTGAACGTTTATATGCGGGCTGGCTAGAAGCCGTGGGTAAAGTACTAGGCAAGAAATAACGGCTAGTGCTCTATGGTTAGCTTTCTATTGAACTTTATGTTGAGTTAGGCAATATCGCGCCATGTTAGATTGCAAAGTAACGTAATATGACATGGCAGCTATTTGTCATAGCCTTATAATCAGCCTCGATTATTTTGTTAGAACTACTTGGTGTAAAATAAACCATGGAAGTATCATTAGATTTTCAGCGGGATACCATGCGCAGAACATTGCTTGCAAGCTGTGGTGCGTTGTTATATTCGTTCGTCATTCTTATTTGTTATAGCCTAGGCTATATTATTATTGATAGTCAGCAGTTGATTATTCTCATGGTCACATTTTGGTCTGGGCACATTGCGACTATTATTTTCGTTCGTTTACGTCATAGAAAGCGTATCCATGCCCCCAGTATGACCTTGCCTCATATGGTTTGGGCGATCTTATTTGTCAGTATTATTTTGTACCATACCGTCGATATACGTCCGGCCTTGATGATGGCCTATTTAACTATTTTGCCATTCGGTGCCTTTCGGTTGCAGTGGCGTGGCTTCTTTGGCGTTACATTATTCACCTTGTCCTGCTATGCCTTAGCATTATTCTTATTACAACAAACTCGCCCTGGTCACTGGTTTCCAGAGATAGAAGCGATTATCGGGTTAACTTTTTTAGTCGCCATGTTTGGTTATTGTGCTGTGGGTCATGAATTCAATGTCATGCGTGAGCGCCTTAGTGATAGTGATGAACGGTTAAAATTAGCTTTAGCGAAAATCGAAGAGTTGGTCATTACCGATGAATTAACCGGTTTATATAATCGTCGACATTTATTGAACATGTTAGAACAGCAACAAGCCATTGCTAATCGTGAAGGTAGCCCCTTTGTTCTGGCTTTTATAGACTTAGATAAGTTTAAACTGATAAATGAGCAATATGGCCATGGTATCGGTGATGAAGTATTGCGTAGCTTCTCTGAGTTGTTGCAAGACTCTGTACGAGAAGTCGACTTGGTTTCTCGTTATGGTGGCGAGGAGTTTGTTTTATTACTCAACGGTGTCGGGATTGAAACAGCTTCTGTGGTAGTCGAACGCATTCGGCAGGCGGTTGAGTTATTGTCGTTCTCCCAGCCAGATTTGAAAATGACTATATCAGTAGGGATTACTGAATACCATGCGCCAGAAAGCATTACTGAAATATTGGAAAGGGCAGATAAATTGTTGTATGAAGCTAAGCGAGAAGGGCGTAATCGAGTAGTGCAAGAAACTGTTAATGCGCGTCTAGAGGCTTTGGAATAGAAAGAAATATTAGTTTGAGATTATTATGAAGATTAAAATTATTTTTGTCCTTATTACGTTGGTATCTATGCCAGCGTGCAGCAATTGTCTTATTGAACGTGATGTTTATGTCAGCTATGGCGGAAGTGAATATTCAACAAAATTAGAGCTACTGCCAAAAAGTGCCTTCAATCTAGAGTATGAAATATGGAATCCAGGTAGGAAAGATGAAAGTGAGAAAGTTATTACTCAGGGAGAGTGGTCTTGTAGTGGTAAAAAAATTGAATTGAAAGCTGGAAATAAAACTCATCATTCAACTTTAACTACTATTGGTAAGAATCCTTTAGGTATAAAGGACGATATTAAAGTGCTTCACTTTGAAGAGGGTGATTTTAAATATTTATCAAGAGAGATTCTTTACCCAATATCGGTATTGGACGATAAATAAATATTTTTCATTAGTGATTTTTGTGGTGCGTATTCAGTGCAGGTTTACCATGAAAATGCAGGAGAAAAGCAAAGATATATAACAATTTATGGTGTTATATATTTGCTCTTCTCTCATGTTTTTTAGCTTTCCTGACACATCAGAAATTCAAGCAAAGCCTTCTGCGCATGCAAGCGGTTTTCTGCTTCATCCCATACAACAGACTCTAAATCATCCATCACTTCAGCGCTTACTTCTTCACCACGGTGAGCGGGTAAGCAGTGCATAAACAACGCATCGGAATTTGCCAAAGCCATCAGTTCTTTCGTTACCTGATAATCAGCAAACTTTACCATGCGCGCTTGCTGTTCTTCTTCTTGACCCATCGATGCCCAAACATCCGTCACGACTAAGTCAGAATTGATCACAGCTTCTTTTGGATCACGAATAATTTGAACACGATCAGCATTATCATCTAATAACTGCTGGTGCGGATCAAAACCTTCAGGGCAGGCAATGTTCAGTTTAAAATCAAACTGGCGTGCAGCGTTGATATAAGAGTGGCACATGTTATTGCCATCCCCAACCCACGTTACCGTCTTGCCTTTAATGCTACCGCGATGTTCTTTATACGTTTGCATGTCGGCTAATAGCTGGCATGGGTGGAAGTCATCCGTTAATGCGTTGATCACGGGTACTTTAGAATACGCGGCGAACTGCTCGACGGTTTCGTGATCGAAGGTACGAATCATAATGGCATCAACCATGCGCGACATAACTCGAGCGCTATCGGCTACGGGTTCGCCACGACCTAGTTGAGTATCACGCGAAGATAAAAAGATCGCGCTACCACCAAACTGAGTCATGCCTGCTTCAAAAGAAATACGAGTACGGGTAGAGGACTTTTCAAAAATCATTCCCAGTACTTGGTTTTTCAATGGCTCGTAGATTTCACCCGCGTGCTGCATCTTTTTTAATTCGATGCCACGGTTAATAACCCAATCAAGCTCGGCAGGTTCTAAATCTAATAATGTTAAAAAGTGTCTAGCCATAATGGCAACTCCTTACTTCAAATTCTCTACCAGCTGGCAAACTAAGTTCACCACCTGGTCAGCGTCTTGCTGATTGATGTTCAGTGGCGGCAATAAACGAATAACATTGTTCGATGTGACGTTAATCAATAGACCAATGTCTAGCGCCTCTTTTATTAATTGTGGGCAATCTTGTTTGATCACTATACCGAGCATTAAGCCGGTGCCACGTAGTTCAGTCGCTAAACCCGCTTCAATCAAGCGGCTAGTGAAGGCGCTGCGCATTTGTTCGCTACGGGCTTTCACGTTGTCATAAATATGTTCTTTTTCTATGCTATCAACTACAGCAATTGCCGCGGCGCAGGCGAGTGGGTTACCACCATAAGTAGANCCGTGATTACCNGGCTGTAAAANGTGAGCNGCCTTGCCTTTGGCGATACAAACACCAATCGGTACNCCGTTACCCAAGCCTTTGGCTGTGGTTAAAACGTCGGGTGTAATNCCGTGTTGCNGGAANTTAAANTAAGTNCCNGTACGACCGTTACCGGTTTGTACTTCGTCNAACATCATTAATANTTCATGNTCATCACACAAAGCGCGTAAGCCTTGAATGTAATCTGTGCTTGCCGTGGCTAAACCACCTTCNCCTTGAATNGGCTCAAGNAGTATCGCNACGATATTAGGATTCGCGGCAACCATCGCTTTGGCGGCGTCTAAATCCTGATAAGGNACACGGATAAAACCGGAAACTAATGGCGTGAAACCAACNTGAGCCGCAGGNTTTCCTGTNGCGGTGAGTGTTGCCATNGTACGGCCGTGAAACGCTTTGGTCATAACAATGATCTGAGGCTCTGTAATGCCTTGATCNTGACCGTATTTACGTGCAATTTTAATTGCCGCTTCGTTTGCTTCGGCGCCGGAATTAGCGAAGAACACGTTATCCATACCAGAAATGCGCGTTAANCGTTCNGCCAGCTCTTGCTGTCGGCCAATGCCGTACAAGTTAGANGTGTGCACAAGGTTGTCCGCTTGTTCGCGNATGGCTTGAGTCACTGCTGGGTGTGCATGGCCTAGGCCACACACTGCGATTCCGCTTAATGCATCCAGATATTTTTTGCCNTCAGTATCAAAGACCCAAGAGCCTTCACCTTTGACAAAAGTAACTGGAAGCCGACCATATGTATTCATGATTGGCTGCATGGTATTACTCCGAATTCTTTAAAATTNATATTTCATTGANNGCTAAAACGCAAAAAGGCGACATGGGTCGCCTTAAAATCAAGNATGGATCATACGAAAGTATGTGGCGTCTGTAAATACGTCATATCTNCCTATCTAANTNAGTGGCGCTAAAACTGTTGTTAATTTTGTTATAGTGGCGGTTTTTAGAATATTAGCAGCGTAAAAGGCACAAATAATGGCAGCTTGGCAGTTTTGGATGGATCGTGGCGGTACCTTTACCGATATCGTGGCGAAGAAGCCTGANGGCAGTTTGGTAACTCATAAGTTGCTATCAGAAAATCCTGCCCATTATAAAGACGCGGCTATNCAAGGCATTCGTGAGTTGTTGGGTTTGACTGATGATCAAGCTTTACCGATCGAGNTGATTGATGAAGTTAAAATGGGNACCACGGTNGCNACNAATGCGCTNTTAGAGCGTAAAGGTGAGCCGACTNTATTNGTTACCAGNCATGGTCTTGGTGATATTTTAAAAATCGGTTATCAAACTCGNCCCGATATTTTTGCCTTAGANATTCGCTTACCTGAGCAGTTATACATTGGGGTTGAGGAAGCAAGTGANCGCTTACTGGCTGATGGNACGNTTGATCGTCCGTTTGATGAAGAAGGTTTAGCGGTACGTTTAGTTGAGTGGCGCAAGCAAGGCATTGAATCCATCGCCATCGCTTTTGCNCATGGTTATCGTTTTCCTGANCATGAAAAGGCGGCGGGACGATTGGCGAAAGAGCTAGGTTTTAAACAAGTCTCTTTGAGTCATGAAGTCAGCCCGCTAGTGAANCTTGTGCCGCGAGGTGATACGACGGTAGTCGATGCGTATTTATCCCCAATTCTAAGACGTTATGTCGAACAGGTNGACTNTCAATTATCATCTCAACTCTCTTCTCAGNCCTCTGAAATAGAAAGNGCNAANAAAGTCCCTCTGTATTTTATGCANTCTAATGGCGGNTTAGTCGATGCNCATAAATTTCGTGGCAAAGATGCCATTNTATCCGGNCCCGCTGGTGGCGTTGTNGGTATGGTTGAAACNGCGAGTGCTGACGGTTTTGAACGTATTATTGGNTTTGATATGGGNGGAACGTCTACCGATGTCGCGCACTTCAATGCTAGCCACCTTTCTTCTAATAAAGAGTCTTCTGGTAAAGATTCTGCTGCCGATAAAGAAAACCCTGTTCTTGCTAATAAAGTGCGTGAATACGANCGTGAGTTTGANACNCANGTAGCAGGGGTTCGTCTGCGCGCNCCNATGATGAATATNCATACGGTAGCGGCGGGTGGTGGTTCGATTGTGAAGTTTGCCGATGGTCGTTTTCAAGTCGGTCCTGAAAGCGCAGGGGCTTTTCCTGGTCCTGCGTGTTATCGCAATGGTGGCCCACTGACGATTACNGACTGTAATGTACTTNTGGGTAAAGTGAAGGCTGAATATTTCCCTGAGTGCTTTGGTCCTAAGCGNAATCAAGGTTTAGATTACTCGNNTGTNAANCAGCAGTTTGAACAGTTAGCTGAGGAGATTAACCAACAATCTTCGGCTATCTATACGGCAGAACAAATTGCCCAAGGATTTTTAACCATNGCCATTGGCAATATGGCTAATGCGGTGAAGAAAATTTCACTGCAGCGGGGTTATGATGTCGGTAACTATATACTCAATGCNTTTGGNGGTGCCGGTGCTCAACATGCGTGNTTAGTNGCCGAATCGTTAGGNATGAAGCAAGTNTATTTACATCCTTTTGCCGGGGTTTTATCTGCTTATGGTATTGGCNTNGCNAATGANCGTTGGNTGGGNGANGAGTCGTTNCAGCTCGAATATTCCCCTGNAAGTTCTGGCGAATTAAATNATNGTTCNTTANCNAGTTGTTCANTAATNNANGGTATTGAACTTANACAAATACGNTTACAGCAGCAGGCCGATTCATCTACTGCCAGCACTTCAAATACNANNTCTAAAAACNCNNATTCTTTAAAGAAAAGCCAAGATTTTTGGCGACTCCACNTTAAATACAAAGGCACGGANACNCCGCTTTTATTAACCCTNCCTAATAATTTAGATTTGGNTAANGTTGCAGAAGAGTTTCATCNATTACATCAGCAGACTTTTGGNTTTTCTGATCTTGAACGCACACTNATATTNGAAGCTTTGCAGTTAGAGCGAGTGGCNGGTGGCAGTGATACGAANGACTATAAACAAGATCATTATACTGGCGAGTTACAAGCGATTGCNCACAGTGCTATGACCTGCGTGGTGAAAGCNGAAAGCAAAACACTTCAAGTNCCNGTTTATCGACGTGAACAACTTCCTCAAAATGTTGAAATTAAAGGNCCTGCATTAATCGCNGAAAATAACTCGACGATTGTGATTGANCCTAACTGGATTGGNANGGTAATNGAAAGTGGCGCTTTGGTTNTAACGTATCAAGCCGAGACNAGTCTNGTAGACAGTATTGAATCCAAAANTGAATTAAATACCTCGCGCCCTGATGCCATTCAATTAGAAGTTTTCAATAATNTATTCATGTTTGTNGCTGAGCAAATGGGNTTTGTTTTAGAAAAAACCGCCGCCAGCGTNAACATCAAAGAACGTTTAGATTTNTCGTGTGCCTTGTTTGATAAAAGCGGTGANNTGGTGGCCAATGCACCGCATATTCCTGTTCATNTAGGNTCGATGAGTGAAAGTATTAAAGTGGTGATAAANAATAATCCGAATATGAAAGCGGGNGATGCTTTTGTTTTAAATACCCCTTATAACGGNGGNACCCATTTACCNGATATCACCATTGTNAAACCCGTTTTTATAAATNCNANNGATGATNATNAAGGNGCTGACTTCTATGTTGCCGCCCGTGGTCATCATGCNGATGTCGGCGGTATTACTCCNGGCTCTATGCCTGCGCGTAGCCAGCATATTAATGAAGAAGGNATTTTGTTAGATAACNTATGCCTAGTGAAAGAAGGCGANTTTCAAACGGAAATGATCACTNCNGCNTTGTCTGATCATGAATTTCCCGCGCGTAATATNCCGCAGAATATTGCCGATTTAAAAGCCCAGCTGGCNGCCTGTGAAAAAGGTGCGCAAGAACTCAAGCGCTTAAGCCANCAATACGGTTTAGAAACNCTGCATGCGTATATGGGCCATGTACAAGACAATGCTGAAAGTACCTTAAAAGACTGCTTAAAGAATTTGAATTCGGGATCGTTTGAATACTCTATGGATGATGGCAGCTTAATAAAAGTCGCCATTACCATTTATAAAGAGAAGGAGGGTGATAAAGAAAGTTGNCGAGCNAAGGTCGATTTTAGCGGCACNTCAGATCAGCATGCNGGCAATTTTAATGCGCCCACCTCCGTCGCTAAAGCNGCTGTTTTATATGTATTTCGTTGTCTNGTCGCTAAGTCNATGCCACTCAATGCTGGCTTTTTCCGTGCATTGGATATCATAGTGCCAGCAGGTTCGATGCTAGCGCCGCAATATCCTGCAGCGGTGGTTTCGGGCAATGTAGAAACGGCACAATATATTGTTGATACCTTATTGGGTGCGCTAGGCATCATGGCNGCTAGCCAAGGTACCAATAATAATTTCACCTTTGGCGATGATGAATTCCAGTATTACGAAACCCTTTGTGGTGGTGCGGGAGCTACCCANGCTAATGCCGGCGCTTCCGGAGTACACAGCCACATGACCAACTCACGCTTAACCGATGTGGANATTTTAGAGCAACGCTTTCCNGTGATGTTAGANCATTTTNCCATTCGTCCTCGTTCGGGNGGTATTGGGGAACATAACGGCGGTAATGGCATCGAACGTCATATACGCTTCTTAAAACCGATGAGTGCGACCATTATTTCCGGTCATCGACAGGTGCCGACGTTTGGCATGGCAGGTGGTGAATCTGGCAAGGTGGGGATGAATTTCGTTCAGCGNNTTGTNCTTGATTCAACAGGAGCGCCAGTCCCGAAGCTTGAATTTCTTNAAGGTTGCACCGATATACAGATGAATAGAGGGGATGTATTTTGTATTCATACCCCTGGAGGCGGAGGCTATGGTGAGNCTCCNGTGAAATAGCTTCATCGTGATAAAGATCAATAGCTTGTGTCATAACGGCTATTAACCTAGTAAAANAGTCGGAAATTNAGTAGAATCCGCGCCAATAAATACGTTTAATATAAGCAATTGAAAGCTTAACCAATTGATAGCANGAATAGTGAGGTAATATTATGGATATTATGGAATCGATCAAAGAGCAAGTCGAAAGCAACGATATTTTGTTGTACATGAAAGGCTCTCCAAATGCCCCNCAGTGTGGNTTTTCTGCACAAACTGTACAAANTATTATGGAATGTGGTCAGAAATTCGCTNATGTGGATATCTTANCTAACCCAGAGATTCGCGCTAACTTGCCTAAGTACGCTAACTGGCCAACTTTCCCACAGCTTTGGGTTAAAGGCGAGCTAGTAGGCGGTTGTGACATCATCACTGAGATGCACGGTAAGGGCGAATTAAAGCCTTTATTAGATGAAGCTGCTCCTGCTGCTGCTGAGTAAGTTTTAGCGACCCTCTTCTAAAGCGATCCTTTAAATAGGTGGCTTAAGCTAGATAAAAAAACCAGCCCTGATGGAAATCAGCGCTGGTTTTTTTGTGCCTGTTGTTTAGTGGTCTATCATACATATGCGACAAAGGTTGATTTAGCACAATAAAACACAAATCTAAATGATAGCCATTATTGTTATTTATTGCATTTATAATGATATTAGGTGAGAATTAGGCAACTTTTTAGTGTTCGCGCTGTCGAGTGCGAAGCAATCTCTATTTTAAAGGAAGTACTATGAAACTGATTAAAGGCATTTCTATATTATCGGCCGCTATTTTATTAGCTGCATGCGGTGGTGACGGCGATACAAAAATTATCGAAAATGAAATAGAAGTACCTGTAGCACTTGCTGAATTTGGTTTGACAGGTGATGACACTCGTTATGCCTTTCCAAGTAAGGTATTAGATGATGCAAATACTTCTTCAGTTGCTACTACTGGCCAAATTACCCGTCATTTATTAATCAATGAACTTAAGAATTATATCGGTTCTGATGAATTCCAAGGCTTAACCCTTAAAGCAGAAGCACTGGCTAACTTAAACTTTATCTATGAAAAGGGTACGAAAGACCTTGATGATAAAGGTAATGATGATATATCGGATGATGAAATTTTAAATGCATTAACTAATGTAAATGTTTATACAGAAGCTGCAGAGTCTACTCCAGTAAATACGTCAATTAAAACTGAAGATGCAACATTAGAGCAATCTCTATTTTCTGATTTATCGTCGGATAAAAACCTGAAAGGTAAGCTTGCAGGCCAAGATAATGACTTAACTCACGCTGAGTTTGTTGGTTGGAATGTTGCCGGTGATCTACAAGAAAGACCCAATGCTCTAATCCAAACTTGGTTTGATCAGTTAGCCACACTTGCTACTGATGGTGATGTAGAAACTACAGTTGTTACCGCTGAAGGCCTTGATTTACAGCAGTTAGTGCAGAAATTCTTATTGGGTGGTATTACTTACTCTCAAGCTGGCGAAGATTACTTAAAAGCGGGTAAGGGTCTTCTAAAGCAAAATTCTGAAGGCGATAAGGCTAACACTAAACCTTACACAACTTTAGAACACCAATGGGACGAAGGTTTTGGGTACTTTGGTGCTGCACAAGATTATCTAGCCTATACCGATGTTGAAATGGCAGGCCAAGCGGATCACGATACTGATGAAAATGGAGAAATCGATTTTTACTCTGAGTACAGCTTTGGTAACTCTATCAATGCTGTAAAGCGTGATAAAGGCGCTACTAGCCCAACTTACTTTAGCGAGAACGCTATGATGGCCTTTATTCAGGGTCGTCAAATTATTCAAGATAACTTTGGTACCAACCCTGCTGATAATGCAGTTTTTCATGCGGCAATTACACGTCAAGCTGAGCTTGCGTTAAATAACTGGGAAAATTCTATTGCGGCAACAGTTATTCATTACATTAATGATGTAACTGCTGATATGAATAAGTTTGGTTCTGAAGATTACTCTTTATCGAACCATGCAAAGCATTGGTCAGAAATGAAAGGTTTTGCTTTAGGTCTTCAGTTTAGCCCTGTTGACGTAGCTCAAATCTCATTGGTTGATTTAAAAGCAGTACATGCACATTTTGCTGAAGCGCCTGTATTAAGCACCGCGACTGCAGAAGATATTGCGGCCTATAAAACGGCTTTGTTAGATGCACGTACTATTTTGAAAACAGCTTACAGCTTTAGTGCTGAGAATGTCGCAAACTGGTAGAATACTAACTATAGTGAAAATTACTCTATAGTTTACTTTAAGGGTTAATTGACTAGTCAATTAGCCCTTTTTTATAGCTTATTTAAAAGGTGCATGAATATGCTCAATGGATACAAGGCTCCAAGATTTTTATTGTTAGGGGTATCTATACTTACCTTAAGCGCTTGTGGAGGTTCTTCAGGCTCGAATGCTGGGCAAGGTGATGAAGCAACGAGTGGTCACAAGGTGTCTGAATTATCTGAAGTGCCTGCCAGTATCTGTACTGGGGTAAAATCTGCTGAATTTAATTGTGAAAGTATGCTTAATTCACTTTTAAATAATGCTGTTATACCTACGGTCGATGAGTTAGCGGAAAAATTGACAGCTCTTAATACTGGAGTTAATCAATATTGTGACAATGTTGGTCAAGTAGAAGAGGCCAATCAATTATCGGCTGCTCAAACTCAGTGGGCTGCGGCGATGGCTGTATGGCAGCGGTTGGAGGTTATGCAATTTGGACAAATTGCTCAGCAGAGAGATGACTTTTATAGCTGGCCGTTAAACGATGAATGTAAAGTAGATGTTGATGTAGTTCTTGGGCAAGCCGGTGATTACGATATTTCTGCTAGAACATCGCCTAGGCGTGGGCTTGATGCTTTAGAGTATCTATTATTTGATTCCGCGAATGATAGTGCAAATGGCAAGCTATATGTACGTTGTCAAACTGTAGGCGCTGGTAAAATAACCGATGTGCCAGGGTTATTAGAATGGGATGATTTAGCTTTAGTAGAGCAGAAAGCTCAGCGTTGTAAGCAAAGTAGTAACATTACCAGCCATTTGATTATCCGCGCCGAGACGTTAAAACAAAGTTTAGTTGCTGGAGTATTTGATGACTCTGTAGATACATATCAGGATGCGGCTGACTCCATTTCTGATGCGCTATTTTATGTTGATAAACTAAGCAAGGATGTTAAATCTAATAAGGCATTACCAGCCAGTGTGAGTGGCTCTTTTAATTCTGCTCATCTAGAATCACAATATGCAAAAGTATCCTTAAGTAATATTCATAATAATTTGCTTGGGGCAAAGCTATTAATGACGGCTAATGGAAGTGTTGGTTTTTATGATTTCTTAGTTGCAGCTGGGCAAGAGGGTTTAGCTAATACAATGGTTTCGAACTTGAACTTAGCAATTGCAGCTTCATCAGAAATTGAAATTACAGAGTCTTTATCTCATGTGGTAGATGGTGCTACTTTAGATCAGAGAGGATTATGCATCAATGCTGTTGTGGGTGAAACTAGTTTGTTAGGTAAAGTTTGTGCACTTGGTTCTCCCATTATTCAAGCGTTTACTACTGACCTAAAGGGTCAGTTTGTTTTGACTTTAGGCTTCACGACTCCAAGTGATGCAGAAGGGGATAACGACTAGTTTCCTAGGTGATTACCCCACCAGATATTCTCTTTAATGCGACTGCTAGTATTCTTAGCAGTTGCATTGATTAGATTTATTGTTTGTAATTCTCCCGCCCCAATCGATAACCAAGCTTGCTTACCGTCGCGACTTATCTTTAAACCTTTATTAAATTCAATTTTTTGTTGATCGATGAGTTCACTGCTTAACGATTTATCGGCCGCACTTTTCCACTTTGTTAATAAGTGCCCCTGAGGGTTAGTGATCATGGCGTAAAGACTGTTAGGAATGCCTTTGATACTGGCTGTATAACCCTTCATGCCCCAATAAAGATTTTCATTGTTAGGCTCCGCAAAGATTAAACCGCTCTCTATGTTAGCAAATGCTATACACGCAGGGCGTTGATCTTTTTTCTTATACTGGCAACCAATTACTAGATCCCCATTGGCCATGCGGTCTAGGTGGCGCGCACTCAGTGCTTGTTTTGGTACCTGCCACTGATGAATAATGTCTTCTTGCTGGCTATCAAATAAAACAATATTGGACTGTATGCTTGATAGATTTAAAATTTTACGACCACTCTCCGGATGCGTTAATACCCCGGTATTGGCGATGGCAATAAGCTTATCCGATTGCCAAACCAGCTCATGAGGGCCTATGCCGCCACTGTTGTAATCTTTTATTAGCGTTAAGTCTTGGCTGTTTAATTTAAGCATACGGCCTTGCTTTAATTCAAAATCTGACGCTGTGGCATAGATGTATTTTTCATCGATGGAGAATATTCCGTGGCCTTCAAAATGTTGATTTTTTAAAGGTTTTAATTCTGCCATTAGATTTCCTGACAGGGAATATTTTAACAAGCTAGCCCCAGGTTTACGAGAACATACCAGTATGCTTTTTTGATCGGGAAATAAGGTCGCTAAATGAACTTCATTAGGTACGGTGAAATCGCTGATGATACTGAACTTTCCCTCTTTGTTGGGCTGAACCACTATTACACCATAGCTATCGAGACGCTTTCCATTGGCATCCGTTTCGCTATAGCCGCCAAGGATAACCTCTTTAATTGGATTAAGTTTGTTAGAGTTAGGTTTGTTGCTATCGGTATTAGAGCAAGCGGCTAGACCTGTCGTAAGAGGAAATAAACAGGCCAGAGAAGATGAGTATAAAAAGTGGCGGCGTTGCATAAATAACTCAATCCAGTTGTTTTAATAAAAGTTGATCGATAAGCGATTTTTCTTTTTTCGGTAACGGCTCAGGTTTGTCGGTTGTTGCCCAAGAATTAAATATTAAATCCCAGAAAGAAAAAATTGAACCGAAATTTTTGCGGCCATAACGATCACTGTGATGGAGCTGGTGTTGCATTGGGCTGATGAATATCTTTTCTAAGCGGCCATAGCTGATCGGAATCATGCTATGGCGAAGGTTGGCGCCTAGTAGATTAAATATTAAACTCCCCCCGGCAATGCCAAAAATAAGCCAAGCCTGTGGGTGTTCTCCGACTAAGAAAAAGAAAACTCCTGTGCAGCCCCCATAAACGAATGCAGATCGCCCTTGATATAGTAGCTTCTCAATAGGATGTACGCGCATAAACGAAATGGGGGTTAGGGTGGTGGCGCTATGGTGCAGCTGGTGGATGCGCCAGAGTGCGCGGTAATGTAATAACCGGTGTAATCCATAGCGAGACAGGTCGTCGAGTAATATTAAAACGATGGTGAACAGGGAGAATAATAATACTGGTGACTGTTCGGTGAATATTCTGGGCGCTAAAAGCAGCTCCATGAATTCAAAACTTGAGTTGGCAATACCAATACTGAATACCAGCCAAGTAACTCCAGCCAAGGTGAATAATACGCTATTGATAATAACGAGTAGGTAATCTTGGCGGGTAGAGGTATTCCACCAATATGACTTTTTTATCAATTGTCTCAAAAATGGCACTCTCTGTTGCCAAGATAACGCAGCCCATGTCAGCACGAATAAAAAGGAGCTGAGCCAATAGAGTAAAAAGGTGCGGCTTTGTGGGTCAAGCAGCCATTTTATCGGTGCAGTAAGTAGAGAATTATCAAACATAGGGTAGAATTTTACGGCAGTCAGGCTAGGGTTATAGGTACTCAGATCAACTTATTGTATCTTATTAGCGATTAATATTAAGTCTCATTTGTGTTTTAATAACCATCTTTATGTACTTATTGTTTTCCTTCGGAGTAAAGCAGTGTTTAAGTCAGCCCCAGTTGCTTTTAGTCTAGTATTTTTATTATCAGCCAGCTCAATATTTGCTGAAGAAATAACTCATCCACAGCCATCCATTGAGTTAGATACCGTGTATATCACCGGTGGCAAAGACGAGATTCGTCGCTTGCCAGGATCAGCAACTCTAATTACTGAAGAGGCACTAGCAACTTTTGAATATACTGATATTCATCGTATTCTAAATGCTGTGCCAGGGGTTAACCTGCAAGAAGAAGATGGTTATGGACTGCGTCCAAACATCGGTTTACGGGGTACCTCACCAGAGCGCAGTAAGAAAGTGACTATAATGGAAGATGGCGTGCTTTCAGGCCCCGCTCCTTATTCTGCTTCTGCCGCTTATTATTTCCCCAACGTTTCTCGTATGAGTGCGGTTGAAGTCTTTAAAGGCCCAGCCACGACTCAGTATGGTCCATCGACAATTGGTGGTGCAATCAACCTAGTTAGTCGTCCAATTCCTTATGCCGGAGAAGGTGAGCTGGATGTGCAGTATGGTCAATACAACTTCCAGCGTTATAACGCACATTATGGCGAGCAGATCGGTGATTTTGGCTATTTGATTGAAGGATTAAATGTCTCTACCGACGGCTTCAAAGACATTGATAACAGCAATAGTGATACCGGTTTTGAACGTAATGATGTAAATCTAAAAACTAGCTGGCAGTCTATGGGTGACGTCAGTCAGTTGTTCCAATTGAAGTTAGGTTATGCCGATGAAAAGTCTGATGAAACTTACCTAGGTTTAACTCGTGATGATCTTGATGATAAATCTAATCGTCGCTACGCTTCTAGTGAGTTGGACAATATGGAATGGGATCATCAGCAATTTCAATTTAGCCATACTGTAGAATTTGATAGTGGTTTGGCTATTCATTCCGATGTGTATTACAACACCTACCAGCGTGACTGGTTTAAGGTAAATTCATTTAATACCGATACCCCCAGTATTCAAGAGGTATTGAAAAACCCTGATCAAGGAAATAATCGCGATTTTTATAACGTCTTAACCGGCGAGCGCAGTTCAGGTACGGAAGCAGAGCAGCTAAAAATTGGCAATAACGGTCGTGAATATATTTCTCAAGGCATTCAAACTCGCGGTAATTATACTCTCGAGCTTTCAGGCCTAGAACACTCCCTAGAGTTGGTTTGCGTTATCACGTAGATCAAGTTGTGCGTCACCATACTGAACAATTATATAAAATGGAAATAGGTGGCGGACTAGTAGCTCAAGGAGATATTTATTCTACTAGGCGCAATAAAAGTGAAGCCAAGGCACTGGCCTTATATATGAAAGATGAAATTCGCATGGGTGAAACAACTCTGACTTTAGGCGTTCGTAGTGAGCAAATTCGTGGGGCAGAAACGACCTATAATAATGCAGATGGCAGTTTCGAAAGCAAAACAAAATCTGATGAAGCGGTTATCCTGCCGGGTATTGGTATTTACACTCAGTTAAATCCAAACATGGGTTTATTGGCCGGTGTGCATAAAGGGTTTTCCGCCACGCCTCCAGGACAAGAAGGCGATTTAGACTCAGAACAGAGTATTAACTATGAAATGGGAATGCGCTTAGATGCCTCAAATTCTGAGTATGGCCAGGGTGAAATAATAGGTTTCTTGAATGATTATAGCCAGCTAACAGGTACCTGTAGCTTTAGTGGCGGTTGTGATAATTCGGCCATTGATAGTCAGACCAACGCCGGTGCTGCACTTGTTTATGGTTTAGAAGCGGGTTGGCAGTTAGTACCCGAAGTAGCTGGATTTTTCTTACCGGCTAGCATCAGTTATACCTTTACTCAGGCCGAGTTTGCTAACGATTTTTATGATCAAAATGGTGTATTTGGTAACCCTGATAATAATATCGTAGAAGGTGATGAGCTAGCGTATGTGCCTGAACACAGATTAAATCTACAGTTAGGTATTCAACAGGACGCATGGAAAGTCAATCTTTCTGCTTTATACCAGAGTGAAATGCGTGATACCCCAGGGCAGGGTTCTATTGCTGATAGTGAAATTATCGATGCTTATGTGGTGGTTGATTTATCCGCCAGTTATCAAATAATTCCAGCACTTCAGGTATATGGCACTGTTGATATGTGGTTGGAGCGGATTACGTAGTGGCTTCTCAACCGTATGGTTATCGTCCAGGTAAGCCGCAATCGGTTAATCTAGGTATGAAATATCAGTTCTGATTAATCTTAGCTCGTAATTAATTTGAGATAGCGATCAAATAAAGCCCAGTCTTTCTTTAATACAGTTTATAGAGAGGTTGGGCTTTGTTGTTTTTGAGCTAGGTGTTTCTGATGCTTACTATTTATAGTAGGGGTATCACTTAAAGTTTCATTGCATCTAGGTTAGACTAACGACATTCAGCAAATAAATAGTTTTCATTTACAGGATTTTATAAATGAATATTGATCGTGTTGACCTGAATCTTATGGTTTACCTCGATGTACTCTTACGTGAAGGCAGTGTGACTAAGTCTGCACTGCAGCTTGGCATTACTCAGCCTGCTATGAGTAATGGCCTTAAGCGTTTACGTGATCTGTTTAATGATCCTCTGCTTGTGCGTACCAGTGAAGGTATGACCCCGACCGAGCGTGCTTTAGAGCTTCAGCCTGTTATTCGCAGAGCGCTTAATGAGCTTGAAGCAGCACTGCAAACTCAGGGTGAATTCGATGCAGCTTCAAGTCATCGCGTTTTTCGTATTATGGTTAGTGATTACGCCGAATCGACACTGATTCCTGAGTTGGTAAAACGTTTGCGAGAAGAAGCGCCAAGCGTGATTCTTGATGTATTAACGCCTTCAGATGTGACCTTCAAAGATGTGGAGGCGGGGCGGGTGGATATGGCCATTAATCGCTTCGATGAAATGCCGCAATCTTTTCACCAGAAAACATTATGGCAAGATGACTTTGTTTGTCTGGTAAACCCAGCGAACCCACGCGCGGCTAAGTTTGATTTGGATGCTTATCTAGACAGTATGCATATTTGGGTGAGTAAAACCGGCATGGGAGCGGGTGTGGGAATTGATCCAGAAAAAATCATTCGTTTGGGCTGGGTTGATAATGCGTTAGGTAAATTAGGCCACAAACGCAAAATCTCAGTCTTTACTCGGCATTATCAAATGCCTGCGTTACTGGCCTTGAATAATGACCTAGTGGCTACTTTACCGAGAAAAGTCGCGGAAATGCAGGCGGCGACCTCAGGTTCGTTAGTGAAAGAGCCACCGTTTGAAATCCCTGCTTTTGAATTGAAAATGGCTTGGTCGCCACTGGTGCAGCATCATCAAGCCCATAAGTGGCTACGCGGTTTGATCACAGAAGTGGCCCAGCGCTGCTAGCTTTCTTGTCTATACTTAATTGGGAATATTAAGTGAAGGCGAGTATGCAAATATTTTCAATACTTTTGGTTGTTGCAGGGCTCATTGCTTTGGCTTCATCCTTAGTTCCTCTAGTGGCAATATGTCGCCATAAAACAGGCTACCGTATGGGGTGGCTAGGGATGTTTGCTCTCGTCCTTGTTTTTATCATTGGTTATATCTTCTTTTGTTATCATTTGATGTTTCAACCCCTGACCTTCATGGATTTAATTCTGGCCGGCATATTTTCTGGTGGTGGTCTGTTTGTAGCGCTCGTGAGCCGTATGAGCTTAGCCAGTCTTAATGAGTTGCAGGCAACGGCTTTAGAGCATAAAGAGCAAGCTTTACACGATGAATTAACCGGATTACCTAATCGTAAAAGTCTAATGCTGGCGCTGTCGAACACGGCTGCGGCTAGTGGGCGGAAAGATGCCCATTTTGCTGTTATTGTGATGGATCTAAATGGATTTAAAGAGGTCAATGATACCCTTGGGCATCAAGCAGGGGATGTCGCGTTACAAATTATTGCTCCTAGATTAAGTAATCAACTTAGGGCATCCGATACTGTATGCCGAATGGGCGGGGACGAGTTTGCTGTCATTTTACCGCAGGCGGGAGTGGAAGAATCAGTGTTGGTGGCTAAAAAAATATTAGCCGCTATTGCTGAACCGATGGTTCTTGAGAATAAAAAAATAACTCTTGGGATTAGTATTGGTATTGCTTTATCTCCATTGCATGTCTGTGATGGCAATACGCTTCTTCGTTATGCGGATATCGCTATGTATCACGCCAAGCAGCAAAAAACAGGAATCGAAATCTACAGTAAAAAAATTGATAAAAGCTCTATTAACGAATTATCGAATATTCCAGAGATACTGCAGGCTCTAAAGGATAAAAAGCTGGTGGTGTATTACCAGCCGGTGCTTGCCAATGAATCACTAAAAGGGATTGAAGTATCATTGCGTTGGCATAAAGATGATGGTTCGGTCATTCTTACACGAGATTTTATAAGGCCCTTGGTTGATCTTGGTGCCAGTTGGCCTCTGATTGAATATGTTGTTAATGACGCCTTTTCATCTTTTAGCGCTTGGAGGGAGCAATACACTTCTGATTTTAATTTACGTCTGAATTTATTTTTAGGCGGAGTCGATGAAAATCAGTTTTGTGAATTTATGGTATCTAAAGCTCATCAATACAATATACCGACAAGTAATATTATGATTGAAGTTGTTGAAAGTTTGTTTTGGCGAAAAGCCATTATTAACTTGTTGGCAACTCTGCATAATAGGGGGTTTAAAACAGCAATCGATGATTTTGGAGATGATGGTGCTCGCTTATTACCCTTACGATATGCAGTATTAGATGAGATTAAGTTAGGCCAATCTATAATAAATAGTGCCGTTATCGAGCCTGCGGATGCAATATTTATTAATACAATAAGCTCTTTTTGCAAGCAGATGAATATTTCTTTCGTCGTTCCCAATGTACAGAATGAATTGACCTTGATTAAACTGAAAGAAATGGGGATTGATCAAGTCCAGGGTGATGCATTGTGTCCATTCATCTCCGCAGGTGAGATGAATGGATGGTTATCTCGTTATTCTAAAAATAATGAGAGAATGAATAACAAACTCTAATCCGAAGCTCTGTAATTAAAAGCTCTGTAATCAACAGCTCTGTAATTAAAAGCTCAATACAAACTCGACAGATATTTCCGCTTGTTCGCCGGCATCTATTTTCTTTATATCACTACCTACGTTGGCCGTTTCGATACAGAGCATATGATGAAAGTCTTGTGAACTAAACTGACTTAGGCGTTTACTTTTTTCGCTCCAGGGATTCCAAATTACAGCACTTTGGCTATTTTCATTATTAATTAGTAATGATTGGTTTGGCGTTGCGAGTATTAGTGAGTAATGACGACTATCGAAAAAATATAAGCGATCAGTTTCTTCACTAAAGCCTATTTTTCCTATTTGCTTTTTTTCTTTCCAGTCATCTAGAGCATCGATATAGGTGGCATTATGCGCATTATGAATATAACTACGATTGATATCTGCAGTAGGTAGATAAGAATGCAGTGCCTGACTAATACAGAATGGCTTGTTGTCGGTATTGATCGTGGTTAATGTTAGTTTCAATGTCTTTGAAAACTTAAAGGTCGCTTCTAATTCAAAGTCAAAAGGCCAAAGTTCTTTTGTTGCTGAATTGCTGCTTAATATGAGAGTGACTTCAACGAAATGACAGTCTTCATGAATGCGTTTTATTGCCCAAGGCTGAGAGCGGGCAAAACCATGAGCGCTAACAGAACTTATATCTTGTAGCTGGCTTTTTATTCGATTTTGCATCTGGTCTTGCATCTGGTCTTGAATAGTCGCTGGATTTTGATTCAGGTTGCCAAACCAAGGCCAGCAAATTGGAATGCCACCGCGTAGCGGTTTTCCTTGCTTGTATTCAACCGTATCGCTCAACCAGAGTAAGTTGTTCTCTGTATTAGTAGGGGTGAATTCAATCAGTTGAGCCCCTTGTAATAATAACGTCGCGCTAAAAAGCGGGTGCTCAATTTTAATCGCCTCTAGCTGATCTATTTTTACTTGCTGGCAAAAAACATGACTCATGAATATCATTCCTATAATCAATTCTTTAATACCGCTAATATAGCGGATATCTGATTTTTTCAGAAAGAAAATTTTAATAAACAGAATGTGAATAAATTTAGAATGAAGAACGGATTGTGAGTAAACGTTGCGTAGATAAACAAGAGTTATTAAGTCAGCTGCTTAGTCATTTGCAGCAAGACATCGATGCAACGCTGCGAGCGGTGAATGAAGCCCATGCTTTAGCCTCTCACGAGCAAAGTAAGCCAGAGAACCAATACGATACACTGGCCCTGGAAGCGGCTTACCTCGCCCATGGCCAATCGGAACGTATTGCCGAGTTGCAGCGCCAGATGATGCTATTAAATCAATTTGACTTCTCGGCTGGTAATGAGGGCAGTAACGATGACAGCCGTATAACCGTTGGCGCTTTGGTTTGTATTGAGGGTACTGAAGAGAGTGCTAAGGAGAGTGCGGACAGTAGCAAGAGTCAGCAGCAATGGCTTTGGTTATTACCGGTGTCGGGAGGGGTTTTACTTGAATCTGAGATTAGAACCATTACTCCCGAGGCACCTTTAGCCAAAAAACTGATGGGTATTTATGTCGGTGATGAGTTTGTGCTAAACCTTGGGCATAAAAAAAAGCAGTTCGAGGTGATCGAACTGCTTTAGTTTCTTTGCTATCTAGCTTTAGGCTAGGAGCAAAAGGCTACTTGAACATATCGGCGAAGCTATCTTCAGAATCCCCAGGTTCGCCTTTAAGATCTTTTAATGGCCAGCCGCCAAGTTCTTTCCAGCGATTAACAATAAAGCAAAATAACTCAGCGGTTTTCCAAGTATCGTAAGCCGCAGAGTGTGCTTCTTTATTATCAAAGTCGATATCTGCGGTAAGACAAGACTTAGCTAATACTGTTTGGCCTAGCCCGAGCGCACTTAAGCTTGCGGTATCAAAACTAGAGAAAGGGTGGAACGGATCGCGTTTGATCTCAGTGCGCGCAATCGCCGCCTTCACAAAACCGTGATCGAAGTGGGCGTTATGGCCGACTAGAACTGCACGATTACAACCGGTTGATTTAACTTCTTTGCGCACCAGTTGCAGCATTTTATTCATGGCGTCTTCTTCACTAACGGCGCCACGAGCTGGGTCAAAAGGGTCGATGCCAGTAAATTCTAAGGCTTCTTTTTCAAGATTGGCCCCTTCAAACGGTATTACATTGGCATCAATAGCTTCGTGTGGATACAACCAGCCACTTTCATCCATGCGCAGTGTTACTACGGCTATTTCTAGCAAGGCATCTGTTTGGGCGTTAAAACCACCTGTTTCAACATCAACTACCACGGGTAAGAATCCGCGGAAGCGTTGTGCCATTAGTGATTTTTCTTTTTTCTCAGCCACGGAATATTCCTTAAGCGATTAACTATCTAGTGCAATTTATTGGGCAGGTTCTATTTTGCTACTTGCCAGCGAATAGTTTCACCCGCTTTGAGGGGAACGATGACATCACCGGCGAATGGCATTTCACTCGGCACAGTCCAGTCTTCTTTATTAAGAGTAATCGTATCGCTATTTCTAGGTAAGTTATAGAAGTCTGCGCCAAAGTGACTAGCAAAACCTTCTAACTTATCCAGAGCGCCTAAATCTTCGAAGATCTCGGCATATAATTCGATTGCGGCATAAGCACTGAAGCAACCAGCACAACCACAAGCGGATTCTTTAGCACCTTTAGCATGAGGTGCAGAGTCAGTCCCTAGGAAAAACTTAGGGTTGCCGCTAATAGCAACTTCTTGCAGCTTCTGCTGATGGATATTGCGCTTAAGAATCGGTAGGCAATAGAAGTGTGGCTTAATACCACCGACTAGCATGTGATTACGGTTGTACGCTAAGTGCTGCACGGTAATCGTTGCGGCAATATTTTCACCCGCCTGTTCAACAAACTCAGCGGCTTCTTTCGTCGTGATGTGTTCAAACACGATTTTTAGATTTGGATGACGAGCAACCGTTGGCTTCATGACTTCATCGATAAAGAGTTTTTCACGATCGAATACATCGATGTCATCGTGAGTTACTTCGCCATGAATCAACAGTGGCATTTCGTTTTCGGCCAGCGCTTCTAAAACAGCGTCGAGCTTGGCTAAATCGGTGACACCAGAATCAGAGTTGGTCGTTGCTCCTGCTGGGTAAAGCTTAGCGGCAACGATATTTGAGCTCAATTTAGCCGCGTGAATCATATCCGGTGTTGTGCGGTCGGTAAGATAAAGCACCATTAACGGTTCAAACTGGCTACCGGCAGGACGTTGGGCCAAAATACGCTGGCGATATTCTAACGCTTGGCGAGCATACATAATGGGTGGCTGCAGGTTTGGCATAATAATCGCGCGACCCATATAGGCTGCGCTTGCAGGTACTGTGTGCTCTAACGCTTCACCATCGCGTAGGTGTAAGTGCCAATCATCGGGACGGGTGATGGTGAGTTGCTGTGTCATGTCTTAAACCTTAACTAAACTTCTAATAGATTAAGGCCATTGTACCTCAACTTTAGATTTTTTTGGCCGATAACCTAATGAGTTTTACTTTTTAATGATTAATCGAGATGTCTATAATTATGCAGCTCTTTGTACCGCGCCTTATGCTTAGGTGGCGAGTTAACCCCTTGCCGCAATTGATATTGGCTCTATCGTTGTTATTTATCCATCATCCAAGCAAGGCTTTGGAGTTTGGTAGTGGTATTGCGGATACCGAGTGGAGACTGTCGGGTTCGATCTTTGAATGCCGATTTGAGCAAGTTTTACCTGAGTATGGCAATGGGGTTTTTTATCACCAGGCGGGTGAGGATATTGTCTTTCGCTTAGAAACTCGTAAAAATATGATGAAGGTTGGTAAGGCGGGGATCTCTATTACGCCAGCGCCTTGGCATCCGAGTAAGAAATCTGAGCATCTCGGCTTTGCCGATTTATTGCCAGAAAGCCCTAATTTAGAGCTGGACCCTGAACGCAGTAACCAGTTTTTGCATGCCTTATTGGAAGGGAAACAGCCGGTTATTACTCGTAGAACCTATTACGACAATGAAAAATTCATCAAGATTCACTTATCCGCGATTCACTTTAAGAACTTTTATTATAAATACCTAAAGTGCGTCGACCAGCTTCTACCGATGAATTTCTCTCAAGTTGCACGCTCCAAAGTCTTATTTGGTGGCGGTAAAGAAGGATTGAGCCCAAAAGATGAGGACATGCTCGACCGTATTCTGTTTTATATTCAGAGTGATCCTAGGGTGTTTGCGCTCTATATCGATGGCCACTCCGATAATAATGGCCGCCGCTACGATAATCGCCAGCTATCAAAGCGCCGCGCGGAGTCGATTGAGCGCTATCTGATTAAAAAAGGTATTGATCCAGAGATGGTCACCTTGCGCTTTCATGGTCAGCGCTATCCTATCGCGTCAAACAAAACAGCCTCTGGCCGGAAGAAGAATCGTCGGGTGACGATTCGTCTTGAGCAACGTGAAGATATGTCCATCCCTCCCGAGTTGCAGTTCGTCTTGCCTGCCGATGCCCCCTAGCCTTAAAGGGGGTTTTATAGTAAAATTCGCGCCCTAAATTTTTTATTTTATCCTCTAACTTTGATCGACAATTAGATAATAATTAATCGGTAAGTTATTAGCGCGAGAACATAACTATGTCTGACATCAAGAAAGTGGTGTTGGCGTACTCCGGTGGTCTGGATACGTCTGTAATTGTTAAATGGCTTCAAGAAGAATATAACTGTGAAGTTGTCACCTTCACTGCTGACCTTGGTCAGGGCGAAGAAGTTGAGCCAGCGCGCGCGAAAGCCGAAGCGTTAGGCGTTAAAGAAATTTACATTGACGATTTGCGTGAAGAATATGCACGTGACTTCGTATTCCCAATGTTCCGCGCCAATACTATCTATGAAGGTGAATATCTTCTCGGTACGTCGATTGCACGCCCATTAATCGCTAAGCGTTTGATCGAAATCGCTAACGAAACTGGCGCTGATGCAATATCTCACGGCGCTACCGGCAAAGGTAATGACCAGGTTCGTTTCGAGCTAGGTGCTTATGCCCTTAAGCCAGGTGTAAAGGTAATCGCGCCTTGGCGTGAGTGGGACCTAACGTCTCGCGAATCTTTAATGGAATATTGCGATAAGCACGGCATTGAAGTTGAAAAGAAAAAAGGCAAGAAGTCTCCTTACTCTATGGATGCTAACTTGCTGCATATTTCTTATGAAGGCGACATTCTAGAAGATCCTTGGAATGAGCCAGAAGAAGATATGTGGTTATGGACTAAGTCGCCAGAAGACGCGCCTGATAAGCCAACGTATTTGACGCTTACTTTCAAAAAAGGTGATCCAGTTGCGATCGACGGTATTGATAAGTCTCCAGCAACGATTATGGAAGAGCTGAACAAGATCGCTGGCGAAAATGGTATTGGTCGTGTGGATATTGTAGAGAACCGTTATGTGGGCATGAAAGCTCGCGGTTGTTACGAAACTCCAGCGGGTACAGTTCTTTTGAAAGCACACCGTGCAATCGAATCAATCACTCTAGACCGTGAAGTCGCTCACATGAAAGATGAGCTGATGCCTAAATACGCCAACCTTATCTATAACGGATACTGGTGGTCTCCTGAGCGTGAAATGCTACAGGCCGCTATCGACAATACCCAAAGTGTTGTTAATGGTGATGTGCGTCTTAAGCTTTATAAAGGCAATGTTGTTGTTGTTGGTCGTCAGTCTGACGATAGCTTGTTCGACGAAGCGATTGCGACGTTCGAAGACGATGGTGGCGCGTATGATCAAAAAGACGCTGCGGGCTTCATTAAGTTGAATGCTTTACGTTTGCGTACCGCTGCTAAGAAAGGTCGTACTCCTCTAGGTACATAATATTCGATAAATAGTCTTCGGATAATTAGTCTAGGGATCGCTTTTAAAAAAAGCCTTTCTAAAAAGAAACCGCGTGCATAGAAATATGACGCGGTTTTTTTATAGCCTCTATTTATAATAATAAAAACATAGCAAAAGAATTCAATGTATTAAGGATGAACATGAATCAAATTAAATTAGTATTATCCAGCTTGGTTTTGGTCGTATTAGCGGCGTGTGGAGGAGAGTCTGACTCAGACTCTGCAGATGCTGAGTTTTTGACGCTGAGTGCAGAGTTAAATAGTACCTTACCTCCGGTTAATGAGTCTTTATCTTCTCAAAGCCCTGAGGGGATTTGGAGAGTTGCTCGCCATACCGTATTAAATTCCAAAGGCGGAGCTTTTAATGAAAGTATGCAAGAAATATCAGGTTTTTTGGATGTGAGAAGCGAATCTTATAGCCAGTTATTGATTATTATTGAAAAAGACTTTACTGCTGAGAATGCTTATATAATTTATACGTGCGATGGTTATTGGGGTGCTAAATCCTGGGAGCTGGAGGGGAATACACTCTCTTATGGAAATATTAATGATAATATTTTTTCTCCTGAAGATGATGGGGATTTTGTATTGGAGAATAACCTTCGTTTAGCTGGTCAGACTAGATATGAATACCATGATTCAAATAATGATCATTCAGAGAATACCACTTATACGGGTGTGAAAATTAGCGACTCAATTAATTTTAACGAGGCGCAGAATTTGAATATTGATCTACAAATAAATCAAAGGGACACCTCTTATCAGCTTTCAGATTATGTAATAAATCCAGGTTGTTTTTCTATTAGCCAAGATGAGGGAGAGCTGAAGGAATATACGCTAGCCACTGATAGTACTGAGACTTACAGCCAAAGTAGCTCTTCTTTTGTGATTGAAATGATGGGAGGGGATAGAATTAGTGCTGATGAAGGGGCTATTGTGATTGATAGTGAGACCTCAGTAGATCTCAGTGGTTATTACTCTAATGTAAATGGACAAAACCTTCAGTTGTTTTATTGCTCTGAAGATAGTGAAGCTCCAGATGAGGAATGTTTGAAATCCTTCGAGATGACGACCAGTGCTGAAACTAATGCTATGTCTGCCTCAAGTAAAGGTGAAAGCCTCGATGGGGAAACTGTTGAGATTTATTTTTCCTATAGCCAGGAATAATGCGTACGTCAGATTCAACACCGAACTGCCTGCTATTAATTTATGAAAAACTAATTGAGTTCATAAAGCAGAGGAAGAGTGAACTGAACGATTTGTTGCACCTAATTAGCATAGGCACACACCATAACCTTTACATCTCGCACAGCCTTGGTGCGAGATTCGATAGATTAGGGCTTATGTCGGAGCACGAGAAGATTCAGACAGTCCAGTATTCATACTACCTAGAAAATCCATTTTTGTTAAAGGCACTCCTTTGATTCGCAACATGTCATATACCGTCGTTGCATGAAAATAAAGATTGGGTAAGGAAAAGGATAGGACAAAGTTTTCAGTGGTAAAGGGCAGTTCAAAGTCACCTACTCGGAAATACATAGCTTTTCCTGTTGTCGCTTCAATAGCACTGGCATCCATTGAATTTAGCTCTTTTAACGTGTCGCTTAAAACGTTAATAAGACCTTTATAATCCAGTTCTGGCGCTTTAGAAGGTGTTGAAAAACTGCCCTCTAATATGCCGTTAACAGCCCCTAAAGAATGGTGGCGAATAAAATTTATCTGGCTTGAAAATGCAGCCATATCAGAAGCAAGACGCATGTTAATAACATCGGTTAAATTGATGCCTTGTTCATCAAAGAAAACTAGCCCCTTTTCCATAGATTTAATTGTCGACTCTAGTACTCGCCTATACGTGCCTATACTTAGATCATATAAAATAGTCATAAATATTCCTTCAATTGATAATTATTTAAAAGTAAATTCTGTACGTTTCCATTAGCAAGGTACACGCCACTCCTCACTCAGGTGAGAATAAAACCATCTCCCTAATATTTAACACATTATTTACAAAGTTAATTATGGCCTTGACCTATGCCTTAGACATAGGTTTATCTTGGTTAAATAAAGTCTTTAGCCAAGTTTATAATTAGTTTCAAAACAGTCGATAAGGAGTCAGTAATGACGGTATCTAATGCCAATTGGGTGGGAGAAAATTTAAACAGTTCTGAAATAGAGCTGCTGATCGATGGCGCGAGTTGTGGCAGTTGTGTAAAGAAAATCGAATCCGCTTTAACCCGAGTGAATGGGGTAAGTCGTGCAGAAATGAACTTTGCTCAGCGCACCGTGACGATTGCTGGTACGGCAAAGCAGTTGGACTTGATTAAAGCTGTAGAGCAAGCGGGTTACCACGCCAAGGTGAGTACGGCGGCAACCGAGGATGAGGCTTTAAGCGAAAAAGAAGCCGCTGACTTTGTATATTACAAACGTCTCATTCGTGATATGAGCCTTGCGTTGGCATTAGGTATTCCTCTTATGGCCTACGGTCTTATTGTGGGTGAGATGACGGTGAGTACCACAAAAGAGCAGTTGGCTTGGCTGGTCGTCGGGCTGCTAACTTTAGGAGTGATGGTGTTTTCTGGTAAGCATTTTTACATCGGCGCGTGGCAATCATTTAAAAATCATTCAGCCAATATGGATACCTTAATTGCGTTAGGCACGGGAACGGCTTGGCTTTATTCTATGGTGGTGGTTTTTGCCCCAGAAGCGGTGCCAGAAATGGCTCGTCATGTTTATTTCGAAGCGACGGCGATGATCATTGGTTTAATTAACCTTGGCTTGGCGTTGGAGTTGAAAGCCCGTGGCCGTACTTCTGAGGCCATCAAGCGTCTTATCGGTTTGCAACCTAAAACGGCGCGGGTTATTCGCAATGGCATCGAAGTGGATATCGCCATTGATCAAGTATTATTGAACGATGTGGTTCGGGTTCGTCCCGGCGAAAAGATTTCTGTAGATGGCAACGTGATAGAAGGCCATAGCGCGATTGATGAATCGATGCTTACCGGTGAACCGATGCCGGTAGAAAAAACGGTCGGGGCAGAGGTAGTCGCGGGCACCATTAATAAAACCGGTTCTATTTTATTTAAAGCAACTCGGGTTGGTAAAGATACCGCGTTGGCGCAGATTATTAATATGGTGAAACGGGCGCAAAACTCGAAACCCCCTATTGGTCGTTTGGCGGATGTAATCTCTGGATATTTTGTGCCTGTCATTATGATTATTGCTGTGGCCAGTGCCTTAATTTGGCTGAACTTTGGCCCTGATCCCGTTATTGCGTATGCCATTATATCGGCGACTACCGTCCTTATTATTGCTTGTCCTTGTGCGCTCGGATTAGCGACGCCGATGTCGGTCATGGTGGGTGTCGGTAAAGCGGCGGAAGCTGGGGTATTGATTCGTAATGGTGAGGCTCTGCAAACCGCATCAAAAATCAGTGCCATGATTTTAGATAAAACGGGCACCATCACACAGGGGGCGCCGAAGGTAACGGATGTGATATTGGCAGCCGAGTTTGATGAAGCTACCGTGCTGCGACTAGCAGCCGTATTAGAAAGTGGTTCAGAGCATCCATTGGCGATGGCCATTGTTGAATCGGCCCAAGAACGTGGGCTTCTTCTCGTGCAAGAGCCGGGGCGAGAGTATGCGCAAGGCTCAGAGCAAGGCATTGGCAAGGTAAGTAACTTTAAAGCCATCGCAGGTTACGGTGTGCAGGCTGAAGTGGACGGGAAAAATTTACTCTTTGGTAATGAAAAATTGATGCAGGAGCAAGGTATTGAGCTTGGTGATTTTGTTGGCAAGGCTCAGGGCTTGGCCGCCGAAGCCAAAACCCCAATGTACTTTGCTATTGATAATCAGTTGGCCGCCATTATCGCCGTCGCGGACCCCATTAAAGAAGACTCCATCGCTGCGATCAAGCGCTTACAAAATAACGGCATTCGTGTCGTTATGCTTACGGGCGATAATCGTGATACCGCCAAAGCGGTCGCAAAAAAAGTGGGGATTACTGAGTTTTTTGCCGAGGTATTGCCGGAACAAAAATCTGAAAAAGTACAAGAGCTGCAAATGCAGGGCGAAATTGTTGGTATGACGGGGGATGGTATTAATGACGCGCCGGCACTCGCTATTGCCAACGTAGGCTTTGCTATTGGCACAGGTACCGATGTCGCTATTGAAAGTGCCGATATTACGTTAATGCGGGGGTCGCTGCATGGTTTGGCAGACGCCATTGCGGTAAGTAAAGCCACGCTTAGAAATATTAAGCAAAACTTATTCGGTGCTTTTATTTACAACATGGCGGGTGTGCCTTTTGCTGCGGGAATTTTGTATCCCTTCTTTGGTTTGTTACTCAGTCCAGTTATTGCTGGCGCTGCCATGGCGTTTTCATCATTAACCGTTGTCACCAATGCTAACCGTTTGCGCTTGTTTAAAGCAGAAGAGCATTAATCAGTATTAATTGAAAATTATAGAAGGTAAGAGGTTTTATTATGATAATTATTAACCTTGTTGGTTTGTTATTGATTGGCTTAATTGTGTGGTGGTTTTGGCTATACAAACCAGAAGAAACTGAAGTGGGAGAGAAGGGGGTGGTTATTACCGTTGAAAATGGTACCTACTCACCGTCAAGAATTACGATACCCTCGGGTAGCCCAGTAGCAATACAGTTTTTGCGCAAAGACCCATCCCCTTGTTCAGAGAGCTTACTTATTCCTGATTTACAAATCAGTGACTCTCTGCCACAAAACACATTGAAAACTATCTATCTGCCGGCGATGAAACCAGGAAATTATGAATTTCATTGCCAAATGCAAATGTACCGAGGGCAAATTACGGTTCAATAAAGGCGCATTTCTGCTGTCTGGAACTTTTATCTTTTATTCGTATCGGAAGAGTATGAAAAAAAATATTCCTAAACTCAGTTATTTCGCCATTGGATTAATCAGCACCCTTTTGTTGGGCAAATTACTGCTCGGGGGTGCCTTTGCTAATGCCGAGACTATTAATAAACCTTTGCCTGAATTTACTCAATCAGCAGCTCAAGCTTGGTTAAACTCAGCACCGCTGAAAAAAGAAGACCTTCTTGGTAAGGTAATCTTAATCGATTTTTGGACCTTTGATTGCTGGAATTGTTACCGCAGTTTTCCTTGGTTGCATGAAGTTGAAGATAAGTTTAAAGATAAAGGCTTGCAGGTGATTGGCATCCATTCTCCTGAGTTTGCTCATGAGCACGAGCGCCCTCGATTAGAAAAGAAAGTAGCGAAGTATAAGCTTGAGCACCCAATAATGATGGATAATGATTTTTCTTATTGGCAAGCAATGAAAAATCAGTATTGGCCAGCATTTTATTTGGTGGATAAAAATGGAATTATTCGTCAACGCTTTATTGGTGAGACACACGCTGACGGAGCTCAGGCGCAACGAATAGAGGGGCTAATTGAGCAGTTGTTGGCTGAGCCTTTGCTAGAAAAAAATGAATGAAAATTGAATTAAATAGCTGTGTGAGTACTTCACTTTTGAATGGCTACCGCTTGTGATACTCACCAATATGACAGCCAAGCTGGGCTAACTAGCCAATGTCTTTTTATAGCACTCTGCAATAATCCCCTCGCTCATTAGTTCGTCAGATGTTATCGAATAGTTCCTGCGAACAGCTTTAATACGTTTTTTATCCAGCTTATTTAATTTAGAAGGTTTTCCCATGGTTCAGTACAAGGCTCCTGTTAAAGACATCAAGTTCTTAATGAACGATGTTTACAACTTCCAAAAGCACTATCAAACAATTCCAGGTGGCGAAGAAGCAACCCCTGAGATGGTTGATATGATTCTTGATGCAGCGGCAACCTTCTCTGAAGAAGTGATTGCTCCGTTATACCAAAGTGGTGATGAAGGCTGTCGTTTCGATAACGGTAAGGTTTATACCCCTAAAGGCTTTAAAGAAGCTTATGACCAGTATGTTGAAGGCGGCTGGCAGTCTATGGCGACGCCAGTAGAATACGGCGGTCAGGGTCTTCCTATCTCGTTGGCATTGGCTAAGTCTGAAATGATTGGTACCGCTAACTGGTCTTGGGGCATGTACCCAGGTCTATCTTTGGGCGCAATGAATACTATTTGGATGCACGGTACTGAAGCGCAGAAGCGTGAATACTTTGTGCCGCTGTCTGACGGTCGTTGGATGGGCACTATGTGTCTGACTGAGCCACAATGTGGTACGGACTTGGGACAAGTTAAAACGAAGGCTGTGCCCAATGGCGATGGTTCTTATGATGTTACTGGCACGAAGATTTTTATCTCTTCCGGTGATCACGATCTGACTGATAATATTATTCACATCGTATTAGCGCGTTTACCCGGTGCTCCAGAAGGCACTCGTGGTATTTCATTATTTATCGTACCTAAGTTCAACGTGAATGCGGATGGCTCTTTAGGTGATCGCAACCCGGTAACGTGTGGTTCGATCGAAGAAAAAATGGGTATCCATGCTTCTTCTACATGTGTAATGAACTTTGATAACGCCAAAGGTTATTTGATCGGCCCAGAGAATAAGGGTTTGATGTGCATGTTTACCTTTATGAATACCGCTCGAATAGGCACATCTATTCAAGGTGTTGCATCGGCTGAATTGTCTTTCCAAGGCGCATTACCGTATGCCAAAGATCGTCGCTCTATGCGCGCTTTGACCGGTAAAAAAGATCCAGACAAAGTAGCGGATACCTTGATGGTTCACCCTGATGTGCGTCGTATGTTATTAACCCAGAAGGCGATCGCTGAAGGCGGTCGTGCGATGGTTTATAACGCAGCGCGAATTGCTGACTTAATGAATGCCGCTCATTCTAAAGGTGATACCGAGCTTTATGAGCAATATGACGATGAGCTAGGTTTCTTAACACCTATCTTAAAAGCTTTCTTAACTGAGTTGGGTTATGAAGCAGCCAACCATGGCGTTCAGGTTTATGGGGGGCACGGTTATATTAAAGAGTGGGGCATGGAGCAAATTGTTCGTGATTCTCAGATTTCTAAATTATACGAAGGCACTACCGGTGTTCAGGCACTCGATCTATTAGGCCGTAAGGTACTATTAGGTAAGTTTAAATCGTTTAATACCTTTGCTGACAAGGTTGCTGTTTTCACTAAGGCGACTAAGCGTCCGGAAATGAAGAAGTTCATTAAGACCTTGAAACGTAGCATGTTAGCGTGGAAGATTTATAACTACCGTATCGCGTTCAAAGCGTCGAAGAATCGTGACATGGTCGGTTCGGCTTCGGTTGATTACCTAATGTACTCTGGTTATGTTTGCTTAGCGTATTACTGGGCAATGATGGCGGAAACGGCCTACAGAAAAATCGAAGCGGGTGAAGGCGATTTGGCTTTTTATAAAGCTAAGATCCAAACCGCTGAATTCTATTTCGAACGTATGCTGCCTCGTACTAAGGGCCACGCTAAAATGATGCTGCAAGATCCGAAGAGCTTGATGCAAATGAAAGAAGAAGACTTTTCGTTTTTAGACTAGGTCTTTGCTAGATGAAATTCGCTTGAGCACACTCTATTAAGCGTTTTATGTTGGGCTATCACAATAATGTGATAGCCTTTTTTTTATCCAAATTTCTGTGAGTTTCTATATTGGTACATATGTGCAAGTTGGCGCAAAAGGATGAGTGCTGAGTCTTCAGGATGTAATACTTCCCTGACATACTGCGTATTGTGAAAATAATAATAATTCAATACAGAGTCGAAACATCATGAAAAAAACCTTATTGGCATTGGCGTGCAGTACCGTGGCGATGACTGCTATGGGCATGTCGAAAACCCCAGCCCCTGAACCTGTTGATGAAGCTATTGTGTATCCCTCTGCGGATACTGTGGTTCGCTTTATTGCCATTGGTGATTCTGGCACGGGTAAAGATGGTCAGTACAAGGTGGCTGATGCAATGCAGGCTGTGTGTGAACAGCGTGGTTGCGAATTTGCTATTGGCCTAGGAGATAATATCTATGAAGATGGCGTTGATGGGGTTGATGATATTCAGTTCGATACCAAGTTCGAAGATCCTTATAATAATATTGATTTCCCATTTTATATGGCCCTCGGCAATCACGATAATACTTGGATTATAAGCGGAGATGGAGCCGGTAATGATCGTGGTGAAATTCAGGTTAAGTATCATTACCGTCAAGATCGCAAGAGTGACAAGTGGCAAATGCCTGCCCGTTTTTACCAGTTTGGTGCGCCGCTGAATACCGCTAAGCCTTTGGTTGAGTTCTTCGCGATGGATACCAATCCATCCGCATCAGCAGGGGATCCCAGTGATAAATATAATAAGGATGATTATTCTGCGCTGCAGGGGAAGTGGTTGAAAGACGGTTTTAAAGCGTCAACAGCACCATGGAAAATTGCCTTTGGTCACCACCCGTATATTTCTAATGGTTCCCACGGCAACGCGGGTAATTACGATAGTCTAATCGGCCAAGGTAAATATTTTAAAAAAATGACTGAAGAAAATATTTGCGGCAATGCCGATGTCATGATTGTTGGGCACGCTCATGCATTGCAGTGGTTAAAGGAAAAAGAATCTTGTCCAGGTACCTTCCATATCGTCAGTGGTGCAGGGGCTAAAACAAAAAACTTTCTGACTAAAAATAATCTAAATGAAGCCTATTGGCAGCAGGATGAAATACTTGGTTTCTTTTATATTGAAATTCAGGGGGATGAATTCCGTGGCACAGCTTATACGGTTGACCCTGTAAGTGGTGAACATAAGGCCGCTTATACTCGCACGATGCACAGAAATAAATAGTAACTAATTAGAGGGCGGTGCGAGGTGATAAGTATGAGGCGATCATCTCGTATGGTTTGTAAATTGATGTTTCTATGACTTTATGAATAAGTTTATAGAATTATGTGATGAACACTCTTATTATTTATAGGTCTAT
>JAESQF010000116.1 GCA_016765295.1 Oleispira sp.
CGCTCGTGACTCCAATGCCGCCGATACCAAAATAGGCGCTGGCTACCAAGGCAAAAAACAGCGCTGCCTGTAGCCAATGATAGATACGCGTTGATATATCCCAAACTTTTAACATGTCTCACTCATACTCAGATTGTTGCATTTGCAACTATAACAAATGCAATGTATCTTTCAAACATATCAACTTATTAAGGAAATCAATCGCTCATGAAGCACTGGATATCGACAAGCCTGCTCTGCCTACTACTGGCTAATACGACTTATGCAGAGTCTATTCGCCAACAGGCCTACATCAGCATTGAAGAGCAAAGTGAACTTTTAGAAGATCTGGTAGATGATGAAAAATGGCAAGAAGCGGCACCGCTAGCGGAAGCATTAGCGCTTAAAGTGGCAAAGCTACAGACGTTATTTCCTGAAAGCAGTAAAGGCGAAGGTCGTGCCCGAGATTCTGTTTGGGAAGAGTGGCCAGAGTTTTCACAGCGTTTGCAAAATCTTGAAGCAGATTTCCTAGGTGTATCCGTTGCTATTGCGGCAGGTGATCACGATAAAGCTGAAGACAGTTTAGATGATGCGACTTCTGCTTGTAACTCGTGTCATATGTCTTACCGTTCTCTTTGGTAAAGTACGAATTTATTACGCAACAATTCAATTTGTGCCTCCTTTGTTATTATTACAAAGGAAGCTCAACTTTAGATTTAATACGTTTAATTAAGCAGTTTCAACTTCGTTAGCCGCATCGATCATAGTGGTTGCTAATATGCCATAAACCACCGTCCAAGCTTCTTCTACTTCAGAAGTGAATCCATCACCAAGGCCTTGGCCAAGTGTCCATAATAATGCAGCGCCTACTGTATCGTAATGAGCTGTTTCAACTTTATACCCTGCGTGACGACGGCCCATATTTTGTAATGCTGGCACAACATCATCTAAACGGTTTAGCGCTTTTACTGCAAACGTGATCATGCTCATCAGCTTTTCACCTTGCTCAACCATATCACCTTTGAATAAAGCCTTTAATGAAGGGTCTAATTCAAATAAGCGGGTATAAAATAAATCAGCTGCAGTCACCGCAATCGGGATAACTTTATCCCAAGAGTTTGTTACTAATTCAATTTGCTTTTCTGTCAACATGTCTTAATTCCTTATAGGCACATTATGGGGAGATTTTTAAATAGATTGTCTGAATAAACTTAGTATGAATAATGATCTTTAGGTAGATACAGGGGATAGAGGGTATTTTCTTCACGCTCAATACGTTCAACCAATACTTCGCCAATGGCTAAAAGTTCAGGCAAAAAGTATTCACGCATATCGTCAGACCATACCGGTTTGCTATAAGCCGTTACGAATTGATTAACAACCTTGCCAATCTGCATCATTTCACGGCGGAAAGACATTATGATCTCTTTATTTTCTGGATCATTGGCCAGCTCTTTTGACAGATAAACATATAACTTAACGTTTTCCGTTAATAAATGGCCGCGTAAAATAGAGGTGAATTTCTTTAACTTGATTTGTACGCGCTTGAAATCTTTTTGTTCTGCTGCGGCCTTAATAACCCCAAACAATCTCAACAAAGATTTATGCTCATCTTGGAAATTTTCAATTAAACTGTCGTCATATGAAATACCTTCACTTGGGGAAGTTACTGTTTTTTTCTGTGGGACTTTGCTGCGACGCTTCTTTGTTAAAAATCCAAACATACAGTGACCTTCCTTATCAAGTTGATGTAGCAATCTTTGAGGCAAATGAGTCTAACGGAAAGTTATTAGCAAATCACGCCAAAAGTAGCAGGAAATTCGATTAACCCTAAGTAAAAAGTCATAAAGAGAACTATTTCAAAGTTTTATTCCTATTTATTAAAAATAATTTTATTAATGATTATTTAGTTTATAAATAATTTTATTAACATTAACTTTTTATAAATTTATATCACCATATTTGTTACAGTTTTATTACAAAGATGGATATTTTATTTTTTATAACAAAAAATGTCTAAGTATTTATGTTGAGCTTGGTTAGTAAATCCCTTATCCACATATGCAATGGATCTTGACTCGAACGCGTATGCCAAGCGGCAATAACTTCAAAGCCCGGAGGATATTCTGTTAGATGAACTTGCTGAAGTTTTGCATCCGGTAATAACCGCGACGGTAAAAATGCCAAGGTATCCGTTTCTGCAACGCACTCTGCGGCCGCCGCAAATGATGGCACCGATAAAACGACATTACGTTTTAGTCCTTTCGCTTCAAACCAATCATCCGCCATACCGCGTAGATGTGCCCGCGAAGGAGAAACAACAATATGATCAAACAAGGAAAGTTCTTGCGGTGACATCAGTTGTGTCAATCGCATTTTATTCGACTCGCTGATTAAATTTGATCCCTTGGCTGACACACATACATAGCTTTCTTGATACAAGAGCATTGATGGGCAATTGTTAGGAACAAAGCTTGGCGTACTGAATACCAAATCAATTTGCCCGGTTAATAACTGCTGCCCCATTTGATCGATTTCTAACTTATGCACAATCACTTTTAAACCGGGAGCTTGCTGGCGTAATAGTTTTAATAATTTTGGTAAGACCGCGCGCTGTTCAAAATCGGTGGCACTGATATTTAAAATGCCATCTACCGCTGCGGGATCGAAAGACTCACTCTCTAATAACGCTTCAACATCGTTGAGTAGCTTATCTAACCGAGGGGATAAACGTTCGGCTACTGGGGTGGGAATGATGCCATTACTGGTGCGCACAAACAGACGATCATCAAAGATGTCTCGTAAGCGTTTTAATTGTTCGCTCACAGTTTGCTGGCTTACGCCCAACTGCTCGGCTACCCGCGAGACATTACGTTCACGCAATAAAGCTCGCAGTACTCGGAGTTGCTTAAGCTCTAGCTTGGCTAATCGATTCGACGGCTCATACTTCGACATACTCATATAAACAAACCTGTATCTATTACAATCATCACTTGATTCTTCTTGTATCCAATACACCTTATCATGACGGTAGATATTATTTAAACAGCAGCTCATAGATAAAGGGTTTCATCATGACGCAGTCATCAATAGAACAGACAGCACAAGAACAGACATTGAATTCAATCGATCCTAGTAATGGTGAGATCGTTGGCTCTGTGACCATCACCAATGAAAGCGCTCTAAAAGCTATAGTAGAACGTGCAGCCAAGGCGCAATTGAGCTGGGGGCAACGCCCGCTACATGAACGCAGCAGCCTTATTCAGCAAGCCTATGCGGCATTAGAAGATGCAGAAGAAAGCCTATCGCTATTGATTAGCCGTGAGATGGGGAAAGATACTCGCCGCGCAGGTTATGAAGCCAGCGGCACCCTGCACGGTGGCCGTTATTTAGCCGCCGAGTCGGCCAAAGCCTTCGCTAGCCAGCGCTTAGCGGGCAATAGTGAAATTCAATACCGTCCTCTAGGCACCGTGGCGGTGATATCCCCATGGAACTATCCCCTAGCGATGGCGAACAATTTAATCGTGCCTGCATTGGTTGCCGGTAATAGCGTTATTTTAAAGCCTTCTGAAGAAACACCTCTGGTCGCTGATTTGCTGGTGAGTATTCTTAACGAAACCTTGCCCAGTGGTGTATTGCAAATTGCCCACGGCGGCGGTGAAGTCGGTGAAGCGTTAGTAAAATCAGATATTAATATGGTGGCATTTACCGGATCGTTGCAAACCGGTCGCAATATTATGGCCAGCGCCGCGCCACAATTAAAACGTTTGGTGATGGAGCTGGGTGGCAACGATCCGATGATTGTTTTAGACGATGCCGATGTATTTGCCGCCGCGCAATTTGCAGTGGCTTCTAGTTTCGAAAACGCCGGCCAAATGTGTACTTCGACTGAACGTGTTTATGTTGATGAAAAAATTGCCGAGCAGTTTGAGCAAGCCGTAGTTAACATTGCCTCGCAATATAAAACCGGCAGCTGGCGCGATAGCCAAGTTAATATCGGCCCATTAGTTAATGCAAAACAACATGCCAAAGTTGTTAGCCATATTCAGGACGCATTAGAAAAAGGCGCAACCCTGCTCTTCGGTGAGAACAAACCCCTACTTCCCTTTATTCAGCCAACGGTTATTAGCAATATCAATCCGACGATGAAGATTGAAAATGAAGAAACCTTTGGCCCTGTGGTTGCCATCGACCGTTTCGGTTCTGTAGAGGATGCGATTAATCGCGCTAATGACAGCATCTATGGCTTAGGCGCAGTGGTATTCGGTGAGCGTGATGCTAAAAAAGTGGCGCAAAGATTACAAGCCGGCATGATCGGTATTAATCAAGGCGTTGGTGCAGGTGGCGATGCCCCTTGGGTGGGTGCAAAGCAAAGTGGTTTTGGTTATCACGGTTCGATAGAAGGCCATCGTCAATTTGCCCAAGTGACTGTGATCAACCATTAAAGAATTGAGGAGTTTAGAAATGAAGTTAGAAGATTTTTATGTGGTGGCCCGTGAACCTGGCGCAGAGAACCCATCACTACCCACGTGGACAAGCCATAACGAAAACCCTACCGAGCTTGCACTGGCAGCACCGTTGACGGTTACACGCAAAGAGATTGCAGAAGTGCCCGGAGCATTTCAACTGTTGAATGTTTTTTCAAAAAAAGAATGCCAAGCCTTTATCGATACCACCGAAGCATTGGGTTATTTACCCGATGCGCCGGTATCGTTAGCAAGAAATATTCGCCACAATGATAACGTGACTTGGGTAGTCGATGAAACCACCGACCAATTGATTTGGCAACGCTGTGGGCATTTATTCGAAGGTCAAAAAGCGGTCGGTATCAACGCGCGTTTCCGTTTTTATCGTTATAAAGAAGGTGATTTCTTTAAATTCCATACCGATGGTGCGTGGCCAGGCAGCCGTGTAATTGATCAGCAGTTAATTGGTAACGCTTACCCAGATCGTTACAGTGAAATGACTTTTCTTATTTATTTAAGCGAAGATTTTGATGGCGGCGCGACCCGCTTTCGAGTGAACCGCAATGATGTCGATATTCGTACCCCAGCAGGATCGGTTCTTTGTTTTCCTCATGGCACGCACCCTTTGCATAGAGTGCATAGCTCGGTTCCTATTACCCGTGGTACTAAATACATTATTCGTAGTGATGTATTATTTAAGCAGGCGGACATGTATTAATAAAACATAACTAGAGTGGATAGCTGATGAATTTCAATACCAGAACGTTCGCACCATATAGTTGACAAAACCCTCAAATAATTTTATCTTGCGGGCCTAAATCAACGGACGATGATCTATGCAATTCTTACGCTTTCTGCTTTTTGCCATTATTACCCTTTCACTTTCTGCCTGTATTTTCGAAAAAGACTCCTCTAAAGTTAACAATACTGCTTTAGAAGATGAGGCCGGCATACAGCCGATAAAAGAATTAGAACAAGATGAAAAATTAGAAGAAGAATTAGAAGAAGAATTAGAAGAAGAACCTCCAGAGACCAATTCGCGCTATGTTCCTAAAGATGGTGACACAGCCATAAATTTCATCGCAACAGCGTTATATAAGAATGATGAACTAGTAGCTGAAGATGAATACTTCAACGTCAAATATTATACCCATATCCCACAGCTACCCATTCAATTTGGCTACCAGCACACAGAAGTAGGCCCTTATCTTAAAACTGAATATGTCAAATACTATAATCGAAATACAAATGAAAGGACTTCAGTTCAATATTCAACATTAACGCCTCCTAATCAGCCATTAATAAGTCATTATTTAAAAAGCCATTTATATTCAACGGTTGAATTCAATCAACAAACAGCGACCTCTATTCAAGAAGGTAATGGCCTTATGACTCAATATACCAACGAAGAAAAATTATTTGATGAGTACACTGGCAATGATGTCGGCTTAAGCTATTCACAGAGTAAGATTACGGCATTAAATCCTGAATCTATCACCATTAGATCAGGTACTTATGATGCAGTAAGAGCCAGCTTTCAATCTGAATTTAAAGTCACTATTCACGACAGCATTAGCAACACTTGGACGGAGATGTCCGAGGGATTCATGTGGTTTGATATCATTACGGGTACTGTATTAAAAACAACATCAATAATAACCGCTACCAACGTAGATTATCCAGATGACGTCTATACCACCTCTTTTTTCAGTGAATTTTTTTCCAGCGATGAGTACCCTAAAGCAACTATGAATATGAGCACTGCTAATATGAGTGCTGCTGAAAATAATACTGACGAATCGTTAAAGCGTCTCGCAATGCAGGTAGTCATAAAGCACAACCAAATAATGACTCAAAACTTTTCGACTCGATTATTGATTGGCTCTCATTTAATTAAGTTACCATTATAATATTTTTATTATTCTTTCCGCGCACAGCTCCGGAGCTTGCAGCGGTAATAAATGCCCATAACCTGGAATGTATTCAATGTGATCTTGTGGACGTATTTTTTTCCAATAAGCCCACATAGAATCATCAAAGAACATACCCGCTTCTGAACGAATAATGGTTATTGGGCATTTAACTTGTTTCAGCTTTGCCCAGATCGAAGATGGATGGAAGAAATTGTGCGCTTCCCATTCTCTCGGAAACGCTAACTCTACTTCATCACCTTTATCGATCACTAAGTGATTGGCAAAGCTATCAAGTGATGACTGATCAATCCCCTCTAACGACTTCCACTTTTCTAGCTGGCCTCGTAATAGCGCTCTATTCTGCCAACGATTTCGCCGAGTTAAGGTCGACTTTCCTGGCTGTATATATTTACGGCGCAAACTCAATGGAATGCTATTCATCAACCAACTTTTTTTCTGGGTTAATGCTGCAGGCTCTATCAAGATTAGCTGTGAGAATAAATCAGGGCGCTTGGCAGCTGCAAAAATCGTACTCGTTGCCCCCATAGAATGACCAATACCTATAATTGGAGCGTCTTGACGAGAGTCGAGGAAGTGAATCAAGTCATTGGCATAGGTCTGCCAGCGAATGTTATTTTTAGGCTGGCCAATATTGGGCCATTGCGCACGATTATGCAGAGCTTCTAATTGAAATTTTTCGCTTAATAGCGTCAATAAAGGCTCATAGACTTGAACCGGGTAGCCATTGGCGGCATAGAAATGGGCTTTTTTATCGCGATTATTCTGCCAATCGACATAGGTCGCCAAATGGCCCCTGATAGTTAAAGAGTTAACATGCATACAAACGACCACATCATGATTCTATTGAATTTAACTGAATTAAATATGTAAACTAACTATAAAGAGAAAAAAGCTATTTTAATAGTGTTTGTGTGGCTTGGCGGATTGATAAACCAAACATTTTCTTAAAGGTACGGCTCAGATGAGCACTATCAGAGAAACCTGCAACATGTGCAGCTTCGGTAGCGCTACGCCCTTTCATTAAAATAGTAACCGCACATAATAAACGTCGCCATAATAAGTAAGCGCGCCAAGTTATGTGCATTTCTTGTTTGAATAAATGTAAAAACCGACTTTCAGATAAATTGAGCTGCTTTGCAATATCCTGCGCTTTCCAATGCTCAGGTTTAAGGCACTCATCGATAAAACAACGATCTAATGTGTTTTTTAAATGCTGAATTCGGCTGTCTAGTCCATGATCCAGCGGAGTTGCTTGGGATTCACTGATAACATCGGCAGGTATAAGATTCAGGACTTGCCACAGAGGTTGTAGGCCTTGAATGACCAAATCTACATTAGCAGACTGTTCGATATTTGTTATCGAAGCATTCTCCAAGTCAGTAAGTACTAAATACGGGGAACCCGCCAAGGATTCGTTAACTTTCTCACCCAGAAAAGACTGTGGCTCAATTAAAACAATCCAACCAAGCTCCATAGATAAACTGTGAGTCTGACCAGCGGCCACAACAATGGGCTGGCTAAATTTCATAGTATCCAGTTTTAATTCGGATTTACTGTTTGGCCAAATTAACTGTATCGCATTATGACTATGGTCCTCGGCATCGATTGCACAGCCATTGATAATTAACATACCTAAGCGAAACCAAACCTTAGGCTGTGCATTGATTTTATTCATTTATTATTTAAGGTAAGCGACAGATAAGAGTAGCTTACCTTAATCAGTGTAAATAACCTTATGATTCAGCCGTTGTCGGATCAATTATATTTCTTACCTGCGCAATTGAATCCACTGGAAACCCTCCCAATTCCGCATGTTTACGCACCGCCGCTTCATCAGGAGCAATATAGACACAATAAACTTTGTCATCTGTGACATAGCTTTCAAGCCATTGGGTTGCGGGACCCATTTCTTTTAATGCGCTATTTGATTTTTCAGATATTCCTTTAAGTTCCGTCGCGCTTAATTTACCTGCTCCAGGAAGGTTTCTTTCGATAACATATTTAGGCATAACTTATCTCCAAGGTATAAAAATATTATTCTAACTTTTTCAACACACCCATCATTTCTACTACAGAATCTGCGACAGTCATTGCTGGGGAAACTTTCGTAGTAACAAATAGCCCCGGGCAAGCTACACGCCAAGCACCTAGATGACGCATGATAGCGCCGCTGGATTCTGCTTCCATAACTGTTGAGCCCCATTGACCAGGAGTAATATCAAAACGAATTATCTCGACATTCTGCGGTGGAAATAAATCTGCAGCTTGCAGTTTATTTAACGCAGCAATACGTTGACCTACTGAGATCTGTTCATTAAGTTCCCAATAAATTAAAAATAGCATAGACCCTCCTAAAATATTTCAAAGGATGTATAACAAAGTCTAGGATAGGAGAATTAGTTCGCCATACTCCCGCTCATCGCTCTAAAGAATTATATGTTAAATAGTCAGCAGTGCGCTCTAAATTACAAAGCTATTAAATTGATTTTGTAAAAGTAATCATGAAATTTCATGCCAAACTCTTTGCTAGAAAACGCTTAAAACCATCTATTCTCAAGCAAGTATTCATATGCATTTTCAAACTAACAAATACATATCAAGAATAATATTCCTCAGCTAACATGGAGAGACGAATGTATTCTAGGTGATCAGTATGAAGTATTTTCTAGCGACCCTATTGGCTTTATCCTCTCTCTTTTCTCAGCTAGTCTTTGCCGAGCCTCCTTTCCGATCGGGTGAAGTAGTGGTAAGCGGATCACCGAGTGACTTTCCTTTTGAAACGGTTATTAAATATTTACCCCATGCAAATTTAACCGTACTGGCAACCCAGCCTGGCGCTGAAAAATCTGCGGCGAGTACTTGGCGAGGAAAAGGCAAGCGCGCCGGACGTAATTTTATTGCGACTAAACAAGAAGTTCCAAATGATCCTATTTATTATCTCCAGTGGCACTTTGATGCTGTGCAAGCTGAAGACGCTTGGGATATAAGCAAAGGTACAGGGGTGGTAGTGGCAGTATTGGATACAGGATTAAACCTCTATACTAGCGACGGTATTAACTGCGTCATAGCCGGTATCAATATAGTTAATCCCTCGAATCCTCCTGCTGACGGGGATGGCCATGGTACCCACGTTGCTGGCACGATCGCTCAATCTACCAATAATAGTATAGGTGTTGCGGGATTAGCGAATCAGGCCTGTATCATGCCAGTAAAAGTATTAAGTGATACTGGCTCCGGCTCGTTCGCCGATATCGCCGACGGTATTTATTATGCCATCGATAATAATGCCAAGGTGATTAATATGAGCTTAGGGATCAATGCACGCTATGGTGTTACCAATGATTCTATAATGGACCTCGCCCTCGACGCAGCTTTTGCCGCAGACATCACCGTAGTGGCGGCATCCGGTAACGATGGCCATCGTAAAAATGTCTCCTACCCCGCAATTTATCCAACCACCATCGCCGTTGGCGCAACGGATTTTAGAAATTCGGTTACCCGCTACTCTAATAAAGGCAAAGGCTTAGATATGGTTGCCCCTGGGGGTGATAATGGCCGCGATGATAATAATGATGGCCAGCCCGATGGGGTATTACAAGAAACCGTTATCTCAGGCTCAAGTGCATATTATTTCTTTGCTGGCACCTCTATGGCTTCACCTCATGTTGCCGCAGCAGCGGCCATGCTAATTGCTCATGATATTACAGACCGCGATGAGATTTATCAGCGCTTAACCACCACCACTCTTGATTTAGGTGATTCAGGTTATGATAAAAACAGTGGTCATGGGCTACTGCAGGTACATGACGCATTAGTAAATAATACAGGTTCAGACCCTGTCACAGACCCTGTCACAGACCCTAGCACCGGCACCGATAATGACGGTGATGGAGTCACGGAGGAAGAAGGCGATTGTGATGATAGCAACCCTGATGTTTATCCAGGACACAAAGATAAAGGCAAGTGGGGCCGAGATGGTATCGATAATGACTGTAATGACATTATCGATGGTTAGACTTAGACTGAATTCATTTACGCCAACGGTTTAAGAAGCTGCTGGCGTTTTTTTCTTTAACGCTTCACTCATCTTATGCACTACTGGGGCAACAAAAATCACCGCAGAAAATGCAATCGGAAACGCTAGGCTAAAGGCTTTGGCCCAATCCAATAAAAAATCTGGATGAAAACCTTGGTGAATGGCTGTTAGGGTAAATGACATTATACAGGTCATAAAAGTAGCCATAAAAAAGGGAAAGTAAAAACGCTCTAATATTCTCATTTATCTATCAACTCATCCCATGACTGATGCTACTTGAATAATCTCAATCGCATTGTCAACCAAGGATGACGACATAGTAGTTGCCTTCAGCCACCTTGTCAACTAGTATTGACGATATGAATATTCCAGATCTGTCACAAAACTTAAAATCTCTACTGTTTAAACGTTACGAATGGTACGAAAAAGAACTGTTAATCTCTTTGAAAAAACAAGGAGATGTCAGCCTGACAACGGCTCAAGCTCGGGCGCTTGCAGTATTGAATGGCCAAAGCAGCAGCATTTCAGCCTTAGCTCGTAGCTTGGATATCAGTCGCCAAGCGGCCCATAAAACTGTGAGCCGTTTAATCGAGCTGGATTGGATCAAGCTTGAAGAGAGCGATAAAGGCAATGAAAAAATCATTAACTTTACCGAACATGGCCAGCAAAAGCGCACCATCATTAAAGAACATATGATGCGCATCGAAAACGACATTGCCCAATCTATCGGTACAGAGCGTTATGCTGTTTTAGTTGAATTACTTAACGCTGATTGGAATAGCCTAAAAGCGGCGAACCCCACTGAATTGAACCCCTGATAATTCACTCATCTCTTTTTTCCACGTTGTAAGGTCATTATTATTTAGTTTGCTTAAATCATTATGACCACAAGCCCGTGCCAGTATTTTTATTAGATCAACCGAGGCACCAAAGAAACGAGCAAGTCTTTCGGCCCCCACATCCACATTCAACTTGGCACGTAATTCTGGTTTTTGCGTCGCAATACCCGCTGGGCAATTATTGGTATTGCACATTCTTGCGCCAATACAGCCGATGGCTTGCATGGCCGAATTTGATAACGCTATGCCGTCGGCCCCTAACGCCAGTGCTTTGGCAAAATCCGCTGGGGTTCTCAAACCACCGGTAACAATCAGCGTTACATGATCATAGCCTTTGCCATCAAGATAGGCTCTTGCTCTAGCTAAAGCAGGGATGGTGGGCACTGAGATATTATCTCTAAAAATTAGAGGGGCTGCTCCCGTGCCGCCGCCTCGACCATCTAGAATGATATAGTCAGCGCTGGCCTGTACCGCAAATTCAATGTCGTCTTCAATATGCTGTGCTGACAGTTTAAAACCAATCGGTATGCCCCCGCTTATTTCACGCACTTGATCGGCTAATTTTTTAAAATCTTCAACCGTCACTAAATCACTAAAGGTGGCAGGACTAATGGCATCTTCACCTTCTTTTAGATGCCTAACTTGTGCAATTTTTCCGGTCACTTTACTGCCCGGTAAGTGTCCCCCGGTGCCTGTTTTTGCCCCTTGTCCGCCTTTAAAATGAAAGGCCTGAACTTTTTTAAGTTTTTCTAAATCAAAGCCAAATTTAGCAGAAGCCAGTTCATAAAAATAACGTGAATTACTTTCTTGCTCTTCCGGTAGCATACCGCCCTCCCCCGAGCAGATGCCAGTATTAGCAAGCTCCGCACCCTTGGCTAAGGCTAGTTTCGCTTCTTCAGACAATGCACCAAAACTCATATCAGAAACAAATAAAGGGATGGCCAGCTTTAATGGTTTCTTGGCATTTTTACCAATCACTAATTCGGTTTTCACCGCAACATTATCTAATAGTGGTTTCTTGGCTAATTGACCGGTAATAAACTGAATATCATCCCAAAGCGGAAGATCTTTAGCGGGCACTCCCATTGAACCCATTTCGCCATGATGCCCTACTTTCGATAAGCCATTTTTGGCTAGCTCATGAATATAGGCAACATGAGGCTCTTCCGGCGTCGACTCAACCGCAGTGGATTGCACTGCAATGGATTCAGCACCAATCTGATCTTTTTTAATAGATTTATGTGAGCCATCACAATAAGGAGGATTTTTAGTTTGTTTACACTGGCAAAAAAATGCGTCTTCGCTGGCTTCAGCCGTGATTTTTTGCGGGGTAAAAGAACTGCCTCGGTGGGAGCCATCACATAAAGGTTGTGAGGATGATTTACCACAACGGCAATAAAAGTAATCCTCCCCTTTTACTAATGATATTTTTTTGGGTTTGTTATCAGCGATTATTGGGTTAGCCATCATCTTTCCTTTTTATTATTTACAACTCATTACTTGGGAGTGGAGTTATTTAAATCGAACGAAGCGTTTTAGAGATTTTAGGTCTGACACATAGTCCTGCCATACTTTATGCCCAACTTTCTCGTTAACCTTCTTATCAACTAAGGCCGAATTATTTTTTATCAACCAGTTATTTAATAAGCGCCCTGCGTAAGCTGCACCGATAATATTTGCAATGGCGATACCGAACCAAATACCTAAGACATCGGCAATATAAAATCCTGCTATCGCCAATGGAATGGTTAACAATAATGACTTAACCAAGGTCAGCTGCAAAGATCGCTTCCCCTGCTGTACACCATTGAAAAATGACGTGGTAATAAGCAACAAACCAAACGCCGGTAACGAAATACCGACGATGTAAAAATAATTTTTGCTGTGCTGAATAATTTCAGTATTATCAGTAAAGAGAGCGACTAAAGGCTCTATTAAAAATAGCATTAAACTGTAGAAAAGCAGCCCCCAATAAACTGTTATTCGGCCAGAATAGGCAATCGCCTGATCTAAGCGCTGCATTGCAACCTGGTCTCCGGTCGTTTGATCACTAGAAGCTTGATCATTAGAAAGTGCGCCATAGTTCTGTGCGATAAACGGCGTCATAATGACCGATAAAGCCAAGATGCCGACCAGTCCTAATGATTCAATGCGTATCACCAAGCCATATGCTGCCACCGCCGCGTCTGAACCAGCCTCCCCCCCAGACATAGCAACAAAACGTGTCACCACAGCAATAGCTATTGGCGCTAAAATCTGCGCAGCAATCGCTGGCACGGCTAAACTATAAACGTCTTTAAACCAGCGCCCCGCTTGGCTCCATGCCTGACGGCTGTTTAGCATCAGTGCAGAAAATTTAAATAACTGCTGCTGAATCAATAGAGAGAACATGAGTACCAGCATCACAGCCCAAGAAATTACCGTCGCCCAAGCCGCACCGGCTAACCCCATAGGTTTTACCTCAAGGCCATAAAAAGATAAATTCAGCTCGAAGCCAAAAATCAATAGATAATCTAAGACTAGATTAATTAAACCACCGACAGCCATCACCAAGGTGCTTTTTACCATAACCCCTTTAGCCATTAAGGCGGAGTTGGCGACTAGAGTGCCTATTAAGAGGAAGAAACCTAAATACAGCGGCAGCATGTATTCGCCAATTAGACTCAACATGCCCGCTTTCGCCCCCAATAAGACAAAAATGGCATCGATGCTAATCGACTCATAATTAAATGCTAAGCCACCGAGTATGAACAGCAACAGCATAAAGAAAACTAAAGATAAGCTGGTTAGCCCTTGTGCCTTATGTTCATCCTGACTACCAAGCGCTTGACCCACCTTGGCAGAAACAGCCGTAGCACTGCCAATAAAAAAACTGAGCAAGAAAAAATAAACCGGATAAGAAAAACTGATGGCGGCTAACTCTTCCGATCCTAGCTGGCCAATAAAATAACTGTCCACCAGCTGGAAAAGAAAGGTCATTAACATACCCACAGCCGCAGGCGCGGCCATGGTGATCAATGCCTTTTTAACGGGCATTTGTAACAATGGATTCGTCATTTTTAGCTGCCTGCTTTAAACGCTATTTCAAAAAAGAAACAGCCGTTAGTAGCTGGTCTTTGACCTTAGCATTCTTAAGCTCACCCTTCTCCATATCAAACTCATCATAGAACTTAGCTAGCGATAGATCAGCTTTTACTTCTAGACCAAAATACGGTGCAGAACTTTTCGCAGCCGCTAATACATTAGCCGCACCACCTGGGCCTGGAGACGTTGCTAATAATACCGCGGGCTTACCTTGATAAACTTTAGCATCAATACGCGAAGTCCAATCGAATAGGTTTTTATAGGCCGCAGTATAAGAGGCGTTATGCTCGGCAAATGAGATCATTACCGCATCAGCCGCTGATATCTTGTTATAAAAATCGTGGGCTAGCTGTGGAATGCCGGATTCATTTTCACGGTCGCTGCTAAAAATTGGCATTTCATAATCGTTTAAATCGATTAAATCTACTTCTGCATTTTCGACTAAGCTCGCGGCGTAAGTCACCAATGATTTATTGATAGAAGAACGGCTGTTGCTGGCTGCGAAGGCTAATAATTTCATAATAAGTTCTCTGTTTTAATTTTTTAAATTTCGTTTAATTCTGGGTGATTTTATCGTAAATGGTCAATACCATCGTAAGCAATAAACTCAATCACGTTATCGTCTGGGTCGCGGATAAAAAATGACGTGCCAGTCGGGTGTTTCATTGGCTCACCGCTTAATGGAATATTCAACTGCTCTAACTGTTTTAAAACTGCCTGGGCATCACTGATTTCCATCGCTACGTGGGTATAACCTGTGTGCTTAACCTCTGACTCCATCAACACATTTTTCTTTTCTGCTTGATTCGCATTCAAAATGAAGTTGATATTAATGCCACAAGGATGTTCCACAATTGCTACTGGCTCTGGGCCTGATGGACCGGTGATGTACTGAAAACCTAACTGAGCATAAAAATCCCGGGAAGTAGCGAAATCGCTGACGCGGATACCAATGTGATTAACTCGTGTAAGTTCTTTCATGCTGCTGCCTTCCCGCTTTGCTGTTGTTGTTAATGATGATTAGCTGATGTAGCTAGTTAATATAGCCATAATAGATTAACCACAATAAAAAATTAATAGGCTAAATGCGCAATGATTATTTCCATTTGACTGCCAATCATCAATTCCAGCCACTGTTCGTTAATCTTTAACTAAAATGACCCGCTTGATAGTCGGCATAGGCCTGATCAATCTCTGCTTGGCTATTCATCACAAAAGGGCCGCCCATCACCATAGGTTCATTAAGTGATTGCCCCGTTAATAATAGGAATTCACCACTGACATCACTGAGCTTGATACGCTCACCTGCTTCTTTCAGCACAAGCGATTGATAGGCCACGGCCTTCTGTCCCTCTAAATTCACTGAGCCTTTTAGCACGTAGAGTAAAATACGGTCATGAGCTAGGGGGATTTGAATTTCTATCTCTCCTTCTTTAGCCGCTTGGCCATGAAAGGCACTGATATTAGCAAAGGTTTTAATCGGCCCTTGCACAAGCTTGCCCTCTGCATCGGTCTGTTCCCCAGCAATTACCCTTAAATGGATACCCCCTTTGCTGATGCTTGGAATATCTTCCGCTTTGATATTATCAATAGTGGGCGCTGACATTTTTTGCGCCTTGGGGGAATTTACCCACAATTGGATTTCGTGAAACTCACCACTGCTTTCATCCCCCCACATGTCGCCACCATGACTAATACCACTGCCCGCATTCATGCGTTGCACACCACCGCTGGATAATACGATATCACCGCCAAGGTTATCTTTATGATGCAAGTTACCGGCAAACATAAAGGTAATGGTTTCAAACCCACGGTGAGGATGGGGGGCGCCCTCCACTTTAAAATCAGCGGGCATCACTTGCGGGCCAATATGATCTAATAAGACAAATGGATCGGCGTGGGCAATCGCTTGCGTTGGAAAGCTACGCTGGCCTCTAATTCCCGGTACCACACCATCGATACGCTGATGGCCAAATAATGAAGTTTTCATAATGCCTCCTGTTCTTTCTCATTTTCTTTATCTTATTTTATTTACGCAGAAGTATTAATAAGGCGAATGAGCAATGATTATTTCCATATGAGTCTTAATGAGCTAGGATGGTTTTTTTACGGATAGCGAGCACGCTCTAATGGCCTTTGATTCTCAACTCTTGGATGGCATGGTAATTTTTGTTGAAGTGATCAATAGCGGTAGTTTTACCCAAGCTGCGCTTACTAGTGGCCACTCGACGTCTTACATCAGTAAAGAGATCAATAAATTGGAGTCACGCTTGGGGGTGCGTTTAATGCAACGTACTACGCGCTCGCTGAGCTTAACCCCAGAAGGTGAAGTCTACTTTCAGCAGTGCCAGCAGATTATTGATGATGCCGAACAAGCGCATAGCATCCTCAGTGGCGGCCAAGCTCAGCCAAAAGGCACCTTACGCATAAGTTGCCCCACCAGCTTTGCCATGGCAAAGATGCAGACATTATTCTCTGATTTTATAAACCTCTACCCTGAAGTGAATTTAGAACTCGATTTGAATAATCGCAAAGTCGATATGATTGCTGATGGTTTTGATGTTTTAATTCGCGCCTCTCAGCAGCTTGATGATTCAAGTTTAATTAGCCGTAAAATTTACAGCTCTGAAGGGGTTATTATTGCGGCACCGAGTTATTTAGAAAAATATGGTACGCCTAAAAATGCCGAAGATTTAAGCCAACACCAAGCCATTACTTATAGCCATTTAAAAAACCACAATCTTTGGTCTTTAACCAACCCAGATGGCCAGGTCGAATCGGTAAAGGTGAATAGCCGAGTACAAACTAATAGCTCAGAATTAGAAATTTCATTATGTGTTGCCGGGCATGGGGTTATGCTAATGCCACGTTTTAACTTAAACGGGGAAATTGAACGCGGTGAATTGGTAGAACTACTCACTGAATATCAGCGCCCTGAAATTAATGTGTACGTGGTTTACCCTAGCCGCAAGCACATGTCGGCTAAGGTACGTTGTTTTATTGACTTCGTTTGTAATCAATTAGCCTCCTAGTTAAGTACTCAAGTAATTCGCTGCGCGCATGGTATTTTCGATGCGCTTCATTTTATAATGATCTACCACATGGCGTGCTACATCCATAGCCTCTTCTTTGGAAGAAAACATTTCGTGCAATGTCGGCTCTCCATCCTCAAGATAACCAGAGTCATATTCAGAAGAAGGGTAATTATTTAAAAAATAATTCTGCACCCAGATCGAATACTGTTTACCAAAGCGGCTTAACCGTAGAACTTTATAATTTTCACCGGTACCGCTCAACCAAGTATTAATAGAAACATCAAATTCTTTATTTGACATAAACACACTCCGTTTTAATGAATCAACTTATTTAATAGGTAATTATTTTATAATTTAAATATAGCAACTCTGAATTAAATAAATGTCTTACTGAGAATTATAGGGTCAGCTTTTGAAAGCTTACGTCAGGTTTTAATACTATAGTCCTAAGCGTATTAATACTGACAACAAGCCCTGTTAAAGGTTCCGTTTACTGTAAATTCATGCATACTCACTCAATATAAATATTAAACATATAAGGTCTATAGCGATGAGCCAGCAAGGACAGTTTTCTTTACTTAAGAAACGACGATTTTTACCCTATTTTATAACTCAGGCCCTAGGCGCTTTTAACGATAATTTATATAAAAATGCTCTGTTATTATTCATCACCTTTGCCGGCATTAGTGCGCAAAGTGATTCAGCATTATTAACTAACCTTGCAGCGGGTTTATTTATTCTGCCCTTCTTTCTCTTCTCTCCTATCGCCGGACAAATCGCCGATAAGATGGAGAAGTCTCAGCTTATTCGTTGGGTGAAAGCATTAGAAGTCCTCATTATGAGTTTGGCTGCTGCCGCCATATTGATGAATAATCTAACCATGATGATGACTCTGTTATTCTTAATGGGATTACAGTCAGCTATCTTTGGTCCCGTTAAGTTTGCTTTATTACCGCAACAGCTAAAAAATGAAGAGCTGGTCGGTGGTAATGCACTGGTTGAGATGGGCACTTTTTTGGCTATTCTAACCGGTACCATTACCGCAGGTATTTTCTTCGACTTTGAACAGGGTAAGTATTGGATCGCCGGCGGTGTCATCGTTTTTGCTATCTTAGGTTTAATATCCAGTCAGTTTATCCCCAACGCCCCAGCCAACGACCCACAGTTAAAAATTAACTGGAACCCCTTCACTGAATTGGTTCATACGATTAAGCAAGCCCGTAGCAATCGCTCGGTATATTTATCGATTTTGGCGATCAGCTGGTTTTGGTTTATCGGTGCGAGCTACCTGACCCAGTTCCCCAATCTTACCCGTGAGCACTTAGGGGGCTCTACTCAGGTTGTGACCCTACTGCTGGCGCTCTTTTCATTGGGGGTCGCAATTGGCTCACTATTGTGTGAAAAACTATCGGGACGTAAAATTGAACTTGGCATCGTGCCGATTGGCTCTATAGGCATGAGTATTTTTGGTATCGACTTATATTTTGCGGTTAATAGCATTCAGGTCGTGAGCGATATGTCAGCCCTAGCCTTTATTCAGCAAAGTGAAAACTGGCGTTTAATGTTTGATATCGCCATGGTCAGTGCCTTCGGTGGTTTATACGTGGTTCCTCTTCAAGCTTTGATACAACAGAGAAGTGATGAGAAAAATCGCGCTCAAATCATTGCCGCGAACAACGTGCTCAATGCTATCTTTATGGTCGCCAGTGCCGCCCTTGGTATTTTGGCGTTAGTTGTCATAGAGCTGACAATTCCTGAGTACTTCTTTGTACTCGCCATTATGAATGTGGTTGTCGCCGCTTATATTTATTCCCGGGTACCCGAATTTGTTTTACGATTTTTTACTTGGATATTGGGTCATACCCTTTATCGCGTACAAGATAAAGGCTTAGAGAACATCCCTGAAACCGGCCCCGCGGTATTGGTCTGTAATCACGTCAGTTTTGTCGATGCGATGCTTATTGGCGGCACTTATCAGCGCCCGATTCGTTTTGTTATGGATCGCAGCATTGCCGAGATGAAAGGCTTGAGAACCTTCTTCAAAATTGCCAAGACGATTCCTATTTGTTCTCCTAAGGCGGATATTGAAGTCTATGAAAATGCCTTTAAGCGTATCAAGGAAGAACTTGATAAAGGTGAACTGGTCTGTATTTTTCCAGAAGGTAAACTCACCACAGATGGTGAAGTCGGTACGTTTAAAGCAGGTATTGAGCGAATATTAAAAGAGTCTCCTGTTCCCGTGGTACCGATGGCATTGAATGGCTTGTGGGGTAGTTTCTTTAGCCACAAAAATGGCCACGCGTTAACCACTCGTCCTAAGCGTTTTTGGTCGAAAGTGACTCTGACTGCGGCACCTTGTCAGCCAGCAGAAACGGTCACCGCTCAGTCATTAGAGCAGGATGTTAAAGCGCTTTTGAGCAAAGATTAATTACAGCATAATATTAATTTTCATCCCTAAACCTTCTGGTGTGGTCGCTTGTTCAAAAGCGGCCAGTAAGTCATTCCTTCTTTGGTAGTCTAAGGTTTTTTCATAGACTTCTGCTGGGTTTATATCAGCGGCGCTTTTCGCACCGTTCGAATCATCATCATTCGATGATGCCTTTATGTAAGTGTCGATATTCCTTTGCGTTTGTCTTAATTCTTCCGCCTGCACCGCGGCTTGTCGTGCATTGTCGAGGCGGGTTTGAATATTCTCTTCTATTTGCTTTGCTTCTAAATCTTCAGGTAGCTGGCCTTTATCAAGTACTGGGGGTTTATCTTCTAGCTGCTTACGAAACTGAGTGGCAGAATCTTTTAGATAAGGTGAAACATTATGTACTGAGCTGCTAATCATTTAAACCTCACTTTTAATAAACACATAAGTAAATAATCGATTCAACTTATTTATGCGCGAGTGATTCAATCACCGTTAGCACTCTGCCCGTAAACGAGGCAAACCATGCTTTTAATAAAGGCGAGCAACTTTCTATTTCTCGTTGAATATCCTGAATAGGAATCGGAACCGCTCTAACAGGTTCTAGTGCAATCGCTTTGCCTTGATAGCTCAGATTTTCACTATTACCTTTTTGGGAAACCACCACGGCAGCATCGCCAACAAAGTTATTGGCGCCGATATTCACGCTAATATTCTTATTACCTAAAGCCAACTGCAGTTCAATACTGCCTTCAAGAATAAAATAAGCGGTATCTAGAGGTTTATCGGTATCAAACAGTACGTCACCCACTTGTAATATTATGTCGTTATTTTTATCTGTCATGATTCCCTTCCCCAATTCTCAATGTATCTTAAAATTTAGTTCTTTTTGGGTAAAAAGCAAAATACTCAGTAGTATGCGATGATGGTTGCTCTTTACATCTGTACTCTTAATAAGTGAATTTTAATGACAAATGCCCCGAGGCTATCCGTTGTACTCCTCATTCTGCTAACGGCCATCGCGCCAACGCTCTGGGGCACGACCTATATTGTCACGACTGAATTATTGCCCGCCGAGCGCCCTTTTATAGCTGCGTTCTTACGTCTATTACCTGCGGGCATCATTCTGGTGCTCATTAGCCGGCACTTGCCTCAGCCTAATGAGTGGCTTCGAATTATTATTCTCGCAATCTTAAACTTCGCTATTTTTCATGTTTTGTTATTTGTCGCAGCCTACCGCTTGCCCGGTGGATTGGCGGCGGTGGTTGGTGCGATACAGCCATTAATGATGATGTTTTTAATCTGGTTTGTAGATAACCGAAAACCCGCCCAGCTAGCATTAAGCGCCAGTATTATCGGTGTCTTTGGTATGGCTGCACTGTTGTTATCCCCTAGTTCAAAATGGGACCTTGTGGGCATTCTAGCGGCGACAACCGGGGCCGTATTAATGACCAGCGGGGTCTTTTTAGCCCGTCGCTGGCGCACGGATATGCCGCTACTGGCTTTCACTGGTTGGCAGCTATTAATCGCCGGGGTGATGTTAGCGCCTTTTGCCTGGTTCATAGATCCTCCGCTGCTAACTCTAACCACAAAAAATATCCTCGGTTATGGCTACCTTTCTCTCTTTGGTACTACCCTCGCGTATGTTTTATGGTTTAACGGCATCGCTAAACTCTCTACTGTTGCGGTTTCTTCTTTAGGATTATTAAGTCCTACGGCGGCGGTAATTATTGGCTGGTTGCTACTCGGACAAAGTATTACCGGCTTTGCCTTGCTTGGCCTGATTGCCGTGCTGGGTAGTGTGCTCACGGTGCAGTGGGCACTGGTGCCTAAATAGCTACCTAAATAGCTACCCCAGACATATTGCTGCCATCACTTAGTCACATATTGACTCTAAGCTCAGGCCTCACCTTTAACGCAATGGTAGGCTTAGCAATGACACAGACACGGGTATTATTAACATTATTATTGGCTTCATTAATCACCGCCTGTGGTGGCTCGAGCTCAGATAATGACGCCGATTTACAAAATAAGTCACAAAGCTCGCCGTTAGAGGTCAGCAATATTCAAGTAGGGCCAAGACCGTATTTTTTAATCGCCGACCTTGCCACCAGCGATTTAAAGACTGCATTAGAAAGCTGCTCTGAAATGCCTTTTAAGAAAACGGATTTTTCCATTGGCCACCGTGGCGCAGCCATGCAGTTTCCTGAACATACCAAAGAATCGTATATGGCTGCTGCTCGTATGGGCGCGGGGATTTTAGAATGTGATGTCACCTTTACCAACGACAAAGAACTTGTTTGTCGCCACTCTCAATGTGATCTGCATACCACTACCAATATATTGGCTACCGATCTCGCCGATAAATGCTCTATTCCCTTCACTCCTAGTGATGGAACGAATCCCGCTACGGCCCAATGTTGCACCAGTGATATCAGCTTAGCGCAGTTCAAAACCCTAACCGGCAAGATGGATGGGGCTAACCCTGCGGCAACAACCGTTGCAGAGTATTTAAAAGGCACCGCCGATTTTCGCACTGATGGTTACGCCAGTCGCGGTACTTTAATGACACACAAAGAGAGTATTGAATTATTTAAGCAGCTTAATGTGAAAATGACACCGGAGTTAAAATCAGCAGCGGTTGCCATGCCCTTCGATGGTTTTAGCCAGCAAGATTACGCCCGTAAAATGTTAAGTGAATATCAACAAGCCGACGTACCGGCTGAGAATGTATTTGCGCAATCGTTTAACCGCGACGATGTTTTATTCTGGCTTGCTGAAAACCCATCATTCGGCGAGCAAGCGGTCTTTTTAGATGAGCGTATGGATGACCCTAGTTTTGAGGTCTCCGCTGATGATATGAATCGTTTGTTTGCTAATGGCGTGCGTTATGTGGCTCCTCCTATGTGGGCCTTGGTTGAGTTAGACAGTGATAATAATTTGATTCAATCTGAATATGCTGTGCAGGCTAAAGCGGCTGGATTAAAAATAATCACTTGGACATTAGAGCGTTCGGGGCCGTTAAGTAATCATGGAGGCTGGTACTATCAAACCACGACTGCAGCGACCAATACCGATTCAGATATGCTGGTATTATTGGATTTTTTAGCACAGACAGTGAAGGTTGAAGGAGTCTTTTCAGATTGGGCTGGCACGGTTAGTTATTACGCTAGCTGTATGAATTTAAAATAGAGCGCTTAATTTTATAATAAGTAAAATAAAAAAGGCGGCTATACCCTGTCTTTAGCAGAGTATAACCGCCATGCTTTAGTTAATAGTTTAGTTAAGAGGATTCACATACTGGGTATCATTATTAGCTTCAGCACGTTCCCACATTTGTAGATACGCTTCGGCAGAATTCATTACCGATTCATAAATACGAGCAGGGGTTTGTTCACGAATATCCTGGATATGATCGGCGACTAAACCATAGTGCGCTAAACCTTCATTATTTAAATCAAAAGTACGATTACCCGTTACCTGTTTATCAATTTCTATACCTTCTTCGGTAGTGAACGGATAGATCAATGGATTGGTCGCACTATCCCCTCGCGCTGAAGCTTGCTTACCAATACCGCCCATATCCGTAGAGAAAGGCACTGCATTTAGGTAGGGGGTATCTTCATAGAGTTTAAGGTAACGATCAATGCCACCCTGCAATGAGGTCGATGGGCTATTGTATGGCGCTAATACGCCACCTTGAGTTGCGATTCCCTGCTGCACTTTATGCGGCGAGCCATCCCGGGCAGAATTTAACCAGCTATGACCTGAAATCACACCGGAATAATTACGTGCGGTAATAATTTCCATTACCGCATTCGCGGTCTTAGTCGACATGTGATCCATTTCGATGATCATTCCCATATCGATCATGCGATTAACCAGGTAGACACCCAGCTCACTTAAGCCGTGCTGATTACAAAGTGGCTGTGATTCATCATACTCAGGATTTAGGCCAATCAGATCCAGGATATCCTTAATAACAGCAACATTGCCGATTAATGGGAAACCTGATTTAAAGTAACGACCGCGGGTTTCTGCATCACAGACTTCTGTTTCAAAGAAGCGACCTGTGGCTAACCACTGACCGACGTTAATGATGCCATCTTCTTGGCGAGCGCCACCAAACTGGTTATCAAAGCGATGGGTTGGGTACATAGTTCGCACACCGGCGCTATATACTTTCTGCAACTGTGCTTCGATGGTTTCTTTAGTACAGGTATCGCGGATGCCACAATCAAATAACTCAGAGGCTTCAATCCCCATCAAGATCGCCATCTTGCCATCAGCAATAACGGCACGTGCCTGGGCGGGAGTACTGACCAAGCGGAAGAAACCTTTACCTGGGCCTCCTTGTTGAGCATCGATATAGGCTTCCAGTTCATTTAAACGTTGAATTTGCAGGTCAATACTTTTAGAGGTTTGACAATTATTGGGGTTTATCCAGCTGGCAGGGTTCACTGTTTTCTGCACATTACATAAGACTTCGTTCTCGACTAATAGAGAAACCATCATCTTCATGCCGCCTTTATGTGCGCGTTCGATCCATTTGTAGTAGTACTGCATGTGAGATAAGGATTCACGGGCTGGCCATTCTGGAAAATCAGGATAACCACGAGTATCATAAGTATGGCTAATATCATCAAACCCCATCAGGTTACCAATAATGTCTAAGGCACCATTAGGGCCATGGATCTCTTTACTATCACGCAGCGCCGTTTCTATCCCCCAAGGGCTGTAAGGTTCGCCGTGTATAAACTTGCCACCCATAAATTCATAAGAGGTGATGTGAGTATGAGGATCTATGGCACCCCGTACTGGAGCATTGACATCTGCTGCTTGGGATATGGATTCATCGACATTCAAGTCAGCTTCTGGGAACGGCTTACAATCCGTTTGTGCGACTAAGTTAAATCCCGTCTCAGCATTGGCATTGGTTGGATTTAAAATATCCAATACATAAGCACCACCATTGGCATACCAGCCAATACCACCATAGTTATGACGAAGTACTTTATTCAAACCGATACCATGGAAGCTATAACGGTAGCTACCATCTGTTTGATATTGACCAGCCACGCGCCATTGGGCAAATTTTCCGGCATAGCGACCTGCAGAAACTTCATTAGGAAGGTGGCTGGCTAAATAGCGCCCATCTTGATCCGTCAGCATGTAATGAAAATATGACGTTGGTTTAAAATAGAAGCGTGCAGCTCCTGCAGCAGAGGTCGCTTTAAATTGGTAGCTCAAGCCATCATCGACTAAGCCCCCTTGATCAAAGCGATTCATGTATTTGCCATTCGCGGGTGATTGAATGGCATAACAACCCTGTGCTAACTCATGTACTGAGTTTTGGGCAGCGGCAACTTGAGCAGCCGTTGGCGGTGCTGGCGGTGCTGGCGGTGCTGGCTTTTTTGACATCGCCTGTACATCAATGGCCATACCGGAGAGTAGTGCTATTGAAACCGTAGCTGAAACCAAAGGCGTCATTAAGCTATGACGATACTTCATTTTTATTGTGCTGATCATATCGGATCTCTTTATTGTTATGTTCTGTGGGGCGAAGCTCAGTAATAGGCAGTACTACAGCTATTTTTTATCATTCTAATGCCTAGTGCTGGTTTAATTTTTAGTTGAATAGTGGAGAGTAAGATAGGTACAGAAGTACAATTCGACGGGCAAATCGTTTAAGAAATCGCATTTAATGTTTTGCATAGTTTAAAAAACTTAAACATTGCGGATAGAGTTCTTTCGTTTTCAATGTGATTTATTTAATAAGGAGGGAAGGACTAATCAAAACATGAAAAAACAAGCACCAAGGAGTGCGCAAAAGCCACTACTATGAATTTAATGGCTGAATAAAACTTTTTAACAGCTGTTCATCTAATAATTAACTGGCCTAACTTGGGCTAGACCGAACTCGTCAGTCATATTTCATTTTTTGATAAATATGTCTAAAGATAAGAAAGATCAATCTCCCTGGCGAGTGCGCTTACGAAATTCCACCTTACAATTTTCATCCACAAGGTTAAATATGCTGTAGCGTTTTTCGCCTACCTTGATATAGCTCGCGACTTCTTTTTTTCCCGATGGGTTATGAACTTTTTGGATAACCCCAGGGTGAAATACTTCTGCATTTTTAAAAAAAGATAGTGCTTTATTATTAGCGGCAGCAATCGCGTCAAAGTCGCGACACTCTGCTTGAATGTTTTCTGATATGAAAATGACAGACACTGAGGTTAATAAAAGTAATATCCGATACCGTGTCGCAGAAATTAAAATCACGTTGCAGGCTCTCAAGTAAGTGCTTTAAATAAAACTTCTCCTAATAGCCTAGTTAACGGCCATTAAAGCACTAACTTAAATCAAACCCTCACGTCTCTCTATTAATTGATACTCGCTCTAAGATTGGCAATCACCTGCATAGGGTCATTCCCTTGCTTAGCATTGCTAGGATTCACAATCTTGCCATCTTGATACGTCATGCCGGTATTTTCAGCCACCATAGATTGCGCCGCTTGTACCAACCATAAATTAGCTGCTTCTTCACTCGCACCATTATTTACTTTTTGTTGCCACTGCTGGTGTAAGGCATGCAGCTTCTGCAGGGTTTGATAGGTCTCGGCGCGAACAAAACCTTGCTGCAATTCAGAGTCGTTGGCAAACATGGCTTCAATTTTATCTTTATCGGGATGATCGTTAGTGACTTCGATCTTACCCTCACCATTAGCCCGTAGTTTTATTTCAATGCGGGTATCAACCCCAGCCTTATCTAATTCACGGGTGAAGTTCTTTTCAAACAACTTCATATCGGCCTTAGTCGGTAGTGATAGCGGCGCTAACTCGAATAGCTCGGCGGCGGCCTGTTCAAATTTATCTGAGGCTTTACTCGCGCTGCCGTGAGGATCTTTACTGTCGTCACTTAAATTGACTGCCGCTGTGGCAGGAATCACCTCAACAGCGGCAACGGGTTGCCGCTGAACTTGATTCAATAGTCTCTGGCTGGCATTGGTTTTATCGACTAATAAAGCATTTTGACCGAGAGTATTCATAGCTAACACCAAGCGCAGAAAGCTGATATGAGAGCTTTCTGGGCATCCTTGTGAAAAAGTTGCTGACTGATTTGCTGTAAATAGCAAAAGACGAGCCAACGCCGGGTTTCAGCTGTCTTACCTTGCCTTAACTTGGATAATTGTCTGAGTTTTGGTTATAATCCGCGCCCGCTCAAATGAGCCGGCTGCTATTTGAAGCAGTCATTATCAATGCTCTGGTTTTACGTTCCAGACCGCAATAAAAGGAAAGACCCATGTCTGAGCAAACTGCTCCTGTCGTCGTATGCGCGATGTATAAGTTCGTTACCCTAGAAAACTTCGAAAATCTCCGTCAACCATTATTAGCAGCGATGGAAGCCAATAAAGTCCGGGGCACCCTATTAATCGCCCAAGAAGGCATTAACGGTACGGTTGCCGGTTCCCGCGCGGGTATCGACGCCTTACTCGCCTGGTTAGCCACCGACGAACGCCTAGCGAATATCGTTACCAAAGAATCTTACGACGACAACATGCCTTTCTACCGCACTAAGGTAAAGCTGAAGAAAGAAATCGTCACCATGGGTATTGAAGGCATCGACCCTAAGCAGGTAGTGGGTACTTACGTTAAGCCGCAAGACTGGAATGCTTTAATTTCCGATCCAGACGTTGTCTTGATTGATACCCGCAATGATTACGAAGTACAAATTGGTACTTTTAAGGGCGCGATCAACCCTAATACTGAAACCTTCCGTGAATTCCCTCAGTACGTGAAAGACAACCTGGACCCGACTAAGCACAAGAAAGTCGCCATGTACTGTACCGGGGGTATTCGTTGTGAGAAGTCGACCGCCTACTTGAAAGAGCAAGGTTTTGACGAGGTTTACCACCTAGAAGGTGGCATTCTAAAATACCTAGAAGAAGTGNCAAAAGAAGAAACCCTATGGGAAGGCGAGTGTTTCGTTTTTGATAACCGCGTNGCNGTGAATCATGATTTAGAAAAAGGCCAGTATGATCAGTGNCACGCCTGTCGNTACCCNATTACNGAAGAAGAAAAAATNAGNGCNGATTANCTNCAAGGNGTTAGCTGCCCNCATTGNATTGATAGCTATAGNGANGANCAGCGTGAACGCTTTAAGCANCGTGAANTGCAAATGCAANTNGCCAAGCAACGNGGNGAAGATCACTTNGGNGCAGANGTNAAAGAAACNGTTGAAAGACATCGCCAAGATAAGATCCGTTTCCGTGAAGAGCAGCGCTCTAAGAACTAATATCCCAATACGAAAGAACTAGCAAAGCCTACATTTTCATTGAAATTTGTAGGCTTTTTTTTGCCATATTTTCAGCGATCAATTAAAACGCAATCAATATTATATGCCTGACAGATTAAGCTAAACTTATAAAAGATGTGCCCTATGGCAGTAANACTCTAGTACAACTGGTTATTTGATATGCCCATAGATTATAAGATAGCTTATGAGCGAGAGCGTATATTGCGCAAAGAAGCTGAACNGTTAATAGNAGACCAGTCGAGAGAGCTGTNTAGCTCAATGCANACTCTTAACAAAACCTTAGATGATCTTAAAGCNAGCCAAAATCATCTNGTGCAAACAGAAAAGATGGCTTCTCTTGGGGTTCTGGCAGCNGGAGTTGCCCATGANATNAATAACCCTATTGGNTATATCACTAGCAANTTCAGNTCATTAAAAATTGCCTTNCAAGACATNCAAAAATTTGTACTGGATATGCAACTAGCAATTGAGAGTGAATCATCTTTTGAAGTTATTAAAGAGAAATGGCAACAGCTATTAAAGAAATANGATCTGATTTTTTTGTTNGAAGATTTCATCGACTTAAGTAATGAAACCTCTGAAGGTTTAACTCGAGTTANGCAAATCATTGCTGATTTACGCGCGTTTAGTCGCGAAGATACCACAGAAAAAGTAATCGTTGATATTAATAATACCCTACGTAGTTCTATCAACATTCTTGAAAACCAAACAAAGTACCACGCCACTATCATCACAAAATTTACTAATTTACCTCCTATCATGGGCTTTGCAGGAAAGTTAAACCAGGTATTCACAAATTTAATATCTAATGCGAATCACGCAGTTGATGATAATGGCTGCATCCATATTTTTACCGAGAAAATGGACGAACATATCCGTATATCAGTGCAGGATAATGGTCACGGCATTAGTGAAGAGAATATGAAACATCTATTTACCCCCTTCTTTACCACTAAAGCCATCGGCGAAGGTACCGGTTTAGGATTATCTATTTCATATGGAATCATTGAAGAACATGGGGGCACCATCTTAGTTTCCAGCGAAGTTAACGTAGGGACTATCTTCACCGTACAAATCCCCCTTAGCCAAGTAGTGGTCAATCAATAATGGATGATTTATTTGAAATAAATAACGACGAATTCAAACCGACACTGCTATTAGTGGATGATGAAGAAAATATTTTAAAGGCAATTCGCCGTGCACTGCGTTCCAATAATATCAATATTCTAATGGCGGCCTCAGGTAAGCAAGGATTAGAATTTTTAAGCCAACAGCCTGTACACTTGATTATTTCTGATATGCGAATGCCTGAAATGACAGGAGCAGAATTTCTTAGTCAGGCTGCACAGCTCTATCCCGCAATACCTAGAATTCTAATGACAGGCTATTCTGATATGGAGTCAACGGTACAAGCCATTAATGACGGTCACATCTCCAACTACTTACCCAAACCTTGGAATGACAGCATTCTAAAATCTATGGTGGCTGATTGCCTACAAAGCACTCAGCTTAAATTGCACAATGAGTACCTCACTCAACAATTGATGGATAAAAAGGCGGAATTAGAAAAAATTAATNTAAGCTTAGAAAAAACGGTCGAAGACAGAACCGAAGAAGTTATACAGAAATCTAAAAAACTGGAAGTCGCAAATCAACAGCTCAGCGATACTCATAATAGTATGGTATCTCTTATTTCAAATATTCTTGCATTGCGCGATGAGCAAGGCAGCAAGGTATCAGAGTTAAAAGCCAGTATCGCTAAAGATATTGCAGTAAAACTGGAACTCGATAAACATGAAGTCCAGTCTATCTACAATGCAACGTTACTATCTAACATCGGGAAAATGACCTTCACTGATAAAACCCTAGATAAACCCTATAACAGTTTAAATACTATGGAGCTCGAGATCTTCAAGAAGTTTCCTGTTTTAGGAGAGGCCGTTTTAATTGGTATTCCNGGNTTAGACGTAGAATCAAAAATCATTCGCAGTCAATTCGAACGCTATAATGGTTTAGGCTTTCCAGACAGGCTAGAAGATGATGAAACACCGATAGGTGCAAAGATACTATCAGTAGCTCGTGATTATGTTGAATTAGTTCAAGGGCGATACACTGGAAAGATCTTTGAAGAAGCGAAAGCACGAGCCGAGATAAAACGCTTTTCAGGACAACGATACCATCCAAAGATTGTTGAAGCTTTTATTGATATCATTGAGAAATATTCTTTGGATCAGATAGCTGAAGATGAAAAACGAATTTCTGCCAGAAACATACAAGAAGGCATGGTACTGTCAAGAAACATTTACAGTGGCTCGGGCATAATCTTACTCAGAAAAGGCCATAAAATAACTGAACAAATATTAAATAAAATTATCAATTTTGAACACTTAGCCAATGAATATCTTGATATTTATATCTACATCTAAGCTGATCTTGAGCGAGCTGACTAAATAACTTTTTGCAAGGTAATAGCTCCGGCTTCTTTTAGAACTAAACGAAGTCCATCAATAATAGTGATTCGGGGGATGAATTTTAGGTTTTTATAAATTTTAGTATTGCTGCCAACAGCACAATACAAATCCCCTAAGCGCTTACTCTCAAAGCGAACTTGCAACTTATGTCCCAATAATGATGACGTCATTTCAATAAGATTTTTCAGCGAGGTGGCTTGTCCAGTACAGACATTATAAGTAGAGAATCCAATTTTCTTATTTTTACTGGCTAATATAAAAGCTCGTGCAACATCTGAAACATGAATAAAGTCCCTAACCTGATCGCCATTACCATGAACGACGATTTCTTTACCCGCTAATGCCCAGCGACAAAACTTACTAATCACATCCGATTCCCAGCTATCTCTCCACATACCATAAACATTAAATACCCTCATCGCCGTCGTATTTAACCCGTGCGTCAACCCTAGTACCCGCGCATGATGCTCTAATGACAGTTTATGTACTCCCATTGGGCTGATTGGCATTAACTGTGCGCTTTCAAATAGCGGGCTGGATATATTAGGCCCATAAACGGAGTCGGTAGAAGAGAATATTACCGGTATATTGTTATTTTCTATCGCGGCATGAAATACATGCAGACCTTCTAAGATAGCGGATGACTGCATACTATAATCAAGGGAATCCGCAGTAGGTGATGCGAGGTGATAACAGACATCAATATCTTTAAAAGTTTTTATAAGCATTTTTTTATCAGCAAGAGTAAAGCAATGCTGATCAACCAAATGTGCATATTTAATCGGAACATTTAATTGATCAAAGTGAACATCAATAACTCGCACGGAGTGCCCTTCCCGCAATAATAAATTAATCACCTGCTGAGCAAGATAGCCATTACCACCGGTAACTAAATACTTGGCCATATTCTGAACTCCTTAAAAAAACAATTCACGGTATCTCTTAGCATCTGCAAATATCTGGCCAATCCCAGCTATCGCTATTTAACGGCAAAATAGAGAATAATTAATGTTTCAATAAGTCATTGTCGACGCAATTCGCAATTATCAGTAATAGGAAATTGCATTTTGCAATTCAAATCAGTAAACAGCCCCTACCTATAGCCATAACAATATCGGCATAAGCTTTGCTACTTATATGGATATACCGTCATTGAGTATTTATTATGAGAATTTGTATTTATATTGATAGTAAAGGTATGGGTGGCATAGAAACTCACATCCTACAGCTAATTTCAGGTTTATTAGAGAGCACCGATTACAAAATCGATCTGCTATTTTGGCAAGACTATAGCCAACAAATGGATTCAAACCATCCTTTAATCGGTAAGTTACAACAGCTAGATTCGGCTAATAATTCGACGAATTATAAACGCTGTCGCTACTTAAGTGCAAAGGGGAATTTAGCGACTTTACATAAATATTTTCTAGGAAACCTTTCTCTTGTTCATACTCATGGTTATAAAGCGGGCATAACCGCAAGATTTATGGGCTTAATAACGGGCACACCCGTGGTATCCACCTATCATAATGGTGACCCAGGAATTGGAAAGTTAAAACTCTATAACTTTATGGATAAATGCACGTCATTCCTCAGTTTAAACATTGCGGTTAATCAGATGATTTCAAAATCATTGAGAAAATGTAAGGTGATTTCCAACTTTGTTAATAGCATGGATAAAAGTTGCTTACATAACGAACTAGATACTCGAAAAACGATAGCTTTCGTTGGACGCTTAAGTTATGAGAAAGGACCCGATTTATTTGCCGAAATAACGAAAGAGTTACATCACCCCATAACCGTCTTTGGTGATGGCCCAATGATGGCCGACCTTAAAAATCAGTATTCACATATTGAATTTAAGGGGATGTGTGATATGGATAAATACTGGCAGAACATACGCGTAGTAATTATGCCATCTCGCTATGAAGGACTTCCCTTAGCGGCTTTAGAAGCCATGGCGAGAGGCATTCCGGTTATTGCCAGTAATGCTGGAGCTTTACCTGAATTGATCAATAAGAGCAAGATAGGAAAAACCATTGCATTAGAAAACTTATCGTTTTTTCAACAGGAGATTAATCAGGTTATGTCACAAAACAATAGTGACTATGCGATACAGGGTGAAAAGCTGATTGATTTTATTAATGAGAATTTTAGTCGCAGAAAAACACTGCCAAAGATAATCGCTCACTATAAACAGGCCATTGGCTGAGAAGCTGGTTAAGCTTTCTCTTCAGCCCAGCGTTCACGCTTTCGATATATCGTTGAAGCACTCACTTCAAGTAATGCGGCGGCTTTAGGAACATTATCATCACAATAGGAAATAGCCGCTTCAATTGCCTGTTTTTCTGTTTGCCATAACGGTTTTATATCATTACTCGCTTCTAAGCTGACTGCTTGTAGATTGGCGCTCTGTGGATTACCAGCTCGGATCCGTGGCATTGACATTGATAATTCATTTAATGGAGGCGGCAGCATATCTTGATTTACACTATCACCATTATTTAGAACCACGACATTACGTATCACATTCTGCAGCTGACGTACGTTCCCTGGCCAATCATAAGATTGCATAATCATCTCTACTTCACCGGAAAAATTAGCAAACGCCTTATTCTCTTCACCCGCATATTCTTTTAATAATTTATTCATTATAAGCGCGATATCTTGCCCCCTTTCTCGTAGAGGTGGCAGATGGATAGGAATCACATGCAAACGATAATAGAGATCTTCGCGAAAATTTCCTTTTTTAACTTCCTCTAATGGATCTTTATTGGTGGCACAAATAAAACGGACATCAACTGTTTCAACGACATTACTGCCTACTTTCTGAAAGGTACCGGTTTGAATAAATCTTAATAGCTTTGTCTGTAGGTCTAGCTCCATTTCACATAATTCATCTAAAAACAAAGTTCCACCATCAGCGCGGGAAGCCGCACCTTCACGCGCGGCAATAGCACCCGTAAAAGCCCCCTTAGTATGACCAAATATTTCACTCTCCATTAGGTCATGGGGAATAGCACCGCAATTAAGTGCAATAAACGCTTGCTTCGCTCTCTGGCTCCGCTTGTGAATAGATGTTGCACAGACTTCCTTACCCGTACCACTTTCCCCTGTTACAAAGACCGTCGCTTTACTGGGCGCCGCACTTTCAATGATCCGATAAACCCCTTGCATAGGAAGAGAACTGCCAATGAAATCTTCAAAGCCATTACGACCGTATTCATCTTGTAGGCTATCAAGGGTTTCTGTTAATGTTTGATGCTCTAACGCATTGCTTAAAGTATGTTTTAAGCGCTTGGCCGTAAAGGGTTTTTCTATAAAGTCATAGGCTCCTAAGTTCATTGACTCAACAGCAAGATCGACCGAACCATGACCCGTTATGACCAATGAGACTATGGGCAGTTGCTGCTCATGAATGTATTTTAATATATCCATTCCGCTCATATCGGGCAGATTAACATCCAATACAACAGCACTAGGCAGCGATTCTTTTAGTTTCAATAAAGCGTCTTGACCCGTAGTAACAACATCTACCTGATATGAATCCCCTTGCAGGTATTCTTTATACATTTCAGCCATAGAGGGACTGTCTTCAACAACCAGTATCCGTACATTTTTCACTCACAATACTCCAAAATACGGTGAAACAGGCCATTATCGCTTCGGTATAATAACCAATAGGGTCATATCGTCACTCGCAGGGACGCCTGCTTTATTATCATAATAGTCCATTGCCCGAGATAAGCTGGGCTTGGTTGCAGAAATTGACTCAGATAATTTAATTAGAAACTCCCCTTGCTCTTTATCTGAAAGATTTTCAATGAGACCATCGGTAAAGCACATAATCGGTACGCCAATGGGGCAATCACGCGCGACATATTCTGCCTTGTCTATAAAACCTAGCAGCGGACCATCAACGGCAATCGTCTGCCACTGATCGTTAACCAGAGCTTTAGGTGCTGGATGTCCAGCGCATGCGATACTGATGCCGCCTTCTTTAGAACAAAAGATAGAAAGCGCGGTTAATAACGAGCTTGCTAATAAGTCATCGGTGCGCAAACCTTCTGATAACGCTTGCAGAAGAGTTTCTGGACTAGAACAGTCAGTCAAACCATGAGTTACCCCTTGCAAGAATCCTTGATAAGCATGAACGAAGAATTTTGCTTGCTGATCATGCCCCATCACATCGGCCAATAATATGAGACTGCCGTTTAGCTGCTCCTTTTGAAAAACAAAGTCTCCACCTCCGGACTCTGCGGCTCTCGACGCGAGTAAAATATGATAACCACTTGGTTGCTGCTTAATACGCGGCAACAGCTGATTGACAATAGAGGGCGATAATTGTTTGCCTATACTTTTTTGCAACGACGCATGACGAATCAATACCCTTTCGACAGACTGTAATAATGCTTGCTTGGTAATGGGTTTTTTTAATACATCATCAATCGCTAAGCGGTGTAATTTTTCTGTATTCTCTCCAGTTAAGAATATAAAAGGTATATTGCCCAAATCCCCTTGCACCGCTTTTCGAAGTTGTAAGCCATCAACAACCGGCATATTCAAATCCGATATCACTAAATCAACTTGCTTACCTAATAAACCGTTGATCGCCGCTTGACCACTATCAAAGGTTAATACCCGATAACTATCACTAAGATAGGCATCAAGTAATACTAGAATTGAGTAATCATCATCGATGATGGCAATGGTTAACTGCTTGCTGGCGACGAGCTCGAATTGATAGCAGTTGTATTCATGGCCTAAATCAGTATTGGCAATATCATATTCAAACTTATCGACTAAGGTTTTTATTAACCCCAGCCCCATCCCTGATACTTGTAGGTCATCAAAGATATTATTCGCCTCTAATACTCTTTTTTCAAAATCTGAAAAACAACCACCATTATCAAATATTTTTAAATACCAACCCGCACTATCACCATAAAACTCTATACGGCAATAGTCTGCCTTGGGGAATGAGTGCTTTAATAAATTCGTTAATATTTCACTGGTAATTAAAATGAAACAAGACAGGCGTTTGTCATTATAGCGCCCTACCCAATCTTCAATATTGTGTCTAATTTTTGCCAAAGAGGCATAATTCAATTCGAATTCAGCACTATGCATCTTGCTCATCCAAGATGTTTTTCAGTTGTACGATGCTCTCATTACTTAATATTGATAACTCTGAGTANCTTCTAACATCGAGACTGCCAGCGGTAGAACCCATATTAGCTACATCTCGTTCAATTATTTCTGCGAGTAGCGATAAACGTATGGCGCCATAACTGGCAGCACTGCTCTTTAAGGTATGCGCCTCTTTTCCTAGCTCTAACCAGTTTTCTGCATCGATAAACTGCAACATACTATTAACTCGATTAACCGTTTCAGAATCAAATACCGTCATCATTCGTTTAACCGCTGTTAATGACGTATCTTCGATTAATTGAAAAATAACTTTTTGACTAATATAGTCTTCATTATCGCTAGCACTTTTAATATCAGAAGAAATGACNGTACTTTCAAAATCCATATTTTTATCGTTGCTATATCCCACCCCCATGGGTAACTGTTGCGCTAACAATGCCTCTTTTTTAGTTTGATAGAGTATTGATAAGCGTGCAAATAGTTCGTGTTTATTGATCGGTTTTGCTATAAATCCATTCATCCCTACAGTCTTACACTTAATTTTCACCTCACCCAAGACATTTGCAGTCATGGCAAATATAGGAACTGATCCAATACTGCTAGGCAGTTTTCTAATATGTTCTGTTGCCTCGAAGCCATCCATTTCAGGCATTTGTAAATCCATTAATATCACATCATAAGGCAGGCTTTGTATTGCTTTTATGGCCTCAATACCATTAGCAACCGCATCGACTTTATAGCCTGCATTTTCTAGTACATTGATGGCTACCAGCTGATTGGCTTGACTATCTTCTGCTAATAATATTCTAAACGGGATATTGCCATCTACCTGATAGTTTGCAACATCCGCTAATTCATCCGACTGCTGACCAATCTCTCGACCGATGCTTTGCTCCAATATATCAGCCAATATATTTCGTCTAATAGAAACGGGGATACAACCATTGAAACCTAAATTTTTAAAATGATCTGAAATCTTTTGACTGTCTTTTTCCATTAATAAGAAGCAGGGAATATTTGGGAAATAAAAACTGAACTCATCAATCAGTCGATCAGCTTCATAAGGTAAGTCACGGTAATCCGCTAGCATAATATCAACACTTGCATCATCGAATAGAGCAAAAACAGACTCGACATCGGATACCGTTGATATTTTTGCCCCCATTGATTGCAATTGATCTTTAATTACCAAACTATCTGGCCGAATGCCCATTAACATAGCAATGTGCATGCCCTGCAAACGCATAGGGAAAAAACTAACAGGCTTACTTCGACCTTGTTCGAGTTTAAAGTGGACAGAAAATCGGCTCCCCTTGCCTACTTCACTTTCAACCTCAACTCTTCCTGACATCAATTCTACAAGTTTTTTAGTAATTGATAAGCCAAGACCCGTACCGCCATAGCGACGACTATCAGCTCCATCAGCTTGAACAAAATCATCAAATAGCTGGGGCTGATCCTCAGCTTTTATACCAATGCCAGTATCTTCAACCGATAAACATAATTCATATCGACCATGATGCAACTCTAGAGCATCTAAACGCACGACTACGCTACCTTCATCGGTAAACTTAATGGCATTACTAATGAGGTTCAGTAATATTTGTCTAATCCGACCTTGATCACCATTTAAATAATCACAAATTTTAGGATCGATGTAAGAAACTAAACTTATATTTTTATTCTGTGCTCGAACTTGCATTAGCTCGATTAAACCATACAAGGTTTGGCTGACATTAAAATCGTGATGCTCAAGTGTTAACTTACCCGCCTCAATTTTTGAGAAATCTAAAATATCATTAATGAGTGTTAATAAACCTTGTCCTGATTCTAAAGCGGTCGAAATATAGCGTTTTTGTTGCTCGTCCATATCGGTATCTTGCATGAGTCCCAATAAGCCTAATACGGCATTCATCGGTGTTCTAATCTCATGACTCATAGCCGCTAAGAACTGTGATTTAAATTGATTTGATTTCTCTGCGTTATCTTTCGATTCTAAATTATCGACTTCTTCTTTTTTGCGTTCCGTAATATCTTGAATCGCTGCTGCAAATACCGTTTTACCCATAGAGTGAATAGGAAATACGGTTAACTCGATGGGAAATAGTTCTCTATTTTTACGCATTGCTAATACTTCAATACGCTGATTCAAAATATTTTCTTTTCCTGTTTCTAAGTAGAGCTTCATAGCACTGCGGTGATAATGACGTTGATCTTCAGGGATAAAAAGCTCAGCCATATCACGCCCCATAACCTCCTTCTTTAGATAACCAAAAATCCGACATGCTGACTGATTGAATTCGTTTACTAGCCCCTCTTCATCAATGACAATAATGGCATTTAAACTGTGTTCAATAACGCCTGATTTTAATGCCTGCTCAGCCTGCAAGGCATCTTCAATTTTCTTACGATCACTGACATCTCTTATTACCGCAATTAAGGTTGGCGTCTTTTCATTNCTATGACTTAAACTAATATCAACCGGAAAGAGGCTATTATCACTGCGCCTTGCCCAGCTGCGAAATCCCNCGGCTAACTCTTTAGGTGTTTGCTTCAGTTTTACTTTTTGCATGTAATCTAAAATTGTGTTCTGTAGATCAAACCCTTTGAAATAACAGCTAATAGACTGACTATTTTCGGCTATAAGCAGCATATCTTTCGCAGCTTTATTGATACTCAGTATTTCGCCATCTACCGAGAATGTAATAATTGCATCATGTACGTTATCCATAATTATTTCTAAATGCTGCTGGTATTGATCAATAGATGCTTTATTCAGCCGTATTTCACGCTTTAGTTTATGCTCGCTGCGTTTAAAATAATGGGCTGCTCGACGTAAGAATGGCTTAAAAATTATCAAGTTACTCTCTCATTTCTCTCATTTACTTAGCATTCATCTAATATTGTTTATTCAGATATTACATATTGATAGTTTAGACTGAGCGCCAAATTCTGCTTAAAATTAGTCGCTAATTTGGCTAATAGTTTAGGTTGATAGTTTAGGTTGATAGTTTAGGTTGATAGATTGAGTACCGCAGATTGTCGAACCTTGCTCCTAAGCCAGCTCATTAAAGAGGGTAACCAGCGCTGCAGACGATAAGTCTCTCTAATCAACTCCTCAGCTAAGGTCGGGCAATAGCAATCGTTAAATACGCAACCTGATAATTGAATGCCATGCCCATTCAGTCTATCCATCGCACTTTGGATCTGAGCCTGACGAGTAATACCGGCNAGTACGGTTAATATCGTACCTTCGCACTGAGAACANATCCGCTCGGCAGGAAGGTTATGCCGATTAATCGCATTTAATGGCGACGTATCAATAATGACGATTTCGTATTCTTGTAGCCAAGCCTGTATACAACGCGCTAGATATTCTTTTTCCCTCAACATTAAATTTCCAGTTGGAGTTGATGGCGCAGGCAGCACCGCAAGAGGGTGCATTGATTTAGGTAAATAAGCCGCCGTTTGNGAATTTTNNACCAACGATATTTGCTCTTCCAATAAGTTATCTAAATTCCTCCAAGACCCNCCCTCTAAGCCTANCTCCGNGCCAATTGANGGGTGACANAAATTCATATCNACCAATAAGGTTTTACGCCCTCCTGCTTGNGCNCGCTTGGCTAANGCACACGCTAGCGTCGTTGTTCCTTCGCCACTATTGCAAGCAGTAATGGCCAAACTGCGGACACCGCAGTCNATTGTTTGTGAATAAATACTCTCCAACTCNGCATAATGTATGGGTANNTCNTTCATCATTTNGCTCCTNATACGTTCTNTATAANTTATAAAGCGGCTGCCGCTAAGGCNTAGAGAGTGACAATACTTAAAGTATCGCGAACACTGTCCATGAATATGGTCCAGTTGCTGCGTTTCATATTGGGTACATATACAGTGTCACCCTCTCTTAAAACGGGTAGTTGAGAAAAATCTGGATTCTTAACAAAGGCGACAAGATCAAAACTGGTAGATTGCTCATCACAGCAAGATGCATTAACTACGACTATTTTTTCTACATAGGCATCATCATTTGGGCCTCCAGCTTCTGCTANCAGATCCAATAATGTCATATTGTCATTGAAGCGATAGCGACCGGGTTTCGCGACTGAGCCCAACACTCTAATCGTTGTTTCTTTTTCTTCATCCAACCAGTTACGATTTTTTTCAGGAATGTAGATCGTATCCCCAGGGACAACTTTAGGTAATAAACTTTCATCACCGGTTTCAAAATACAATGCTAGATTTAATTTGCTGATTCGTGCACCACTTTCATTACGATGCATGACACGGATATTATGAATATCGGCGCCACTCGATGGGCCGTCAGCTGCGGATAATATGTCTAAAAATTCCATGCTGGTATCAAACGCATAACGACCTGGTGAATTCACTTGACCTAAAATATAAATAGAACGTTCTGCTGACTGACGTAACCACTTTGCTTTGTTGTCTGTTGGGTCCTGAGGAAGCTCAGGCACCATAACGGTATACCCCGCTTTCAATACGGGTACATCCTTAATATGGCCACCTTCTTCATGAAAGCGGGCTAAATCAAAGACTTGAGTATCAAATTTCCCATCCGGGTGACGAATAATAATCTGAGTTGCAGAGATATCTGCACGTCCCTCAGGCCCTCCCGCATGGGCTAATAAATCAAAAATATTCATTTCATCAGACCACTCGTAACGGCCAGGGCTGCGAACCGCCCCCATGATGTAGATAGCGCGTGAAGAAGGTANTTTTAACCAAGAGTTTTGATCGCTCGCTGTTTTTTCTGGAACAAATATGGCGTCCCCGGCCATAATTTTAGGCAGTGGCGCNTTTAAGCTACCTTTTTCCGTATAATCTTGTAAATCAAAAGGAATTACATCGCCATTTGCCCTCAACAGACGGATATGACGAGTTTCGGCAAAACGCGTAGGCCCACCAGAATTGGCCAAAATATCTAAAAAGGTCGCACCGTCTTGATTTTCAAATGCCCCAGGTTTTTGTACTTCTCCCATCACATAGACCATACGTGCACCNACTTTTACATCTTTGGCAGCAATAGGAACAAAGATAGTNGCTCCTTTAGATAGGATCAGAGCATTTGAGGAATCACCATTATCTAAATAAGCTTTTAAATTGAAAATGGTGGGAATATTATTATTAATCACCCGTATTTGCTCAACACCGGCAAAGCGGGTAACGCCTCCGGCTCTCATTAACACATCAACTACTGTGCTTTCTTTTTTAAAAGAATATAAACCTGCATTATCGACTTCACCAAATACTTTAATCGCTGTTTTATCTTCGCTAGAATCACCACCCGCTAATAAAGTAGCAGCATCAAATTCTGTTTGTACATTACCAATAAGGGGGGAAGCAGGAATAAAAAGGCTGTCCATAGTTTTTAGTGTAGGAATTAAAGACTCATCTCCTGAATCTAAATATGCCTTGTAATTGAAAATTGTTGTTTCACCATTACGCTTTAATTGCAGTTTATCCAATTGCGCTCCTGACTTAAGACCTCCCGCTAAACTCAATGCCATTTGTACATTGGCATTGTCAGGTAAATTAACTTGNCCTGGTTTTTCTACAAAGCCTAATACTCTGATTAATAACCGATGTTGCTTAATTGAAATTTCTAAGCGGCTCACATCTAAATATACGGTACTTAATGCTTGATCAATACTAAGAGTCGCTTGCGCAAGTGTTAAACCCGATACAGGAATATCACCGACCTCAGGCAATGTGATAAAACCACGTTCATCTACTGNAAATTCCTTATTCAGTTCATCTTCACCCGGTAAAAATATCTTTAAACGATCTCCTACATTGATCATCTGCACGCTATCCGCAGCGGCCTTAANCTTAGTCGTTGTATATATGTTCTTATTAGAACTGCTAGCGTCAGTATCATCATTAAGCGCGGAGCGTAACTCGGCGACTAGCAACTCAAGTTTTGGATCAATCACTTCAGCAAATACAAACGTATTATTNACCAGTATCACTAGCATTATTTTTACTAATAACAAGCTAAAATAGCAAACTGATTCCGCTNTTGTTGAATAATGAGTATTAGTCGCCATGGCCATAACCCTCATCCATATTTTTATGCCAATGCTTTAAATGCTGGACTTTATCTGTTGACTCAGCCTTGTCTATAGAACCAAAAATATTNTTATTCTGTTTAAATAACAAACCATCTGAGCCTGGAATATAAAATTTACTTTGCTCGATAAAGTCGATACTNACGCGTCTATTTCTCATTCTACCGATTGTATTAGCGTTTGTTTCTATCGGTAATTGTTCGCCAAATGATCTTAGAACTAAGCGTTTACTATCGACCCCNGAAGTTATTAATACTTGCTGAACATTTTTGGCTCGCTGTAATGCTAAACTTTGGTTATAACCAAAATCACCTTCTGCATCGGCATGACCATTTATGTATAAGCGAATAGAAATATCTTGATTTAAATAATGCCCAGCAATAATTAATTTTTCTTGGTAGTGACGAGTTAATTGGTCTGAGTCAATATCAAAACTGTATTCATCGTTCAATAAGGTGAGTAAGAATAATTTTCTATTCAAATATTTTTGATGAGAGTTTAATTCAGCAATAGAATAACCAGACGAAGAAACTTGACCACACTGAGTATGGCGTTGGATATAAATTAAACGACGCTCTAGTTCATCTAACTTACGATGGAAAATGATCACCGTATTTCGCGCATCTTCTAATAGGTTGCCATCCAGTTCTCTACGGGAGCGCCGAGCCATCATAGAGACTTCACGCACTCTCCCGGGTAAACATTCCTGCCCCCCCCGTAAGACCAGCGTATCCAATTTCAAACTATGAATACTCCACTGGGTTTCAAGAGCTCCCTTAATTGAAATTATCTGACCGATGTCTGAGTCCGCTTGATCAATATAATACTCATGACTGGTATCGACTTGAGCATCGCCACCCTGACCGTGTTCTGGCCAGCAGCTACACCCCACTATTATGGTAGAAAGTGCAGTAGAAAGCGCACTGATTAAAAACTTAGGTTTTAAGTGACTATTCATAATCAGCTCCACCCATNATTCAATTAATGAACTGCCGATTTATCGGCTAAATAATGATTTAGCGTAACAAAGACATTAATGGTTTTACTGATTTTTAAAATATCGAGTAGCTCTTTAGGCTGACCCGTAACACCGATCAAAGCCATATTATGTTGCTGAGCGACTAGGCGTTTATAAAGAAAGACTATCGCGCCGATGCCCGATGAATCTATAAAACGAACTTCGCTTAGGTCAACCACAACATCATTGTCTTGAACCGCAAGGTTTTCAAATAATTCTCTTACATCACCGACTGTATNCACATCGAAGTCTCCAGATACGGAAACAACTTGGTCGTTATTACATTGATAATTAATGATGCTCATAATATTTACTCCAATAATGTTTAACCTACAACATAGAGAGAGCAAGCCTTATGCCAGATAAAAATAACCATATAATTCAATATGTTAGANGTATCTACTAGGAATTCATAGAGGAGTGGAGGGATCAATTAGCGATTAATCCTAATACTGTTTCTATTTTGCTTTGCAAATTGCAAAGCAAGCTATTTAAATATTAGATCGGAGAGGCATGAATATAATCACGATACTGCTCAGGATCTCCGGTTAAGCCTGCTTCTGCAGCGCGGACAATATTATAAGCTTCTCGGGCGCTCACATAATGTAACTTAATACCACGACGTTCGGTTTCAACTTTTAACTGATCGAGCATAGGACCTAGGTGGTGCTTGACAATATCGGGACTTTGAATGCCATGGGAGTAAAGCTTAACGAAACTCCAGTCAGGTTTATTTTCAACATGAATATGGCTGTCTAGCCAATACTTGATACGTTTTAGTGAAGGTAAGGCGTAGCTTTCTAAGGCACCATATTCAAAGCTCAGGTCCCAATGGAATGACAACGGACCTTGAAACATAAGGAAAGGGCTATCTGGTGCTACTTTTCCCACCTTTACTCGAATGCCTTGTTCATAAGATTTAGCNTCATCGGTATCTTCAACATAATAAAGTTGATTNATCATNTTTTNGGGTTGNGCTGGAGANCCTAAAGTAGAGTAAGTCATGTCCATGTAACCTCCGGCCTTCACTAACTGGTNAATTTCATTGTCAATTCCACAGTGTGTTCCCCGACCATTATCTAAATCCCAATTGCCAGCGATAAAGACAAAGCGAGACTTNGGGTCTNGCTGCTGACTATTTACTTTAGCTTTAAAAGCACCGACTTGATTGAACCAGCTTATCGCCTCATCCAGTTGTTGCTTATATTCATCTTTGGTTAAACAAGGCTTATGCCAATGAAACTCTATCTCCCCTGCACCCTGGTTAACTTCAGATTGCAGTCGCTGCAGAACTTGATCATGTTTTTGATCAAATGGGTAGAACCAGTTATAAACAAAACGATTTCCATAACTATCATACTTACCTTTAACGGCTTTCTTATATTCTCTCAGCCATTCTTCATTCGCCTGTATTGCTTCTTCTTTATCAAACCCAGGCTCATAATGATCNACNACAANAAACATTAAGTGTTCTATTTCAGNACTGTTATTTTCACTAAATATTTGTTGCTGTAGATAGCTTGGAAACCAGTAGGCATTCCACTTCCATAATTTGTAACCCGCTAACGTCATATAGATCAGTGCGAGCATACAAAAAATAGCAANAACCCATCTTGCAATACGACTATCTAAACTCATCTGATGACTCCTCAATTAGTTTTTTGGTTTGTTGTTGAACGGCAATACTCAAAGCCAATAAAATATACAATGGCCAGGTAAAACCTTGNGTTAAAAAAGTACCCGAAGCAATAAACCCAGCCAAGCCTGCGAGAACCGATTGAGCACTGCAAAATAGCACTGGAGAACAAAGCCCCTGTTGATATAAGGGCTGTAATTTATTAACAGTTTGATNCATGGATTTCACCGTTTTAATAACCAATACAAGAAATACGAACAAACCGATATAACCGGTCTCTGCTAAAACGCCAAACCAAGTACTGTGGACGGCATGATTCATACCGTCCCAATGAGGGGAGTAGAANAAATAATTCATGGTGAAATTATCTAACCCNACTCCGGTAAATGGATGAGTATTAGCCATTTTAAATGCCGCCTCCCAGGCATATAAACGCCCTTGTGCAGATTCATCNACTCCTGACTCGGCTGCCCCACCTGAGCTTCTATCGNNGATNCCNGCAAANACNATNAGTGCCATCATTGCTAAACTTCCAAGACCTGCGACCACTAACTTAGAACGTATTTTATAAAATGCNTAGACACTGCTCACAGCCACGATCGCTATCAGCCCTCCTCGGCTTTGNGTCGCAATAACAGCACTCGCTATTAAAAAGTAGCCCACAACCCCTAAGCAGCGGTTGAAGCGCCCTCGGCCTTTGGTTACAGCTAACCCTGCAGCAAAGCTAATAGGAAATGACAACACCAACGCCAAGTCATTNGGATCNCCTAATATAGAATCAATATCTCNNCCNATNGTTACCCGAGTCCCCTCAACCAAACCAATACCTTGGGCCTTATTATTCAATGCGACTAATGCCACCGNNATGCCACAAATAACGATCATATTACAAGCAATGGCAAACTCTTTTTCACTNCGAATGAGCCATGCGATAGCGAATACCATGATNGCGATTTTTACATAATTCCCNGTATANGCCGCTATCGCTAACCCTCTATTACTGGCAAAAGCGATNCCTAANGTCACGATAATAAAGAANANTAAAAACCAACTAAGNTCTGGGGTTAAAAACGGTTTAATTGAGCGNGTAATAATCAAATGCCAGGCCAANGCNGCTAACGAAGATAAGGCCATTAANAANGGNATTTTAAAAGGNATTAACACNGGAAAAACTTCATGTANCCTAAAGAATGAAAATAAAATAAANCCCAANCAGACAATNAAAGGTAATTTTAANATCAATACCAAAGCAATNGGTAAAATAGCCAATACTGCAATCACNATGGGGTGCGGNANNGCAAACCAAANNGCCGTTAAAATACAGCANAANGCNATGGCAACAANNANTTTCATAGCGATACCTTATTAGCCTGATGNTGCTGCCANTACTGAATAGGGTTTGGAAATACNTTNTTTGCAATTAANATNGCNAGNAGAANAATCGCCAAGCCACTGCCTATAATAAACTGNAATAGAATATGTGAAGCGANATAAGGAATTTGGATNGCACAATACAATAAACCGTTACAGACAATCCCANCAGTAATAACCAATANCCAATGTTTATGTNCATAAGGCANTGGATAANNAGACTGNCTGTAANGATAGAATAGCCCTAGGCGTAANNAATAAACCACAATCAAGACGCTGNCCGCTGCCCATACACCATAATCTTCAATAAACAATATATAACCANTAACAGCAAGCNCAGCACACAACCACTGCACCCACATTTGATTCAGGCTACTATTAATAAAGCAGCCTANATTCAGTAGATCTCCGGCATTTTTAACCATATTGACNACGAGCAAAGCAATAATAATTTGCGCCGCCCCATGATAACTNCTCGGNAGTATTAGCTGAATAAATTGAGGGNCNGTTANCATCATGGCAAACCCTAGCAGTAATCCTAGNTTAGTCCCNANCATTGCATAATNNGCACATTGCTCCCGGCCACCTTGCTGTTTTAGCAATTTAAAACGATAGGGAAACCACCANAANGTAAATGGCTGCATTAAAAAACTCATAATTAATGCAAATTTTATCGCAATAGCATAAACCGCTAGTTGCTCAATACCCACTTTATCAGCNANCATCCAGCGGTCTAGGCCTGTCATAGCAAACAAGCCTAAACGACCAATCACAATAGGAGCACCATAACGCAAGATTTCAAAACTCTTNCCCAAGTGCCATTGCTTAGCCATTNCCTGCCATTGGTAGGGCATTAACAATACGACCAGAAACAGACTTGAAACCGCTCCGGCAATTAAAATCGCGGTGATGCCATACCCCATNTCNANTAANATAATGACGATGAGCGCTTGAAAAATNGCTTTTACAATATTNAGANNAAAGAAACGTTTTGCTAAGGACTGCATTCTCATCAAGGTTAATGGGATTGCAATCAAACCTTCTAATAANNCCGGAAATATAATTAANGCGAATTGAANNGTGGTGATTTTNGCGGGTAAATTATTGATAATGNTACTGGCAAANAATAACCAANAAAACCATAGANAGCAGAGAAACAATCACNGCGATAGAAAAACAGTTGGCGATTAATATATTAGACTCATTTTTATTATCCCCCGCTAACCCGACAAAACGGTTCAACGCTTCGACTAAACCAAAGCCGATCACAATAGTGCATACATCAGCAACAATGAGTAATATTTCTAATGATCCATACTCAANAGGGCTCAACTGCCTTGTTATATAGGGGATCATCAGTAAAGANATACCCTTCATTATTACAATACCCAAAGCATAATAGGCTGCTTGGCTCAGCACCTTAGTATCNGATCTTTCTGCATAATGTATTGTCGGCATTGAAAGTACTTTAGTATTCATAATAATTCCTACTGCTGAAATATTTTCGATAAGACCAAAGCTTGCTGTTTAGAAGAAAATTGAGAAATAACTTTTTGATAGCCTCGTTCAATTTTNTCTTCGATTATCTGATAAGGATTTGGATGTTTAANAAGCGTATTTATTTCAAATACCTTCGGTCCTAAAGTACCTTGCATGCTATTTAAACCTACTTGATCCAACTCGATATAAGTCAAAGCAACCAGTAGTTTTAGCAAGGTTCGTGCTAGATCNTCAGGATCTGAAGATTTACTTATAAAAGCACAGTTTGAATCGACGATTTCTCCCGTTGCCATAATATCGGTNGTCAGTAAGGGTAACTTCAACGCTAGCGCTTCTTTGATCACCAAAGGTCCAGTATCCATGATACCGCCTTCGACTTTACAGAAAGGCAGTACCATAGCAGCATAATTAGAGGCATTCTTTTGCACCCAGCTGCGCTTAACACTGCCTAAAAAGGAAACTGAATNGGTAATACCAAAGTCATCAACCATTTGCTCAGATTCAAGCTTCATCGGGCCATCCCCNGCGATATCAATACTAGGCCGCAGATGTTTGGGAAGTTTTGCCAGTGCCTGAATTAAATGAAGAACCCCTTTTGTTTCCGAGATGCGACCTAAATANAGTAGCTTTTTAGGNCGATCTTGCTTAACAGACAACGGGGGATAACTAGAANACTTATTATGGATATCAAAAAACGCTAGATCGATGCCGCAAGGAACATTATAAATTTTAGCCATTGGAGAAAAATTTTTAAAGTCAGTTTGCATCCGTTTGCAAACTGCAATTGAAAAATCTGCATTTTGCAATTTAAGCGCTAAATCACTGGGTGATTTATACACATCTGAACCATGGCTGGTAAAAGATATGGTAAGCCCTAATAGCCTAGCAGCAACAATCGCGGTGGCAGTAGANGATAAGGCAAAGTGAGCATGTACGTGTTCACCGCCGGTTTTATCAGTGATGTAAGCCAGCTTTAATCCTTGNAGTAATAAGGACCTAGGACGTATACCTTGTTGACTAAAAGCAAACCTTATTGCCCGCCAACCGCTTTTCCTTAAACAGAAAAAAACCTTAAATATCAAAGAAATAAGTGATGTAGTCTTAATATCCCTAATATCGATCATGGACCTCTGTATCGCTTCATCGCCNACCTGACAGGCTTCGCTTCGACGCTCGAAACATACTCCTTGTACTTGATGGCCGCAGCTCGTTAGTGCTTTCATTTCAGTCGTTATAAAGGTTTCACTGGCAACAGGAAATGTTGGAATAACATATATTATCTTTTTCATAACTCATCCCTNACTGCTGATTTCTGCTTTTTCTGTGTTTGGCATCTAGCTTGCAAAACAAGTGATNTATCCAAAGAATTGCAAGTCAGGTGCCAAACAACTAAATCAAAACAAGAATTAACAATAACCACTGAACGATCACNGTGATTACATACTAAGAGGTAAACTTATGAATACTCAAAANCCACTGGTTAGTATAATTATTCCAACCCATAACTGTTTGGAATATTTGCCCAAAGCTATTAGTAGTATTTTCAAGCAGCGCATCAACAATATTGAAATCATAGTTGTTGATGATAACTCCAGTGATGACACATGGCAGTGGCTACAGCATCAAAAAGAAATATATCCACAAATAAGACCCTATCGTCTACACGGTGTNGGCTCTGCACGCGCTCGTAACTTTGCCTTAAAACGAGTCAAAGCAGATCTTATTGCTTTCTTGGATGCTGATGATTATTGGCACAAAAANAAGTTAATAAAACAGTATCGCTTTCATCGAGACAACCCTAACGTGGTATTAAGCTTCACTAATTACCANCATACAACGCCAGAGAAAACCGATCTTGGAGAATGTTTCCAATACTGGCCTCACTTCAAAAAGCTCGTTAATAAAAATGACGANTTCTGCTTTTTAGAACAGCCAACAGAACGTATTTANAGCGAAAATATAATCGGTACATCCTGCGTCATGATTAAAACAAAAACTTATAAATTATTAGGTGGCTTTGATAATCATCTAAAGTCCGCTGAAGATTGGGATTTATGGCTGAGATTCAGTAAATTTGGTAAGGTTGGTTTCTGCAATGAGCAATTAATGGAATACCTAGTGAGACCCGGTTCTAAAACCAGTAACCGCTTACGCCGCCTTGATCAGATGCAGGTCATCATGAAGCGTTACCGCAGTTATGTTCGCCGACACAANATATGGTCTGTTCTTCAAGCCGATGGTCGTTTAGAGGTTGGGTATGCAGAACATTTCGCCGAGCAGGAACAGTTTNCTCAAGCATTTTGGCATCAGTTAAAAGGTTTTATTTTAAATCCTAGCATTAGAAATCTACGAGCGAGTGCTGCATTTTTTTGGCATGGAGTTCAACGAAAATATAAATCAATAGGAATTATTCAAGGTAATACAACAATTAGATAAACGCTATGGTTGCCACGACTTTTTTATATTAAAGCCGTGGCATTTTTTTAAATAATATTCACCCACCTANTTTTCAATCACTCATTAATGTCCTGTTGTTAACAGGCCCTTCTGTTAANNCCTTTAAGATTATCGATATTCATTGCACTACAACGTTGGCATAGCGCTATTTATCATTGATATAGATGCGTAGTATTAATATGGATGTGTAAGATAATAACGGGATCGTTAAATTTCAGATGGATATAGAGCAGGCTAGATATCTGCTCTATTTTGACTAAAGTAAGTCTTTTCTAATATTCATTGCCCCCTGCCTAATAACATTACTTTAATCGTTGCAAGTACAATCCCGATATCCATTTTCAACCAACTGTAGATTGAATTAATGGAAAGTGAATAAGATAAGTCATAACCAAGTTTGTTTTTCACGTCATCGATACATTCATCGTAGCCCTGGTGNACCTGTGATAAGCCGGTAATCCCAGGCTTTATGCCATAGGTACGATCAGTAAAGTAAGGGATTTCACGCTCTAATCTACGACAAAAGCTAGGTCGCTCAGGCCTAGGGCCTATCATAGACATATCCCCGCGTATAACATTGATGAACTGAGGAATTTCATCCAATCGTGTTTTACGCAATACTTTACCGATTAAGGTGATGCGAGCATCATTTTTAGTGGCTAACGCGGGTCCGGTCTCAGATTCTGCATTAAAAGCCATTGACCTAAATTTAAGCATCATAAAAATATCGACTCTATTCGGTAAGCTCTGCCCTATGCGTAATTGTTNAAAGAATACCGGACCTCGACTCTCCAGTTTTATTGCCAATGCGATCACGGGAAACAAAGGCAAGGTTACAATCAAACCCGTACTGGCTAAAACCACATCTAGCAGTCTCTTACCCTTACGAACATTACTGGGTATAAAGTCAGCGGGTAATGATCGTTGTTTCAAATGATTTAACGATATATCTGAACCCTTCATGCTTTTACCATTAATGCTTTTAATAGTCATGCTCTGTTGCGTCGTCATAATAATCACCTATTTATTTTTAATGATAATTTTATGCCAGCGTTGCTCTCCTGCAATGCCTAACACATGATGAATGAATATTTTTTTCAAATAGCTTGCCGAACCCATAAGCCCCATTAGATGACCTTGGCATAAATAACTTATCATTCGCACCAACTTGTTATTAAAAACGTTACTACTGTTGTGGTAGCGGCAACTGCGATGATGAAATAAAGCGATTAAATAGACAATTAACTGGCCTAATAACAATATGAAGAAAAATGCGGAGTGTGNNGCTAGTGAAGCACTAAGAATTAATAGCACTAGCAATAGATAGGGCATTAGTACGCGTAATAATTTTCCTGATGTAAACATCCAACTTACCCAGAAGCGGGAAAGGTTAACTCCCGGCAATAATAATGACTTTAATCGAAGAACTTGCTGCATGTTGCCCTGTGAGATACGGCGACGTCTCAAAGCATCTTCTTTTAATGGCGTGGACTCTGTTTCGAATATGTGAATATTAGAGTCAAATACGGACAACCCCCCTTTGGCGACTGCACGCATGGGCAAGATAAAATCATCATTAATAGTATCGGCCTCTAGCTCATCACAGCAATCACGGCGAATCGCAAAGTAGGCACCAGTGACGCCCATGACTGCCCCTAATGTACTTTCTAAGCTGCGGACTTTATTCTGATATTGCCAATAAGTTTGTTCACCGATACGCTCTTCACTTACAACCTCNTGCATTTTTTTATTCAATTTGTATATTGAGTAGTTCCCTGTGACAACTGAAATATTGTTATTGCTCATGAATTGTTGGGCTGTACACCACANNGTATCGCTGCTCAAAATGGCACTGGTATCCGAAAATGCAATGACATCGGCATGGCATTCTGTCATTGCTCGATTAATGATAGCTACCTTGCCTAAATTATTTTCAATATTAACAATACGAATGTCTAATTCTCGATTATAGAATTGTCCCTGCCCCTTAATGGCTCGNCTGACTGTTTTATCAGTGCAGCCATCACAATAAATCGTTATTGATAACTTATCATCGGGATAATCTAACCAGCTGAGGCTATCAATTTTTTGNTGGATCATATTTTCTTCATTGTATGCAGGAATAACNATATGAATAGAGGGAAAACCATTAAAACCTCCCTTATTAGTTATCTTATTATTGGTACTATTCATTGAGCGATAGCNGGCAATAACGCTTAATAATAATGGATAACCTACATGATGATAAATCACCAGGAATAATAANATGAACGCNAAAATAGTCATAACTNATCCTCTTAAANTAACTTTATTATTGCGCGTGATACAAGGTACGATATTCATTGAGCATATTNCCAAAATNACGTTNNTCAANNACAAATTGTCTCGGTGATCGAACTTCATTACGCATAATATTTTTCAATGTTTTTCGAATTGCCCAAGCTAATGCAGCACTATCTTGTGCAGGTACCATCATGCCNCTTTCTGGACAGCACGCTTCTCTACATCCTCCTACATCGGTTAATACCACGGGTATTCCACAAGCTTGTGCTTCTAAGGGGGATAACGGTAAACCTTCATTAAGAGATGACATACAAAACACATCAAGAGATTGATAAAAATAAACCATNTTATCAATATTCCCCAAAAGAATTACTCGNTTCTCTAATTGTCTATCTTGTATTAAAGCTTCCAATTCACTGCGACTCTCTCCCTCTCCNGCCAGTAACAGTATGCAATCGTCGGCTAAANANTTTANNGCTTCTATTAAATACTTATGGCCTTTCACTGCNGTTAACCGTCCTGANCAGCCCACTATTNTNATTCCTTTTTGAGGTANCCCTAGCTGTGCTCTTGCATAGNCCCTATTTCCTTTATGGAATAATTNACAATCCACACCGTTGTGAATAATTTGACTTGGATANCCTGGTTGATAAATATCTAATTGTTTTTGCACTCCCTGTGCATCCGCAACNAATATCGGNTTCACCCAGTTCAATAGCAGCCCTTCTAATNGTCTACGCTTATTATCTTGCATATGCCANGCATCATGCTCTGTGTGTATACGGCTAGAAATATTGGNAAATCGNGCGGCAATACCCGCATATAATAACGGGCCAATATGATGACTATGAACTACATCAGCCTGTAATAACTTAAGGAGTTTCCTTACTTTCAACAGGCAAGCAATAGAAATCCCNGGAGATTTATCAACAAAATGCAGCTTCTTTTTATAAGGTAATAACCTTGGCCAATTAGAAAGTGCCTCCTCCATCGAGCCTTCTAAACTAATAATATGCATATCTTCATCATTACTCATTTGAGATGAACGCAGCATTTCAAGAACCAAACATTCGATACCACCGGCACGCAAATGCTGAACAACCTGCACGACAACTTTCTTATCATTTTTCATCATGAGTTAATTCCTCTTTTGATTAAATAATTAGCTATCTTCAAAAACGGTATCGGCTTCCCGTAAGTCTTTAAACTTTGGAATCCGACTCAATAATGGTGCCTGAGTATAGAACTGCAGTTGATCAATACGNCGAACACTGGTATCCATAACTTCAACAATGACTGCCATACCTGAACCAAATAGAATACCGCCNATAAGCCCTGCTAAAATAAATACAATGCTTGGAATATTGGACGGCCAAACAGGAGTAAAGGGTTCATCAATAATTTTAATACGATTTNCCTCTTCAAATTTCCCAAGCGCACCGGTTATTTTTGCCATTTCATAGCGTTTAAGAAATTCATTATAGAGATTTTGCTTGGTATCCAGCTCTCTTTCTAGCTCAGTTAATTCTCTTTCAATCGATGAAAATGATTTAACCTGCCTTTCCATCTCNGTCATTTGTTTAGTTAAACTAATAATTTCCTGCTCAAGACCCTGCTCTAGGGCGCGGGACTTTTGTATTTCTTGCAATTGAGAGACCAATAANGGAGAGCTAACATTCTGGGCACTAGAAAANGAGGTACTATTATTTGACGAACTCATAGCNAGGTGCCATAAACGTTCTATTTCTTCAGGAGATAGTTTTGCCGTTTTCTCTAACAATTCATTCCGTTTGACTTGCAGACGACTGACTTGACGTTGAATATTAATAACTTTTGAATGCTGGTCGGTATAACGGGATTTCAGTACTACAAGTTCACTGGTTAGCATTACAATTTTCTTTTCTAGAATGGCTACCACTGGGTTACTGGATGATAATTGCTGATCCATCGAAGACAATACAGCCTTTGCNGCAGACCACTCGACTTCTTTTCTTGCCAGCTGNCGTTTAATATCACGTAGGCCTTTAATATTTCCACCATGAAAAGCCGGTAGGTCAGTCGCGTATTTTTGTTTAAAGACTGACAACTTTTCCTCTGAAGCTAACAATTGCTCTTTTTGAGACTTCAGTTGTTGTAAAATAAACTTCTCAGACTGCTCTATTGAAGATCGCTCTGGAGCCAAAAGTTGTTCGATAAAATGTTGGCTAATAACTTCCAATATATCCTTCATATTTTCAGGATTAGCAGATCGATATGAAATTTTCACTAAATCCTTACCCTCTTGAGATAATTTTAATCCTTTAGCGATATGACGAATAATGCTTACTTTTTTACTATTAGACGTTTCATCATCAATTAGATTTAACTCTTCGGCGACCGAAAAAAGTACGTGCCGGCTATGTACTAAGGTATCTAATGCCGCCATGCGCTCTTTCAAATTAGTTGATACTGATAGGTCTTCTAAAAACGGATTAAGCTTGGATGTTTCTTGTACTAATATGGTGGTATGAGTATCAAATATTTTTCCCCTAGAGATAGCAACCAAACCGCCAGCAATCGGCATAATGATAATTGGTACAAGTATTAAATAGCGCTGCCGCCAAGCGGCTATTAGAATTAAATAGACATTCCCCCATGCACTATTCACCGAGTTATTATTGATGCTNTTATTGAGAGGAGGNTTCATTACGACCTCCCGGATCCAAAGTATTCCGTATTGATTTTAAGGTAAATATCACTTCATTTTTTTCTAGACNGGTATCAAACTGCTGCTCGATCACAATACCGCGAGGTATCATTTTTCGCAGATTATTGCCCCTTTTATAGCTCGAAATCCAATCAGGGCCTAACTGTAATAAAATAGGATTATTGCTATAGCTGTCGATTTGAGAGAACCAAAGAAAGAGTTGACGCTTTTGCTCTAGATTAGGTTGGTATTGTTTTTCATCGAATTTCCATTGAACATGATCAANTTTCTCTGCTCTATTAACTCGGNCGCTTCGAGGAGTACTTGCTTTTATTTTTTGCAAAATCAGAGCTTGTTCAAATAAATTTTTATTCGCATCCTTCTCCAGAGTTGATGCACACCCCATCATTAATAATGCCNCCATGAGTAAACTGCATTTGATAACCATGATGATTGGGGNAATCTTGCTCATTTACATCACCTGATAATTGTGAAATTTTCGCCTCTAATAACAAGGCTTTATCAGTGTGTATCAACCTTTGTGCCAAATCGGATATCTGCTTAAACCAATTATCAAGTAGGCTCGCATCGGTTTTCTCCGCTTGCNGCCAAGTTTGCCCTAGTGTTTNTTTGATTTNCTCTCTCAATACCTGAGCTTCTNCTCCTCGCTGCTGCTCTAGCCAAATAAGCCACCTTAGCTCATATTGCCCCATCGCTAGTTCAAAAAGAGCCACATCTACATCCGGTAGGCTCTCACAGGCTCTAGGCTGGGGGTAAAAGAACTGATAATCAGCCTCGCGACCATCTGTTGGGTCATAGGGGTTAGCTGTTGGCATTCTTCCATGCCACTGTACNTAGCCATCGGCTTTGCTATGCCAAAGAAAAGCCCCNGCAGCCAATCTCAAATTAGGCATGTTATATAACCAAACACGCTTTCCAGACTCTCCATNAGCACTAACCATGCTATGNATGTCAGCAATTTCTTCAGTATTTACACCAAATCCATGATTAATGAGCACTAAATCTAAATGNTCAATCAATGCTTTTTGGNTTTTATCATTTAAATGCCCAGCCGTTTTCGCAAACTGATTTGCAGAATGCAATTGCTCAGCATCCTGTACAACNCCCTTCATTTTCTTTGTCAGTACTTCATCAGCAATGGACCAATAAACATCTATTCCATCTGACCTTGATGCTGCTAAGGTTGCCATTTTTTTCTGCAGCACAGTAATAGNTAAAAGCTTCTNCAATCTTTTATAAGGTGTATAAGCNAACAAGTCAGCAGGAGCATAAAATTCGCTATACAATTCCAGCTCATTTTCCCAAGCTTGCATATTATCTTCGGTGGGCGTGAGTAATGGCGGTGCTAATGCACGTAGATTAAGNCGATCTAGATANTTAAGNTCACAATAGACCTGCGCTANCTGCAGCGGTTTCCATTGTTTGAAAAATGAAAGGTGAGGACTATGATCTAAATATATACCTACTTTCTGAGTGTTTTTAGGTAAATTAATATCGAGAACTTCTATATCTATAACTAATTCTTTAAGGNTTTTATTGCTAGCGGTCTTGAAAGATAGTTTAACATCATATTGACCCGCTATTTGCTGCTCTCCTGCTTGCAACCAAATCGATATTCGATATATACCTTTAGCTATCTCAACTTTTTTTAACTTGGTTAAATGCGTATATCGTTTCTTAATATGCAACGCACTGCCTTGTCGGTGCCATCGCGGTAATGCCTGTCTAACTTCCATATAGCCACCAGATTCGGAAAACGATGANTCCCAACTTGGTTTTGCATTCTCTTCGAGCTTAATATCAAATTCCACTAAGCGACCTTCTCCTTGGGCCAGATGTAAGAATTTCTTATCATTGTTACTGATGGTTATTTCTTCATTTTCAACCAACCAATGCTGTCGAAAATAGTTTTCTCGTCGAGAATTCACTAAATTCAAACCATTAGTATCTGCCTGAAATACTTTCTCATCCAACTTCTGTAGAATAATGCCACTGATATAGCGTTGCTGTGGACTATCACCTAATAATGTAATTGAAAGTTGTTCGCTACCTTGTTCAAAATCATAACTCTGTACTAGACCTCGATGCTGAACGATATCTTGCCAAGGATCTTCTTTCGCTAATGCCTTATAGAATTTCAGGTAGTGCTGNTGATACCACTGAGACGCTGAATTTATTGATATTTTCTCTTGTTGCTCAATCCCATTAATCGCTAACCTTAAATCCATTTGTCTAGGCAGATTTTCCCACTCGCCGATATCTTCACGAAATATAATGATTCNCCANAAGCCTTTTTCTAATGANANACGAAGNTCTTCTATTCCCGCTATACCATCTCTAATCCAAGGNTCTGGGCCTGGACGTTCTACTTCTTTCATNTGGCCAAANAATTGTATTTTTGAATAGGATTTGTTATTAAACGGCAGGCTTATTTGTACAGTCCCCTCTAAAACTTCGCTAAACTCGCTGCCAAAATCATAAGCTTGAATATGCTCAGGCATAGCTTCAATTTTCTCAATNTTAATCGAGTGTATTTTTATNCCTTNAAATTCTTGCTCTGGGTATTTTGTCGAGTTTTTCTCACCATTAAAAACAAACAGTTTANGCAAGTTGTTAATATCCAATGGTTGCTTATTTTCNTGTTTTAANCCTAGTGCTGAAATACGCAATTCAAAGGGTCCCGCATCGACTTTACGCTCTAAGTTCGTCCTTGAGTAATAGTCATGGCTATTATCATCATCAATTCGTATCACTAGCAGCTGTGGACTGGGGTTAGGNTTGANACCTTTAATCACCAAGACATCCTGNCGACTAAATGCCTCAATACCTACATTCCAAGGCAAGGTGGTATCNTCNACTAATACCAAAGGTGATAGTTGNAATAAAGCCATCACAAATAACGAAACCATAAAGGCANCCTATATTAATTAGCCATCCATATTTCTTAACAATCCATATTCCTTAACAATCCATATTCACCTTATCAAGATGGATACGCTTAAGTATTTCACGCTCAATTTTAAGTGCCCGAGCTTGCCATGTATGGCTGCCAACCTGACTGGATCTACGTAGGCGTACTCGCCTAATACTCTCGATATCTTCCCATTGCTCGATGGCACTGAAAAAATTCGCTGACCCGGTATTAAGTATCAGTTCTTCGGCCTTGGGTACTTCGGCGGCGGCTGATTCGATTGCCTGACAAAAGTCATCATGTCCGGCTACGGTTATCCATTCTTTATAGGGTTTTAATGCAGGGAAATTGGTACTTACTATCGGTTTACCAACCGCCAAATACTCTCTTAGTTTCAATGGATTACAGGCTCTTATTTGTGCATTATCCTTAAAAGGTAGCAATGAAACCTGCCAATGATGAATATAATTTGGCANCTCTCTATGATCTTTTTTACCTAATAAATNTATATTTGGTTCGCGTCTTAGGTGCTCCACAAAACAACGCTGAGGNCCTATAATTACAAAATTCCAATGAGGCATTTTTCTAGCAGTACGGATTAATAATTGCTGATCTACCCAACCACTGAGGCTGCCATAGAAACCNGCAACAGGACCTGCGGGTAAATCTTTTGGCCGCTCGTCAGGCGCCTCATAAAAATAATCCGCAACCCCATGAGGGATAAAAATCGTCTTTTCACTAGGGAACTTTCTTGATAGCTCTTCGCTTGCCACAAGAATAAGGTCCACTTTCTCTACTAACTCGGCTTCTAGCTTCCCTATAACCTCATGATCGACGCCTTCTAAAGACGCAAAGTCATCACCACAATAATAGATACTGAAGCATTCGTGAATATGCCCCAACAATGGCACTGCACTGGGTAANGATANCCANANAATAGGTTTTTCTTTGGCNATATCNTGTGATTTTGTATTTTTAAATACATNNAATAATTTNTTACTAATTAANTTTTGATTGATCCANCGNGCCCAACCTTGGCCATGAAAAGGAATCGCTAGTGGNTTAATNACNTTGGGTTTCCAGTTATCNATTTGATGGTNANCAATNCCATTTTTCTCATTGCTAAACGTTAATACCGCTCTGAGTTTATNNANGGCTCGNGCTATATCTGACAAGGTAAACTTCGGNGANCTTAANCCNATTGAATTCACCCANGTAATATCATGAAACTTAGATAATTCNCGNGCAAGATGTTGNCTNCTACTTGGATGAGCACCCCAGTCTTCACCAAACATCACCATAGGATAATTATCAGATAAACTATTCATTATTGCTCTCCAATTAATTTAATAACTTTTGCTGGCATTCCACCAGCAATAACACCCGCGGGTAAATCATCNGTCACTACACTGCCAGCNCAAACGACTGTCCCCTGGCCAATAGTGACACCGGCCAAAACTGTCACCCCGGTTGCTAACCAAACATCGTTTTCTAATATTATGTCACCCACCTGATGCTCTTCCTCTGGTAACCCTTGAGCACGNTTTTTAGCATTGAGNGGGTGNCCNGNNAAACCNGCTAAAAATACCTTTCCTGCTAATCTCACGTTATCGCCAAGGGTTATTTTTGANCCNACGTTGATAGAATTTTGCCAGCCAATATCAACGTTATCACCAATATTTAATTGAGGAGTTATTAGCCCANTACTGCGGCCACATAATGTTGAAATNCCAGACATTCGAACATTATTACCGACTGATATATCCAGTCNTCCNAATACNAAGGGCATACCACTATAAAGATAAAAGTTTTTACCAATCGATGTTAAGCGGCTTTTAAAGATGGGTGTCCAATAAGCGATACGAATNAAGTTANTTATTGNATTAGAGATNAATAAATGCGCCAAATATANCGGTTTATGAATNATTGAAACGGATGGGCACTCTACAAANCGAATGCTATTAATCAGCGTCATAAAGGTTTTAGCTANAGGTGTTTCTGATTTNTTTAGCCACATTTTTGCAGAGTATAAAAGTTGCATAATAACTACCCACCCTATTAATNATTGCCNGCTCTCTATTACTAACNNTCTATTNNTAANAGTGCCTTTATTCAACGGTGACTGATTTTGCTAAGTTTCTGGGTTGATCGACATCCGTTCCTCGTATTAGTGCAGTATGATAAGCCAACAATTGAACCGGTATTGAATACATAATGGGCTGTAATTCTTCACACACGACGGGCATTTCAATCACAGAATCTACCCGACTCTCTTTTCCATCGCTGGAAGTACAAGCAGCAATACCGCGATAATCACTAATCAATATTACCTTTGCCCCACGGGCTCTTACTTCTTGTAAATTTGATAATGTTTTTTCGAATAGACCATCATATGGAGCCAGTACAACCACGGGCATATTTTTATCTATCAATGCNATAGGCCCATGTTTCANNTCACCNGCAGCGTAACCTTCGGCGTGAATATAGGAAATTTCTTTCAGTTTAAGCGCACCCTCTAGTGCGATGGGATAACATTGGCCNCGGCCAATAAATAGAGTACTGGTTGCGGTTGCTAATGTTTTGGCTACTTCTTTAATCACTGATTCTTGCAGCAACGCAGTACTAATGCATTGAGGTATATCGGCTAACATAGTCATCATTTTATCCAAGACTAGATCACTGTGAATCTTACGTTCACCAGCTGCTTTAACCACCAGCCTTGCCAGCACCGTTAATTGCGAAGTAAAGGCTTTGGTTGAAGCAACTCCAATTTCTGGGCCACATAACGTGCGNTAAACGAAATCAGATTCACGGGCAATCGAACTTTGTGCAACATTCACGATGGATAAACAATATTGACCTTGAGATTTTGCGTAGCGTAAGGCTGCCAAAGTATCCGCTGTTTCGCCACTTTGTGATACAAACAAACAGCCACCTTTTTCTACCATAGGAGGTTCTCGATAACGAAATTCAGAAGCAACATCTACCTCAACCGGCAATCGAGCAATTTTTTCAAACCAATATTTCGCNACCATAGCCGCGTAATAACTGGTACCGCATGCAATAATATTCAAACGATCAATTTTAGAGAAATCCATATCGGGAATGGCATCTACGGTTAATTGATTTAATCCTTCAAGGGTNTTTTGTGTTGCCGCTGCTTGCTCATGTATTTCCTTATGCATGTAGTGGTCGTATCCTTCTTTACTGATTACGTTATCACTCTTTTCTATCTTCACCCGAGGGCGACTGACAATGTCCATATGCTTATTGAAAATAAAGACTTCTTTCNCCTCAACCAGCGCTAGATCTCCTTCTTCTAAATAAATAACCTCATTCGCTAATAACCCTGCGGCGGTAGCATCTGATGCAATAAAGGCAGATTGTTTATTGAAGCCTACAACCAGTGGGCTGCCACGACGAGCCGCAATTATTTGCCCTTCTTTACCATTAAACAAAACACCAATAGCATANGTGCCTCGTACTCGNGACAAGGCTCTNTTAGTNGCAATTAAAGGTTTATAACCTTGGCTTAAATAATGGCTAATTAATTTTGGTAATACTTCACTATCGGTTTCGCTTNCAAATTCATAGCCTAACTCTTCAAGCTCAAAACGAAGTTCCAGATAATTTTCAATGATACCGTTGTGGACCAAAGCCACATTATCGGCAATATGAGGGTGCGCATTATTTAATGCGGGTTGACCATGAGTAGCCCAACGAGTGTGTGCTATGCCAGTTGACCCGGTTAAGTGACTGCCTTTTTGTGCAGTTTCTAATGCAGTTTCTAAATTAATTAATTTTCCATTTGCACGACAACAATCAATAGAAGCATTTTCTAGAATCGCGATACCTGCTGAATCATATCCACGATACTCAAGTGCTTTTAAACCTTCTAATAATGTTTGCGCTGCATTTTTGTCATTAATAACACCAAAGATTCCACACATATCGCTACCCTCACAATGCCTAACAACTCAATTAGTTATCCAAGGCATTGCGAGATATGGGCCAAATAAACTATATATTACATAAGTTACTGTTCTCATTAGTTTTTTTATAAATCACTAACTATTATCGAATTATATATTGCGTTTTCAATGTGCTTTTCTAATGGATATTTTGCAAATAGCAATTCGTTTATCGTCATAAAATGCATATTGCAAATATGCGACAACCGATTATTCCCCATACCAACCCAGCATCCCCCTCGCTGTTAGATTTCAGGCTGATTCATACCTTATGGCATTAGCTTTGCAATGATTCCACTACAGAGTTCATAAGCTAGGTGATTCACATGATGCGCATACACTTGTTACTGCTATTAAGCGTAAGTCAGTTAATGTTCGCCGCCCCGTTTGATACCTGTCCAACGAAAGCCTTCTTATTCCAAGGAAACCCGACCATCGTATATGGAATTAATTTAGTCACTGGTACTGATATCGTTTTACAAGATAACGTTGGTAATCTGAGTGGTGAAACTACTGCCGGTAATGTAAATGGTGTCGGTTTTGATGATTATATTGCAGAAGATGGTACTAACCTTCGCTATTTATTTGGTTTTAATACCACCAANCTTAAATTCGTACGCTTAGATAGTAATTTTCAACAAACTGAATTATCCGTCACCAATCAGCCCTCAGGTACGTTTTATGTCGGTGATGTTTATCAGCACCATTATTATTTTTATCGTAGAAATAAAGGATTTTATAAAATGAATCTTGATCAATCAGCCGATAATTATCTTGCGATAGAAACCATTTCGACAATAGCGGAGCAACGTTTAACTGACTTCGCTTTTCATCCACGTAACGGCAAGCTATACGGTGTTGATAATAGTTCCGGTATATTATATGAATTTGATAAAGAGACAGGTGCTACTCAAGATTTAGGATCAACCGGAGAAACTGGAACTTTTGGTGCGGGTTATTTCGATGTTAACGGTTTCTTTTATCTTTCTCGAAATCAAGATGGAAAAATATTTCGCATTAATTTATCGGCCATAGACCTAGCAGACGATGCACCTCCTTATCTCGCGGTCGAATTCGCAACAGGTCCGTTATCAGGACAAAACGACGGTGCTCGTTGTGCAAACGCCCCCTTGATCGATGAAAGTGAAGGGCCTAGTACCATTGATTTTGGCGATGCTCCCGACTCTTATAGCACTAGTCTGGCAAAGAATGGCCCTCGCCATGAAATAATAACGGATGGGCCTTATTTAGGCAGTCTTGCCCCTGATGGTGAAGCCGATGCCATGCTAGGGCTAGTGTCCGATGATTATGTAAATATAGATGATGAAAATGGTATTAGATTTGTCACCGGCCTAGCCCGTGGGCTTNATAATGTAGTCNTAGTGAACGCTTCAATGAGCGGTTATTTACAAGCCTGGTTTGACTGGAACCATGACGGAGATTTTGCTGATGTGGGTGAGCAGGTATTTAGTAATACGCTATTAAATGAGGGTAATAATAATTTAATGGTACATGTGCCGATTACTGCAGATTTTGGTTCTAGTTGGGCCCGTTTNCGTTTTGGTTCNCAAACAGNTATAGGCTTTACCGGCGGCGCGACCGATGGTGAGGTGGAAGATCATNTTATCGAAATTACTGACCTAGGGGTGAGCTACCAGTATTACCCTACAAACGGCTCTTATGTCACCCTAGCCTATGAAGATGCCTGGCCAATTGCAGGGGATTACGATATGAATGATGTTGTTTTTCACTATCGTACCTTGACGGTTATTAAAGATGACAAATTACAAAGAGTTGATATCTATGGTCAACTGGTCGCCATTGGTGCTGAATATCAAAATGGTTTTGCAATTCGTCTTCCGGGCATTCAAGCAAATGCCGTGGATACCAGCAAGATGCGTTATCGCCATACCAAAATGGATACCACGGGCAATGCGATTGCAGATCCTGTTACTTATGTTTGGGCCGTAGAACAAGATAACCCTATTGAAAGCAGTAGTGATGAACTCATCGCGATTATCGCACCGGATGTTTGGGATTTAGTGACAACCAACTGCAAGTTTTATCGCACAGATTCTGACTGCACAGACCACATTCAATTCTCCTTCGAACTGAGTCTGCCCTTTACTGAATTACAAGACCCTGCAAACATCAGTACTTTGTACGATCCTTTCATCTTTGCCACCGCAGGCCTCTACCATGGTGAACTATCCCCCACCCCTCCAGGTAGGGAGTTGGAAATTCATTTAGCCGATGTCTCCCCTACAGAACGCGCAAATAGTGATTTCTTAAATAAACAAGCAGATACCTCAGACTCCTTAACTGGGCGTTACTATAAAAATGAAAATAACTTGCCATGGGCTATGGAGGTGGCGACAGAGTGGAAACACCCTCTTAGCGGAGTGGATTTGTTAAAAGCCTATCCAGACTTCGAAGGTTATGTCACATCCAATCAAGCGTTGAATAATGATTGGTATCAACCAGAGAACAACGTCGATGGACAAATATTCCCATAGAATATTTATATTTTTTATTAANTAAGGGTATGAAAATGAAATCTATAATCAATAACATTACATTAACATTAATGGCCTTAAGTTTGATCGCTTGCGATAGCGTAGATAAACAAACTATCTCTGCTGCCGCCGATGACGAAGAGATAATAACAGACTCTAAGATTACCAGTACCAGCCAGCTAGTAGCCCCCAAAGATATGAAGTTTATTTCTCACAAAAGCATCAAGCTAGCAGTCGACATCACTAACCAAGGCGGTGGACCCGCCTATTTATCGGTATATTCCAACTACCAGCACGCAGACAATAACAGCTGGGAAATTAATCATGATAGTCGAATATTAGCGAGTTCAATGGCAAGTTCTCAGGTCAATCATGACTTCGCAACGCCTCAACACCTGAAAAAATTGCTGGTACAAATATGGTTCTATGATGGTCGATCCCCCTTGACTAAAGAAGTTGAAATCAGTCATGAAATCAACCTTTCTTGGTAGCGACTTAAGACGTTAGCATACTGNATTTAACTATCAAATTAAGGATACCGATGGATCGNATNCTTAAAANTAGATGTTAATGATTCCTATTCAGTATTCATATAGCAATCAATCACATAGCCCAACTACCCGTATCGGCTACTACCTCCGCAATACCTGACTTATGTCAATTTTTGTCGTTTCAATTCAATAGCACTATTTTGTGCAATCTTTAGAATTACCACTAAGATAAATAGTTAAGTATTTAATNNACTTNAATTAAAANAACGGAGTGAATCGGCCATGTCTGATGAACTAGTCCCTATTGAATCTCGCACAAAAAAAGCGGAATTAACCACTTCATTATTCCTGACGTTTATCGTTATTCCTGCTTTAACTGTTGGTGGCATTGCTGCTTACGGGTTTATGGTTTGGTTCATGCAAATTCTTAATGGACCTCCAGGGAGCTAGGTGAAGGATTCTTTAGGAAAGCATCATGGCTAATATAGACCATTCACGTCGCGCCTTCTTTCGTCGCCCTGCCGCTCTAGTTGCTTCTGGTAATCACACAGCTAAGCCGATTAAAGAAGAAGCCAGCTCAGAAAATCGCTGGTTACCCCAGCGTCCTCCTTGGGCACTCAGTGAATCGTTATTCACTGATAAATGCACTCGTTGTCACGAGTGTATTTCTGCGTGTGAAGAAGAAATAATTTTCATTGGTGATGGTGGTTTTCCAGAAATCGATTTTAATCGCGGCGAGTGTACTTTCTGCGAAGCGTGTATTGATACTTGCAAACCCGCTGCATTATTAAAGCAGGTCGCTGAACACACACNTCAGCAAGNCTTCTATTTTGATATCACTATTGATGATTCGTGTTTAGCGAAACAGAAAACCCATTGCCAAAGCTGTAAAGATGCTTGCGATACTCGTGCGATCACTATGCCTTGGCCAAAGGGTGTTTCTTCAGGGGCGATTCAAACTCCTGAGATCAACATTGAAGACTGCACCAGTTGTGGCGCTTGTATTTCAATTTGCCCATCAGAATCAATTAGTATTAACCCTATTGCGTCGCCTAATCAGGCAGTTGCACATAAAGTCGGAGCTCCGTTATGAGAACCAATAAAATTGCCTTAGATGATGTCACTCAAGAAAGCCACATCAGTAGCTTTATTGTCTTTTGCAAAGCCGAAAAGCATAAAGCAGTTGAAGCAGCATTAGCCGCTCAAGCCGATATTGAAATTTACGGTAGTAATGAAAAAGGTAAGTTTGTTGTGGTTACCGAAGCCGAACACCAAGGCATCATCCTAGATCGCATCGACCTTATCTCTGCCATCGAAGGGGTTATCAATACCTCGATGGTATATCACCAGGTTGCCGCAATTGATGAGCTAGACGATGAAATTGATCAAGCTGATATTGATCAACCTATCGAGAAAATATATCAGCCACAAATGTGTGAAGCACCGTCTGACAAAGATGCAGCCTCACACACAGTGCAATAAACAGCTCAGTAAAAAATTAGCATTTAATAAATTTTAAAATTAAAAAGATTAGCATTCAGAGTCGGAGAAAGCATATGAAACTAACTCGCCGTGATGTCATTAAGGCCCAAGCTGCAGCCACCGCTGCAACCGTGGCCGGTATTAGCTTACCCGCTAGCGCCAGTAATATCATTACTTCCAGCAAAGCCAATAAACTAACTTGGTCAAAAGCACCCTGTCGTTTTTGTGGTACCGGTTGCGGTATCAGTGTTGCAACGAAAGATGGAAAAGTCGTTGCAACTCACGGTGATGAGAAAGCTCCAGTAAACAAAGGTCTATCGTGTGTGAAAGGGTATTTCCTTTCTAAAATCATGTATGGCAAAGATCGTATTACTACACCGATGTTGCGTAAAAAAGACGGTGTATATAATAAAGAAGGTGATTTCACTCCAGTATCTTGGAATGAAGCTTTCGATATTATGGAAGAAAAGTTTAAGAAAGTTTTAAAAGAAAAAGGCCCTGACGGCATCAGTATGTTCGGTTCTGGTCAGTGGACTGTGCACGAAGGTTACGCCGCGGTTAAGTTAATGAAAGCGGGCTTCCTTTCAAACAATATTGATCCTAACGCACGCCATTGTATGGCATCTGCGGTAGGTGGTTTCATGCGTACCTTTGGTATCGATGAGCCAATGGGCTGCTACGACGATATGGAAGCCGCCGATGCTTTCGTTCTTTGGGGCTCTAACATGGCAGAGATGCATCCAATTCTTTGGACTCGCATCGCCGACCGCCGTTTAAGTAACCCACACGTTAAAGTGGCTGTTCTTTCTACTTTCGAACACCGTTCGTTTGATCTTGCGGATATCCCTGCGATTTTCACTCCGCAAACGGATATGGTGTTATTGAATGCGATTGCTAACTACATCATCGAAAGTGGCAGTGTTAATCATGACTTCATTAACAAGCACGTTAACTTCCGAGAAGGTGTAACCGATATTGGTTATGGCTTACGCCCGACTCACGAATTGCAAAAGAAAGCGAAGAATCCAAACTCTGGTGCATCATCGCCAATTGATCTTGATGCGTTCGCTAAATTTGTTAAGCCTTATACCTTCGAATACGCTGAAGAAATGTCAGGTGTTCCGGCTAAAACCATTGAGAAAATCGCCAAGCTTTACGCCGATCCAAAAATCAAAGTGATGTCACTTTGGACTATGGGTGTAAACCAGCATACTCGTGGTGTTTGGACAAACAACTTGCTGTATAACATCCACTTATTAACGGGCAAGATTTCTGAGCCAGGTAATAGCCCATTTTCATTAACCGGTCAGCCATCGGCTTGTGGTACCGCGCGTGAAGTAGGAACCTTCTCGCATCGCTTACCGGCCGACATGGTAGTGAAAAACCCTAAGCACAGAGCCTTATCTGAAAAGCTTTGGAAAATCCCAGCAGGAATTTTGAATGGTAAACCAGGTTCTCACGCCGTTCAGCAAATACGCGATCTAAAAGACAGCAAGATCAATGTGTGCTGGAACCAAGTGAATAACAACGTTCAAGCCGGCGCCAATATTAATGAAGAAATTTTACCGGGTTATCGTAACCCCGATAACTTCATCATTACCTCAGATGCTTATCCAACGGTAACCGCTGAAGCATCAGATTTGATTCTACCTTCTGCGATGTGGGTAGAAAAAGAAGGTGCATACGGTAATGCAGAACGTCGTACTCAGACTTGGTATCAGTTAGTCAATGCTCCAGGTGATGCACGTTCTGATTTATGGCAGTTAGTAGAGTTTTCTAAACGCTTCACCACTGAAGAAGTTTGGCCTGCGAAAGTTTTAGCTGAGAATCCTGAGTATAAAGGTAAGACTTTATACCAAGTTCTGTTTGAAAATGGTCAGGTGGATAAGTTCCCACTGGATCAAATCAGCCCTGATTATGAAAACCAAGAGTCAAAAGATTTTGGCTTCTATATTCAAAAAGGTTTGTTTGAAGAATATGCATCCTTCGGTCGCGGTCATGGTCACGATCTAGCCGACTACGATCGCTACCATAAAGAGCGTGGTTTACGCTGGCCTGTGGTGAACGGTAAGGAAACTAAGTGGCGCTTTAAAGAAGGAAGCGACCCTTATGTTAAAGAAGGTACCGGTTGGCAGTTCTACGGTAAGAAAGATAATAAAGCGATTATCTTTGCGCTACCGTACGAGCCACCAGCAGAAAGTCCAGATGAAGAATTCAACATGTGGTTGAGCACTGGCCGTGTTTTAGAACACTGGCATTCTGGTTCTATGACTCAGCGTGTTCCAGAGCTTTTCAAAGCGTTTCCTAATGCTGTGTGTTTTATGCACCCTGAAGATGCGAAGAAACGCGGCATGCGTCGTGGCGATGAAGTGAAAGTTATTTCTCGCCGTGGTGAAATCAGAACCCGTTTAGAGACTCGCGGTCGTAACAAACCGCCTGTTGGACTTGTGTTCGTGCCATGGTTTGATGCCAGTCAGTTGATTAATAAGGTCACGCTAGATGCGACTGACCCATTATCAAAACAGACTGACTACAAAAAATGCGCTGTGAAGATCGAGAAGGTATAGGGAGAATTATGATGAAAAATACTTTTATAAATAAAGTCAGTACTTTTTGTATGACTGCTGTATTAGCTGCTTCTTCGATTGTCCTGCCGTCGACTGTATCCGCTGAAACTGTGATGGATGATGCGCCACAAGTGGCAACTCTGCGTGGCACTGCGCCAATGAATGTCGAAGTAACACCGCCCATCATTGATAAGGTAGAAAACAACGACCTAAAACGTAAGCGTGACTACCCGCAACAGCCACCAACGATTCCACATGATATTAGTAAATATCAGTTGGATAAAAACTTTAACAAGTGCATGGATTGCCACGCACGTAAGTTTGCTGATGAATCACAAGCCCCAGCCGTTAGTGTGACTCACTATATGAATCGCGATGGTGAATTCTTAGGTGAAGTTTCACCTCGTCGTTACTTCTGTACTCAGTGCCATGTTCATCAGTTAGAAAGTGAACCTTTAGTTGAGAATGAGTTTGTTGATATGAACAAATTGATTCAACAATCTCACGCTCGTGACAAGAATTAGAGGCTGCTATGAAAAAAATATTTAACTTGTTAAAGCTGGGTTGGACAATTTTGTCCAAGCCAGCAGTACACTTATCGCTAGGTTTCCTAACCATCAGTGGCTTTATCGCTGGGGTTATCTTCTGGGGCGGATTCAATACCGCCATGGAACTAACCAATACCGAAGAGTTTTGTACCAGCTGTCACGAGATGCGCGACAATCCATTTATGGAATTGCAAACCACGATTCACTACAGCAACCGCTCTGGTGTTCGTGCAATTTGTTCTGACTGTCACGTACCTCATAATTGGACTGATAAAATTGCTCGTAAAATGCAGGCTTCTAAAGAAGTTTGCGGCATGATCTTCGGCACTATTGATACTCGAGAAAAGTTTGAGGCACATCGCCTACAACTGGCTCAAAACGAGTGGACGCGTTTAAAGGCCAACGATTCATTAGAGTGTCGTAATTGTCACCAATTCGACTCCATGGATTTCACCCGTCAAAGTAAGCGTGCGGCGGCTCAGCACTCCAGTGCGCTAGCCAACGGTGAAAAGACCTGTATCGATTGCCATAAAGGGATTGCTCACAAGCTGCCTAATATGGAAGGTGTTCGTGAAGGTACCTCTCCACATTAGAGAGGTCTCACTAGTCCTTGATTTAAAACAGTAAACAGTGAGATGCATTCTTGCATCTCACTTCTCCCTACTATCTAATGCCATCAATCCTTTCGATATATCTTTTATTAGGAGAAATACCATGGGCAACCATGCCAGCAAAGAATTCATCCCTCTACGCATTGCCGTTTTAACGGTATCTGATACCCGTAACGATCAAACCGATACTTCAGGTAAGTACCTAGTAGAAGCTTTACAAGATGCAGGGCATCGCTATGAAGATAAAATCATCGTTAAAGACGATATCTATCAGATTCGCGCTATCGCTTCTGCTTGGATTGCGGCTGATGAAGTTGATGTGATTTTATTAACCGGCGGTACCGGTTTTACCAGTCGCGACTCTACTCCAGAAGCAATTGTGCCGTTATTAGATAAGACCATTGAAGGTTTTGGCGAACTCTTCCGTCACCTATCACTGGCAGATATAGGTACCTCTACTATTCAATCTCGCGCACTTGCAGGCTTAGCTAATAATACCTTAGTGGTTTGCATGCCAGGCTCTACAGGCGCTTGTGACTTGGCTTGGAAAGGCATTCTGTTAGAACAACTGGACTCTCGCCACTCTCCTTGTAACTTCGTGCCTCACCTTGCGGCCGATGCACCTTGTTGTGATGGTAAGTAAAACTTAAACCACAGAGAGCGCTTTCCTCTGCGCTACACAGAGGAAAGTGCTTTTTCTGTGAACTCTGTGTTCCATATAATGAACGGCCTTACCTTTGCTCTTAATAACGCATTCCTGCTAATATTCGCGCCTTATTTACAATTTAGTTAATTTAAGGTTATCCATTGGAACTCTACCTCGCCATCTTTCTCTTTGGGCTATCTGCAGGTATCACACCGGGTCCAAATAACATCATGCTCATGACATCGGGTATGAACTTCGGCATCAAAAAAAGCATCCCACATATTTTAGGAGTCTGCATCGGTTTCCCTGTCATGGTTATCTTAATTGGCCTAGGGTTCAGTATCATATTTGAGCAATTCCCTATTCTGCACGAAGTGATTAAAATATTAGGCTTGGCCTATTTGTTATTTCTGTCATGGCTTATCGCCAGCGCTAGTCCAGATAAACTTGAAGGTAAAAAGTCTAAACCTTTTACATTTTTACAAGCCGCACTTTTTCAATGGGTAAATCCTAAGGCTTGGGTAATTGCAACCAGTTCTATTTCTGCCTATACAACGCTGGCTGATAATATTTATTGGCAAGTGCTAGTAATTGCCGGCATCTTCTTTTTCGCAGCCGTTATTAGTAGTAGCACTTGGCTGGTTTTTGGTAGGGGCATCAAACAGTTTTTACAAAGCCCTAAGCAACAAAGGATGTTTAATATTTCCATGGCGCTATTACTAGTCGCTTCTGTATTTCCTGTCATTCAACAGCTCTATCAACAGTATTTGGCCTAAAATAATAGTATCGATCATGCAGTTGAGCATTCAGCATGTTTATCAGTGTTTTGGAGTTATTTAAACTTGGCATAGGCCCTTCCAGTTCTCATACGGTCGGGCCCATGATCGCTGCGGCTCAATTTATTCAAACCTTAGAAAAGTTGCCTCCTAATAAGATCCCTCAACACTGCCGTTTACGCTGTACTCTTACCGGTTCTCTTGCACATACTGGCCGCGGCCACTCCACGGATAATGCTTTGTTATTAGGACTACACGGCTATTCGCCGCAAGAAATTGCAGTATTGGATATTGGCGAGCTAATTAACCAACTCTGGCATAAACATTCAATCAGCCTCTTCTTTTCAGAACATACTACTCAGCTCCAATTTAACCCAGATAACGATATTATTTTTGATAAGCAACAAACTCTAGCCGAGCATCCTAATGGCATGATTTTCGATCTGCTTGATACACATAACCAATCCATATTTAAGGAGATATATTTCTCCATCGGCGGCGGTTTTATCAATACCTTAGAGGAGATGAAGCAACTGGTCGCTCCGATAAAAATGCTTAATTCCTCTATCTGTACCTTTCCTTTCGACAATGCGGCTTCAATGTTAACCATGGCCAAACAAAGCGGCCTCAGTATTGCTGATATGAAATATCAAAACGAACAGCAGTTCCGTACCCATAAGTGTTTAGAGCCAGGCTTAGATTCTATCTGGCAAGCGATGAAGAACTGTATTGAAAACGGTTTGAAAAACGAAGGGGTTTTACCCGGTGGTCTTAAAGTAAAACGACGTGCAAAGAACCTACACCAACAGTTAGTGACCAACTCAAAAACGGCTCATTTACACGAATGGCTTTGCGCTTATGCCATGGCGGTGAATGAAGAAAATGCCGCCGGTCATGCCGTTGTAACGGCTCCCACGAATGGCGCGGCGGGGG
>JAESQF010000043.1 GCA_016765295.1 Oleispira sp.
AAGATGTAATTAATTTATTAAGACTGGATTGAAGAACAAAAATCTTACCTTCCTTTATAACTAATGTCGTTGGATAGATATCATCTAACTTGCGCCTATTGGCAACCACCATAGAATTCCAATTATCTTCAGTTGTAACAGAATAAATCGAATTAGACTTAATTCCTGATGTAATATTGGCAACGATGAGTAAAGAATTATCGTCAGCAAGTAATAAACCATCTCCCCCCACGAGCTTTACAGATGATTTTATCTTAATAAACTCCTCAGGCTTATCTAAGGGTATTTTGTATAGCTGCCCATTTCTTTTATTTATAACAAGCAAAAACCCACCATTATGATAAACAATACCATTCAAGTTTATCCCCTCGCCTTCAAACTCTTTATTTTTTAGAAATACGTTTGCCTTCCCCTTAAAATCAATTTTATATATAGCAGCAGAAAAACTATCACTGACATAGACATTTCCATCTGTATCTAGTGCAATGCCATTAGTTAAGTGCGAGTTATTTGGTAATAAATCCCCCAAGTCAATATAATCAATTGCATTACCACTATTTAGTTCATATATACCAACAGCAGCAAGTTTTTTTGGTCCATTCTTATGTGATTTTAAACTCGCCCCAATATCAGCATTTGTTACATAAATTCGGTTGCGTTCATAATCGATGGTAATACCTAATATCGAACTAAGTCTTTCGTCATCGACCAATACTCGATATAGCCCCTCATCATTTAGCTCATAAATTTTTCCTTCGCGGAATGAACCCAATAGATATCGACCATTATTTTTATTAAAAACAATGGTTTCTGGGTACATACTGGATTGTAAAATAGAAATTGACTCACCTCCTCTTGTAAGATCGACTGTGATAGCCCAAGAAGATGATATCGGGATACCTGCAATTAATAACAAAAAGTAACGCCGACTAATTAATTTCTTGCTTATATTTAAAAACACTTTTATACATTTCATAATAAAACTCCGTAAGATATTTCACTCTACTTTCCTAACGTAAGAAATGGAATAGAGTGATAAAAACGCTGCTTAAATTCATCCAATTAAAACAATCACGAAATTTATCATTCTGAAGGTAAGTCCCAAGAATTCCCAAGATTATCCTTCCAGCCATGATATTTTTCTTTATTATTAACTGCACGTACATTCCAATATAAAAAATTATCACCTGTGTACTTTCTAAAATCGGACATTATTTCTTTATAGTCTGAACGATCATCTGGACTAATATCGAGATCAACTTCAAGCTCATTGACATATTGAATCGTTGCATTTTTAAGTAATTTCAAATCATTATTACGCCATTCGACAAGACGTATATCATCAAGCTTAGTCTCAGTCGTGTTATTAAAATTTAGAATTTCATGCAGCTTACGTCCTTGCTGGCGTAAACTTTTACTATAAGATAGTTGCACGTTATCCGTAAGCGCCTAACGAACCACCTTCGCAATATTCCAAGGCAGTAATGCCTCAATATCTTCAACACAGGTGGCTGCTGGTAGTCTCGTGAATACTTCTTTCAAATAAACACTCGGCTCAACGTTATTAGCTTTGGCAGTCTCAACCAAGCTATAAAGATTAGCACTGGCCTTCGCGCCTTTTTCTGTGGCTGCAAATAACCAATTTTTTCTTCCAACTACCATGGGACGAATTGCGTTCTCAGCAGCATTATTATCAATTGGCCACGTGCCATTCTCCGTATACCGGATTAATTTTGGCCATTGGTTGTTTAAATACGTCACTGATTTTTTGAGTTTTTCTGAATTTATCGGCCGCTGAATCGTTTTGTCTAACCATTGCCGCAACTCATCGAGTAAGGGCACCGTTTGCGCTTGTCTTATCTGATATTTTTCGTCTATCGATTTATTCTTGCTAAGTTTTTCTATGCGAAACAGCTTTTGAATAAACGCTAATGCCGTATTGGCTTTACCTGCTTTTTCTTTACCTTGCGCATCACGAGCTTCTTTAAAATAACGTCGTGCATGCGCCCAGCAGCCTAGATTTTCTAACTGCTTAGTTTTACAAACCGAATCGTAAACTGCATAACCATCCGTCATTAGCGCGCCGCTAAAATCACCCAGCATCCAATCAGCTTCACAGGTTTTACGCGTCGGGCTGTAATGAAATAACGTGATACGCATGCTGGCTTCATTATTGGTCATTACCCACATGCGGCTTTGTTGCTGCGCGGACCGCTCGCTTTCTTTAAGCACTTGTAAGACTGTTTCATCCATATGAAGCAGTGAACCTTCACGAGCATGCTCATATAACAAGTTAATCAGCGGTTGAATTAGGAAGCCGCATTTAATCATCCAGTTCGCTAAACTTGTGCGATCAAGTTCAACTCCAAAGCGCTTGAACATCTGCGCTTGGCGATATAAGGGCAAGGCATCACAGTATTTATGCGTTGCAACTTGCGCCAATAAACCCGGAGAAGCGATGGATTTCTCAATCGGCTGCGCGGGTTTATTAGCGGTGACCATATAATTATTGCAGCAAGGGCAGGTGTATTTTCGGCGAACGTGCTGTAAGACATTCATTTGAGCTGGGATGTAATCGAGCTGCTCCGATGTTTCATTACCAAAATGACGCAATGCTGTTCCATCGTACGGGCAAACTTTTTCTGCTTCACTTAAATCATGAATAACGTTAACACGTGGTAATTCCGCGGGAATCGAAGCACGTTTTTTCTTACGTTTATGAGCAGGAACGCTTGTGCTTTCTTCTTCAGGCGCATCATCGTCACTTAATAATTCAGCCTCATCGAATAAATTGATCTGATCGTCGCTCAGTTTTTCACTCGATGAGCCAAAGCGTTGCTGCAGCATGTAGCGAATATATTCTTCTAACGTCTGGATTTTATGATCTTTATTTTCGAGAGAATCATCTTGTTTTTGAAGCGTAATCTTTTGTTCAGACAGCTGTAACTCCAACGCGGAAAGGCGTTGTTTTAATTCGGTAAACTCTTGAGTTTCATCAGCGTTTCTCATGCTGTTATTTTACCTCATTCATCGAGATAAACCGAGTCAAATTCAATAGATTCATGAGCTTTCATGGCCTTAATATCAAAACCACGCAATAGCCAATGCAACTGCTCTTCACTGATGTTGATCGTGTCTAGCTCATGCTTTTTTGGCCATTTGAACTTGTCGCTTTCAAGGCGCTTATACCAAAGGCAGAAGCCTGTTTTGTCCCAATACAGGAGTTTCAATTTGTCGCGACGCTTGCTGCAAAACAAAAACAATGCGCCCGTATTGAGCGATTGTTTCATTTCGAGTTCGACTATGGCGGTAAGGCCATTGATCTGTTTACGAAAATCGACAGGGTCACGATGCAAATAAATCTCTGGGGCATCAACAAACATTCTCATGCGAATTGCTCTATTAATTTTGCTAACCAAGCGACATCTGTTGAACTTGGAATGGATAAGGTTGCTTTGCCGATATTGAGGGTAATCGCCGTTGTTGGAAATTTAGATTTCTCGGCGACGGTTACCTTACTAAAGGCAGAGGAATTAATGTTAGTTTCCGTGCGCTTAGATTTGAGCCAGTCACTGCGCCGAGCATAGAAATTATTTAAAGGAAGATCTTGTTCGCGACAGAAGTCGATGATGGATAAGTCACTGGTTTGTTGCGCCTGAATCAATTCAAGCCATTGTTGTTTTGTGCGTTTCATAATATTCACCTCAAATAATGTAAGATGAATCATACGGCTATACGTAAGTTATTGAAGAAGGTGCTTGGTTAGGCGCTTACGATAAAAAAATGCAAGAGTTAAAAGAAACCACCAGAGCATAAAGGATATAACTAAAAATTCATGCTAGCTCTCTTACTTGTTTTTGTCTTAGTCTCCGGTTATATATTCTCAAACAACTACCTACCTTCTCGCTATAGAATGGCTAAATCAGACGGATGGAGTCTCTACTTTTACGTGGCTCGCCAAGGTACTGTGTTAGCTATTTTTTCTGGTGTTCTATGTCTAATAATCGATATGTCAAATATCGTAGGACCATTTTTAAAAACAAACTTTGGTATTATTTACACTATAAATTTTAAGCAATTACCTTTTTCACATCATGAGCTTAAGTTCTTAGTTTGGGGTGTTGTTACAGTAATCATTTCCTATATAACAGCATTCATACTGTCACGAAAATTTAGAGTTAACCCAGCAGAAGCACTTTACCTTTTAAGTCATATCGTTCGAGATAATCCATTAGAATCTTTCATTGTTGATGCAACACTTACGTTTGTTGATAATAATAAGGACTCACGAGTAGTATGTATAACACTCTCATCTGGAAAAGTTTACATGGGTTTTTGTGTGGGGGGCAATAATGTTATAAAAGGCAATCTTGAGCACATTGAAATCATCCCTATTCGAAGTGGATATAGAGTTAAAGAGACTCAGAATCTTGTACTCACAAATGATTATGAAAAATACTTTCTAGAACCAGGGGTCGAGTTTGGAAAATTTGTTATATTGATACCTACTTCAGAGATTATTACTTATCAAAACTTCGATCTTTCAGCATACGAAGCGATTGAACCAACTACACCAACTACACCAACTACACCAACTACACCAACTACACCAACTACACCAACTATTGACTACAATGTGAATATCCATACTGAATCCAACCCACTTAATAGAAATAAACGAAAACTCAATGCTATAAGTCCTCGCCCTATCTAACGTAAAGTTACTCACATATTAAAGTTGTTAACGCTGACTCAGGCATCATGCTACCTAACCATGAGATTACATCGTTTAACCATAATGTTATTTATATTGCCTTGTATTCCCTAAATTTTCTTAGCTCTTTTGCACTCCCATTGGCTTACTGGATATAGTTTATCCCATGCATTCATTAACTGAGTTTGAGATTTACTCATGTTATATGGTTTTCCTATGATCAAAGTAAACCTTCTTCTCTAAAGCTTTCTTAGCTTTACTAAAGGATTGAATTGTATCGTTCCCTGCGCTAAAAGCAGGTGTTGAGGTGAGTAGTAGTACTACTAATACAAGTAGTGATTTCATGTCTAAGACTCATCTAAATATTTACGAGATTGTTATATTAGGTAGCAAAAATTTACTAAGTATTAAAACCAGTTAGGCCGATGAGTGTTTTTAAAAAAACACTACAAAGGATAAGCACCTAGTTATTCAACCAACCAGTAGCCTGGACTAGTAGTTGGCTGAATATAACCAGTGATACTGATTTTCTTGTGTATACACTTAATCTAGTAGAAATCGCTCAAATAATTTTCCTATTATTTGTATTATATCTATTGATAGTAAAGGGGTAATGAAAACCTCTAAAACTATGTGTTTAATAACGCTATCAAGCGCTGTTTTCATTATCTTTTTAACAAAAGACATGCTTTTTCTAAGTTGTGCACCCATAAATCTACCTCAGCATAAGCTGTGAATTTATTCAAAAATAATTAAATTTTTACTTGAAACAATTGGGAGGTATGATTAGTATGATTATTAACATCATTCTATTGTTTTAAATCATCAAGGTTTCAGAGGCCTTGTTTAATCTACTCCGGCGAGTTTCTATTTGCTCGTTTGGATCTTTTTTATCTTTTCATAATTATCCTTTCCGTTAATTCTATGTAGATATACTCCACTACACTCGTTTCAGTGCAGTGCATCAATTTTCAATTATGCGATTAGATGACTTTTACGTCATGTTAAGGACATCCCTCTTTCGCATTACCAATTACTACGGTATGAATCATTACATATTTATTTTATAAAAACAACGATTTAGCTATTGACAAATTTCCATTAATGATTTAAAACGCTAAAGAAAGTTAAGTAATTAAACAAAGTAGGCGTTAGGTTATGGCTAAGGAGTAGGTATTCATTAGCCTAGCCATGTATTACTAAGAAAGTTGTCATGAAAAAGATAAGACTATCTAGAGCGTAGAGTCTGTAAAAATCACCAGAAATATAGATCTATATAGAGGGGATTGAAGTGGCTCAGCTTGATGGTGTATTAAAAAATATAAAAAAGTAGCTGATTTTACTAGATGGCATTCTTATCTGGGGGCTAGTACTAGGTTCTTTTTAGCCGCTCACTGTGGAGCAGCCCACCATGTAGGTTGAAGTGCAATGAATCCTGTTAAAAGTATAAAGATAGACCAGTAGATAACGGAATATCTTTTGTTGCTGTTCATAAAGTAAGATATTGCCCATAAGAGTGAACTAACAAATGCAGCCGCATAGTATATAATTGCTCCATAAATTCCTACCCCATCCCCAGCTACTATAAAACGGTAAAATTCGATTAGAACGAATATGCCTGGCACTAATAAAACTAATAAAGCCGTAAAATATATTATTAATGAAATCGGATATCTATAAACAGACATTATCTTAATCCCTTACTATAAAGTTCTTGGGCCAATTGAGTTCTTCTCTTGTCTCCCTCTTGCCCTTCCTTTGCATAGTGAAAATGACCGCTAGAGTCTCCCATCTGTTGGGCTAATTCTAAAGAGTTATAAATTAAATCAGTTGCTTCCATTCCAGCATAGATAGGGTCGCCTTGAGTATCCAGATTAATAATTATTATATTCTTTATTAACAAATTGTTTTTTAATTGATTTAGAAACTCTTTACTTATTGGACTACCGATAAGTACCAAATGATCAACAATAGTCCCTTTTCTAGAGTACTTAGCAGCTAATTGAGCCGCTATAAGTGACCCGTAAGAATACCCTATAAGGTTAAATTGGCTGTGTGAGTTATTGTGCAAACGAAGTAGCATTGGAAAGCGAGGATCATAGTTTCTCCCCAAGAATACGCCAATAACAGCGTCAGCCCCTTGACCTCCAGACCATTTATCTCGATCAAGGTAAATAGCACTATTAATGCCTGAATCATGGAAAGAGCTAATTATTTGTGGGATGTATGAACCATTTAGTCCTGCACCGCCTAAAAAAAATGTCCCTTTGATTTTCTCACCCGGCTTAACACAGCAAGCGCCTTTTAAAGGGCCAACAGTTTGAGTCGTTTTCTGCGATGTAATTTCTGCAGATTGCATATTTATTCCTTTAATAATACATCAGCGGATTTTGCAGTATTTTTCATATTACTACCAGCAAATATAGATATTAGGAAAAAACTTCATAAATAAGTTTGCTGTACCAGAATATAATCAAAATGTAAGTAATGCTTTAGCTTTAGGGGGATGGAATATTACAGAGGAGGGCAGAGGGAGGGGAAGAATGGTTTAAGGTGTAATATCCAGTATTTTAGCCTTATTGAAGGACTGAATTGTATCGTTTCCAGAGCTAAAGGCTGATGTTGATGTTAATAGCATCAATATTAGTGCAAATACGAATGGTGGATTCACGTTTTAGTGCTTCTATTAATAGGGGTAATTATAAAACTGAATATTGCTACAGATTTTAAGTGCCATTAAAGCTGTTGTCATTGGGTGTATAGGGCAGTTTTAAGTGTGGGCATGTTCATAATATTCAGTAGTTCATAGCCTTATGAAGCGCAGTAATGAAGTGTTTCTGCGACTGAATGTTATGAATATACAAGCTAAGTCATTGAAATGATTTAATTTTCACATTTCTCATTTATAATAATCAATGCCCCAAAATATACTCTTTAAGCTCACTCTCCGAAGGCTGTCGTTGAAAGGCCAGTTCGCCATCAATAATGATATTCGGTGAATGGCGAATATTAAGCGAATTCACTAGCTCAGGGTGATCTTCGATATACTCCACCTGGTATTCCATTCCAAGACTCTTAAGTTCTTTTTCAATATTAGGCAAGTTAAAATCAGTTTTTGTTACTAGCAGCTGAATATTCATAGCAAAAAACCTTGTGGNTATAGATTTGAAATNTCTGTTATTANAAGTATAGAAGTNACNGNCTNCNNTGANGTGCNNATGTCTATATATTCAGGTGCTGAATNTATAGANATNGCTCAGGTTNAAANGGTTTTTTGATAGACANGGAGTAAACAAGTGTTTACTCTGTTGGCTTTTTATCATGGCTCTATATTATGAACNNATCAGAAAACGCTCCTATAGGGCCATCTTCCTCGAAAGCATCAATAGATGATGAATATGAAAAAATTCATCGTGCTTTTGAGGGCATAAAGCAAAAGTACCGNGATGATTTAGGCGAGAAGGATGTTCGCTATATCAAGAAGATACGCCGTAATTCGCGTATTTTCGAAGTGATTGGCCGTAGNCTTATTCATATTTTACCNGGGCCGTTCGCACTGATTGGTGTGCCTTTTCTGTTTNTACACCGNAACCTTGAAGCTATTGAAATTGGCCACAATGTATTGCACGGCCAGTATGACTCTTTTGATGAGATACCTCAGTTTCATGCGAANAATTTTCGTTGGAAAGCTCCTGTTGATGAAACGTCTTGGCGCCAAGAGCATAATGGTGTGCATCATGTTCATACCAATGTCTATGAGAAAGACCCAGATTTAAACCATGGATTTTTACGAGTGAACTCTCAGGTACCTCATACTAAATTGCACTATTTTCAAGTGCCAATTTATTTGTTCTTATTATATCCGTTTATGCTGTACAACTTTAATGCGCAAAACTTGGGTGTNGTTGATAAATTTAGAGCAAAGTACTTTCCCCAAGGCAATAAAGGCTATGCGGTATTAGATGAGTCACTACGNTTATCGAAAACAGAAAGCAAGAAGCGTCAAAACCGTGCGGTATGGCGAGTTTGGGCGAAAGAGTATGTGTTTTTTCCATTACTTGCACTATTGACTGGCTTTGGTGNGGTTAAGGTATTTTTAGCTAACTTATTAGCCGATTTGATGAACAGTTATTGGATTGCACTGACGATTCAAGCAACGCATTTCACGGAACCTCTACAGCCTGAAGACGCNATTAAGAACAAGGGTAAATGGTATATCTCACAATTAGATTCTTCGGTTAACTTTAAGGGTAATCGCTGGCAGAGTATTTTGTGGGGCCATTTGAATTATCAGGTAGAGCATCANTTATTCCCAGANATTCCNGCCCATCGTTATCCTGATATGGCATTAGAAGTTGAGGANGTNTGTAAAAAATACAANNTNCCTTATAAATGCAATCCCAANTGGCGAACTGCGATTAAGAATTTTATCGGTGCTATGTGGACGTATTCATTTAAGAATCCATCCGTTGTTGAACAGACTTCCTATTTAGACCGTGCTGACGTTATAGAAAAGGAAGCTGCCAATGCTAAATAAAATATTAGCAACCTTACATCCATGGTTAATTAAAACCTTGGGCCGTGACCGCTTGGAATATGTTGCGAGTAATACCATCAATGAACTGACTAAAAGAATAGATCCTTTTATTTGGACATATGACTGTAAAGCTAAAATCGTTGANATTCNCCAAGAGACTGCAGATACCAAGACCTTTGTTTTGTTGCCTAATCAGCACTTTCGCGCTCCCGTTGCNGGGCAGCATATTGAATTGACTNNANTTGGCCCTGATAANCAAGCGAATCGTTGTTATACCTTGTCTGAGATTACCCAAAGTACAGTTTCGATTACGGTGAGGTTGAATCCAGAGGGGGAGGTGTCTCCTTGGCTGCATAATCATGCTGAAGTGGGAATGGTATTTGATATCTCTTTGGCGAGAGGTAAGTTTGTTCATCGTGATCAAGATAAGGTGCTATTNATCTGTGCGGGTTCGGGTATTACTCCTGCATTTTCAATGATTAATAATTTGTTAAGNAAATCGAATGAGGCTAACNCTGCTCAAATAGGCCTTTTCTATCGCACTCAAACGCCTGAGAAAACTATTTTTTCTAAACAGCTAGCAATGGTTGAGTCTGCTAATGANAATGTTAGGTTTGAGCTGAGTTATTCACGCTTACCNGTTGATATTGTTACGCCTTCTTTTATTGATCAGCTCATGGCGGCTTATCCGGATATTAAACAGCAGCATATTTATTTATGTGGGCCAGAGTTATTTAGAANCGATGTGATTCAGTATTTAGAGTCAATCGATTTTGATATGAATAATTTGGATATTGAACAGTTCACCCTANCTGAGCTGTCGCAAGATCAGCAATCAATTAAAAAGCTGGAAGAAGATGTGACGGTACAGCTGAAATCTCAAAATATTACTTTTGTGATACCGGCGAGTGACTGTAATAAAACCATTTTAGAAGCGGCTGAAGCGCAAGGGATTGCGATGGAGCATGGTTGNCGCTCGGGTATGTGTGGCTCGTGTAAAACCAATCTAGTCTCAGGGGAAGTAAGCGGTCATAAGATAGGGCGTAGTATTTATCCTTGNACCGCTTACCCTGCATCTAATCATCTTGTTTTAGAGTAACATTTTACCTTATGCATCTTTTNNTNATNCNTCTTTTCTNAATGCCTCTGCATAAGCTGGGGAAAGGNTGATTTGTTTAAAGTCACCGCCGACAAAGGTTAATAATCGCTTATCCATCACTGCTCTCCATAAGGGTGAAATTAAGCAGATAAACATCATCAGTGGATAGCCAGCAGGTAACATGGGTACTTGTTGGTAATCGCGCAATACTTGATACTCTCGCGTCGCATTAGCGTGGTGATCGGAGTGGCGTTGCAGTTGCAGAGTCATATAGTTACTAAACTTGTTATTGCAGTTCCAAGAGTGGCGAGGTTCGCAACGCTCATAACGACCATTTTCTTTCTTCTGACGTAACAAACCATAATGTTCTAAATAGTTAGCCATCGTTAGCTGAGAATAGCCCATGACACACGCCGCTAGTAAAAAGGGGATGGCCATGAGGCCAAATGCCCAAACCATGAGGCCATGTAATACGAGCGCTACGGCGGCGGTTTGTAAAATGTCATTTTTCCAATGCCAAAAGCTGAATCCCAATCGTTCTAAGCGGATACTTTCCAGATTAAGTGCGCGTTTGAAAGTACTTGGTAATTCTCTTAGAGAGAATTGATAAACTGATTCTCCCATGCGGGCGGAAGCTGGATCTTCAGGTGTGGAAACGTGCACATGGTGCCCACGGTTATGCTCGATGTGAAAATGGCAATAACCGAACATGGCAATCGAGGCTTTGGCACCCCAGCGCATGACTTTGTTGCTGCGGTGGCCTAGTTCATGACTCACACAAAAAACTCCCGCAAACATCGCACCCAGTCCAATTAAGGCCGCGGTGATATGATACCAAGGTAAATCCACGGTTAAGCAAACATAAGTAGTCGCGGCAAGTGCCGCCCAGTAAAAAGGAATCACCACGAGTAATAAGGTATTGTAGAAGCGGCTGGATTTCAGCTCGTGCTCTTCTTCGCTATTGGGGTTGATTTCATCCTTACCCATAATTAGATCAAGAATTGCGACGCCAAAATAAAACACGGCTATCATCAACCAGAAGGCCAAACCATTACCTGTTTGGTTTACATACCAGGCTGTCCATAGGGGAAGAAAGGGGCCAACAAAATTGGCCAAATAGTAATATTTTTTGCGCTCAAACCAAGCGGAATTATTCTCTGCTACCGTGTCATTCATCGTTAATCTCGCCAATCTTATTATTGTAGTTTTGTCGGACAATCTATAATAAGACTCAATTTGAGTGACCAACAAGGTGCTTATTGGTCACTCTTTGGCGGATTGTAACTTTTTATGGACGGCTGATTAAATCTGTCAATTTAGTTCGCCACAAACATACGATCCAGTCTTTCAAGATCATTCACCACGCGCCAGCTACCACCGCCATCTTCTACACGTTTCTGCCAGTGGTTCAGACGATTTTTAAATTCTCTTGGATCTACGTTATCACTACGCAGTTTAGTCACATTTAGCGCCACTACTTGAATGCCTTGCATGTCGATGGGAAAGTCGCGAATTTGGCCTTTTTGCAGATCTTCTTCTAAGTCTGAAAATATCAGTACGTATTTTTCACCGGCTTGAGTTTCGTTAACGAAATCGGCAGCTTGTAAAATTCCACCCGTAATATCCGTTCTAAAACTGCCTTTTTCTAAATTAGCGATGAAAGTATCGACCTTTTGTTTAAAAACACGCTTTTGGTTATTGGTAGTGCTTGGGCGGCTATCAAAGGTTGTTTTGGCGATGATGTCTTTTTCATTAAAGCTGCCGCTATCGATGCGGGCAACCGCGATAGAATCGCCACTATTCAAAGTCGCGAGTAGGTAGTTCATAATACTCTGGGCCTTGTCCAATTCTTTGGTATAAGTACCCGAGGTATCAAGTAATAAATATACAGACTTAGTTGCTGGTTTTTGTTCATCGCAGCCGGTTAATACTAAACTGCTGATGAATAAAGTGGCGATGGCTGCTCTAAGAAACAGCTTAGTTTTTAACATCTTAGTCTTTAATAATGATTTCATGTTCTTTCTCCAAAAATTCAATGGTCTTAATTTTTTTGTTTAATCGGCGTGAGTACTTTCACTAACTAAATCAACTTCGGCAGTTTGTTTATACGTTGGTTTGTTGGTCGTCTTACGAGCTCGCTTTGCCATGACATTCTCAATACTCAAAGGCACCATGATAACCAGATCGTATAGGCTGATAATAACCTTACTCATCTGAGTGACTAGGCTTGCACTGCTACGCAAAACTAAATGCAGGGTGCGTAAAATAGCGATAGCAAATAAGCCTAGTACGGTACGTAAAGAATGAATGAAAGACTCTAGAGGGATCGCAATAAACGCCAGAGCGAAAGGTAAGATGAAGCCCATGATCATTTGCCCTACTGATGGAATCCAGCGGAATTGAGCGCTGCTGCCTTCTGCTGTTACTTGGCTGCCGCTGGTATTAGTAGACATAAGTGATTGCTGCAGTGCTTCGTGATCCATCGCTAATAAGTCGCGCATATAGGCCAGTGAGGCTTCAATACCCGCAAGGATAAATAATATCGAGAAACTAATGATCATCATGCGGTGGCGCATTTTATCGTCCATGCTGCCGATCATAGGGAATAGATGGGTGATGCGTAGAGACTCTAATAAAAATAGGCCCATGGCTATTTCGATCAAGATAATCACCAGCGCTGCAATGTCAGAGGTTTTTACACTACCAATATAGCTAGTTCCCCCCACCATTTCAGACATAGGCAGGGCGATAAGCTGGAAATTGATGAGTCCTCCTAGTGCCGCAATGGTCAGTACTAAGCCCGCAATAAAAAATTGCGTGAGTGATGACGTTGCTAAAATGCTTGCTGCCTTATCTTCGCCGGAGCGGATGCTTTGGTACTCTTCCATTTGCTGATCGATTATTTGACCGCGTTCTTCTAATGAATCTACCTTGTCTTTTACTAGGTCCATCTTATTGTCTAGCTGACGCCAATCAGGCTGCATTTTAGCTAATACCTTATGACGATTGCTGCCAGCCTTTTGATAAGCGCTTAGGCTTTGTGAGTGCGCGTCATCGATGGATTGCTTGATGTTCTCAAGTATTTTATTCACGGTAGGGTCGCCGTTACTTGGCAATGCCGTAATTGTTGCGACAACATCTCCCCAAGCTGGAGGTAGAGGTGCTGACTCCGCACAGTTTTGATAATCCGTTTCGACCGTTTCGATGGCGGTTTTTATTTCACGATGAAGTGCTGGGTATTGGCTTAGATCGCGTTGAACGATAGCGCTGATGCGGTTAAATTCTCGCTCTATCTTGGTTTGTACTTCGGCTTTTCCTGCCGCCAGCAAGACTTCTTTATTACGTTGCTTTAGTCGGCCTATAAGCTGGCTGATACTGCGTGCCCATAAGCGTAAGCTAGTATGTAGCATGCGGAAGCTGGAAAAGATAAGTTGGTGTGCCTGCGTTCGGCCTAAATACAGTAGTGTAATGATTATGGTCAGCCAGACTAAGCTAGAGACTGGAGTGCTATCTGACCATAGGTTGATTAAGCTGGTTAAGTCGTTCATGGATCACCTCGTGATGATGTTATCGTGACGGTTTTGTAAGGTTGCTGTTTTACGCGGTGAGTGGCGTATAAAACAGCTGATAAGATCAGTATTGGTGAGCTTTGTGAGGAATTCGTGAGTATTTAAAACGGCTTACTTATATAGTTTGTTGAGATAAAGATTTAAACGTAACTAAAGAGCATAAGGTATTGTTTGATGGCAAATATCATGTGGGTAGAAGACCAGTTGCATTGGGTCACTAAGTTTAAGTCAGTTTTAGAGCAAGCGGACCTAAACGATATGGGCGCTGAAGGAGGAAACCAGGTTCAGGTTTTCAAATTCGCCGAGGCTGCTCGCCAACATATTGCCCAAGCTCAACAGGCTCCAGATATCGCTATTTTAGACGCCAATATGAACGGTAATGATCAGGCAGGATTTTCAGTTTCTCGTGCTTTGCATAAGAAATGGCCACAGCTGCCAGTGATTTATCTCTCGGAACACAGTGGTACCGGGATTGAGCAGCAAGCTTTTGAAGAAACGGGTGCGCAAGATTTTATCGCTAAGCATCAGCAAAATATTGAAGAGGTTTTATGCTGGCGAATTCGTAAGGCGTTAAAAAATGCACAGCAAGCTAATGGTAAGACGAGCGGGGCATTAGCAGCTGATATTTTAGAGAGTGGCAATTTAACCATCGATACTCAAACTTGGAATGTATATTGGCATGGTGAGCGTTTAATGAATCCAGCCAATGCTCGCCGGCCGTTACCGCCAACGCCGAGGAAGATACTGCGTTATCTGGTTGAAGCTTCGCCGAGCCCATTAACCACATTGCAGATTGTGGAAAAGCTGGATGCAGATCCTGAGCGTTTTTCAGCCGCTAATTATCGACAGCATATTCGGACCTTACGGCAATCGATTGAGCAAGCGGCGGAGGCTAAAAGCGAAAGCAGTTTTATTGATTTGTGTAAGGCGGGTAAGGGCATTACCACATTTGGTGATGATGGCGCTTATTGCTGGATTAAGGAATAAAGATGAAGAAAACAGTTAAAACCCAGCAGAACTTTCCATTTTTTAGTGCGCTTGCCGCAGTCTTATTAATTTCATATTTATTTGCCTTGGTTATAAGGACTGAATTTGAAGTTTTGAATGCATTTTTAATTAAGTTTCCCTTATTCACTCAGCATTATTTTTCAGCCTCCATGTTGGTTGTTTTTGTTTTATTATTGATCTTTGACTTACAGCGATTTCATCGGCAAAAAAAACAAGTTAAAAGGAATACGAATAAGTTAAAAAAAGAAATTACCGATGTTTGGGAAAGTAAAAAACATCTACAAAATAAGGCGCATACGTACTCTGGTCATGCGGACAAGTTGAAGTTATTTATCAGTGATAAATTATTAGAATATATAGAGTATGATGAGAAGTTTTTACATTTTAAAGGCATCGCTGCCGAAGTTCGTCATAATGGTGTGATTAGTTATGACATAGTGACCTCTTTGTTAACCGACCTTTTAAAGCAGGGGGAGTCTAGTAACTCTGCTGAAGCAAAGAAAGCCTTAGCGGCGATGCGTTATTTATGGGATTTATTAGACCTTTCTACCGCTGATAATATAGCGTTGCATATCGCCAACTTTCTCATTAATGCTGAAGAGCAGTATTATCAGATGATGTTAGAGAAAGATGATGGTGAACTGTCACCTGCCATTATTAAGGCTGATTTTTCCAGTATTGAATCTGTCGCTTCAGCGCTAATTCACCTTGTTCATGAACCCGATTCTATTGATATGGCATTAATCGATGCGATTGAATTGCCACTTCCTTGGTCTTTTCAAGATGATCAGTTCAAAATACGAGTTACTTCTAAGCAAGCTCTATTAGGGAACTCAAATCATGTGCGCTTAATATTGGAAAACCTGTTAAAGAATGCACAGCATTTTTCACGTAAGGTGAGTTTTAAGCAAAAAACTGATCGTATTTTACTATCCGTCAGCGAAGGCCCAGTACAAGGCCATGATGATTCAATAGTGAGCTATATCGATTTTCAGGTTTATAATCGTGGCCCTCAGATATTGGATGAGCATAAAAATAAGCTGTTTCAATTAGGATATTCAACACGTAGAACCCGAGATCATCATGGTAAAGGTTTAGGTTTATTCTTTGTTAATGAAATTGTTAAAGGATATGAAGGGCAATTACTACTGGAAAACATTAATAATCAAGCTGACAGTTATTCTATTCGAATAAGCTTAAATAATGGTGATGTCGATACACAAATCGTAAAAGTAATCGTTAATGAGTCTCGCCCTTGTATTGATATTGATGGAGCTGATGAAAACGAAACCTCCCAGCGCTGGCAATATTCTTCAGTTATTGAGTCCATCGAAATATCATCTCAGAAAATGAATGAGACGGTGCGTTTTAATTGTGAAGGTGGGTATAAAAAGAGCGAGAGTTATGTGCAAGAAAATACACTAGGCAGTGTATTGCTGCCTCCTTGTTGGAGTCTCGATGTACAGCCAAAGCGCGGCGGTAATAAAACCCATAATGTGATTTTTAATCCATTGGATATTTCTGGAGTGCGCTTTAGTATTAAATTACCTACAGCCCAAGCGAGATTAGAGGGGATAGAGCCCGATTACGTAGACTCGGCAGGGCAGGACTCGAGTTCAGCGGGTTTTATCAGTGATAATGATGAATTAGCAGAGTTACAGAGAGGTTTCAAAGCCCCTAGCTAAGCCTGCTAAACGCAGGCAGATTTTTCATCAATTAAGTTAACTAATTCCGCCACGGCATCTGAAGGATAGGCATGCTGATAATCTTGCATATACATTAAAGTTTGTGGGCGTACTTTTAGAAAATGCTTTTTAAGATAAGCTTCTAGTGGCAAAGGGATAAATACTGGTGATATTGTTATGAGTGCCTTATAAAGCCAAGGCTTTAATAGCGATCTTAATAATCTTTTTTTGAACTGACTAAATGCCCCATTAGTCATTATTTTTTGTGGTAACAAGTCTCTTTGAGCAGCGCTAAGTTTCTGCAATAACTGCTCTGAATTTTTAAGATGATCGAATTGCCAGTTAGCGGCTTCAAGTGCACACAGAAATGTCATAAAGAAAGCAGACAGTAACCGTGACTCATCCAATGCACTGTTTACGGCTTTAGCTTTAATTCCTGATTTTGTGAATAAAGTAACTACTTCGTTAAGCTTGTCTTGTTGCTGTGATACATCGCTCGCTGAAATAGGCATAGGCAAAGGCGGTAGATAATAGGCGGTACCCGCAGGGTTGATACCTTTATGTATATTATCAGTTTGATAGCTAATGAGTGTGATCATGCCCTGCAGAATATGCTCTTTATCGATGACCCGAGATAAATGTTCTAAATCTTCTTCGCTAGGCTGCAGCATCAATAAACTGATTGGTTTTTTTGAACTCTCAATTTTTTCTTTTATCGTTGTTAAAGGAAGCTGACGAAGAGCGGTTGATGAAATAGTGAGCGCAATGAGATCAAAGCCGTCGGCGTCATCCCATTGAGTTAGAGTGGAGAATTTTGTGAATAATAACGGCTGTTGTAATCCTTTATCCTTATTAAGCTGATAAAGCACAACCCCATCTTGCTTGTCTTTTTCTAAGGCGTATTGGTATTGTTCTTTCACCAAAAATGTCACTTGATGGCCCGCATTGGCAAAATGGTGGCCATAGACTAAGCCAACAGCCCCAGCTCCTACGATTAGTATATTCATTTAGTTGCTATCTCCCTAACGTGGCTTGTAGATTATTTCTTATAATTTGATAGTTATCGAAGTGACTAAACTCTAAATTACAGTTCGATACTTGTCAAACTATTAAAGATAGAAGAAACTGGGTAAACTGCTGTTATCTACTGAATGGGAGTATTGATACGTGGTTGTTGAAAGAGATGGACTGGATGTTAAGCAGCTAAGTCGTGTATTCAAGGCATTATCCAACCCGAATCGTCTACAAATCTATTTAGAAGTGCTTTCTCATCGGCAGTCAGGCATAGCTGCACCAGAAGCTGGCTGCGGTATTGCTGATTTAATTGGTAAGTTGAGTGTTGGTGCCCCGACAATCTCACATCATGTGAAAGAGTTAGTCGATGCAGGTTTAGTGACGGTTGAAAAGAATGGAAAGTTCGTCACTTGCCATCTGAACGAAGAGATGCAAAAGCATCTCAATTTGTTTTTTGGCTAATGGCAGTTCTAAACCAGCAGAGATGAAGAAATCCGGCCTAGATCGGTTTCAGTTTCAGAGGTCACTTGAATCGCTCGGGCTATGCCTTGTTCGGATATATTTCGAAATGATGCAATGTGCGGTTTGCAATCAACTTCACGCCAAAAAATTGCAGCTTTGATTAGCCTAGGGCTGGTTAAAATTTCTTTGTCTTTCACTTCTACTAGATAAGAATTGACGTGGGTATTATTAACAATGGTAGTGATTTTAATGGCAAATGGCATTTCGCTTCCTTGAGAAATGGCGGGTTTAAATTAAAGTGCTAGTAAACGATCTGCCGCGGCAAGTGCAAAGGGGGACATAACAAGTACGGCAAGTACTGCAATCCAATCAGCATATTTGCTCAGCATATTTACTCTTCCATGTATTATTAAAATTATTTAAATGAAGATTTCTATATTACAGTATTTGAATAGTGCTGAATATCAGACGAAAGAACGAGAGATCAATTCAAACGGTGACCTATTCTATAGTTATCCCTCGCCTGCACGGAATGCAAATGAGATACATTATCAAAAATATGTTGGTTCTATTTTTTAGTTTACCTATTCTACTCTTGTCTGATTCTGCAACGGCAGAAATATATCGTTGGGTCGATGAAAAAGGGCGGGTGCAGTTTTCCGATAGCCCAGACCCGAATTACCATTCACAAGCGCTTACTAGTCGTGTCAATACAACCAATACGGCTCATAGCATTACCGATATTAAATCATTACAAAGAACAGCGAAGCAATTAAAGCGAGAGCGTCTTAAGCGTGAGGGGCAGGCTAAAAAAATATTTCAGATTAGGCGCCAAAAACGACTTAAAAATGAAAAAATAATCGCTAAGAAAAAGAAGAAAAAACGTGCATGCGATAACGCGCAGAAAAAAGAAAGTTTAGCCTTTAGGCAGCGCAGTAAAAGCAGAAATTTAACCGCAATGCGAAAAGCCCTTGAACAATATGAAAAGAAGAGAATGATTAGAATCAATAAATGTCAGTAAGGAGTAAGTGATAATTGTATAGAATTGTCTTAGCTCATGGATTTATGGCATTGGCGCAGTATAGTTGTAATATTGCTATATATTCTATAAGAGGCCGTGATGAATCGCTTGGTTTTAGTTCATGTTCACCTAATATTTGCGGCTTTATTATTACCGTTTATTATGATGTTCGCCATTACGGGGGCGCTTTATACTTGGGGTGTAAAAGGGTCAGTAGAAACGAATCATTATGATATTGTTTTGTCACAGCCATTAAAATATGAAGCCGAGTATTTACATCAATGGTTAGAAGATGTATTAGAAATAAAAGGTATCAATAGGCCTTCTGGGCAAGGGAAAATGAAGGGCGATGCAGAACAATATAGTTATGAATGGAGCGGTTCTGCTCATGATGCATCTGTGGCTCCTAGTAATGATCCGTTAGTTGCACATTTAACCATAGAAAAAAGTAGCTATTACCATTACCTAGTGCAATTGCATAAAGGTAAAGGTGGAATTATTTTCAAAATCTACGCTGCTATCCTCGCGATTGGCTTAGTCTTTTTGGCAATTACGGGAGTCGTCATGGCTTTAAACATGCCCAAGTTTCGTACTCTAACTCAGCGCTATTTGATCGCAGGCAGTTTCATGTTTATTTTGGCTGTATTGCTCAGCTAAGTACATTCATATACATGTATTATCTAGCATGGGTATATGGATGGTAAGTTGTAAGCCCGTATTGTCAGGGGTGCACGCTTCGATTGTACCGTCAAAGATATCGCTAATAATATTCTTTACTTGATACATACCTAGGCCCATTTTTTTACCACTGCCCCTCGCTTTGGTGAAAAAAGGTAAGAATAGCTGCGCTAACTCCGTGTTACCTAAACCTTCACCATTATCCCTGATGACCAATTTTAGTGAATGTTTATCGTGTGTGACCGTTATAGAAACTTCGGCATTTTTGGGGCGACTATTTTTTGGAAAATGTGTCACCGTGTTTTCGAAAAGCTGATCAAGTACAAGCGCAAAGGCACTAGGATGAGAGCATAAAACTAAGCTGTCGGGTAGCGAAAGCTGAAACGTTAACTGTCCACCATAGGTCAATATTCTATCCTGTATTAGCGATACTAAATCAAACTCTAACGCAGGGTGATCCCTTTTTTTAATAGCCACACTTTTGAGTACTTGAGTTAAGCTGGAGAGGGTTTTTGTCGATGACTCTATCGTATCGAGAGCTTGCTGCTGTAGGTCGAAATATTCTAATAATTCACTCTGAGAAAGTAAATCCAGCTCTTTCTTTTGAATATCCTGATGAATGTCGATTAAAAAAGAATTTGATAAACCTATATTGCCGATAGGGGTATTCATTTCATGAGATACACCAATGATAAGCTGCTGTAATGCACTCATACGATCATTTTTTTCTTGAATTAAAGCTTGTTTAGCCACCATTCGTTCGAACTCTAATCGTTGAATGCGCTCACCGAGTGCTAGCGATAATAATATAATCTCTATGAATGATCCTATTTGATAGCCGTAATCAGTAAAGAAATTACTAGGAATTATGCCTAGCGCTCTAAGGTTGGCAGTGACTACTCCAGTAATAAACACAGCCCAAGCAATAGTAAATAGACGAGCTGCAGACTGACCTTGGCGCCAATAACGTAAACCAAAATAAAAGGCTGAGCCTGTGATGATCATGCTGAGAAAGTTCATTAAGGTAATGAACAGTTTATAAGGGATTACTGGAATTAAAAGTAGTGCTACTGCTGTAAGCCCTAATAAAATATTAAAGTAATTATATGTGATTATACTTGTACGTTTGATGTTCAAAAATTTGACGACAAATAAAATAAGACAAATTAGATTCAGAGCAAAGGCAATGGGCATCGCGTATTGGTTTAACCCGGGCCATTGTGGCCATAAAAACTGAAATCCTGAACCTTCGTAGGTTAAATAAAATAATCCAAAAGTGAATAAGAATCCACTATAGCGAATATAAGTAGGGGAACCTGTCATTATATAAATGAAGAAATTATACAGCATCATCACCAGCATAAGTGTGAGGAAGCCACCACGAAGGAAGTCATTAGTGGCGAGGTATTCATTTAAATTTTGTTCATCAATAATGCTTATTGGCAGTTGATAAGAGCCTTCAGTGGCAACTTTTATGTAGAGAAAGTTATCTCCAGACTGTAAATCCAAAGGGATTATGTAATTAGGGTTAAAGCGCGCCCTTTGATCAAATGGAATTCGATCTCCAGTGCTGGTTAGTTCGCACTCAGATTCGATGTTGCTGATAACTTCTTGCTGACAAAGGTATAAGTCGATGCGATCTAACGGTGGGTAGGTAATGCGGATAAACCAATTTAAATCTGCAGCTTGCTGATTAATGATGGATTTGAACCAGAAGGACGAAGGACTGAAACCTAGGTTGATATTATCGCTTGTAGTCGCTTGCCACTGCTCTAAACGGCTAACTTCGACAAGGGAAGGGTCCGCTGCTGCAGTATCTTCCCAGTATTCAATATACTGACCTAGCTGATGATTGCCTGCTCGCTGTAAATCGAAGCGGGTAGCGTGTGAATGGGCAGAGCCTATAAATAGCAATACACATGCAACAAGCAAAATACGGTCTAACATGCGAATCCTTGCAAAGTCGTGTTGATCAAAAAGCGCGCATCATAGCAGTATTTTGATAAATCCTCACGGGATTGCTGGGTATAAAATAAACGACTACCTGACAATTATCCAAACGACCTAAAGCAATACTAGCCTTGAGGCTCAGCTTTGATTAGTCTAGGTGGTTCGAATTTAGCTGGCATTGATAATTGTATGTTTTTTGATCAGGAACGGGGGCAGTTTTTTCGCCCTTTAACGAGCAAATATCGTGCTCAGGTACTGGAGTGCCTAAAAGAGCTTTATCAGCGTCTGTACAGCAGTAGCAGTGCAGATTATGGCCAGGCCTTACAGCGTGATGTTGTGATTGAGATTTTCCAAGAAGCCTTAGTGCGTGCGCCGATACTGGCTGATGGCGAAGATCTTGATGATCTCAAAGCTAATAGCAAGACGAGTGCGAAAGAAAGCCGTTTTCGTAATAGTCGCGAGCAAGCAGGCTGGGTATTGAACCAGCTATTAGAATTTGGCTGGATGGAAAAGCAGGTTGATGAAGCGACCTTGCAGAGTACTTTTGCTTTCAGTCGCTATGGCCGCCAGTTTGTCGATCCTTTTATCTCTGAAAGTCGTGCTTCAGCCCGTACCCGCCACCGTAATACGCGAAATACCCGCAATTCTCTAGAAGCATTCTTAGAACGTGGGGAGGTCTACGACTTATTGGATGCTTACGAGTTTTCCGAGCGCATTATCAGTGACTTCACCGATGTGATTTCTGAGCTTGAAGAACGCAAACGCGACCTTGTACGTGAAATGGACCCCCAACTTTTAGTCCAGCGTGCCAGTGAAGAGTTTTTTGATTTCATGGAAAAACGCTTTCAACCTGATTTGGCGGTGCGTTTATCCGCCGATAACGTCGAAAAACATCGTGATCGTATCAGTGAATTATTAGATCAGGTTCGTAATAGAAATAAAGCCTTCAAAGCAAAAACAGAAGCACGCTTACGTGAATTATTGCCTGAGCTTGCACAGCCAGGAACGTCGGTTTTATGGACCATTTTAGATGGCATAGACCAGCGTATTCGCAATGCGAGCGACATTATGCTGCCGGCTTTACGAAAAGCACTACAGGGCTTTACCAAACGTGCGGATATTATTATTCGCCAAATGAGTTATTTAGCCTCCCAGCAACATAATGATGTCTTGAGTGTCTGTAAACGTTTGGCAGCATTAACTCCAGAAGATCAAAATGCCCAATTGATGGCTGCGGGCCAATTAATGAGTGTGCCTGAAGTCGCCCTTGTTGATCCTGCACAAGTGCGTTTAACACCACCGCGTAAACGCCGGATTATTGAAGCTGATCTAGATGAAGGCAATGAGGCATTCGATATGGATGCTCGCAAAGACATTTATATTCAGCAATTATTAGATCAAGCTTTTTTCATTAATAACAACTCTTTACGCAGCTATATGCACAAGCATTTAATGACGGGAGGGGTGGTTTCGACCAAAGACTTACCCATTGAAAATGCCAACGATTTTTTAGCGGTAGCGAATGCGATCGGACTCGCTTCTACTAGTAGCTTATCGTCAGACTTTGAGTTTGTTATGGAATACGAAGCGGAATCAGGACCGGATACTGATGGCAATAGTTACTTTAGTAAGAAAGACCATTTTACGGTGAAATTAATTAATAGCGGCCCTCGTAATCAAGCTGGCGCTCAATAGTAGAGAGAAAAATCATGTTGCAATTTATTGAGCATAAGTTAGAAAAACAGGGGTTAGATAGACGTGATTTATCTGAATTATTAATTCGTTTATTAGATTATGGTGTGATTTGTCGCGACGAGAGTCAGGTTGAACAGCAGTTGTATGACCGTTATTTACGCTTAGAAGAAATCGTCGCTGATTATTTAGAATTGCTGGGTGTTCGTATTCAGCACGACAAGCGCTTTCAATTCATTCGCTTATATCCACCGGGTGCTCAGATCCCGGGAGTGCAAGACGAGCAAGGCGCTATTCAAAGCCCAGGCTTACGTATGCGTTTGAACCAAAATGAAGTGGCGTTGATTTTAGTATTACGTGCCCAATATGATAAAGCGTTACGTGAAGGTCAGGTTGATGAACAAGGCTGCGTGATGGTTTCACTCGAGTCGTTAAGTATTGCGATTAAAAATTTATTAAAGCGCACCTTGCCAGAAAATATGACAGAGCGTAAGCAATTATTTCGTCGTTTGAAGCAGCTGCGTTTGATTCAAATTGCCAATGAAGATCGTTTAGATGATGGCGATATGTGGTTGCGTATTCGCCCGATGATTATGAGTTATGTTAGTGAGCAAGTATTGGCTGACTTAGTAGAAAATGAAAATACTAATGCAGAAACAGATGAAGCAGAAATTAACGAAATAACAGACAACAGCGAAAACGCATCTGCTGAAACGCAGGCTGAAAGTGAAGCTACAGCTGAAGAAGATGAAATACAAGAACAAGTAACTGAAGAAAATATAGTTGAAGAAGAAACAGCTGAAGAAACAGAGCAAGAAGCTGAAGAGCTAATAGAACAAGAATCAACAGAGCAAGAATCGATAGAGCAAAAAGCAGAGCAAGCAGTTGCTAAAAATAAAACAACCAGCCTGTTTTCGGATTAAGGAATAGAGAGTGTTTTTAAAGAAATTTGTATACGTAAACTGGGGTAATATCCCGGCACTTGAATTCGATTTCGGCCCAATTAATTTATTATCGGGTGGTAACGGCTCAGGAAAAACTACCGCCGCGGATGCCATTCAAACGGTAATGACGGCGGCTCACGATACCTTATTCCACTATAATCCCGGTCAAGATGAAGCGACTCAGCGTGGGCGTGGTAAAAACGTGCGAACGCTCGCGTCTTATGTATTGGGTTGTGATGATGGCAGTTATGCCCGTCCTAATGGTGCTGTTGGTTACCTAGCGGCTATCTATCATCCTACCGAAGGTGAAAGTGGTGAAGTATTTACGGCGGTATTGGGTATCAGTGCTTCGCTGGAAACGTCAGGCAACCAAAAGACCGCACGCCAAAATGATTTGCAGTTTTACATTGTCGCAGGCGAACAATTAACCTTATCCGATTTTCTACAAGAAGATACTGAAGGTAAGCGTCAGGTTATTGGTTTAGATAAAATTCATAACCATTTAAAAAGTCGTATGGAAACGAGTAATATCGAGAAGTACGATACTAAAAAGCAATATTTACGTCGCTTGTATGGCGCTTTACGTGGCCGTCATGATGCGGTATCAGAACGTGAAGCAATGAATGCTGCTCGTACTTTTTCGCGTTTTATGGCGTATAAGCCGGTTAAAAGTATCAATGGTTTTGTTGCCAATGAAATCTTAGAAAAGAAAGATCTGGGTGATGCTATTCGTTCGGTTTCAGATTTGATGAAAACGATTTATTCAATGGAATCGGACGCTAAGCGTTTGCAGGAAACTATTGATGTTTTAAGTTCTACCAAGCTCACCGCAAAGACGTATATTGATCAATGGATCGATTATAACGTGCTTGAATATACCGCTGCAAAAAGTCGTTATTTAAACGATCAACAGGTGTACTTAAAAGCGAAAGAAAAACAGCAACATTTGCGTGATGATTTATCTTCCGCCGAGCAAGAACGTGAGCAATCTCAAGATAGACGCAGCCAGTTACGTGAGCAATTGATTGCCATGGAAGCTCAGCGCCTAGGGATTGATGCGTTACAAGATAAAGATCAATTTGAACAAAAAGTAGAAAGTGGCAAGCAACAACTGCAACAGCAGGCCATGTTGTTATTAGAGCAGGATAAAGCGGCACAGTTTTCTTTACAGGCAACCGAAAGCCTGTATAAATCTTTGCAGAAATCGACTATCTCGATTGATTTGCCCTCCTTGGGTCAGCGTAAACTGATTGAAATGGCGAAGAATGTTGCCTCTATTGCTAGTGAAGGGGCGGTAGATTTCCCAACACTATTAGGTAAAGATTGGGTAGATTTAAGTCCATTAGAAGCACATTTAGAAACTGCTCAGCAAAGTCAGCAGTTGATGAATCAATGGCGTGAGCGCTGGTATAGTGGTGAGCTAGAAACTTCTGGTATTCCATTACGTGATCAACTTGCCAAGCTGGTTGATCGTCGTGAGCAAAAAGTTCAACAGATACAGCGTCAAATTGCCCAGAAACAAAATGATATTGATAGCCTAGAAGCTCGTGAACTTAACTACCCACATTTTGTTCGTATCGCACTTGAAACCATTCGTCGCGAATGCCCACAAGCAGAGCCATGTGTTTTAGCCGATTACGTTGAAATTACCGATCCTGATTGGCAAAACGCGATAGAAGGTTATGTCGGCGGTGCCCGCTTTAGCATCATCGTGGAATCAGAATATGAAGCGGAAGCTGCTCGCATCGTACGCTCAATTCAAGGTGGCAGTCGCGCCCGAGTTGTGCAAGGAAGCAAAGCGAAAAAAGATTGCGACCGTATGAAGTTATCTGATAACTCCATTATTAACGTGATGTCTTTTGAGCACGCCACCGCTCGTCACTATTTACAGGCAAGCTATGGTTCAGTTGAACGGGTTCGTGATGTAACGGCTTTACGTCAAACCCGTCGTGGTGTTAC
>JAESQF010000044.1 GCA_016765295.1 Oleispira sp.
AAAGCGCGACATGAATATTATGAAAGAGTTTCAAACTAACACAGGCATTCTGATTTAACCTCCTCATTACCCGTCTTGAATCAATTTATTTAATTATTTTTAATATTAGGACTTGAAAATTAAGAGTGATTGCCACATGTTTTATATAGCGCAGACAGATAGTCTGATGATTTCGTCATAATAGAGTTACCCGGTGATAGGCCATAGGGTAAATAATTTGACTTAACTCATAGCGCTTTTGCAATCCATAGACCATTATTATTACTCGAACAGTTATAAGGATTCACTATGAAAGGTTTGGAAATTAGCTTCCGTGATATTGAACATTCTGATGGTATCGAACAATTAATTCGTGAAAAAGCCGATAAAATCTCCAGCATATACGATTCGGTAACCGGTATTCGTGCAGTCGTAGCCATGCCGCACAACCACAGTAAGAAAGGTAAGCTAGCTCACGTATCACTTGAAATCGGTCTTCCGGGTGAAACGGTCGCCATCACCAATGATAATCACGACAATAAGGCACACGAAGACATGTATGTCGCAGTAAAAGATGCTTTCGAAATTGCTCAGCGTAAAATTCGTAAAATTCACGAAAAACGCCACGATCTTAAGCGCCGTGCGGGATCTTCTGCAAATCCTGAGATAGCAGAGTAATCACTCTGTTATTAGCCAGTGCGATTAGCCGAACTCTGATGTTCGGTTAATTTTCCAACTTCATTACTTAGCATTAACCCTACTTTACAAATAGCCACCGAGTAAAACAGCCAACAAACCTGGGCGAACCAAGGACGCATACAGCTCTCCCATAACCTCTGGCGTTTCCACAAGACCTTGTCGTACCCAGCGCGTAATTACCATAAAAGAGGCCCCCGCTAAATAATCCACCACATAAGGTAATAAACCCGCACGATGCTGAATACCATGAGCATCCATAAAACGCTCAACCACCCGCGCGACATAATTTTTAAACTGATTCATCATCAGGCTATCAATATCATCCTGCATCAACAGATGAGCAAATTCCGCATTGTCTGACCACTGACGAAACATAATAGAGGCTATAACAGGATCAGCATTTTTGTTTTGAGTAATATAACCATCAATTTCAGCGTAGAACTTCTCAAACATCTCATCAATATAAGCGATTAATAAGTCGTCTTTAGAATGAAAGTGCAAATAAAAGGTGGGGCGGGCAACTCCAGACTGCTCAGCAATATGAGCGACAGAAATCTTATTATACGGTCGCTCTTTCATCAGCTCTAGCAAGGCGTCAATTAATAAACGACGTGAGCGCTCAACCCGCTTATCTAATTCTTTCTCAGGCATTGAAATGACATCCCTATTATTTTTATCCAATGATTATGTATCAGGTAGAAGATAATAGACAGGTCTAGCAAAGTGTATAACTGAGATTTTACAATCAATTTTGACTTCTGTTTGGACGCTTTACGCCAGGTAAATGACTGGCACAAAAAAACCGAACCATTACTGATTCGGCTTTTTCTTTAACTGCTTGCTAATCTTAAAAGATTAGCGCAGAAAGCTAGAACTGATCTGCTTCCATTTCGAACAGACAATCAGCGCCGCCTTTAACAGATTCGCTCAAAGAAATGTATCTAAGCAATAGAGCTAAACTTCTTTAGCCAATGCCTGTCTTCTCAGACATCATTGTCTCAGGACCTAGTTGCTAATCGGTGCTATACGGCGAATTACAATATCATAATTGTTATAGCCGTTTTGCCCCTGTCCATACAGTAATGTAATCGAGTCATCTGTATCGATAACCATTCCATATGGAGTTACGGAGCCCGTAATATCATCAAGGTAGTTAGTCGAAACAGGTATTAAATTATCATTGAAACCTTTTAGTAAATACGTATAGCTAGAAGACCCCTCATACTTTTGAAGAAAACTTAATAATGTTCCATTATCCATCTGAACAAGATTTGTTATACCTCCATAATATATGCTTTCAATGTAATCAGTGTAGTATCGATGCTCTGTACCATTAGCATTTACAGCAGAAATAGCAAACCCACCCCCCTCACTCTGACCGATCACTGCCATTCTCCCTGAGGAAAGTTCGATAGTATTACCAACATTTATGAGATGATAATCTCCTACACTCTCCCAACTTGAAACTTCATTAAGATCTGAATCCAAGGTAATTACAAAAGCTCCACCCATAGAATACTCTGGTTTAGGATAAGGTTCTCCTGAGCCAACTAATACTAGGTTCCCATCTGCTTTAGGAATAATTGCTTTAATACTCTCAATTTTCACCCCTGACATTGAGGGCAAAGTAATTGAAGGTGAAACTGTCCCCGTATCCATATTCACTTCATGTAAGTGGGCTTTATCCCTGAAAGTGCTACTTCCATTTCGACCCCACTCAGCCGCACTCACATAGAGTTTATTATTCCACTCTGCAACCGCAATAAATTCATAGCGCTCAGAAACACTTTCCGGGCGGTATAAAATTTCACTATCCCAGACAGCCTCTAAATTAGCATCTAACTTTACAATTAAGGCTTTGCTAGTATCCCAATCTAGACCAACAAGATAAATTGAACCATCAGATGCTTCAATCATGCTTCTATAGCGTTCACGGCCACCTTTATTTTCAATATATTGATTAGTAACATTACCTTGCTCATCCAGACGAATTATCCAATCATCCGAGTCTCCTTGCAGAGTAGCCGTGACCTCATAAGACGAAGTATTGGCTCTAACAATATAGCCACCTGACTTCGAATTAATTATTTGGCTAGCTCTATCGTCGCGACTTCCGCCCAATTGAGTTTTGAAAACACCGACATTCAATTGCTTTATATCTGAAGCAGAAAATTGGCCCAAAGTAGTATGACGCTTTAGTTGCCATTGATATTCACCTAGTTCGATCCCCTCTAGAGCATAGTTCCCTTCAGAGGTAGTCCCAGCTTCTTCTAGGCTGTCAGCAGAGTTACCGATAAAAATAGTATAAGTATCACCCCCAGTAACGACATCCCAAGCGAAAGTAATGTCATAACCCGTTTCTTTTTTCTCTACGGTAGGTTCATGAATCGTTGGGAGCAGTGGTGGTAGCACCTCAATTTGAGCAGGAGCACTCCAAGGGCCTATTAACGTGGTTGTAGAACTATAATCAAAGATTGCTCGATATCGCAGTGTCTGAATACCAACCTCTAAATTTTCTAAGATAGTAGAAGTATTCGTCGTTTCTACAATTTGATCGCCGATTGAGACTTCGTATCGGGTCGCTGTCGGAAATGCTGTAAACGATACCTCTAACTGATTTTTGTCTTGTATCTCCGTACCATTAAGACCCGCAGAAAATGCTAACGCTTGATTAGCAGTAGCCGAGACTGTTAGCTGGAACTGCTCGTTATTGCGAACTTCATTTCCTGAGCCAGTAATCGTTTTAAGCAGCAGCGTGTGTTTATTGTCATCTGCTGAATAATAAGCAGGCCACTGGATTTCCCATGGAGCACCGTCAGTATCCCTTGCTACCTCAATACCATCCACATACAAAGCAACTTCTTGAGCGAGGGCATCCGCGGGAATGTCTGCTCTAACGATTACAATAGACTGATCAACAACTGAATCCTTTGCCGGGGAAGTGATGATAATTTGATCAGCCAATTTCTCCAGATCAATGGCGGCATGATCTAATTTTTCCTTTTCTGTAGTGGTCAACTAAATTTGGCCACGAGTTAAGAGGTTTTCCAGTATATTCTTTCAACCTCATTTGGGCTCTTACCGTTATTATGCTGATGCGGCCTAACACTGCTGTAATAACCAATAATATAATTTATTATCGATCTCTCTGCTTCAGCAAAATCTTGATAGCCAACTTCTGGCATCCATTCTGTTTTAAAACTTCTAAAGAAACGCTCCATTGGTGCATTGTCCCAACAATTTCCTCTACGACTCATGCTTTGCTTAATCTGGCAGCGCCATAAGGTTTGTCTAAATTTATTACTGGTGTAATGCATGCCTTGATCAGAATGAAACGTAACTCCTTTTGGCCTTCCTCGGGATTCATAAGCATTCATCAACGCCTTGCTCGTCAACTGACTATCTGGCGATAATGAAAATGCCCAACCGATTGGTTTTCGTGAAAACAGATCAAGTACAATCGCTAAATATGCCCAGCGCTTTTCAATCCAAATATACGTCACATCACCGCACCAAACTTGATTAGGGTTTTTAACATCGAACTCTCGATTAAGTGTATTTGGCACGGCTAAGTGCTCATTGTTGGCCTTTTTATATTTCGGTGCAGATGGCTGGCTGCTACGAAGTCCAAGCTTTTTCATGATGCTTCGAGCTCGAAATCGACTTAAAGGGAAACCATTCGTTGTTACCATATTCGCAATGCTTCGAGAGCCCGCTGAGCCATTACTGACCTTAAAGGCTGCTCTTACTTCACTATTGATCTGCGCCTGCTCAAGTGATGGTTTCTTCGACCGTTTTTGCCAGTATTTATAACTACTACGATGAATATCAAACACCTGACAGATACGCTTAACGCAATGGCTCCCTTTCAATTTTGAAACTAACGAGAATTTCTCATCGAGTCTGATAGTAAGAGAGCCGTAGCCTTTTTTAAAATTTCCTTCTCTTCTTCAATGTAGCGAATCTTTTTTTCTAACTCACGAATTTTTATCTGATCAGGAGTCATTGGCGATGCGTTTGATGAAATGCCACCTCGCTCTTGCTTAAGCTGGCGAACCCACTTATCAACAGTCGATTTACCGACATCCATTGCGTCAGCGGCTTCTCGTATCGAATAGCCTTTATCTAAAACTAGCTGCGCAACTTCTAAACGAAATTCAGGTTTGAAATTGGGTCTTTTAGGTCTGCTCATTGTGTCACCTTAATATTTACGAGATGATTATATCATCTCTAATTAGGTGGCCAAATTCACCGTACCACTACAAAGACACTGATTAGAAATCAATAAAGAAACAATAAGACTTACTGTATAGCGCTTTTTACACATAACTTCTGCCAGTCTTCGACAGATAAAAATAAACATAAACGTCCTTACCTACAGGCATAAAAAAAGCGTGCCGCAGCACGCTTTTATATAAAACAACAACTAGATTAAAATTAACCTAGGTATTTTTGTAATTCTACATCAGCTTCCATTGCACTTTGCATACCTTGGTAAGCAGTAGCAGAAGTACCTTCAGCAGAGAACATTACATCAAAGTTAGCTTGCATAGTTGCATTGAAAGCCGCGTGATCAGAATACTGAACACCAATTATTTGAGCAAGAGCGTCTAAAGTTTCGCCTTGGCCTTTTGAAACATCCATGGCTAGTTGATCCATGTTGTTATCCATAAAAGTTTGAACACCAGCCAAAGGACCGTTAGCAGCTTCACAACCCAAAGTACCAGAAGTCATACCAAAAGTTTGGTTACCAGAAGTACCGTTAGTCGTTGCAGCAAGAACATGCTCGTGCCATTCGTTAGCATCTTTGAAGATTACTTCAGTTCCTAAACCACAACCAGCAGGGCCATAGGCAGCAAAAGTTACGCTTGAAGAAGCTGCTAAAAGTACGCCAGCAATAATCTTTTTCATAATGTTCATCCTTATTAATTTTATTAATGATCATCCGATCATAGGAAGATAAGTTAGACGGTCATTTTAAAAAAGTCTAGTCATATCAACAAAGTTATTACTATTATTGGAATTAGTTCATAAAAATTATCATTTTTTGTTCGCTGGCCAAGCCATTCTCTGATGATTGATTAAAAAACAATCTGAAACAGTATTTTGCTAAACACTCGTTCTATGGCAAAGTAAGCACAATCTATCAAACAAGTCATAGGCAAATCGTGCTTCAAACTGGCAATGATGTATTTACCGTCTCGCAACTAAATCAGCGGGCTAAACAACTGCTAGAAATTACCTTTAGCTCGGTTAAAGTTGAAGGTGAAATTTCAAACTTATCACGACCCTCTTCTGGCCACTGGTATTTCACCTTAAAAGATAAGGGGGCCCAAGTACGCTGTGCGATGTTTCGATCACGTACAGCGCAGGTTAATTTCCAACCAAAAGAAGGTGATAAAATTGTTGTTCGTGGCAAGGTAAGCTTGTACGAAAACAGAGGGGATTATCAGCTTATTGTTGATGCGATGAAGCCAGCCGGTGAAGGTCAACTGCAACAAGCCTTTATTCAATTAAAACAAAAGCTAGGGGCTGAAGGTTTATTCAACCCTGAACACAAACAAGCGTTGCCGACAGACATCAAACGTATCGCCGTTATTACCTCCCCTACCGGAGCCGCTATTCACGACATTCTAACCGTGTTGAATCGTCGATTCCCTGCCATTGAAGTCGACATATACCCAGCTCAGGTACAAGGACAAGAAGCGGCACAACAAATCATTTGGTCTATTAAGCAAGCGAATTCAGATGCCAGGGCTGATGTCATTATTGTTGGTCGTGGAGGCGGCTCTATTGAAGACTTATGGAGCTTTAATGATGAACAGCTCGCCCGTACTATTTTCCATAGTCAATTACCCATCGTTAGTGCTGTTGGCCATGAAGTTGATTTCACCATTGCGGATTTTGTTGCCGATGCTCGCGCACCAACACCTTCCGCTGCCGCTGAGATGCTCAGTCCTGATCAAGAAGAATATCTAAGTCGTTTGAATACTTTAAGCACACGATTAGAGAACAGTATTCAGCAGCAATTACAAAATAAACAATGGCAATTACAAAGCATTGAGCGGGGTTTACAGCATCCTGGGGATAAACTCAGCCAATATTCACAAACACTAGACATGCTTGAATTACGCCTGCAGCAAAGTCAAAAAAATAAATTCAGCCAACTAATGCAAAGGCTAACAAAAGGACAGCAAAGATTACAGCAGCAAACTCCAGCCAATAAACTACAACAAATAGAAGCTCAACTCGGTTATCTACAACAACGATTAACCAGCGGCATGAAACAATTACTGACTAATAAGGGCGAACGTTTACAACAAAGTGCACTATTATTAAATGCAGTCAGCCCACTACAGACTCTTGGTCGCGGCTATGCAATCTTACAAACGGATACTGAAACCGTTATTCGTGATAGTCATGATGTTAAAAAAGGTGATCTCGTTTCGGCGCGCATTGGTCACGGAAAAATTGAACTCATAGTAGAAAAGGTAAAGCATGAAAGAAAATCGAAAAGCAATTAAATTCTCATCACTATTCTCTGCATTGATACTGTTATCTTCTTTTGGTTTTAACTCTATAAGTTATGCTAATGAGAAACCCCAAGCCTTTTCACCTCAGGATAGCCGCATCCCTGGTGGCATTGCTGTTATTCCCTTAAAAGAAACCGGCAAAGAATTAAAGGTCATATTTAATGGTAAAAAAGTATGGCAATTAACCGATAAAAACGACAAACACTGGGCTATTATTGGCATTCCGCTAAAGCAAAAAGTAGGAAAGGTAAATTATAAAATTGATGGTAAAGACTTTAGCTTCACCATTAAAAACAAGGCCTATAAAGAACAACACTTGACGGTAAAGCGTAAACATTCCAATCCCCCAGAGGATCAGATAAAACGTATTCAAAAAGAAAGTCGTTTATCAAAAGTGGCGTTTACGACATTCTCAAATATCAATCAAGATCAAGCTTATGAAAACTTCCTACTACCTACACAAGGGCCTATTTCTAGCCCTTTCGGTTTAAAACGCTTCTTCAATGAGCAAGCAAGACGTCCGCATAGTGGCATTGATATCGCAGCCGCGAGAGGTTCTGATATTATCGCTCCAGCAGATGGTGAAATAATATTAACTGGAAACTTTTTCTTTAACGGCAATAGTATTTTCATTGATCATGGCCAAGGTTTAATTACCCTGTACTGCCATATGGATCAGCTAGAAAGTAAAACCGGCGATAAAGTAAAAGCTGGGGATGTTATCGGTAAAGTTGGCTCGACAGGAAGAGCCACAGGACCTCACCTACACTGGACAGTGAGCTTAAATAATAGCCGTATAGAACCGCTATTATTCCTTACTCAGCCCAATGAATAATTACCTCGATAACATTTCTTGAATGCTAAAACCTTTCTAGACCCGTTGGTTCTTTGCGTTCAATGCCATTAGTTTTTAAGCGAAAGTCTGAAATGGCTTTCATCACATCTCGGCGAGCACGGTTCAAACTGCCTAATGGCTTATGAACCTCTAAGCCATGCCAAGGATTAAACGACAAGTTTTCACAATACTCTTGCTGCTCTGGTGAGCCCAAACCTTGAGCAGGAATAGTAATACGGGCGACCTTAATAAAGGGTGTATTTTTCTCTTCCCAAGCATAACGAGCATCTTCCATTAGCTGCTCTTTCGGATCCAATTGTTTTTGCAAATAGAAATCAAAACACCCTTCCCCTGCTTGCAATTGCTGGGTCATTACCTCGCGTAAATAATCATCTCCATCAGATTTTTCATTAAACTCTCGACCCGTATTGTCACACGCTTGAAGCTTGTACTTCACAGTGGTATCGGCAAAGCCTTGAGCGTTAGTTTCCCCTAGGCGATACGGTGTAACACTAAACCAGTTCATATCTAACTGATTGCCAAAAACTTGTGCACCACGAAAAATATTCCATAAGCTCAGAGGATGAGTTACTAGGTATTGATTACGGTTACCAGAAAATGTGGCATCGAAAAAATCAAAAAATTGCTGAGCATCTTTCGCAAAAAAAGCATCATGGCCTAAAAACAGAAAATCTTGAGTATGCTGCTCATCGCCAGGAACGGCTAACCTCTCACCAGTAACATTGAATAACTTAAGACCAAACCCCCGGAAATCGTCATTTCGATCAGAGGTTCTTTCTTCTACGGAATTAGAAAAACGAATCCATAGCGGATGCTCTTGCTCATCGCTAAACACACCGTAATTAAACTCTAGAGCGATATCACTACTTGCTTTAAAAGTGCCATGAACACAGCCATTTGATTTTGGATGAGTATCACGTAAAACTCTTTGCTTAGGCTCTACATACTGGTGCTTAAGCTCATTGGTTAATAAGCCTACAATATTAGCTATCGTTTCAGCTTCATTGACAACAACCTCCTCTTCACCCAGCTGAAGTACAGGCTGCTTAGAGCAAGCCACCAATAGACAAGTACTGATACAAATTGAAAGCGGTATTTTTGTCATTAAAGCCAATGTTCTAGACATTTGTTCTTCCTTGATTCTCCAGTTACGGAGCGATGAATAATTATCGACTCATGATATTGGCTATAAAAACCTTAAGTCAAATATTCGTTGAATATATAGCCTAATCACGCTAAAACCAATACTTTAGAACCACCAAAGCCTCTTTTTCGTTCAACTTCAGCAATTTATTATTTTTAATAGCCTTACTATTTTATGATTAATTATAACGACTAAACTCAACATCCAACTATACTCAAAAGACTACTCGAATTTGGCTATTACACACTTATTAGACTTATGATCAAACGCATATCGATCGACAAACTACGCCCTAATATGTACGTATCTGATCTTAATTGTGATTGGATACCCCATCACAACATGCAAAAAGAAGGCCGCATTCCAAGCCTTTCTATGGTCAACGAGCTAAAAAAGCGTGGCATAAAAGAAGTCTATATTGATACCGAACGGGGTATTGATGAAAAAGATGGCCTTAGCCAGCAAGAAGTGGAACAGACAAATCGAACGAAACTCGATAAAGCAGCACAACTCAGCATGGCCTCAGCAGGCTCAGTGAGTGTTGAAGAAGAGCTCCTTAAAGCCAATAAACTACATGAAAAAGCAAAAGGCATTATGAGTAATGTCTTAAGCGATGTGAAATTCGGTAAGCCTTTGGAGACCGAAGCCTTTGATGACCTTGCCGACGGCATGATCGATTCTGTTATGCGCAATCACAACGCCCTCGCCTGTCTTGGGCGAATTCGCCAAAAAGACAATTATTTAATGGAGCACTCAATTAATCTCTCGGTGTTAATGGGGATTTTTGCTAAATCTATGAGAATCGACCGCGAGACCATGCATCAAGTTATGGTAGGGGCGCTACTTCATGATATTGGTAAAATAATGGTTCCCGATAACATATTGCACAAACCGGGCAAACTTGACGATGACGAATTTGCTCGCATGAAACAGCATGTGGTCTTTAGTCGCGATCTACTTAAGCAAACCCCAGGCATTCAGCCTTTAACGGTCGATGTTGCCGCACAGCACCATGAACGTATTGATGGTAGCGGTTATCCAGAAGGCCTACGCGGCTGTCAGATTTGTCGAGAAGGAAAGATGGTTGCTATTACCGATGTGTATGATGCAATAACGGCCGATCGCTGTTATCACAAAAGATTAGCCCCCACTGCGGCGCTGAAAAAATTGCTTGAATGGAGTGGCTCGCACTTCGAAGAATCTTTAGTACACAAGTTCATTCGTAGTATGGGAATCTATCCCGTAGGATCTTTGGTTATGATGGAAAGTGGTCGCTTAGCCGTGGTCATTGAAGCCAGCGAAAAAGATCAAACCCGCCCGATTATTAAACTAATTTATAACTCTCGGGCAAAACAATTCATCCCTGTGGAAGTCATTGATTTAAGTAAGCCCAGCTGCCAAGACAGCATCAAAAATTCAGTGGATGCTGATAAATGGCACATAAAAACGTCTGATTTTCTCAGCTAGCTTGTTAGTAGTATCCAGTATGATCAAACCGCTAAAGCATCACTACGTTCAGCTAATACAGTCTGAGCCTTACTCTGAATATGCAGACGAGAGTCTTTTGAGCGACGGTAATCGAGTGTGATCTGAGTAATCAAATCGAACCATTGCTCACTTGCTTGCTTCTTATCATCCCCAAGAGCGCCTTTCATAAGAGCGTCTTTCATAAAGGTGTCTTCCATGTTTTTGCTTCTCATACTCAGGCTTTCCATGCACAGGTCTCACTCTATAACTGTATATTTCAGTTATAGAGTATCTAAGACGACTGACAGAATGTGTCAGTAGTCTATCAACAAAAAAGTATTTCTAACTTTAGGCTTTTTTACTTTCTAACAAACTCAGCCATGCAGCAACCTGTTCGGTCACTGCTGGTGATTGAATTAGACAATTCTCATCTAATTCGGACAACAATTTTTCATAAGCGCGAACCCTGCGCCCTTTAATAAAGGCTACTCGAGCCAATGCTTTAGCGTGCAGCTTATCAGCAACCAAGAACTTGTGTTCAATGTAACAGTACTTGCGATCCCAATATAATACTTGTGTCGTAATATCGACTTTTGAAAATGGTTTTATTTCTTTAATAAAACTAATACTTTGCGAGCTCAAAACTGATTTCCAACCACCCCCTAAAAACAAAGATAGAGCGTTTATTTGCATTAAATACTGGGTACGCGCCAAATCCAGTAACGCAGGATAGCGCGAGTTGGTTAAATGTAAATTGAAATCACAGTCCAAAGGCCAAACCTTTATCTGAGAATGGCTAACATCCAATGGGGCTATTTTTTCCAGCTTATTACGCAGTAGCAGCAAGCGCAGCATTCTAAAAATTAAATTCATAATTTATTCTTTTTCTTTAACCTCTATTTGGCGAATCAACCCTTCTTGAGCCACCGAAGCAACCAACTCACCTTGTCGATTAAATAGCTGCCCGCGGCTAAGACCGCGCCCTGATGAAGCGCTTGGGCTATCCAAAGCATACAATAGCCAATCATCGAATTTTATTGGCCGGTGAAACCAAATTGCATGATCCAAGCTTGCTACCTGCATATCTCGCTGAGCAAAAGACACACCATGAGGCATCATCGAGGTGCCAATCAAATTAAAATCCGTGGCATAGGTTAAAACATGAGCATGTAGCATGGCATCATCGGCTAACGGCGCATCGGTTTTCATCCACACATACTTGATCGGATCTTGTTTTTTTGGTGCAAAAATATTGATCGGATCAATTGCTCGAATTTCAATCGGTTTATCAGCGGTATAAATGTCGCGCAGACGCTCAGGAAACTTATCCTTAAACATTCGAGTTAGCTCGAGCTGAGACGCAAGTCCTTCAGGCCCCTGCACGTCTGGCATCTTATCTTGATGCTCAAAGCCCTCTTCCGGATGCTGGAATGAGGCCATCATGGTTAGAATTGCTTTGCCATTTTGACTTGCAGTTATTTGCCTCATGGCGAAACTGCGACCATCACGTACACAATCCACTTCAAACTCAATACTGTCGACTACATTACCTGGGCGCAGAAAATAAGCGTGTAATGAATGCGGAGCCCATTCACCTTCAGGCAGTGTTTGGCTCGCCGCTGATAAACTTTGGCCTAATACTTGGCCACCAAATAGGTTTTTAAACCCTAGATCTTGGCAATGCCCACGAAAACGATTCACTCCAATCGCTTCTAACCGCAGTAAATCAACCAGCTCTTGTACGTGTGGCATGGAGCACCTATGCATCAAAAATAAATCAAGAAATGAATAATACGTCTTAACAACAGTTTAGTCAGTTGAGAGTATCCTACATTGGCTGAAATGACGCGGGCTAAATATAGCGCTGACGCTATGCCAAACCAAAGGGATCTCGTATAATACGAGCCATTACGCCCTGCGCTCAGCCCCCTTAGTTAGACGACAGTTAAATAACATCATGACCAATCCCGATCAGTACCAATCTCTGCTTGATGAGAAACAAGCTAAAATCGAACAAGATTTTGCCAATTTTGCCGTCAACGCAGCTGGAGAACCACAGACATTACCCAAGCTGGAAGTCTATGCCAGTGAGCCAGAGCACTTTCGCTTACGCGCTGAGTTCCGCATTTGGCATCAAGATGGCCGCTGCTTTTACGCGATGTTCGAAAAAGGCAACAACAAAGTTCCTTATGAGGTCACTGATTTCCCCATTGGCAGTAAGCTGATTAATCGCTTAATGGTCGAAATGCGCGAGGCTATCCACCAGCCTGAAAACGATATACTGATGCAGCGCATGTTCCAAATGGAGTTTTTAACCACCTTAAGTGGCGATGCGTTAATCACCATGATTTATCACAAGCCGTTAGATGAAGAATGGCAAGCCGCCGCTGAAGCCTTACAGGCAAAGATCGGCTTTCCGATTATCGGTCGCTCGCGTAAGCAGAAGTTAGTTTTAGAGCGCGATTATGTTATCGAGACCTTAACAATCGCCGGCAAGCAGTATCATTACAAGCAAATCGAAGGTGGATTCACTCAACCTAACGGCGGTATGAATCAGAAAATGCTGGCTTGGGCACAAGAATTATCGAAGCCGTTAAGCGGTGATTTGGTTGAGTTATATTGTGGCAATGGTAACTTCTCTATCGCTTTAGCGGAACATTTCGATAAAGTAATCGCCACTGAGATTTCTAAAACGTCGGTCTATGCGGCGCAAGATAACATCGAGAAAAATGGCATCGATAATTTAATCATCGCCCGTCTTTCTAGTGAAGAGTTTGTACAAGCCTTACAGGGGGTACGTGCTTTCCGTCGTTTAGAAGGCATTGATTTGGATGCTTATAATTTTACAACGACCTTGGTTGATCCTCCACGCTCCGGACTTGATGACGAATCGGTAAAACAAACTCAAGGCTATGACAACATCATTTATATTTCATGTAATCCAGAAACCTTGCACAATAATCTGCAAGAATTCACCAAGACCCATGAGATAAAGCGCTTTGCGCTTTTTGACCAGTTCCCTTATACCCATCACATTGAGTGTGGTGTGTTTTTGCAACGTAAAGCCTAGATTTCCTCAACTTAGTATAAACGCCGTTATTCTGATCCTTTGCTCGCGTTGCATTGGACAGTTCCTTTCCGGGGACGGCGTGAACCCCCCGTTCGTACCTCACTATCACTCAGCACATCCATGTACTTCGCCCTATGGGCAGCTTCGCTGTGCAAAATGGCTGTCCTGCCATTTTGTCCCTGGGGCCTCGAATCCAGCCAGCCATTCCAAGTATTCATGGCGCTCACGCTCCGATGCTGAATGACGTCGCCTGAAAAGAACTACCCAATACATCACCACATGCCCTACCTCTAATTTAAAAGTTAAAGTAAATCTGAGATATGACGGCTAATACCAGATTCCACACACTGCTCTTCTATTTTATAGAAGTGAAGCCAGGATTTTAAAATTGGAGAGGTGTTAGCAATTCGCGGTGAAGCATGGGATTTATCTTTGGAGGCCATCCGATTGCAGGGAGCGGAGCGGCGTGAATACTTGCAACGACTGGCAATCGTTGAGCTTACAGGGAGAGCGAAGCGGCGTATTCACAGCGTGCCGTAAATGATGAACGCAAGCGCATTGCGGTTTAATAACCAACACCCCAAATGCTCGAAAAGTCTCTACTTCTTACACAGCCTAACGCTTTTTCTTAGCTTTCTTCTTCCGCAAGAAATCCTTAACCGGAGTAGGCTTAGAGTTTGGATTAAACGTTCGATTAAACTGATCACGAATATCAGTGACCTTTTCTTCACGCCTTTCATGCTTACGTCGCTCAGCGGCCTGAGCAAAATCTAAAACTTCTGCTGAATCTGTCATACAATACCCCTTCAAGCCCAAAAATCACTGTCGATAATAAGTAAGGCAACTAAATTGAAGAATAGTTTACCGATTGATTCTATCTTACCAGAATTAAATCAGGCCTTAAGCCAGAACAAAAATGTCATATTGTCCGCAGAACCCGGTGCTGGTAAGACAACCCGAGTGCCACTCGCCTTATTAGACGCAAAATGGCTACGAAATAACGATGGTAGCCATAAAAAAATCATCATGCTCGAACCGCGTAGACTGGCCGCCCGTAATGCAGCCCTCTTCATGGCCAAAAGCTTAGGCGAGGCCGTCGGCCAAACCGTTGGCTACCGTATGCGCCAAGATACTAAAATTAGCAGCAATACCCGCATCGAAGTCATCACCGAAGGTATTTTAACCCGCTACCTGCTGCAAGACCCTGAACTCAGCGATATTGGCCTAATCATCTTCGACGAACACCACGAACGCTCAGTCAATACCGACCTAGGCCTAGCCTTGAGTTTACAATGCCAAGAACTATTCCGTGACGACTTAAAGCTGCTAGTCATGTCCGCCACACTGGATAAAGAACCTCTCGAAAAGCTACTGAATGCTACCAGCATCTTTTGCCCAGGTCGTAGCTTTCCGATAGAACAGTGTTATGTTGGTTTTGATATAAACAAACGTTTAACAAACCAAGTGACTGACACTATCATCGCCTCATTGCAGAAAGATGACGGTAGTCTATTAGCCTTCCTACCTGGGGTACGAGAAATTCAGTTCGTCCACCAGCAACTGCAAGAAAAGCTAAGTACTGATACTCGCAATGCCAACCAAGCAACCATCCAGGTTCACCCATTATATGGACAACTGACCGATAAAGAGCAGCAACTAGCGATTCAGCCGGCAGAAAAAGGGCAGCGTAAAATTGTACTCGCCACCAATATTGCCGAAAGCTCGTTGACGATCGAAGGCATTCGCATCGTCGTGGATTCTGGCTTAGAAAAGCAGCTAAATTATAATGCCCGCAGTGGCATGAATTCACTAATTACCAAGAAAATTAGCCAAGCATCAGCCATCCAAAGAGCAGGCCGAGCGGGCCGCATAGAACCAGGAATCTGTTACCGCCTATGGAGCGAACAAGGGCAAAACGCCTTAGAAGCTCATAGCCCCGCTGAAATTAGCCGTATTGAACTGAGCGACCTGGTACTTAATGTCGCTCAATGGGGCGCCCAAATAGAGGAACTCGATTGGTTAACACAACCCCCAGCAAGCTATGTTAAACAAGCGCAGACTTTATTAAGCGATTTAGATTTATTAGATGCTAAAGGTCAAATCACCCGTCATGGAGAATACGCCAGTAAGCTCGGATTAAATCCACGCTTTGCCCACATGCTATTAAATGCGACGGATAAACAGAGACTGGAGGATGCTAGCCTACTAGCCGCCTTGTTAACCGATACCCCTAAGGCCCTGCGTAATAACGATGATTTGAGTCGCTCACTCTCTCAGCTAAAAGCAAACCGAAAACAGTATTCTTCACAAAGCCGTCAAGCAATATCCTGGTTAAGGCAGGTGGAGAAACAGCAGCCAGTTAAAACTACAGCTCGCAGCTCTACGCTTAGTTCTGCTCTCAACTCTCCTTTAAGCCTTGCTCAATTACTCGCGCTGGCTTTTCCTGATCGAATTGCTCAACTGCGTAAAAATAGTGATCAAAATAGTGGTAATCAATACCTGCTAAGTTCCGGCCGAGGAGCACAGCTACACCCTAGTTCATCACTCATTGGGGCGCAGTGGCTAGTCGTTAGCGATATTGAAGATAACCAGCAGGGAGGCAGCTTAATCCGTAAAGCGATAACGATTGCAGAAAATGAATTACTCGAACTCTTCTCTGACCATATTGAAAGCAAAAGCCACATCCAATGGAATGCGAAAGGACAGCTCATTGCCGAACAGCGAGATTGCTTAGGTTCAATCATCATCAGCCACAAAAAACTAACTAACTTAAGCGCTGACCAATGGTACCAAGCTTGGTTAAGCTACTTTACTGATAACGGTATAAGTTCATTACCTTGGACTGACGAATGCCTGCAATTACAAGCCCGCTTACAACTGGCCTTTAATTATTATCACGGAAAGCCCTCCACTAAAGAGGCGTGGCCTGATTTCAGTGATGAAGCTCTAGTGGATAGTTTAGAGTCTTGGTTAATGCCTCTAATAACTCAATGTCGCTCACAGAAAGCATTAAAAAATATCGATTTGAAGCAAGCACTAATGAATCGCTTGGGCTGGAATAAAACAAAAGATTTTGAAGTGCTGGTGCCAGAAAAAATCAAAGTGCCTAGCGGCTCTCACTATCAAATCGATTATTCTCAATCCCCTCCGGTATTGGCGGTTAAACTGCAAGAAATGTTTGGCTATCAAGGGCAACCCAGTGTCTGCAATGGTCAAATCATTCTAATGTTACACCTGCTTTCTCCCGCACGAAAGCCCTTACAAATAACCCAAGATTTACCACATTTTTGGAGTAGCAGCTATTTTGAAGTGCGCAAAGATATGCGGGGTCGCTATCCAAAGCACCCCTGGCCAGAAGACCCGATGAATAGTGAGGCCACTCGTTTTACTAAGCACAAAAAACGCTAACAAATAATACGCAATCATCCTGATCTATATTTGCAATTAGATTAATACTCATTCTATTACTAGCGAGATTACATTTAGAAACCAAATTCCAACCATAATTATATCAATCAATGGGCAATAATTAAGGAAAATTCTTATTGTTCACATATACTGTAAGCATGCTCAAATAACTAGATAGCCATACATGCCCCCAACTCTGCAGCTCATGATAAAGATTGCCCTTTACTGTCTAATGCTGACCACCAGCATCAGTAGTATGGCTCAGGTGCCGGCAATTATTCTCGATCAAAATAGTAAGCAAATGGCATTAGGGAACCATGCGTCTTATCTAGAAGATATAGATGGTAGCTATACGTTGAAGGATATAATACAACTTGACCCCTCCAATTTTGAAATTTTAACTGAAGAAAGCCTGAATAAAGGATTTACCAACTCAACCTATTGGCTGAAATTTTCTGTCCTGGATAAAACCATAGATAACAAAACCCAAAGCTGGAAGCTTGAGACAACCTACCCATTACTCGATTATTTAGATATTTATTTATTAGATAAAGATGGTAACGTCGAGCACTTTAAAATGGGCGATGTTTATTTATACGATCAGCGCCCAATCAACCACCGAAATTTTATCGTTCCTATTACCCTGCAAGATAATGAACTAAAAGATGTTTATATTCGCGTAAATACCTCCAGTTCGATGCAAATTCCTGTCTTTATCTGGCATCCCGATTATTTCTTTGAAGCCCGTAGCGGAGAACAGTATGGCTTAGGCCTGTATTACGGCATGATGTTCGTGATGTTTTTTTATAACTTCTTTTTATGGTTTAGCATCCGTGACTCAAACTACTTATGGTACATCGGTTACTTAGCAGCATTTGCATTATTACAAGCCTCTACCAGCGGTTTAGGTTATCAATATGTATGGCCTAATTCCCCTTGGTTAGAGAGCATCGCGCCCCCAGTTTCCATTGCTTTAGTCGGTATTTTTGGCATCGCCTTTACCCGCCGTTTTCTGCATACTCAGCAATATCATATTGTTGCGGATAATCTATTACGTTTAGTATTGTACCTTTCTTTGGTGGTATTAGGGTTAAGCTTCATCGCTGATACCGCTACGGTCATGGGCCTAGCGAAGATTGTCGTGGTGACCTTTTTATTATTTATTCTTTACGCTTCTGTAGCCATGTTACTAAGAGGACATCGTCAAGCTCGATTCTTTTTAGCCGCTTGGGTTTCTTTAATTCTTGGTGGCCTCTTTACCATTGGTATGATGCTTGGGCTTTTTCCAAATACCTTTTTGATGACTCATGCGAGCAAAATTGGCAGCGTAATTGAGATTATCCTACTTTCATTCGCCCTAGCCGATCGCATCAAAGTTATGGAAAAAGAGAAAAAACTCATCGAGCGTAGAGCACAGAAAGAACTTGAGAAAACCAATAAAAAACTTGAAGAAAACAACCGCTTAAAAGATGAGTTTTTGGCGACAATTAGTCACGAATTTAGAACACCCCTTAATGGCATATTAGGCTCACTAGAGCTCGCACAACAAGAACCTGCTAGCAGTATTAGTCCGCACATCGCTACCGCTAAAGGTAGCACCGATGAAATGCTAAGCCTTGTCGATCAAGTATTAAACTATACCGAACTGCAATCCGGCAATTTTATTATTAAAGCAGAGCCATTCAACCTGCCTGAAATTCTAATAGAGCTAACACAAAACATTAGTCAGCAATGCCAGAGTAAAGGTATTGATTTCTCCATTGAAAACCATGCCCGTAATCCGCAAACCATCATTGCCGATAAAAAGCGTCTACAGCAAGCATTAGTTCCCATCTTTGATAATTCCATTAAGTTCACAGATGAAGGTCATATCAGCTTAGATGTGCAAATTAAATTTGTGAATAACCAATATTTATTATTGTTAAAAATTGAAGATACCGGCATTGGTATTGCTGAAGATAAACGAGAAGATATTTTAGAAGCCTTTACCCAAGGGGACGGCTCTTTTTCTAGGCAGTTCGGTGGTTTAGGAATCGGATTATCCCTGGTTAAAGCTTTGTGTAATCAGCTAGGAGGAACGATTAGTATCTCCAGCGAAATAAACTACGGTACCATGGTTGAGATTTCACTGCCGATCGACATCCCCCATCAAGCGTTTAGCGCCGCACCGCATATTGAATCTAAACCATCAACGAAAATCAGAGCCATTAAAGATCAAGCAAGAATATTGATTGTTGAAGATAACCACATCAACCAAGTCGTATTAAAAACAATGCTACAACGCTTGAATATCGATACCGAAACCGCCGATCATGGTATCAAGGCGCTATCGATATTGGAGCAATCGCGTATAGACAATAAGCCCATTGATTTAATCTTAATGGATTGCCAAATGCCAGTAATGGATGGTTTTGATGCCACTCGAAATATTCGTAAGTCGCCTCACGAGTATGCCAACATCCCGATCATTGCGGTAACGGCTAATGCCTTATCCAGCGATAAGGAGCGTTGTTTACAGTGCGGTATGGATGACTACTTAAGTAAACCTTTTCAGCTAGATGATATCCGTAGCAAATTACAAACGTGGTTACCACAACCTGACTTAAAGAATGAAAGTCAGCAAGGTAATAGTTAAGCGGCCAATTCGGTTAGCATTATCTAGTCAATAATAGTCTAACCAAGAAAAGCCTAACCAAGTAAAAGTTTAGTCGCCACTAACAAGGTTATAATCTCATAGCAACGTTTAATCCAGAGACTGCCGACCACAATAGAACTGTGCGCGCCCAAATAGCCACCCACAAAAGAGCCACACAATAAAGCGGGTAACCAATCCCACTTCACCTCAGCAAACCAGGTCATGGTTAACGCACCGGAAGCATTCCAGCCTAACCCCACCGCAATTAAGGTATGAGCAACCGCTAAGCGATAGCTCAAACCAAACCAATAAACGAGCCAAAGCGTAACAAACAACCCACTGCCTGCCGACAGAGCACCGTTGGCGATACCAATAATGAATAGCCCACAAGCTCCGATAACAATACCCTTGGGATCACGATGGATAGGATTAGCAAATAGGCCTAAATCTGATTTCATGATGGAGTAAAGCGCGAGAGAAAGCGTCAAGCATCCTAATACCACCTCCGCCATACGATCATTAATATCAATAATGGCATAAGCGCCTAAAACAACCCCTGGGATTCCTGCTACTAAGATCAATGCTAATAAGCGTATTGAGCTATGTTTCTCCTTTAAATGACGTACCGTAGCACCGACTCCTAAGGCTACAGTGGCTACTTTATGGGTAGCTAACGCCAATGAAAAAGGCAAGCCCATAAAGATCAAAATAGACAGCTGAATCAGTCCTGCACCACCTCCGGCCAAGGCCGAAAACCAATTAGCGATAACAGCAATAACAAATAACAATAAATGTTGGGTATAATCCATTAAAAGAAGTCCATTAAAATCAGCCCATAATTCAATTTTACAATCAGGTAGTAGCAAGTCATGAGCGGCAACAACACAGAAAACAATACCCAGTATTCACTTTATTATTACGACTCCTGCCCATTTTGCGTTCGTGTTTTACGCACACTGGACAAGGTTAATGCCAAGGTAGAGTTACGCAATATCATGTCGGATTCAGCCCACCACTCAGCCCTGCAGCAAGCAACCAAACGCTCTTCCGTTCCCTGCTTGCGTATCGACACTGGCTCAGAAAGTCAATGGATGTTTGAATCTATGGATATTATGCGTTTTTTACAGTCGCTATAAGCTCAGCTAACTGACCCGATGCCATTAATTCTTTAATGGTATCGACAGTGGCTTGGGTACTTGCATCAATTTCTAGATTAATTCGATCCCCCACCTGCGTCATACCAAAGGTTGTGACATCGCGAGTTTCGGGAATTAGGCACACCGTAAAAGTATCAGTAGTGACTTCTGCAATGGTTAGACTACAGCCATTAAGTGCGACAAAACCCTTATTCAATAAATAAGGACGTAGCTCAGCAGGACGTTCAAAAACAATTCTCATATTCAAATCGTCTTTATCTACGGCTAAAATACGAACACAGCCAAATACATGCCCTGAAACAACATGACCGCCAATTTCGTCACCAAAACGCGCTGCGCGCTCAATATTAACGGCACTGCCCTCTTCTAGCTCGGATAGGTTGGTCAACTTTAACGTTTGAGCAATAGCATCAAAACTCACCTTAAAAGAACCATCGGAGTTTTCACTTAAGGTACGAACGGTTAAGCAAACACCATTTTGCGCCACAGACGCACCCATCTTTAAATCCTTTGCCATCAAGGCAGGAAAGCGATAAACCAAACTGGCGAAATCTGTTTGTTTGTTTAATTCTTGTAAAATCAACTTTGTCTGAACGATACCGCTAAACATTTTAAAAACCTACTTACGTCACTCTCTAATGGCCCCATTATGCTCTATACTTAAAGCTAATAACATCGAATAAGAAATGTTCTGCATGACAGGGATCGACAGAAAAAAGATTGGTTTAATTCTATCCGGTGGTGGTGCTCGCGCGGCCTATCAGGTGGGTGTTTTAAAAGCCATTCATAAAATTTTACCCAAGAATTCAGCCAATCCATACGATATTATTGCGGGGACTTCCGCCGGTGCTATTAATAGTGTCGCTTTAGCCAGTTATGCTGAAAATTATCGTATTGGTATGCGCCATTTAGAACGTATTTGGACAGGTTTTAGCCCAGAACAAATTTACCGTACCGACTTCTGGGGAATCACCCGATCGCTATTACGTTTATTACGTACTACGATTATTGGTCGCAGATACAAACACGATAAAGTATCTCTACTCGATAATACGCCATTAAGAAATTTATTAAGTCAGGTCATTCAATTCGACAACATCCAAAAAGCCATTGATAACGGCGCTCTTCATGCCATCAGTGTAACCGGTTCAGGGCTTGAAAGTGGCGAGTCGGTGAGCTTTTTCCAAGGCCATTACAGCATCCTAAACTGGCAACGCCATCGTCGGATTGGTTACCGCTCTCGTGTTGGCGTTGATCACCTGCTAGCCTCGTCGGCAATTCCAATGATCTTTCCATCGATACAAATTAATAAAGAATATTATGCCGATGGCGCTGTACGACAACTAGCGCCTATCAGCCCGGCCTTACATTTAGGTGCAGAGAAAGTATTAGTGATAGGGGTGAGCGGTATTGCTCATAAACGCAAAGATACCATTCAAGTAACAGGCTACCCTACTCCAGCTAAGATCTTGGGACATATGCTTAATGCCGCATTTTTAGACAGTATGGAAACGGATGTTGAGCGCCTGCAGCGAATTAATCGCACCGTTAATATGATTCCAGAGAATTTACGAAAAAAACACGGCATGGACTTAAAACCCATCGAGTTATTGGAAATCAACCCCAGCGCCTCATTGGATGAGATTGCTGGTCGTCATGCCCACGAACTTCCTCGCGCATTACGGTTTTTCATTGGCGGCAGTGGCAATAGCAGCCGTAACGGTTCCGGTATATTAAGCTACCTGCTATTTTCGAGCGGCTTCTGTAAGGATCTAATTGCACTAGGCTACAAGGATGGTTTAGCGAGAAGAGAGGAGATTGAAGAATTCTTTGCCGATCATATGCCGATTGCAGACAGTAAAAATGAAAAAAGCGCCTAACTTATTAAGAGAAGCGCCTTTTCTTTAACTACACATCAAGATTAACGTTCAGATTAACTTTCAAGGTTATCCAAATAACGCTCTGCATCAAGGGCTGCCATGCAACCCGTGCCAGCAGAAGTAATTGCCTGACGATACGTATGATCCATCACATCACCAGCCGCAAAAACACCTTCGATGCTCGTTTGAGTCGCATTACCTTCAAGGCCACTTTGCACTTTGATATAGCCGTTGTTCATCGTTAACTGACCATCAAAAATCTGGGTATTCGGTGAGTGACCAATCGCAACGAAAACGCCTTCTAGATCAATGTTTTCAGTCTCACCGGATTCACGATTCTTAATTCGCATCCCCGTAACACCCATGTTGTCACCTAAGACTTCATCAAGCTCACAGCCCCACTTAATCGTGATATTGCCGTTTTCTGCACGGTCCATAATCTTATCTTGTAAGATTTTTTCCGAGCTAAATTTATCACGACGATGCACAACCACGACTTCTTCAGCAATGTTAGCCAGATACAAGGCTTCTTCAACCGCAGTATTACCACCACCNATAACAGCAACCTTCTTCTTNCGATAGAAGAAACCATCACACGTTGCNCAGGCTGATACACCCTTGCCTNTAAAAGCNTCTTCGCTTTCTANGCCTAAATATTTAGCGCTGGCNCCAGTACAGATAATTAAACTGTCGCAAGTATATTCACCNGAGCTGCCTTTCAAATAAAACGGNCGCTGCTTCAAATCNACTTCATCGATATGATCAAATAAAATCTCTGTATCAAAACGCTCTGCGTGCGCTTTCATNCGCTCCATCAANACAGGNCCTTGCAAACCTTCAACATCACCCGGCCAGTTATCAACTTCTGTGGTTGTCGTTAGCTGACCACCCATCTGCATACCNGTGATCATGACGGGATTCAAGTTTGCACGCGCGGCATAAACCGCTGCGGTATAACCTGCAGGGCCAGAACCTAAAATTAATAACTTGATGTGTCTTGGGTTACTCATGAGCAATAAATCTCCAAAAAATCCTCAAATATATAAGAGGAATAACAATACTAGAACTGTTCAATAATATGGGGAGATTATAGGGGAATTAAAGTGCTGATGGCATAGCAATAAATCAAATGCNGCTTAAATTANCCAATTTATTAAAAATACTCAGGTAATAGGCTAAGAAAATNAGNNTAGCCAATGTAAAGATGCACATATGAATCATTCGATATCCCAATCCTGTCTATACTAATTACTGTACTCATTAGNCCCCTNNTACNANAAAGTCAGGTTGAGTAACAAACCNTTTCACAAACGTTTTATCGTTATATTTCANATAGTTACANTGNTTNTTTGTAACATCANGAATACTGACATAAACCCGTTGTTGTACTGTTGAAAAGGCGCAGGCAGCATTAGCCAGTACCCATGTTCCGGTACCTATAATGCTAATAATAATTAATTGGAATATAAGGCTCGATCATCATGCATAAAAGGCAAGAGATTCAGCAGAAGTCCCGTTTAGGTCTGCTGCTCATCAATAAAGGACTCATTACATCCTCTCANCTAGANCAGGCACTNAAGCTGCANGGNAANACAGGNATGCGNTTGGGNGAGGTNTTAATTGATCAGGGCTGGATCAGTGANCGCCAACTGANCCGCTCANTAAAGAAGCAAACACGTTANCGCTNTNTAGCCGCCTTCGCCGCATTATTATTAGGCCCTTTACAACCNTTNATGGCTTCNGCCAGNATTGAAAGAGACCCTATTTCTACNGAACAAGTCANTGAGAAAAAGGATCAAAGCTTCTCNNCNGGCNTAACCAGCTTAACCGATACCGATATGNGTAATGTAAGCGCACAAGGGGTAAACGANAACNTNGCTCGCCTNCAGGACATTCTNGCNGGTAATCAAGAGNNCAATAACGGCCAAAATACCTTAGCAACNATNGGTANTCTTTTATTACCNGCAAGCGATTTGTTAGATGCCGAAGTAGAAATGAGTGGAGTAACTTATGCNAAAGGACAAACCACCAGTNTNAATGAAGACGGCAGCATTCAACTCGCACTACCCACTCACATAGANCAAATTNCNTTTAAAAACATTCGGGTAAAAGGCTCTNAAAATGAGNATATGGGNGATNTATNNATTAAAGATATTGATCTATCNAATNTGAGCGTTTCNNTTAAANTTCATAACTGATCCGCTTANACCTCAAAAANCANCTTAAAAACTGCCCTAAAAACTTATTGTCGNGAAGGTGNNGCGACGATAAGTTTCTGCANCNCNCCATGCNTTGTCTATACTAAAAANATAGCNTTTTATNACAGGCGATACATGGAACAGTCCCTTACNANNNCCTCNAATNATNATGAAGTNATCTTACCTGAAGATGCTTTTATTGTTTCTAAAACAGATNCTGAAAGCTGCATNACCTANGTGAATCAAAGNTTNTGTGAAGTNTCTGGTTATTCAGNAAATGAACTCATCGGCCNAAGTCATGACATNGTTNGAAATGATCTTATGCCTCATGGNATCTACAACCTTATGTGGGANCACCTAAAANCAGAAGAAGAATTTTTTGGNTATATCGTCAACCGNAATAAAGATAATAGCNATTATTGGGCGCTAATTAATGTCAGCCCCTGCTATGAAAANAANACACTNACAGGTTATTTTNCNGTTCGCCGGNCCCCNTCTANNCAAGCACTAGCAATAATTAAACCGNTGTATCAATCAATGCGTCAGGCCGAGAAGAGTGCCTCTCCTGAACAAAGATTACCGATGTCTTCTGCTGTTTTATGGCAAGCCATTACGAAAGAGTATCAAAGCTATGCTGAATTTGTTTTATCGCTTTAGTCCCCAAGCCATTAGCCGTGCAGGAATCATTGCCTGGTTTCTATCATTAGTTGCCTTGCTCGCAACGAATAACAATCCATTTGTCATTATGGGCAGCGCTTTCACCCTGATTGCATACGCTTACATTTTATTATCGCAACAAAATTTACGCTTTAAAAACTTCGGCGAATTTTCTGATGTTTTACAAGCATCCGCTCAAGGTCAATTAGGACATCGATTAAGTCATGAAAGTAATGATTTTATTATGCGTAGAGCAAGCAGCGACATTAATGACTTATTCGATCAAATGGAAACCTACATCCGAGAAGTTGAGGCATCTTTTAAAGAAGCAAGCCAGGACCGATTTTATCGACGCCCCCTAGCGAAAGGATTAAAAGGTCAATTCGCGACCTCCATAGAAGGTATTGCAGAAGCTTTTAACGGTATGGAAGAGGCCTATTTCCTCGCTCACTGCCAACGCTTAGATACCAGCATTGGCCAAGTGAAAACCAATAGTTTATTAAAAAACTTAGAACGCAACCAATCAGACTTACAAAAAGTTGCCGACCAAATGCAAGAGGTAGAAGCCATTAGTAGCCAAGGGGTATCGCTATCAACCGATGCCTTGCAAAATATTCGTTCTGTTCTTGGCGACCTACACCAGCAAATAGAGATGACCAGCACCATTGAATCTACCGCCAAGCACTTACAGGAACGCAGTAGCGAAATTTCAGATGTTGTCACCTTTATTAATGGCATAGCAGAACAAACGAATCTACTCGCACTCAATGCCGCGATTGAAGCCGCAAGAGCTGGCGAAGCTGGCCGAGGTTTCGCCGTCGTTGCTGACGAAGTACGTAGCTTGGCAGAGAATACTCAAAAAGCGACAGCAAATATTGGCGCTCTGATTGGTGAGTTTACCCATGCAACAACGTTAATGGCCGAGCAAGCCGAAAAAATGAATAAAATGACCGATAATGCCCGCACGGCCACTCAAGCATTTGAAGACAGCTTTAATCAACTCGCACTGATTGCCCAACAGACTTATGAAAAAGTTAATTACTCTCAAATCGTCAGCTTCGCATCCTTAATTAAGGTTGACCATATGATCTATGTGCAAAATGGTTACCAGGCGCTCGAGATGGGCTCTCAATCAACAGCCTGGAATACCGTAATGGCTAACCATCACGACTGCCGATTTGGTCAGTGGTATGAAAGCGGCGTAGGTTTTCAACACTTCAGTCACTTGCCTTCCTATAAAGATATTGATCCTCTACACCAAGCCCTTCATCAGCATATGCATTCCACGTTAGAGTTAACCAAGAATGAAGACTGGCGTAAAAATTTGCACCTGCATCAAAAACTCCAAGAAGGCTTCCTCTCGATAGAAGATAACAGTACTCAATTAATTGCTTTAATTGATTTCATGACGGATGAGAAACTTAAATTTGAAACAGGGGCTGAAGGTGGTGCAGATATTGAAACCGAAATAGATCTATTCTGATTAATATTGAAGCTTTTAATTTTCAAATAAGTAAGTAATACACATAAAAATGCCCGAATAATTAAATCATTACTCGGGCATTTTTATGGAAAAAATCAATGTTGATTTAATTAGCTTTTAGCTAACCATCCGACCCACTAAGGGCGGTCATCTAATTCTTCTTCAAGCTCTGCTGGAATAAGATCTTCACGAGTAAGATTCATCATCAATAAGATATTAGCGGCTACATAGATAGAAGAATAAGTACCCACAACCACACCAATCAATAAACCTAAAGCAAAGTTATGAATTAATTCTCCACCCAAGAACATTAACGCCAACAATACTAATGCCGTCGTGACAGAGGTCATAATAGTACGGCCCAAAGTTTGATTTAAAGAAAGATTCATCACCTCAATGGCATCCCCCTTACGCACAATACGGAAATTTTCGCGTATGCGATCGGCCACAACAATAGTATCGTTTAACGAGTAACCAATCACCGCAAGCAAGGCAGCAAAAACGGTTAGATCGAAATCCCATTGAAAAATAGAGAATAAACCAAGAATGATCAATACATCATGAAACAAGGCTAATACAGCACCGACTGAAAATTTAAACTGAAAGCGAAATGCCACATAGAGCATAACCACAAACAACGCCATCAGAAGTGCTAAACCACCTTGATCTCGTAATTCCTCACCAACCTGGCTACCTACGAACTCACTACGACGCAGCTCTACTTCATTAGCACCACCACCAGCTCGTAACGCTTCAAGAACCTCTGCGCCTAACGTATCGCGGTAAGCTTCCGACATACGAATCAATACTTCTGTTTCGCTGCCAAAATTCTGCACCGTAGAGCCGGGAAAACCAGACTCATTCAGCTGAGATCGAATCTTCTGGATATCAGCGGGTTGCTGATAAGAAACTTCCAGCAAGGTTCCACCGGTAAAATCCAAACCTAAGTTCAGGCCTTTAGTCGCCAGTGAGGCCACGGACAAAAGCAATAAAATTGCAGAAATAGTCATGGCCACTTTACGCAGCTTCATGAAATCAAAGTTTAAATTAGTTACCATTACTTGGTCTCCTCAGCAGTCATTACTGAATCATTTTCATCACGTTTATTAATACCACCAATCGACAAGCTAGTAATACGACGACCACCATAAGTAAAGTTAACCAAAGCTCGAGTTAAAACAATCGAGGTAAACATGGAGGTGATGATACCGAGAGATAATGTCACCGCGAAACCTTTCACTGGGCCAGTACCGACACCAAACAAAATAACCGCAACAATTAAGGTCGTAATGTTCGCGTCAAAAATAGTTACGAATGCACGGTTATAACCTTCATTAATCGCATGCTGAGGAGAACGCCCTGCATTTAATTCTTCTCGTATACGAGAGAAAATTAACACATTGGCATCGACTGCCATACCCACTGTTAATACGATGCCAGCGATACCCGGTAAGGTTAGTGTTGCACCAATCAATGACATCAAAGCAAGCAAGATGACCAAGTTAAAGAGTAAAGCGACATTGGCAAAGAAACCAAATACACGATAGAAAACCATCATAAAGATAAGTACTAACGCTAAGCCGACCAAGACCGATGTGACGCCCTGCTCGATATTATCTTTACCTAGGCTTGGACCTACTGTTCGCTCTTCAACAAAATACATAGGAGCGGCTAGCGCACCTGCGCGTAATAGCAATGCCAACTCAGAAGCTTCGGCAGGTTCCAATCCAGTAATACGGAAGCTAGAGCCCAACTGGCTCTGAATTGTTGCTAAAGAAATAATGCCACGAGTTTCGGTATATTTAGTCACCGCAACTTCTTTACCGTCTTTCATGACATAACGAGTCGTTGGCTTTTGCTCAATAAACAATACTGCCATGCGACGCTTAATCGATTTGCGAGTGACTTTGGCCATAATACTAGCGCCAGTAGAATCAAGACTGATATTTACTTGAGGCTGACCATTTTCATCAAAAGAAGGCTGAGCATTGGTGACACGATCGCCAGAAATAATTTCTTTTTTCTCAACCCGAGCGCTGCGGAATTCGTTGCTGCGAAATGAATATTCTTCACTAGAAAAGCGACTAGCATCAGGCTCAGCTTCTAAGCGGAACGATAAGTTCGCTGCTTTCCCCAATACTTTCTTCGCGGTCGCAGTATCTTGCACACCCGGAAGCTGAACAACAATACGGTTAGCACCTTGGCGTTGAACAAGAGGCTCTGCTACACCCAGCTCATTGACTCGATTTCTAATAGTCGTTAAGTTTTGCTTTACTGCATAATTTTGTAAATCTTTTACCTTCTGCACGGTTAGCGCCAAGATCACATCATTAGACGTATTCGAAACAGTCGTCGCACGGAAATCTTTCATTTCACGGCCTAAGAAACTGTCCGCTTTATCTTGTAGCTCTTCAGTTTTAAAGCTGATGCGCAGAGTATTATCTTCAACCGTAACACGGCGATATTTAAGATTTTCTTCACGCAGTAGACGTTTCACTTCTGCCTGATAGTTTTTCATCTGGCCTTTCATATAGCCTTCCATATCTACTTCCATTAGGAAGTGAACACCACCACTTAAATCCAAACCAAGAGTCATTGGGCCAGCGCCCATGTCCAATAGCCATTGCGGTGTTGTCGGTGCGCGGTTTAAAGCAACCACAAAATCATCACCTAACATGCGCTGTATCTTATCTTTTGCAGGTAACTGCTGTTCGTTATCAGCTAAACGAAATAAAACGGTACCACCGGTTACTTCTTCACCAAAAAACTCGATATTATTTTCTGTTAAATGCGCTCTAATTCTTTCTAGAGAGCGCTCAGATATCTCTGCCCCAGCCCGACTCGGAGTAATTTGAATCGCAGGATCTGGTGGGTACAAGTTGGGGATTGAATAGACAACCGCTAGCGCGAGTAGCAATACAATCAGTAGGTTTTTCCATAAAGGATATTTATTGAGCATCATGCTGCCCTGTGGTTAAGTTAGTTATTGTTAAGTAATTTTTTAAAATTATTTTCTTGGTTTTCTATCAGCAGCACATAATAAAGGCAGCCGAAGCTGCCTTTATTTATGTAAAAACGATTTAAGCTTTAATGCCTTTAATCGTGCCTTTTGGCAAGGCTGCAGTAATGGCTGATTTTTGCACAGGTAATTGAACGTTATCAGCAACTTCAATCATCAAGAAATCATCATTAACCTTGATTACTTTGCCGACCAAACCGCCAGCAGTTGCGACTTCATCGCCTTTAGCAAGATCAGAAATCAAAGATTTATGCTCTTTTTGACGCTTGCTTTGTGGACGCCATAATAAGAAATAGAAGATGACTAAAAAGCCACCCAAGAAAACAAGCTGGCCAGTAACGCCCATAGCCTCTGGAGCAGCACCTTCAGCAAACGCCGATACAGGAGCTAATAATGCGGCCGCAGCCATTAAAGATTTTAAGTTCATGTTCATTTCCATTAGATCAGTTGCAGTAATATATCAAATTTTTGTATTAAGTGTTGTCAAACCATCGTTCAATTAAATAATCCTTACTTCTGAGACTAAGCTTCAGACTCTAGCGCAGGGACTTCAAGTCCACGAGCCTGATAGAAATCGATTACAAATTGATCAAAAGTTCCTTCATCCAATGCCTTACGCATACCCGCCATCAATATTTGGTAATAACGTAAGTTGTGGATAGTATTCAAAGTCGAGCCTAAAATCTCTTTGCATTTATCTAAGTGATGTAAATAAGCACGAGAGAAATTTTCACAGGTGTAGCAATCACACTGGTCGTCTAAAGGACGAATATCGGTTTTATGAGTTGCGTTACGCAACTTCAAAACACCCGTGTGAGTAAAGATATGAGCATTACGCGCATTTCGCGTTGGCATCACACAATCAAACATATCCACCCCGCGGCGAACACCCTCAATCAAATCTTCTGGTTTGCCCACCCCCATTAAATAACGAGGCTTATCCTCAGGCATTTGATGAGTTAGGTGAGAAAGAATACGCATCATATCTTCTTTTGGCTCACCTACGCTCAAACCACCAATGGCATAACCATCAAAGTTGATATCGGTTAACTTAGCCAAAGACTCATCACGTAATTCTTCGTACATGCCGCCTTGAATAATACCAAACAAAGCAGAAGGACTATCACCATGAGCATCTTTTGAACGCTGTGCCCAACGCAAAGACAAACGCATAGAATCTGCCGCTTCTTTTGGCGTTGCTGGGTGCGGTGTGCACTCGTCAAAAATCATCACGACATCAGAGCCTAAGTCACGCTGCACTGCCATCGAGCTCTCAGGTGACATGAAAACCTTGGCACCATTCACCGGAGAACGAAAAGCAACGCCCTCTTCAGTGATTTTGCGCATTTTTCCTAAGCTAAAAACTTGGAAGCCGCCTGAGTCAGTAAGAATTGGCTTATCCCACTGAGTAAAATCGTGCAAATCACCGTGCATTTTAATAATTTCAGTGCCTGGACGTAGCATCAGGTGGAAAGTATTACCTAAGATGATATCCGCACCAATATCGTTAATCTGTTGCGGAGTCATTCCTTTAACCGTGCCGTAAGTCCCTACAGATCTTTGCAGCTTTATAGCAATATCAGAAGTGATCGAATTGATTAAATTACGGCTCTCTAGGTCAAAGATCACACCGCAATGTTTTGTATTGAAAGGGTTAAAAAATAAAACAGCGGGGATAACAACAAAAGAAATGGCTAAAATAGCTTTATTAATAAAACTCATAGCGTTGCCTAAAAGGTTGTTCTTGCAAAT